>CAJTSL010000062.1 GCA_910578845.1 uncultured Lachnospiraceae bacterium
CATGCTGATGCAATGATTTTTCAATCTGCAATTTGAGTCAGAGCCGGGGATATGCTTGATCGCATGTCATCGCAGTAAACTGCTCTGACATGGGGGATTAAGATTAGGCAGGAAGCATAAGAAAGCTTCTGCCACATACGTTCTAACTGAAGTTGGCAGGAAAGGCATGGACAAGGCATGGAGAAAAAGAAATTAGAACTTCCCAATGTGACATTGGCGGCAATGACGAGCGTCAATCTCTATGAGACGATGAAAGCATTGGAATATAGTATGCGGGAGATTACATTCGGCGACGTGGTGTTAATCACGCACCGTAAGCCGCTTTCGTTGCCGAAAGGGATCCGTTATCAGCATACGTCGAAGCTAAAGGATATTGATGCTTTCAATTATAAGATAGTATATGAACTGGCGGATTATATTAAGACGGATTTTGTGCTGTTAGTGCATTATGATGGATTTGTAGTGAACCCGGAGAGCTGGCGGGATGATTTCCTTGCTTATGATTATATCGGTTCTCCCTGGCCGTTGCCGAAAGAGACGGATTCCTACAGGGACTCGAAAGGAAATATCTGCCGGGTCGGCAATAGCGTTTCCATCCGCAGTAAAAGGCTCCTGGAATTTCCAAGGAAAGCCTGCCTGCCATGGGAGAAGGCACCGGATGGCAGCTATAACGAAGATATTTTCCTCTGCTGCATGAACAAGAACAGAATAGAAGACGCGGGCATGCGCTTTGCGCCGATTACAGTAGCCAAATATTTTGGGCATGAGCATATGATACCGGAAATCATGGATGTGGAGAAGCCTTTTATCTTCCATAAATGGAGGGGAAGGAATGCAAAATATCCGCAGTTTGTGAATATCTGGAAAGTCAGGTGGCAGAAAGTGAAAGACCTGATCAGGCCTTTTCTGTTCTGGCGCTATTTTCACCGTGAAAGGAGTTAAAGCAGATACGTATGGTTTATGATTGTGTTCCCTTTTTTAACGAATTGGATATTCTGAAGCTCCGCATGCACATTATGGCGCCCTATGTGGACAAGTTTGTGATTGAAGAGGCGAGCGTGACTTTTTCCGGGGAGCCGAAACCGATGGTCTTTGCCAAGAACCGGGAGATGTTTGCGGAATTTGCAGATAAGATTCTCTATGTACCGGTAGAAAACTCCCCTTTAAGCGGCGTAACGACCCATGAGCGGGACTATTTCCAGAAGAATCAATTGATCCGGGCATTGGGGGCATGTAAGCCGGATGATGTCATTATTTTCAGCGATGTAGATGAAATCCCCAACCCGGATGTTCTGACGACGATCATTTCGCAATTTGATCCTTCGAAAGTATATCATTTTGCGCAGAGGCTTTTTTATTGTTTCCTAAATATGGAAGAGATTTCGGGTAACTTGCTCTCTATTACCGGAGAGTTCCCAGGAGTCATAAAGAAGCAATGGCTGGGGACGAAGATGTGCAGCTTTGCGAACCTGCCCAAAGAAGGCATTGTGTATCTACGGGAAGTGCCAACGGAAGACGCAGCAAGCGTGCGAGTAGCGGATGGCGGGTGGCATTTTGGCTATATGGGAGGAAACGGGGAGAAAGATGTGGCGAAGCGCATTGGCGAGAAAGTAAAAGCGGCGGCGCATCAGGAGTATAATACTTCCAGGTATTTAACAGAAGCAGTGGACAGGCTGCTTTGCGGAGAGGATATTTTCGGCAGGGACGCGCAGTTTGTCCGTGTGGAGATTGATGAGTCCTATCCGGCGTATCTGCGGGAACATATGGCTGAATATGATTATTTGCTCGCGCCAGCGGTCAGTAAGTGGCGAATCGCCTGGAAGAAGGGATTGTTATCGGGTAAAGGGATTCTTAGGAAAGTGCATGGAAGGCTGGTAAGATAGAGATAGAAAGGAACATGGCATATATGATCGGACGCATACAGTTGCAAACAGTATACCGGAAGTTGTGGTGCAGGAGAATTCCGCAGCTCATCTTCTATATTGCGTTGACAATAGAGTTACTTATCGTTATCGTTGATAAAAGCAATTACATAAATCCGATAGAGGGGCAATTGTTCCGGCTTACTTTTCTGCTTTTTGCCTGTAAGATCGTCAGTACGGAGTATACTTGGAAGGAAAGAGGCCTCATCGTCTTTTTCGGGATAATCGGTTTGATTTCTTATAAGGTAACGGGGAAAAACGATATCATCCGTATTGTGACGTTTGTAGCGGCATGTAAAGGGATTCCGCTCAAACAGATGATCCGGTATGCTTTCTATGTGACGCTTACAGGATGTATCCTGATTATTTTCCTTGCTGTGACGGGCATCTACGGGGAGATGAGCCTGACCGGATTCTTCGGGAGAGATATGAATTATCAGGAGGCATATGACTCCATTGCCAGAAAAGGCACGGAAGAGACGCGTTATACACTTGGGATGGGACATCCTAATGCGCTTTCCTGCATGTATTTAATGCTCTGCGCCATGGGGATCTATGTATATGCCGATAAAATGAAATGGTATTTCTATTTATTCCTCATGCTTCTGAATGTCGGAGTGTATGGCCTTACAGATTCTAAGACGAGCATGCTGATCACGACGCTTTTGTTAATCGCTTCTTTTCTAATGACATATTGTAAATTCCTGTGCCAGAAAAAGTTTTCGTATGTAAGCGGTCTTCTGGTTTTTGTGCTTTGTATCGTGTTCTCTGTGGACGCAGCGGCGAATGCCGTGAGAGTGCGAGAAGAATTATGGAACGAGTACGAGCATCCCGAATGGGGCGCCAATGTGAAACTGTTAGCCAAGATTGACAGCCATATCAGCGGGAGGATCCTTTCTTTGACAAACTCCACGAATAATGACGGGACGATAGAGACTTGGTCGGCATTTTCTTCGCCCAATAATATGAATTATTATTTCGACATGGGATGGGTGAAGTTATTCTACCGCTTTGGGATCATCCCCGGTATTTTGTATTGCATCGCGTGCGTAGCGCTGCTATGGCGGTTCTATCAGAAAAGAGACGCTTTCGGGCTGGTTATTTTCACGGTACTGGCAGTCTATTCCATTGTGGAAGCACATCTTTTCTCAGTGTATGTTGGCAGGAATTTCCTGTTAATGATGATGGGAAGTTACTTTTTCCCTACGGAAGAAAACTCGTGCGGCTAAGGCATAGGGGATGGAGGAATCATCATAACGATTGAAATTATGCAGGAAAAATGCTATATTAAACAGAAATAGAAATGCGATGAGAAGGGCATGGTTATTGCAATGAACCGTAAGAAGAAAATTATAGAAAGCTATTGGCTGTTATTTATAGATTTGCTTAGCATTTCGGCGGCATATATGATCGCTATTTTAGTCCGGTACCATAAATTTAAATGGGTCATGGAACCGGAATTGCATTTTCTGGTATATATCTGTTTTTTGCTTTTTTGTACGATTTATAGTTTCATGCTTGACTGGAACAGGGATTTTCTAATCCGCGGGGCGCTTGTGGAATTTGTGGCAGTCTTAAAATTCAATCTCTTTATGGCGCTTGCCATTGCGAGCTTTCTGTTCATGATCCAGCGTGGCGAGAAATTTTCCAGAAGCGTTTGGGGATACTTTGTCATATTTAATATGATCATTGTCTGGCTGATGCGCCTGCTCATGAAGAGGCTGATGCGCGTTTATTTCACATCCCGGGCGAATGTTATCAAATTGATGATCATCACCAAAGATGCGGTATTGGATAAGACTGTTGCCCGTTTGAAGCAGAGCCTGGATATAGAATATGAAATTGTTGCGCTTGCCTGTGCGGACGCCGACCGGAAGGGCGATGTCGTTTGCGGTGTGCAAGTGACGGCGGATGGTTCGGATATGCTGGAAATCGCAAGGCAGATGCCGTTAGACGAGGTGTTCATCCATCTCCCTGATGAAAATAAGGACGAAGTCAAGCGTATTGTCTATGAATTGGAATCAATGGGCGTTGCCTGTCATTATAACGTTGATATTATTGAAAGGCCGCAGAAAGAGATCCGGGTCGGCAACTTCGCCGGTTATACGGTGGTGACATATTCCATCAATCACTTTGATTACCGGCGTATGATCATCAAACGGATGATGGACATAGCCGGAGGCCTGGTAGGGATGCTGCTGACAGGGATTGTGACGCCGTTTGTCTGGCTTGCCATTAAGCTGGATTCACCGGGGCCGGTTTTCTTCGCGCAGACGAGGATTGGCAAGAACGGGAGGCGTTTTAAAATCTATAAGTTCCGCTCCATGTATATTGATGCGGAAGAAAGGAAGAAAGAGCTAGAAAAAGAGAATGAGATGCAAGGGCTGATGTTTAAGATGGAGAATGACCCGCGTATTACGAAAGTAGGGAAGTTCATCCGTAAGACCAGCATCGATGAATTGCCGCAGTTTTTCAATATTGTGAAAGGCGATATGAGCCTTGTGGGGACAAGGCCGCCGACAGAAGATGAATTCGAGAAATATAACTCTCACTATAGGAGGCGCATCAGTATGACGCCTGGCCTGACCGGTCTATGGCAGGTCAACGGGCGCAGCGAAGTCATTGATTTCGACGATGTGGTAAAATATGATTTAGAATATATTGATAACTGGACATTGGGACTGGACGTGAAGATACTATTCCGTACGATATGGGTCGTGCTTACGGGGAAGGGTTCGAAATAACGGGTTTGCCGGTAATTCCCTTTATTCCCGCGGGCAACGAGCCAAGTGGCTGCTTGCAGACATTTGGCGACTGCCGCGAGGGTCATAATACCCCGCGGCTCTGTAGCGCTGCAAGTTTGATATCCCGTTGCTTGCCGCGGGGGATTTGATTGGCAGGCTGGGAGAGGAGCATGATAACAAATATGAAAATTTGCATGATAGTGCCAGACCCGCTTGTAAAAGGCGGGATAGCATCTGTTGTGAACGGATACCGGGGATCTGTCTTAGAACAGAAGCACGAGATCAGTTATGTGGTATCTTACCGGGACGGAAGTAAGATGGACAAGCTTAAGCAGGCGCTTTATGGTTATTTGGATTTTGGGAAAGTACTGTGCCACGCGAAACCGGACATTGTGCATATTCACTCTTCTTTTGGACCAAGCTTTTACCGGAAGATGCCATTTATTTATATAGCGCGTTTTTTCAAAATCCCTGTGGTAAATCATGTCCATGGAGCGGATTTTGACAGTTTTTATGAAATGGCGTCGAGACAGAAACGGTGGCTGGTGCGTAAAGTGTATCGGAAATGTAGCCGTTTCATTGTGTTATCGGCAGAATGGAAAGAAGCCATCGCGCAGATTGTCCCAATGGAAAAAATAGATATTATTGAAAATTACTGTGTATTGCCGAAGGCTCCATACGATACGGGGCGTGAACGGGATCAGGTTCTGTTTCTGGGCGCTCTGGAAGAGAGAAAAGGATGCTATGATTTGCCTGCTATCTTCGAAAAAGTGAAAAAGAGCTGTCCGCAGGCGCGCCTTGTCATGGCAGGCGATGGAGAGATGGACAAAGTAAAAGCGGCATTTTCTGCGAAATCCCTGTTGACGGAGGTAACGTTTCCGGGATGGGTACGTGGGAAGAAGAAGGAAGAGCTGATGCGAAGAAGCGCCGTTTTTCTTTTCCCGACCCATTACGAAGGGATGCCGATGGCGGTCTTGGAGGCAATGAGTTATGGCATGGGCATCGTAACGACCAGAGTCGGAGGCATCCCACAATTGATCTGCCATGGGGAGAACGGATATTTAGAGCGGGACGGTGATCTGGAGCAGATTGCGGAAGATGTTATTTCGTTACTGCAAGACGAAGAGAGTTGTCGCAAGATGGGGCTGCGGGCAAGAGATGAGGCAGAGAAAAGATATAGTTTAGAAGCCCATCTACAGAAGCTGGAACAGACTTACCGAAAGGCGTATAGGAAGAAATGAATCTTGTTTGGAATGCAATGAAAAGCATTGTGAAAATCGCATATTGGAAATGTCGTTATACATCCCGCATCCAGATTCCATGGGTGCAGGGATTTGACCGTGTCCATATCGAGCTGTCTAAGGATGCGCAAATGCGCTTTGGGCAAAAAAACCAAAACCGTGGCGAATTACGCCTCATATGTGAAAAAGGGGGCAAACTGGAATTTGGCAGCCATATTTTCTGCAACACGGGCGTCTGTATCAGTGCGATGGGGCATGTGAAAATAGGGGATTACTGCAAGTTCGGTAATCATTTGGTCATTGTCGATCATGACCATAATTTCAGGGAGCATGGTGAAGAATATTCGGTCGGTGAGATTACGATAGGAGAGCGCGTGTGGATTGGGGCGAATTGTACAATCCTTAAAAATGTGCATATCGGAAATGATTGTGTGATAGCGGCGGGAAGCGTTGTGAAAGAAGACATA
The DNA here is from genome assembly GCA_910578845.1 of uncultured Lachnospiraceae bacterium. Lineage (GTDB taxonomy): Bacteria > Bacillota > Clostridia > Lachnospirales > Lachnospiraceae > UBA3282. Next base: position 6,375 of record CAJTSL010000062.1, read on the forward strand.
CCGGACGGCATGCTCTATTATCAGAAAAAGGAGACGGCTTGCGTGCCGTTAAAGAAGCAATAAACTAACGGGAGAAGCAAAGAATGGGAGCAAGCAGTAAAATCAGTGTCATTATCCCGGTTTATAATGGTGAAAAGTATCTGGAAGCGTGCGTAGAGAGCGTACGGCAACAAACGTATCCTAATTTGGAGATCGTGATCATCAATGATGGCTCTACCGATGGCACAGGAAAAGTCTGTGAGAAGCTACAGGCCACATATGAGAATGTACGGATACTGGATTTGCATGACGAGGGCGTTTCCGCGGCGAGGAATGCGGGCATAGAAGCCGCAACCGGCGATCTGGTGACCTTTGTGGATGCCGATGATAGAATCTGCCCGGAGATGCTGCAAGCGCTATATGAGTGTATGCTTGGTACGGAAAGTGATATTGTCGGGTGCCGCTTTTTCATCTTCACGGATGAGGACGAATGGGAGCGGAACAAGGATAAACCCAAAAGCGGCCAGGATGTGCGGGGAACGGAAGCGGCGCCGCTTCCGGGACAGATAGATATACCGGAAGAAAAGGCTACAAAGGAATACACGCCAAGAGAATATGTGCGGGATGAGATCCTGCAAGCCAATAGCCGTTGTTGGAGCAAATTATACCGCAGGGAGGCAATCGGCGATATAAGGTTTAGGAGAGGCTTTACAATCGGGGAGGATATGCTGTTTTTGATAGACATCCTTTCAAATGCACGGAAATTAGCAGAGATAGATTACAGGGGATATGCGTATTTTAAGAATCCGCAGGGAGCCATCAACCGCCAATTTGTGCCTGCATATATGCACCAGATCGGCTGTTGGGAGCTTGCAAGGGATAATATCATGCGTATCAACGATGAAGATGGGATATATGCGCAGGCGACAGCGATTTTGATGATGGCGGTTATGCTGACGGCAGGAAAGCTTGCGGCGCTGCCTTCCGCTGAAAGACGGGCGAGGAAACAGTATGTGCAAGTATGCCATGACAAACTACGGGAAGCCATGAAAGTAAAAGGCGCTTACGGGAAATTGTCTACAGGATACCGGGTGAAAACGAAACTGTTCGAATACTTGCCGTGGACATATCTGTTTCTGTATCATTATCTAAGGTAGGGTTCGCGTAACATAGTTTTTGGTGAAAGATGAAAGGGAATTAACGAGTATGATCATTATCAGGGCAATGGGCGGCCTGGGAAACCAGATGCAGCAGTATGCGCTATATAAAAAATTAGAGACGCTTGGGCGTGACGTGAGGCTTGATATCTCGTGCTTTGAGGATGCATCGCTCCAGGATGGCATGCTGATTAGCAGGAAGCTGGAGCTGAATGATTTGGAAGGCGTTTCTTACAAAGCGGCAACAAAGGATGAAATCCGCGCCGTTTTGGGAAGACTATGGGAAGAACCGGAAGACGTTATGCATAAAATCAAGCGGAAACTGCGTCTTGCCAATGACCCGGCTTTTATAGAAAGCGATATGTACCATGAAGCCGTGTTCTCTTATACAGAGAAATATTTAGTGGGGTACTGGGCGTGCGAGAAATATTATGCGGATATTTTACAGACGCTGCGCCAGGAAATCACTTTTCCGGCAAGCCGGGACGATGGGTTATGGCAGAAGAACCGGAAGGCCATAGAAGAGATGGAGAAAACCGTTTCTGTCAGTATGCATATCCGGCGGGGCGATTATCTGGACAGCGCAAATCTGCCGCTGTTCGGCAATATTTGTAAAGACACATATTATGCGGGCGCTATCAATTATATGAAAGAAAAGTTTGGGGACGTCCGGTTTTATCTGTTCTCGGATGATGCGGCATATGCCAGGGAGCATTATCAGGGAGAGGAATATCATGTAATCGACTGGAACAGAGGAGCGGACAGCTTCTATGATATCATGCTGATGAGCCATTGTAAGCACAATATCTGTGCGAACAGTACGTTCAGTTTCTGGGGCGCGAGGCTGAACCCGCATGCAGATAAGGTGATGATCCGCCCGTCTATCCATAAGAATACACAGGTCTGCATACCCGGACAGATGAAAGACCTCTGGCAGGGATGGACTTTAATAACGCCGCAAGGGGCGGTCATAGCGTGACCATGGAGGTAACAGGAATGAGAAAAGGTGCTGCCGGAAAAGAGAAATATAAAATCAGCGTCATTGTCCCGGTTTATAATGCAAGGGAGTATCTGGAACAAAGCATTGACAGCATCCTGCTACAGACTTATCGTAATATTGAGCTGTTATTGATTGATGACGAGTCAACGGATGGCAGCGGGGAAATCTGCGACAGGTATGCCGATGAGGATGAGAGGGTGCGGGTCATCCACCAGAAAAACAGCGGCTGTACGGCGGCTTCGCTGACCGGGCTGCATGCCATGACCGGAGCATATTGTATGTTCGTGGATAGTGACGACTATATTGATGCCCAGACGCTCCGGGAGATGGAAAAGCGCCTGATCGGGAAAAAGGGAGAAATCGTATGTTGTAACCATATTCTGGAAAAGACGGCTCAGTCGCAGCCTGTCATAGCGCCCGCGAAGCCAGGGATTTATGAGGGAACAAAGCTACAGAGTGAGATAAAGGATAAGCTTTTAGGACGGGAAGAGCGTATGCTGCCGATCTCCCGCTGTATGAAGCTATATGAAAGGTCTGTTTTCGAAGGGAACGAGAAATATTGTGATACCGCCATTTATATGGGAGAAGACTTCAATCTGGTATATCCGGCGCTTCTAGACTGTACGAGGCTTGTCGTCATGGAGGATTCCTTGTTTTATCATTACCGTTTCGTGGAAGACTCTATGGTACATCGTTATAATCCCAATATTCTGGACAGCGTGGAGCGGGTCAGGCGCTTTTGTATCAAAGTGGCGGAGGATAAGGGCATTGCCTGCCATGTTGAGGCGGCAAACAGAGAGTATTGTTATATGCTGCTGCTTGTGATGAAAAATGAACTGCGTGGCCCCGGTCAACAATATAGCAGGAGAATCCGGGATATTTTCACGCAGCCACAAGTACGGGAGCGGATGGCGCAGACGCCGATCGCTATTAGAAACAGAGCCAATGCCCTGCTCTATCTGGGCATGCAGTATCCGAATAAAATGTTGCTTGGGATTCTGCGGATGCTGATACGAAGACATGACGCGTCTACGAGGAATAAGAGCAAGGCGTAACAGAAAGGCATGGTTTGAAAATGAAGAATCAATTGGTCATGTACCTGCACGGAGGCAGTGGCAATCACGGCTGCGAGGCGATTGTGAACAGTACCTGTCATATGTTAGCTGACATACCGAAATTGCTTGTGACGAACAGTGAAAAAGAAGATAAGGCATATTCGTTAGCGCCTTTATGTGATATGATACAAGAGCGGAAAATAGAGGAACACTTTCTGGCGCATGTGTGGTATTATGCCTGGCGCGCATTGTTCCATGACCCGGAATCTTTTATGCGCTATCGTTTCCGTCAGGTGCTTGGGAAAAACCGTTCGCCACTATATGTATCAATAGGCGGGGACATGTACTGTTATGAGCTGCCGAGGAAGGAAGCGATGGTGGCGAATAGCGCTTTTCAGAAAGCAGGATCGAAAACGGTCTTATGGGGCTGTTCGATAGAGCCGGCATTATTACAAGATCAGAAGGTCGTAGAAGATCTCAAAAGATATGATCTGATTACGGCAAGGGAATCCATTACAGAGCAGGCGCTGCGAGCGGCGGGTGTTTCAGAAAATGTGAAATACTATCCGGATCCGGCCTTTTCCCTGCTGCCACAGGAGACGGAGCTTGTGCCGGGATTTTTGCCGGGCAGGACAATCGGCATCAATATCAGCCCTATGGTGGTAGACTGTGAGAAAGTAAAAGGCATAACGATAAAGAATTACCGGAAGCTGATCGATTATATTTTGCAGACAAGCGGCTATCATGTGGCGTTGATCCCACATGTGGTCTGGAAGAATAATGATGACAGGCAGACATTGCAGGCATTATACCAGGGGTATGAAGATGACGAGCGGGTTGTCCTGATCCCGGATATGTCCTGTCAGAAGCTGAAATACCTGATATCGCAATGCCATGCTTTTATCGGCGCGAGGACACACGCGACCATTGCCGCTTATTCCACTTGCGTTCCGACGCTGGTGGTCGGGTATTCCGTGAAGTCACGTGGCATTGCAAAAGACTTATTCGGAGAGGAAGTGCATTATGTCCTGCCGGTGCAGGCGCTACAGGACGCAGAGGACTTGTTAGAGGCATATGCCTGGCTTATGGATAGAGAGCAAGAGATCCGGAAGAAGTTACAAGAGACGATGCCGGCGTACTGCGCTAAGGCAAAAGAGGCGGGAGGAGAAATCCGGAAGCTATGGGAAGAGTAAAACAGGCGGAGAAAAATATTTTCTTTGGTTATATCAGTAATTTTGTCATCCTGATCCTTGGCTTCTGGCAGAGAGATGTCTTCATATCCGTGCTGGGGGAGACGATCTTAGGTGTGAATACCTTATATGCGGATATTTTGAGCATGCTCTCTCTTGCGGAATTGGGTATCGGCACCGCGCTTAATTATAGCCTGTACAAGCCGGTGGCGAATCATGATCATGAGAAGATCAAGTCCTTTATGGCTCTTTACCGTAAGGCGTATCTGGTGATTGCAGGCGTCATCGCCGCGCTGGGGCTGTTATTGACCCCGTTTTTGCCTTATTTGATCAGCGCGGAGGAGAGAGGGGATATTTCTGTCAGGAATTTGTCCGTTTATTATTTGATCTTTCTCTTCAATACCGTCAGTACTTATTTTGTAGCATATAAATACAGCCTGGTGAACGCGGAGCAAAGAAGCTATATTCAGACGAATATTGCCACGATTACGAAGATCATCACGGTTTCCGTCCAGATTGCCGTATTGCATATTACCAAGAACTTTTTATTGTACTTACTGGCACAGGCAGCGATTGAGCTATTGCAGAAAATTGCCGTGAGTATCTATTTTAACCATCTATATCCCTATCTGCGCGACAGGAATATTGAGAAGCTGACGAAAGCGGAGACGGATCTTGTCGTCACAAAGAGTAAGGCATTAATGATGCACAAGATAGGCGATGTGGCGAGATTACAGACAGATAGTATTATTATCACTTATTTTATTAATGTAGGCTCTGTCGGCTATGTAGGCAACTACAATTATGTGATTACGTATGGCGCTAATTTTATCAATCTCATCTTTAATTCCGTTATTTCCGGTTTGGGCAATCTGGTGGCGACGGAGTCAAAAGAGAAGCAATATCACATTTTCAAAGTATATCGCTTTTTTGCCTGCTGGATGTATGGATTTGCCGCAGTCGGCTTCTGGTTCTTATTGACACCGCTCATAACCGGCCTGTGGCTGGATGAAAGCTGGAAATTAGGACAGATGGTCTTGTCGTTGATTTTGATTGACTTTTATTTTAAAGGTGGCAGGACTGTGCTGCTAAACTATAAAATTGCGGCAGGTGTTTTTGAACAGGACAGATATTTGCCGCTCATCCAGGGAGCGATCAACCTGGTGATCTCCATTGTAGGAGCGAAAATGATCGGGCTCGCGGGAGTCTATGTGGGAACGGTAGTTTCCGGCATCCTGGCAAACCTGATCCGGCCGGTGATTATCTACCGGGATTGTTTCTCGAAAAGCGTATGGTACTATTTTCGGGATTCTATTCAATATATTGGCGCGATACTCGGCATTGTCGTTTTATTGGTGCCGATACGGAATTTGGTGCTGATGCAAGTTAATTTGCTGACTTTCTTGGCAATGGCCTTCATCATCACGGCAGTTTATAATTTGTTTTTCTTTTTCCTTTTCCGTAAGACTGAGGAATTTGCATATTTATGGAATCTGCTTATGGGTAAGGTGAAAAGAGTCAGGACGGGAAAATGATAAAGCACGAAGAACTAGAAGAAAAAAAATGGAGCAATGAAAAGAAGATGTTTTTGATAGAGACGGCTTGCGATGATCTTCTTTCCTATGGCCTTTGGGATGGGAAGACCAAGATAAAGAATTTTATCAAAAAATATCTGCTCTTAAGGCAAGTTGGCGCAGAGGATGTGATCTTTTGGCCGACAGGCCTGCTTGCCGCGGGCATATGGCAGTGCAGGCAGAGGCTCCTTGCCATGCAGAAAGCGGGAACCGCGCCGGCGGGCAGCAGTTTCTGGCTCCAACAGATAGAGACATCGCTGGCCGCATATTTTACAAGATGGGAGAAAAGAAGATATCCCATTTATTACCTGGACGACCTTCTTTCCGGGGAAGTCTTCCTTGCTGCATACGCGCAGTTTCATAAGGACAAGACCGGAAACGGGATCATTCAGGAGAAGAATGCGGAGAAGTACCGGAAAGCGGTGGAAAAAATGGCAGAATTTGCCTTTACTTATCCAACGGATGAAACCGGGAGCTTTCCATACCGTGCGTCGCAGGGGAACGGTCATATTTATGTGGACGTGTTAGGCATGACAAGCCCTTTTCTATACAGCTACGCGCGCTTTAGCGGAAAAGATGAAGGAATGGAACTTGGCGTCAGGCAGATCGCCAATTTCCTTGCCTATGGCATGGACGCGGCAACCGGTCTCCCGTATCATGGTTATAATATGAAAACAGGGGAAAAACATGGCATCATTGGCTGGGGCAGGGCTGTCGGATGGCTCCTCCGGGGGATGATGGGATGCATGTCAACTGTTTACGGCGCCGAGAGGCTTCAGGAGGCGTATTGTGACCTGATAGACGCGGCAATCGTCTGGCAGCGGAAAGACGGCTTTTTCTCATGGCAGCTACAGGCAATGGAAGGGACGGCGGATGTTTCTGCGACGGCAATGATATGTCTTGCCATACAAGAGGGACTAAAGACGAGAATGATCCAGGGGGACGCTTATCAGGAGGCGCTTGCCAAAGGCATTCATGCGATTAAGAAATCTGTCAAATATGGCAGAGTGGATTACTGTCTGGGAGAATGCGAGGGCTTTGCCATGTATCCGCAAAAGTATGGACAGTATCCGTGGGGACATGCCGTGACACTGTTGCTGGATGGCATAATGAATTAAGGATGGAGGCATAAGGAGCGGACGTATGGAAGCAAGGAAAGAACTGGCAGGCAAGGGAAACGGGAGAGGGAAAAGAGAGAGGATGGAAAGAGGATCTGTAATAGAGGGACTGACTTTGGAAGAGATGCTTTATTCCGGTTTTTTCATTTTGCTTTCCGTGGCGAAAGGGTTTGGTTTTTATGAAGGACAGAAAGCGTTTGTGCTGCTTCTCTTACCGGCGTTTGCGCTGGCTTTTCTTAAGATCCTGCTTTCTTCTTATACCAGGCGCCAATGGGTGATGCAGATTCTGTTGTTTCTGCTGACAATGATTGTGTATGACCGTTCTAGGGAAATCGGCATTTTCTTTATCATGTTCATGATCATGGGCATGAAGAATATCTCGATTAAGAAGGTATTCCGGCTTGGACTGTGGGTCTGGTCGGTTTGTTCGATTGTGCTCTGTCTTGCTTCTTTTACCCGCTTAGAGCATACGATATACCGCGTCCACCAGAAATTGGGACTGGGACATATTTTCCGGTGGAGCCTTGGCTTTACCCATCCGAATATATTGCATATCACGTATCTGCTGCTATGTGCGTTTATTGTGTATGAGCTGGCGGAGCGTTATTCTTTCAAGCATTTTCTATTGCTTATGGTGGGGAATGTGCTTGTCTTTATATATTCTGTCAGCTTTACCGGATTTGGCATAGTGGTGATTTTGCTTTTTGGCGCTTTATACGTGCAGATCAGGCCGAGATTTTGTTTTGTCGAGAAGCTGGCGGTGAATCTCGTGCTGCCGGCTTGTATGATATTTTCTTTTGTGCTGCCAAGTATTATATTCGAGTCGAAATATGCTTACTGGATACAGAAGCTGAATTTTCTGTTGAATACAAGGATCTGGCTTGCCAGACAGTTCCTGGAGCCGGAATGTATGAGCCTGTTCGGCCTGCGGATGTCGGAGCTGGAGCAAGGGTCTTTGGCGATTGATAATTCTTATATCTGGGGATTCGTGAATTACGGGATCGTTCCTTTCGCGCTGTGCATGTTCGCTTATTTGTTGCTGATTGTAGATTATAGCCGCAAGCAGAAAACGAGGGAGCTTGTGTTGATCGTATGTTTCCTGGCAGCAGGGTTTACGGAACAGCTTTTGTTCAATACTTCTTTTAAGAATATCACGCTCCTCTTTTTGGGAGAGTTTATGTTCCGTCAAAAAGAAGGCGCGGAAGAGTATGCGCTGTTTCCTGAGTGGAAACAGAAACTGGAAGGGTGTTGTCAGAAACTGTACGCAAAGGTAGCAGCGCAGCCGTGTATGCAGAAAGCATTGTATTCGACATTATGGCAGGCGCGGAAACGTTACCGGAAGCAGGTCGCGATTGGGACGCTTGCCGGTATTGCCGCCGGCATCTGTCTATGCGCGGTATTATATACAGAGCCAAAAGGATATGTGGTGCAAAGGTTTTATACGGACGGCCTATTTGATACGTCCGTATATCTGGAAAGTGCAGAAGATGAAGATTATGAAGGCTATCGCGTCATGAATTATGTAGATGCGGATACGCCGATGCAAATAATAGACGGGAATGCCGTTACACTAGAAACTGTCAGATATTATTTGGGCGGCATGGCAATCGGGGCGCTTGCGGGGTATCTGATCTCGGCGGGCACGATGCTTTCCATAGATAAGGAGCGGTTATGAAAGACGGGCTGCAATATTGTAAAATATTAAAGACGAATATTAATGTCACGGATATGGAGAAGACCATCGCCTATATCACGGGGCATTTAGAAGAGCTACAGGGGGATTATATCTGTGTCTCTAATGTGCATACGACGGTGATGGCATACCGGGATAAGGAATACCGGAAGATCCAGAACAGTGCGGCGATGGCGCTGCCGGACGGACAGCCCCTATCCATTGTAAGCCGCATGAGAGGCTACCGTAATGCCAGACGTGTGCCGGGGCCGGATGTCATGCCCAGGATCTTCGCGCTGTCGGAGGAAAAAGGATACACCCATTATTTCTACGGCGGCTCGGAGCATACGTTAGCAGAATTGAAAAAGAAGCTCTTAAAGACATATCCGGCATTGCAGATCGTGGGGATGTATTCGCCGCCTTACCGGGAATTGACGCAGGAAGAAGACGAAGAGATTGTGCAGCGGATCAATGGAGCGAACCCGGACTTTGTATGGGTTGCGCTTGGCGCGCCAAAACAGGAAGTTTGGATGTACCGGCATAAAGGCAGGGTGGATTCCCTGATGATTGGTGTGGGCGCTGCTTTCGATTTCCTTGCGGGGACAGTTAAGCGGGCGCCGATGTGGATGCAGAAGCTATGCCTGGAATGGGTCTACCGAATTTCCCAGGATCCGAAGCGGATGCTCCCCAGATATCTGAATACGAACTTTTCTTTCCTCTATCATGTGCATAAAGAAATATGGGAGCTTAAGAAATCAAGGAAGCAGGCGGCAGGCAAGCGCCTAAAGATCGCCATGATCGGGCATAAGAGGATACCGTCGAGAGAGGGAGGCGTTGAAATAGTAGTAGATGAGCTCTCCGTCAGACTGGCGGCGAAAGGGCATAAAGTAGACGCTTATAATAGATATGGACATCATACGTCAGGGAAAAAGTATGATGAGGAATATGGCCGCGGAGACAGGAAATATTATAAAGGGATACGGATACGGATCATCCCGACGTTCCGCAGCAGTAAATTAAATGCGATCGTATACTCTTTCTTAGCGACTTTGCGCGCGCTTTTCCTTCCTTATGATGTGATGCACTATCATGCGGAAGGGCCTTGTGCGACGCTTTGGATCCCGAAGCTTTTTCGGAGGAAGACGGTCGTTACGATCCACGGTTTGGACTGGCAGAGGGCAAAATGGGGGAATTTTGCATCGTATGTCATTCGCTTCGGGGAAAAAATGGCGGCAAAATATGCGGATGAAGTCATTGTCCTTTCACGGAATTTGCAGCAGTATTTCCGGGATACTTATGGCAGGGAGACTGTGTTCATCCCCAATGCCGTGAACCGCCCCGGGAAACGTCCTGCTTCTCTGATTACGGAGAAGTATGGATTAGAGGAAAACGGATATATCTTGTTCTTGGCCAGGATTGTGCCGGAGAAAGGGGTACATTATCTCATCGAGGCATTCCGGGAAATCCATACGGATAAGAAACTGGTCATCGCAGGCGGGGACGGTCAGGCAATTGATTACCGGGAGAAAATACATCGAATGGCAGCAGAGGATGATAGGATTATCATGACCGACTTCGTACAGGGACAAACGCTGGAAGAACTGTATTCCAATGCCTATGTGTTTGTCCTGCCAAGTGATGTGGAGGGCATGGCTCTTGGCCTGTTGGAGGCGATGAGCTTTGGCTGTTGCTGCGTTGTCAGTGATATTTGTGAGAATACAGAAGTGGTCGGCGATAAGGCGCTTACGTTTGCCAAAGGGAACGTGCAAGATTTGCGGGCAAAACTGGAAGATCTGTTACAAAACCCGGAAACAGTGGCGCAATATAAGGGCCAGAGCAGTGATTATATCTGTAATCGGTATAATTGGGAAGATGTGGTCGGGCAGACGCTGGACGTGTATTACCGGGTAACAGGGACGCGTTCTTGAATCGTTAAGGACAGGGAGCGGGTAATGTGTGGTAGGTAAGGAGAAATTACTGTATGAAGATCTTGATGGTGAACAAGTTCCTCTATCCGAACGGTGGTTCGGAGACTTATTTGTTCGGATTGGGGGAACAATTAGAGAAAATGGGGCATAAGGTGCAGTATTTTGGGATGGAGCATGCCGGTAGGATAGTCGGGAACAGTGTGCAGAGCTACACTGCCAACATGGATTTCCATACCGGAAAGCTACAGAAATTTCTTTATCCTTTCAAAATTATCTATTCTATGGAAGCGAGGAAGAAAATCCGGTTGGTCTTAGAGGACTTTAAGCCGGATGTGGTGCATCTAAATAACATCAACTTCCAACTGACGCCTTCGATCCTCTATGAAATCCGGGCATTTGAAAAAGAAAGGAAGCATCCTGTGCGGATTGTCTATACCGCGCATGATTACCAATGGGTATGCCCTAATCATATGATGTGCATACCGGCGAGCGGGCGCCTCTGCTTCGACTGTAAGGGAGGGAAGTTCGGCGCATGCACAAGGAACCGGTGCATCCATGGCTCCCTGGTAAAAAGCATGCTTGGGACAATGGAAGCCACATTTTATAAACTGTGCAGGACATACCGGATGGTAGATTCTATCATCTGCCCCAGTGAGTTTATCAAGGAGAAGCTAGACACCGATCCGATATTACGGACGAAGACAATCATGCTGCATAATTTCGTCGAGATGCCGGAGTGGGCGAAAGAAGAGAACGGGAAAGCGGACGGAGGCGCATACGGCAAAGCATGTGAGGCGTGGGAAAAGCTACAGACGAAGCTGCCTAAGCGGTACGTGCTGTATTTCGGGCGCTTTTCGAAAGAAAAAGGGGTAGGGACGTTGCTGCGCGCATGCCAAAAGCTTCCGCAAGTATCGTTTGTATTTGCCGGCACAGGGCCTCTTACCGATGAAATAGGACAGGCTGCGAATATCCGTAATGTCGGCTTTATCAGTGGGGAAGCGCTATATAACTTAATTACGGGAGCCGAGTTTAGCGTCTATCCGTCAGAGTGGTATGAGAACTGCCCTTTCTCCGTGATGGAGTCACAGCGATACGGGACGCCGATTATCGCATCGGATATGGGCGGCATACCGGAACTTGTGCAGGATGGCGTGAGCGGGGAACTGTTTCGGGCAGGCGATTTAACGGGCCTGACGGAGAAGATCGACAAGCTTTGGAGGCAGCCGGCGCTTTGCCGTAAATACCGGAAAAACTGTAAAAATATAAAATTCGATACAATAGAGGAATATTGTGGTAAAATAATAGGGCAGGTTTATTCTTAAAATAGATAGGTAATTGCGAAACTAAGTTTTGGCAACTGCACAGTATACAAATAGAAGCGCCTCCA
>CAJTSL010000063.1:0-806 GCA_910578845.1 uncultured Lachnospiraceae bacterium
AAAGCAGGTGGGAAGATTGACAGTGACGGATAAGCAACATCAGGAAGATTTGCAACGTTTGCAATTGTTAAGACCAATTGATGATGACTTTATGCGTTGTCTTTTCAAGGATAACATTCCACTGGCTGAATTTGTGTTGCGCATTATCACAGATAAACCCGATTTAATTATTACTGATTGTGAAACACAGAAGGATATGAAAAGACTGGCTGGGGCACGTTCTATCTGTTTGGACGCATATGGAACAGATTCAGTTGGAAAAAAATACGATTTGGAAGTCCAGAGGCAAGACAAAGGAGCAGACCCACACAGGGCAAGGTATCATTCAAGCGTAATGGATATAGAGAATCTCCATTCAGGTCAGGAATTTAAAGAATTGCCAGACACATATACAATCTTTATCATTGAAAAAGATTTTTACGGTCAGGGTGAAGCTGTTTACCCGATTGAAAGAATCAACCTTGCAACGGGTAAATCTTTTGAAGATGGGGAACATATCCTTTATGTGAATGGTGAATATCGTGGTGTTTCTGCTATAGGAAAACTCATGCATGATTTTAATTGCACCAAAGCAGATGATATGAATTTTGAATTGATGGCAAACCGAACACGGTATTTAAAAGAGAACCCGAAAGGAGTGAATGAGATGTGTAAAATTATGGAAGATATGAGAATTGAATCTTTAAAAGAGGTTGCTCTTCGCATGCTTGTAGCCGGAAAATATGCTCTGGAAGAAATTGCGAATATTTCTGGACTTTCTCTTGATGAAGTAAAGAAATTGAAAGCCGAAAGAACAGTGTAAACAG
>CAJTSL010000063.1:816-18385 GCA_910578845.1 uncultured Lachnospiraceae bacterium
CAACAGACAGTATAAGTGAAAATTTGTAGGGAATTACGCCCAAAACATAGCGAAATTCCCTGCAAATTATAGATGCTTAATAATGCAACATCAAGCTAGAGAAACATACATTTTTTCTAAACCTAGAACATTTTGCTTGTATATGTTATAAGCTACATCATATTTTTTATCTCCGATTGCTTTTACACAAACACAAATGACGTTTTCATATATTCTTTTATATATTTCGTTAGAATTATTCAATATGTCAATTTGAGAAACAATATTTGGAGCAACACAATAGTAATGTTCAATGTCCTCTTTAGAAACAAATTTATCCCTAAACCATCGAAGCAAATTCAATTCGTACAATTAACATTTAAACGCCTCTTTTATAGTTGAGATAATATGATGGTTTGTCAAGATATTCCAACTAAATTAAAGCTTTTGAAAGTTTTTTATTTATGCTTAAAAGCCCGGAACTTGCCCTCAATCCAGAAAGCCGCTTCCATCGTGTGGCATTTCAACAGCCGGAATTCATAGCAGCGCAATAGGGCCTGCTAATACTTCCCTTGCCACATATAGCACCATGTCGGGCCTTGTCGCCAAAGTCCATTTGACAAGTGTGATGTGCATGCGTTCGATTTCCAGGCATGTAATGCACCGGGGATGGACGCAGCTTCCGCTGTTATAATAATAGGGATCTTCTTCCGTAAGGGTGGGACGGTGGGTGTGCCCGGTGATCAGGATATGGTTTTCCTGTTTTGCCCAGTGCTGTAAGCGCCGTTCGCTCTTTTCTTTCCGGGTGTAGTTCTTCGCTGCGCTTGTCGGGTCGAGGACGCCGTAGCGCTCTAATGGCTTCCAGAGATAGCGCACCAGAAAGCGTGTGAAGCGCCATAAGACGGAATTGAATAAATCGGCCTGATGGCCATGCGTCAAATAGATATCCTTCGCGTCAGGGGAGGCGGTGTTTTCGAGTATGATGCCTTCATAGAACGGGATGTCGGGCAGGAGCGTCTGTTTCTTCTTGGCCATGTCATGATTGCCATAGAGCATGAAGAGGCGGTTCCTTGCCTGGAATTGCGAAAAGAGCCAGAATACGTTTTCATGTGTCTCTATAATCTGTTTCATACAGCGGTTTTCCCATAACTCATCTCCGTCGCCCAGTTCAATATAGACATATCCGTACTTATAGTAGTGTTGTAAGGCTGCGAAATAGAGATTTTGGTTCTTGAGAAAGTTATCGTTTGAGGTCCCGGTGCCACGATGGCAGTCGCTGATTAAGATATATTTGCTGCAACGATTGAGAGGAAGCCGGATGGCTCCCTCAAAAGATTTGTTCAGGCGTGTATAATAACTCATATGAATCCCCCATTCATATTGAAATTGTTTAACAGTTTTTGTGGCATCGTCTGTACTTTTTGCGCCCGTGTTTCTTATATTTCCGAATACGGAACATCTTGCGGAATGCAAATGGCAGATAGTAATATAGATATAGAACCCGGTCAACGGAAAGCTTGAACGGTTTGGTGACGGATAGGAAGACTTTGCACCAGAAGCGGTTGCAAAACTGGGCAAATTTTCTTTGCAGACGGCACCAGCAGCCGCATTTGTGACAGGAGGCATCGAAGATAAAGGTAACAGTCTGATGACAGACGCGGATCTCGCAGCAATTGTAACCGGCACGGATTAACCCTTCGGCAAAGGCTTCTGCCATCTCGCAAGATTGCAGGGTAAGGCAGACGTGCATGGATAATACAGCGGGATTGGAGAAGCATCCCAGTTTGAATGCCGTCAGCCACCAATGCCTGCCACAAAGTTTCGCGATACATTGCTCGTTCTTCGTAAAGACGAGTGAGAGCTTAGGCATTTCTGAATCATCCGCACATTGGAAAAGCGTACGCTTTAATTCCGATTCTTCTATTATGCTATCCGCATGGTATATCCCGATCTCACATCCCGTATTAATGCCATACTGCCCTTTCCAGAACTCGATCAGCCACGTCCTGCCCTGATAATCAAAGTAGACGGGGAGGCTGTCAAAGACCATGTTCAGATAAGGAGCAGCCTTGTCATAGAGCGCACAGTAACCAAAATCCCGTTGCCAGGCATCCATACGTGAGGTGAAGATATCCTGGGGGAGAAGATAGGAATAGCCGAAAGGGGCGATCAGATCATCTAGTAACGCACACTTTTCTTCCATGCACATACAGCAGATCTTTTGGATGATCTTTTTTTTGCGCCAGTGATTAAGGCAGAAAAAGAAGATAAGGATAACAAATATAAAGCCAAAAATGAAATACATGAAGAGATTCCTTTCTCAGTGGTTTATAATATCTTATGAAAAATGTCGAATAAAGGTGAAAAAACAAAGAGAAGAGATGTGCCGTTCGTGCGCTGAAGGATACCGCTCGTGCAAGATAACAGTTTTGGGAATAGGATGTGGCACAATGGAAGGGAAAAAGGCATTCCATAGACAAGAGGAGGAAGAGAAGAGTGAAGAAAGATAAGCGAAAGAAAGGGTATTTGACGATAGAAAATGTTGCGTTTCTATTAAAAGATATCAAGAGGGCATATCCGCTTTTGTTCGCATTTATTGTGGTACAGTGCATTTTCTCGGTAATTGGGCCGGTATTGGGGATCTATTTCCCGAAAGCGGCGGTCGAGTTAGCCGGACAAAAGGCCGGGCTAAGAGAGATCATCGTACGCCTTGGCGGGCTGGGGGCATGCATGGCGTTTGCCATGGCATTGTCGAATATGGCATCGCAGGGGAAGTATATCATGCTAAATGATATGCGCACCTACTATTATAAGAAATTGTTTGTGACATCGCTGCATTGTGATTATGCACAGATCGAGAGCGTGGAAGGACAACGGAAGTTTACCCGTGCCGCAACGGCGGCGGATTCCGGTGACGCTTCGGGCGTTATGGTCATGTGTGAGGCGCTGATTAGCACATTTGTCAATGTAGCGGGGTTCCTGATCTGTTCGGCAATTATCTCGCGCTTAAGCGTCATCGCTATCATGCTGCTGACGACATTATCGCTTGTGAATTATTTTGCAGTCAGATATGCGCAAGGATACGAATACCGGCAGGAGGATGAGCTTGCGGGCATCAGGAACAAATTATCTTATGTAGAATGGACGGCAAAGGATGTAGCAATCGGAAAGGACATCCGGCTCTATGGCATGAAAGGGTGGTTCTTAAGATTACGGGACGATATCCTGAATACGTATGCGGCGCTTAGGACGAAAGTGGAGAACCGGTATTTTATGGTGGGAGGCGTAAATGCCGCGACACTGCTTATCCGGGATGGCATAGCATATGCTTATCTGATTGGCAGTGTAGTACAGGGCGCGATTACGGTAGGGGATTTCGTGTTATATTTCGGCGCGGTAACAGGATTTTCCGACTTTGTGGGCAAGATCATAAAAAGCGTGAACGATTTACACGAGGCAAACTTACACATGAATGATATCCGTACATTCCTGGATATAGAGTCAGAAAATGAGCCAAAGAACCCTGAAAGAGTGCCACAAGGGGAGAGTATTGAAATTGATTTTGAGCATGTGACATTTTCCTATGATAAGCAGGCTGAGCCGGTGTTAAAGGATTTCTCGCTGCATATTGGCAGAGAGGAGAAGATCGCGCTTGTGGGCGTCAATGGCGCCGGGAAGACGACGGTCGTGAAACTGCTCTGTGGATTTTACCGACCGGATGAGGGGCGGATATTGATAAACGGGACGGATGTCAGGGAGTATCAGAGGCAGGATTTGCTAACCTTGTTCTCGGCAGTCTTTCAGGATATTTTCATCCCGCCGTTTACCGTAGCTGAGAATGTGTCGATGCGGCTTGAAGAGGAGACGGATATGGACAGGGTCATATGCTGCCTGCAAGAAGCGGGGCTGTATGAACAAATATGTGAATATCCGGATGGCATCCATAGTCCTATGACGAAAGCGGTAGAGGACGGCATCGTGCTTTCGGGCGGGCAGCAGCAAAAGCTCCTCATGGCAAGGGCGCTCTATAAGGAGGCTCCGGTTTTGATTTTGGATGAGCCGACGGCAGCGCTGGATGCGGTAGCGGAAAGCGAGACATATGAGAATTTCCATCTGTGCGCTAAGCATAAGAGCGCAGTATATATTTCCCATCGGCTTGCAAGCACACGTTTCTGCGACAAAATCGTCTTTTTAAAAGACGGCAGGATTGCAGAGCAGGGAACGCATGAGGAATTGCTTGCGCTTGGCAAGGAATATGCCAAAATGTATGAGATACAGAGCCAGTACTATCAAGAACAGAAAGGCGGTGATCTCCATGGCTAGGAGGACAGAGGCGCAGTTGGGGATAAATAAAATGCGTAAAATGAAAAGGGATATTGTGGAAACGGTCGGGATGATGTGGCAGCTTGACCGGGCAGTCGTCATCTCGGGGATTTTCCATGCGCTGATAGAGGCGGTGATCCCTTTTGTGGGCATTTATCTCTCCGCTTATGTATTAGACGGCTTAGGAGCCGGCATGGACAGCACATTTTTGTTGCCAAGGGTAGCGGCGGCAGTTTTGCTTGTTTTCGTGCTGACAGTATTAAAGAGCTATTGCAAGAAGATCTATATTGTCCACGCTTATATCTGTTTCCAGAAATTCGAGATGGAAATTGGCAAGAAGACGTTAGAGATGGATTATGAATTGTTGGAGAGCCCGCTTGTCAATGATATCCGTACGCGGATACGCAATGACCGTAACTGGGGCTCGGGTTTTTATTCGGTCATACAAGGGTTTTCGCTTTTGATGAGCAGCCTGTTTGGCCTTGGCATCGCGATCGGCACTATTGCGCCGCTTTTCGTGGACGGAGACGGCCTCTTTGCGCCTTCTGCGCTTTTGCTCCTTTTTGGCTTTGCCTGCCTTGTATTTCTTTCTACGTGGTTTATGGCCAAGAAAAGGAAAAGGTTGCACCATTTAATGGATGAAGCGTCCAAGGTACGTTCCCATGCGGATTATTTCTTCTCTAGGCGCGTTGATTATAAGTCGGGCAAGGACATCAGGACGTACCGTGGGCAGAGGATCATAGAAACGTATGTGACGAAAATTGATGAACAGATGTCGAAATGGATGAGAAGCGGCGTGTCTTCGGAGAGCCAGAGCGGATTTGTGAACGGGATATCCATGGGGGCGTTAGAGATGTTCGCCTATTTGTTCGTCGTATGCCGCGCCGCGATGGGCGCACTGACAGTCGGCCTTGTCCTCAAATATGCGGCGTCTATTTACCGTTTTGCAATGTTGTTCTCCCAGGTGTGCAGTGCTTTTTCAGAATTTATGCTGGCAGTGAGAAGGCAGCAGTCAACGATGGAGTACCGGCGCATCGAAGGGGTCTTGTACAAAGGCAGCCTGCCAGTAGAGAAGCGGTTTTTCTGTGAGGAGCAGGATAATGATTACGAAATAGAGTTTTGTAACGTCAGTTTCCGTTATCCGGGGACGGAGCAGTATGCGCTAAAGAATCTTTCCTTCCGTTTCCGGACGGGGGAGCGGTTAGCCGTTGTTGGCAGGAACGGGAGCGGCAAGACGACTTTTATCAAATTATTGTGCCGGCTCTATGACCCTACGGAGGGGGAAATCCTTTTAAACGGCATTGATATCAGGAAATATGATTATGAGGAGTATCAGACGATTTTCTCTGTCGTGTTCCAGGACTTTCGTATTTTTTCATTCTCCATTGCTGAAAATGTAGCGGCATCCGTACGATATGAAGACGATAAAGTAAAGTCGTGCCTTATGAAAGCAGGATTTGGGGAAAGGCTTGCCTCATTGCCGGAAGGGACGGGGACTTTCCTATATAAGAACTTTGATAAGAACGGTGTGGAGATCTCTGGTGGCGAAGCGCAGAAGATCGCGCTGGCAAGAGCGCTCTATAAGGATGCGCCATTTATGATCCTAGACGAGCCGACAGCGGCGCTTGACCCGATTGCGGAGTATGAGGTCTATAGCAGGTTCAATGAGATCATCGGCAAAAAGACTGCCGTCTATATCAGCCATAGGCTTTCTTCCTGCCGCTTCTGTGATGATATCGCGGTGTTTGATAAAGGATGCCTGATACAACGGGGAAGCCATGAGAAACTGGTAGAGGACAAGGAAGGGGAATATTATAAATTGTGGCATGCGCAGGCACAATATTATAATTGATATCCGGACGGGATTTTGTTTGAAAATGACAAAATTGAGACTTCCTTTTATTGTCATTTTGAGGTATTATTTTAATATAAGACTTATAATGTATGGAGGGTAAGATTATGGCAAAAGAAATGATTGCAATGCTTCTTGCCGGTGGGCAAGGCTCCCGTTTGTATGCCCTGACAGAGAAGCTTGCGAAACCGGCAGTTCCTTTTGGCGGGAAATATCGTATCATTGACTTTCCGCTGTCTAACTGCGTGAATTCCGGAATTGATACGGTAGGTATTTTGACGCAGTATCAGCCTCTTGTGCTGAATGAGTACGTTGGGAACGGACAGCCGTGGGATTTAGACCGTCTCTATGGGGGTGTACACGTTTTGCCGCCTTATCAGAAGGCGAGCGGTTCCGATTGGTATAAAGGGACGGCGAATGCGATATACCAGAATATCTCTTTTATTGAGCGGTATGATCCACAGTATGTGATCATTCTCTCCGGTGACCAGATTTGTAAGCAGGATTACAGTGACTTTTTGAAATTCCACAAAGAGAAGGATGCGGAGTTTAGCGTTGCGGTTATGGAAGTGCCGTGGGAGGAAGCTTCCCGTTTCGGCCTGATGGTAGCGGATGATAACGACAGGATTACGGAATTCCAGGAGAAACCGAAGGAGCCCAAATCCAATTTGGCATCCATGGGCATTTACATATTTAACTGGGATATCTTGAAGAAATATTTGGAAGAGGATGAGGCAGACCCGAATTCCGAGAATGACTTTGGTAATAATATCATCCCCAATCTTCTGCGGGATAACCGTCGGATGTACGCTTATCATTTTAGCGGTTACTGGAAAGATGTCGGGACGATCTCTTCTTTGTGGGAAGCAAATATGGAAGTGTTAGACCCAGAGCATAGCGGGATTAACCTGTTTGACGAGGACTGGAAGATTTATAGCCGCAAGAGCGCTATGACAGGTCATATGATCAGTGCGGGCGCAGTGATCGAGAATGCAATGGTAACAGATGGCTGCCAGATTAAAGGCACGGTGAAACATTCGATCCTCTTTGAAGGCGTGAAAATAGAAAAAGGCGCGATCGTTGAGGATGCGGTCATCATGGGCAGCACGGTCATCAAAGCAGGAGCTGTCGTAAAACATTGTATTGTAGCGGAGAACGTGACGATAGGACAAAACGCCGTTGTAGGCGCAATGCCTTCTGAAGAAGAGAAGGGCGTTGCTACCATAGGAGCGGGCATCACGATTGGGGACAATGCGAAAATCGGGCCGAATGCAATGGTCAATAAAAATGTAGGAGGCGGTGAAGAACAATGGTAAATTCTAACACAAATGCACTTGGTATTATATTTCCTAATAGTTATGATTCCTGGGTTTCGGAGTTAGTGAATGTGCGCCTGATGGCATCCATTCCGTTTGCCAGCCGTTACCGCCTGATTGACTTTATCTTATCAAGTATGACCAATTGTGATATTGGCAATGTTTCTATCATGGTGAATAACAATTATCATTCTTTGATGGATCATCTTGGCTCAGGACGTGAATGGGACCTTGTCCGTAAAAACGGCGGACTGAATATTTTCCCTCCTTTCGCAGAGAAAGATTCCAAGCCTTATGTCGGTCGTGTTGGGGCATTGGCAGGTATCCTGGATTTCTTAAGGGACCAGAAAGAAGAATATGTCTTTATGACAGATACGAATATCGCTGTCAATTTTGATTTTAAGGCAATGCTCAAAACACATATTGAAAGCGGAGCAGACGTGACGATTGCATATAACGAGCAGGAACTGCCGGAATGTATCAAGCAGAACAGTTCTCCGAGCAAAGGCTTTTATTATACGTTTGATATTGAAGACAGTAAAGTGACCAAGATTTATGTAAACTCGAAAGAAAGCGGCGTCCAGAACTTCTCCATGAATATTTTCGTGCTGAAGAGAGATCTGTTAATAGATTTGATCGATGAAGCTTTTGTCCATGGGCATCAGTATTTTGAGCGAGACATCCTGCTGCCTAAATTGAATCAATTGAAAGTATATGCATATAAGTGTGAAGGCTATATTGCACGTATCTGTGATTTGAAGAGCTATTACGATGAGAATATGAAACTGCTTGATGATTATAATCTCAATGCTTTATTCTCAGGCCCTTCGATCTATACGAAGCTGCATGGAGGCAACCCGGCAAGATATATGGGAGGCTCGAAAGTGCAGGATGTGATGGCGGCTGATGGCTGTATCATAGAAGGAGAAGTAGAGAACAGTATTTTGTTCCGTAGCGTGAAGATCGCTAAAGGCGCGAAAGTGAAAAACTGTATTTTGATGCAGGGAACAGTCGTAGAAGCGGGAGCGGATATTGAATATCTGGTGACCGATAAAAACGTTACGATCACGGCCGGGAAAGAAATGAAAGGAACGGATACGTTCCCGGTTTATATTTCGAAGTTCCAGACGGTATAGGGCATTTTATCAGGAGCTTTTTGGGGTTCGCGTTGTGAACCAGCCTTCTTAACATAATTAGAGATCAGTGGATGATGGCCGTATCGTGGCTTGGAATAGCCATGATACGGTCAGATTTTGTATTTTTAAAGGAGTAATGGCCATGCACAATGAATTGACGAAAAGCGATATTAAGAAAATGCAGGAGGAGATTGAACATCGCAAGACTGTAGTGCGCAAAGAGGCGTTAGAAGATGTGAAAGAGGCGCGGGCGCATGGAGATCTGAGCGAGAACTTTGAGTACCATGCGGCGAAGAAGGTGAAGAACCAGAATGAGAGCCGTATCCGTTACTTAGAGAGGATGATCAAGACCGCTGTGATTGTTTCCGACGAATCTGCGGAGGATGAGGTTGGCATGAATAATACGGTGGAAGTCTATGTCGAGGAAGACGGCGTTACTGAGAAATATAAGCTCGTGACGACCGTGCGCGGCAATTCCCTAGAGGGGCTGATCAGCACGGAATCACCAATGGGCAAAGCGCTCTTAGGGCATAAGGTTGGCGAGAGAGTATATGTCGAGGTGAACGATGGCTATGGCTATTACGTTGTCATCCGTTCGATCGAGAATACAATAGATGACGGAACGGATAAATTGAGAAGTTTTTAAACGAAATATCCGGGAAATAGGAAAATGAGATCAATAGGGAGAATAAATTATGGCATGGTATGATGAGGCAGTATTTTATCACATTTATCCTTTGGGATTGGCAGGAGCGCCGAAAGAAAATGCTTACGGAGAGCCGGTGAGCCGTCTTCGGGATTTGTTCCCATGGATTGCGCATGTGAAACAGATCGGCTGTAATGCGATCTATATAGGGCCGCTGTTCGAATCAGTGGGACATGGGTATGAGACGACCGATTATAAGAAGTTAGACAGCCGGCTTGGCACAAATGAGGATTTGACGGAATTTGTGGGAAAGTGCCATGAGATGGGAGTGAAAGTCATCCTGGACGGTGTATTCAATCATACGGGGCGTGACTTTTTCGCGTTCCAGGATGTGAAGAAGAACAGGGAGGGCTCGCCATATAAAGATTGGTTCTGTCATGTGAACTTTGGCGGGAATAATGAATACAACGATGGGTTTTCTTATGAAAACTGGGGAGGTTATAACTTGTTGGTGAAACTGAACCAGAAAAACCCTGCCGTTAAGGATTACATTTGTGATGTGGTACGTTTCTGGGCCAGTGAGTTTGACATTGACGGGATCCGCTTAGATGCAGCGGATGTGCTGGATTTTGATTATATGCAGGCGCTGCGCAGGGTGGCAAACGAAGTAAAGCCGGATTTCTGGCTGATGGGAGAAGTCATTCATGGTGATTATACGCGTTGGGCGAACGAAGGGACGCTGCATTCTGTCACCAATTATCATTTGCATAAAGCACTTTATTCGGGACACAATGACCATAATTATTTTGAAATCGCCCATACTGTGAAGAGGCTCTATGCACTTGGCGGGAACCGGCCAGATGGATTGAAGCTCTATAACTTCGTTGACAACCATGATGTGGAAAGGATTTATACGAAGCTAAATAACAAAGCACATTTTATGCCTGTACACATATTGCTGTATACACTGCCGGGCATCCCGTCTATCTATTACGGTTCCGAATTTGGCATAGAGGGGAAAAAAGAGCGGTTTTCGGACGATTCTTTAAGGCCGGCTCTTTCTTTAGGCGATTATGAAAAGGCGATAGAACAGAATTCCTTTACCCGTTTGATTGCGGCTTTGGGGAAAACAAGACAGCACACGAAAGCGCTTTCTTACGGGGATTACAATGAACTGCTCCTGACAAACCGACAGTATGCGTTTTCGAGGAATTTCGGCGGGGAATCGGTTCTGGTCACGGTCAATAACGATGAGAGCGATTTTGTGATGACATTGCCTGCCGGGAACTGCGCGGCGTATGTCGGCGCGCTGTCAGGGGAACACGTATCGGTTTCAGGCGGTCATATTGTGGTGAATGTAGCGGCGAACGGAGGGGAAATCTGGTTACCGGTACGGGAGGGGCAGGAAATGCCCGAGATGGAAGCCGTAGCCGCAGGACCTGTAGAATTGCATGTCGAGGACGCAGTGGCAGAAGTTGCCGTAGAGAGGGCAGTCACGGAGCAGGCTGCAATGGCAGCGCATGAGCAGAAGTTGAGCGATACAGTGGCGGAGCAAGCGGCACAGGCGGCGGCAGCGCCACAAATGGCGGAGCAAGCGGCACAGATGGGGGCGGTAGCGCCACAAACGTCGGAGCAAGCGGCACAGGCGGCAGCAGCGCCACAAACGGCGGCGCAAGCGGCAGAGACGGCAGCAGTTGCGCCACAGACAGCAGAGCAAGTTGTGCAGATGGCGGCAGCGGATAGACAAATGCCGGAGGCGGCAGGCCAGGAGGAAGCGTTTGAGAAAGGCAGGATTGCAGGGTTACAGGAAGCGATACTTGCCATCATGGAGAAGAACGGACCGGTTACGGAGCAAATGCGCAAAGATGTTATGGATAATGTTTATCACGATTCGTTAATTAATTGGGTGAAGAGCTTCCGCTAATCAGTGGCGGTATCATCTGCCTATCATATGGATCCGATAAGGGGCGTTGCCGGTTTGTCCCGGCAGGCGTTTTGGGTAAGAAGGATGTCTTTCCTATGGGGAGGCATCCTTTTTCAGCTTCACTTGGTATAACTTGGATGCGCCTGGCATAAGGTATAGAGACAAGAGCATGACAAGCTGTCAAACGCGCTTTAGGAGGAACAGGATATGTATGAAATGAAAACAGCGGCAGAAACCGTCAGACTCTTAGAGTCCGACAGACAAAAAGGACTGGACAGGCGTGAGGCTTTAGACAGAGGGGGAAAGCAGGGGCCTAACCGGTTAAAGGAACAGGAGAAGAGAACGATCTGGCAGATGATCTTAGGACAGCTAAACGATCCGCTGATCCTTATCTTAATTGCGGCTATGGCCATTTCCGTTCTCTTAAAAGAAGTCGGCGATGCCGTAATAATCGTAACGGTCGTTGTTTTGAATGCAGTGATAGGCGTGATCCAGGAAGGGAAAGCCGGGAAGGCGGTTGAAGCGCTTAAGAAGATCTCGGCGCCACAGGCGGTGGTCGTCCGGGAAGGGAAAAGCATGAAAATATCCGCTGAGGAGCTGGTAGTAGGCGATATCGTATTGCTAGAAGCGGGGAATATGGTTCCCGCGGATCTGCGCTTGTTAGAGACGCAGGGGATCCAGATTGAAGAGTCTACCCTAACGGGAGAGTCTGCCCCGGTGGAGAAAAACGCAGATTATGTAGAAGCCATACAAGGAGATAACAGTTGTGAGAATATGGCGTATATGTCTACTTATGTGACGAGAGGAAGAGGAAAAGGAGTCGTCACGGCGATAGGCATGGACACCAGGATCGGGCATATTGCTAATATGCTCCATGAGTCGGGCGAGCGGCTGACGCCTTTACAGGTGAAATTGGGCGAGCTTGGAAAAGTGCTCAGCATATTAGCCGTAGCAGTGTGCGCGTTGTTATTCGTCATAGCTGTTCTGCAAAAGCGCAATATTGGGGAAATGTTATTGACGTCCGTCTCTCTGACCGTTGCAGCGGTACCGGAAGGGCTTCCGGCTATTGTCACGATCGTGCTGGCTCTTAGTGTATCACGTATGGTAAGGGCGAAGACAATTGTCCGTAAATTGTCTTCCGTAGAGACGCTTGGGGCGGTAGATGTCGTCTGCTCGGACAAAACAGGGACATTGACACAGAATCGGATGACAGTCACCGAATGCTATATTGATGGCAAAATGACAGAGAAAGAACGGCTTGCGCGCTTTTTCTCAGAGCCGGTGGCAGAAGACGTGGACAAGGGGTACACTGGCAAAGAACATTTCTTATTGGGGTGCGTTTTGTGTAATGACGGCGATGCATCCGGTGAGGACGAATTGGGCGATCCGACGGAAATGGCGCTGATCCATATGGCGAAGGGCAGCGGGATTGATATTGCCGCATTGCGGGAGCGTTTCCCGCGTAAAGACGAGAAGGGGTTTGATTCGGAGCGGAAAATGATGACGACGCTGCATCTTGCGGGCGGGCGCCAGGGGAACGGCAGGCTGACGGCATATTCGAAAGGCGCGGCGGAGAAAATATTGGAGCGGTGCCGCTACTTTTATCAGAACGGACGTAAATGTACTCTGTATGAAAACGATAGGATTTCCCTGAATCATGTGCTGGAACAGTTGATGAACGAAGGCAGGCGGGTATTGGCGGTTGCCATGGAGCCTGACGGTAAGATGAACGAAACGGATATGGTGTTCCTTGGCTTTGTCAGCATGCAGGATCCGGTCAGGCGGGAAGCAGTAGAGGCTGTGGCAGAATTTAAGAAAGCGGGCGTGGAAACGGTCATGATCACCGGCGACCACCAGAATACGGCATTTTCCATTGCGAAGGAGTTAGGGATTGCTTCTGCTCCAAATGAATGCGCTTCCGGCAGGGATTTAGATGGTATGGAGAAACACGTTTTCCTGAGAAAATTGCCGGAGCTTAGAGTCTTCGCCAGGGTGACGCCGGAGCATAAAGTGAAAATCGTGGAAGGGTTCAAAGAACTCGGCAAGACAGTGGCAATGACCGGGGACGGCGTCAACGATGCGCCTTCGCTACAGGCGGCGGACATCGGGATCGCTATGGGCAAGAACGGTACGGACGTGGCGAGAAATGCAGCCGACTTCGTGCTGATGGATGATAACTTTGCAACGATACATCTGGCGATTAAAGAGGGCAGGGGCATTTATGAGAACATCAGGAAATCGGTTCTTTTCCTGCTATCGTCTAACCTGGGTGAGATCATGACGATGTTAGTCACCATCATTGCAGGATTTCCCAGTCCATTGAAAGCAAGCTTCATCCTCTGGATAAATTTGATTACGGACTCTTTGCCGGCGCTTGCGCTTGGCGTGGATGATAATGAAACGGATTTATTGATGAAAGAGGCGCCCAGGAGAAAGGGGGAATCGCTTTTCGCCAAAGGAGGGCTGCTTTGCGTGATCTGTTATGGGCTTGTCATAGGCGGCGTGAGCCTGGCAGCATTCTTAAAAGTGCCATATGATAGGCTGGTAATGGACAATCTTCCGGTTAGTTTACATAATATTGTAGAAAGCTATCAGATTTCTTCCGTTCTGGCAAAAGCACAGACACATGCCTTTACGGTGTTGGGGATGAGCCAGCTTTTCCATGCGATTGGCATGCGGGATGTGAACCGCTCCATTTTCCGTATGGACCATAAGAAGAACCCCTTTATGATATTGGCGCTGGTATTTGGGCTGTTCTTACAGTTCGCCGTAACGGAAATTGAGCCGCTTATTGCGTTATTTGGCACGGTAAAGCTGGATTTTATGGAATGGCTCCAGCTCATGGCGCTTTCCCTGACACCAGTGATCGTCCATGAGCTTCTGGTGGCAGTTTATTATGGCGCTGGCAGGGGAGAGGCGCAAAAGGACGCGCAAGGGGAAGCTACAGGAGCGTTCCAAGCGCCAACAGCAGAAGAAACAGCCCACTGAGCCAGGAGAGGTCAACCGTGAATTTCTTCGAAAGGAGAACGCCTAACAAGAACCCGCCGCTAAAGAGCAGGAAATGAAAAAGCGCTGCGATAAAGAAGAAGCTAAGCAGGGAGGGAGCCTGGCAGGAAAAGGCCATGCTGGCAAGGATGCTGTCTAGCGAGAGCGCCAGGCTCAAGAAAAAGGCTTCCTTGGCGCTTAGGACTTGCACGTCCTGTTTGTTGGCGTCTTCCGGGGAGAAATAAATCGTGAAAATGATATTGACCTGTTTGATCTTATAGGCAAAATTACCGACGCTGTGCGGATATTTTGCACATAAGTGCCGGATCAGGCTTTCTAAGAGCTTCTCGCAGGCGAGGATGAGTAACAGAAGGAAGGACAGGAGCGAGAATACAGAAGCCGGGAAGAAAGAGAAGAACAGGGAGCCGAGCTTTGTCATGAGCGTAATGGAAACGGAAGGTATGAAGACGAGGAAAAGCGCGGCAAGCGGCTTAATATGGACTCTCGAAGCGCCATAAGATAATCCTGCGGTCAGTGAATCAATGGAAACGGCGAGCATAAAAAGCAGCACAGGCATGATGTTTAGAGACATAGTGCTACCTCGTGTCAGATTTTGTATTATTAATTTATCATATGTAAATCTTTTGAAATTGACTGTACGCTCTTATGGAAAAATGATATGATAGTAGAGAAAGGATAAATCCTTTTGGGAGGAGGTCTGAATATGGAACTGATGTTTATTGGAGCGGATCATGAGGTGACCGGCAGTTGCCATTACCTACGTGTGAACGATGTCAATATCTTGGTAGATTACGGTATGGAGCAGGGCATTCAGGTATTCGAGAATGTTGGCTTGCCGGTAGAGCCGGCAATGATTGATTACATCTTCCTGACACATGCGCATATTGACCATTCCGGGCTGTTGCCGCTTTTATATGCGAGAGGATTCCGGGGAAGCGTTTATGCGACCGATGCTACGGCGGATTTATGTAGCATTATGTTAAGGGATAGCGCGCATATCCATATGCAAGAGGCGGAATGGAAAAACCGTAAAGCCAAAAGGAGCGCAGACAGCGCGCAGGTGGAACCTCTTTATACGATGGAGGATGCCGACGGGATTATACGGAGGCTGGTGCCATGTGAGTATGATAGGGAAATAGAAGTATGCCCGGGTGTGACAATCCGTTTTACGGACATTGGGCATTTACTTGGCTCGGCGAGCATCGAAGTGTGGGCAAGCGAGGGCGCCGTGACGAAGAAGCTAGTCTTCTCCGGAGATATCGGTAATGTGAGCCTGCCGCTCTTAAAAGACCCGAAGCCGACGAAAGACGCTGATTATGTCATTATGGAGTCTACATACGGTGACAGATACCATAGTGAGAAAACGATAGATTATATTGGGGAATTGGTCAGAATATTGAAGACGACGTTTGACCAGGGCGGTAACGTTGTCATTCCTTCTTTTGCAGTGGGAAGGACGCAGGAAATCTTATATTTCCTGCGCCAGATCAAAGAGGAGCGCCTTGTAAAAGGACATGAGAATTTCCCGGTCTATGTAGATAGCCCGCTGGCTGTGGAAGCGACGGGGATTTTCCAGCGAAACAGCATAGAATGTTTCGATGAAGAAGCGATGAACCTTGTGAAAATGGGCATCAACCCGATTATGTTCTCGGGGCTTCATCTTGCCATCACCAGTGATGAATCCAGAGAGATTAATTTCGAAAATACGCCAAAGGTCATTATTTCCGCTTCCGGTATGTGTGAAGCCGGGCGCATCAGGCACCATCTCAAACACAATTTATGGCGCAAGGAATGTACGATATTGTTCGTCGGTTATCAGGCGAATGGGACACTTGGGCGCGCTATTGTGGAAGGCGCCAAAGAAGTGAAGCTCTTTGGCGAGCAGATAGAGATCCGCGCCAGAATCGAGAAACTGGTCGGCATGAGCGGTCATGCGGATAAAGGAGGGCTCTTACAATGGATAGGCGCCTTTGAGAGAAAACCGGAGAAAGTCTTCGTTGTGCATGGGGAAGATAGTGTCTGTAAGCTTTTCACAGAATGCTTAAAGGCTGAATATGGGCAAAATGCCTATGCGCCATATAGCGGGACCAGATTCGATTTATTGTCAGGTACGTTCCTATACGAGGCAGAGCCGGTAATATTGAAGAAGAAGGCACATGCCATCTCTGACGTCTTTGCAAGGCTTATCGCGGCAGGACAGAGGCTTCTGGCTGTCATCTATAAGAATGAGGGCATGGCGAACAAAGACATGGCGCGTTTTGCAGACCAGATCAATGCGCTATGTGATAAATATGACAGATGAGGAATGCCGTAGAGGTTAGCAAGAGAAGGGACGGAAACAGAAATGAGTTTGGCAGATACCATTTTTATCAATATGTGCAGGGACATCCTGGAGAATGGGACAAGCACGGAAGGAGAGAAAGTCAGGCCGCATTGGGAAGACGGTGCGCCTGCATATACGATCAAAAAGTTCGGCGTCGTGAACCGGTATGATCTATCGAAAGAATTCCCGATGATCACGTTACGGAAGACGGCGTTAAAGAGCGCAACCGATGAAATGCTCTGGATTTGGCAGAGCAAGTCCAACAATATCCATGACCTGCATAGCCATATCTGGGACGAATGGGCGGATGAGAACGGCTCTATCGGCAAGGCTTACGGTTATCAGATGGGCGTGAAGCACCAATACAAAGAGGGCATGATGGACCAGGTGGACAGGGTCATTTATGATCTGAAGAATAATCCGTTTAGCAGGCGTATCATGACCAATCTCTATGTCCATGAGGATCTGCATGAAATGCGCCTATATCCTTGTGCCTATAGCATGACGTTTAATGTGACGCAGAGAAAGGGAGAAGACAGGCTCGTGCTCAACGCGATCCTAAACCAGCGTTCCCAGGATGTGCTGACTGCGAATAATTGGAATGTGGTACAATATGCGGTGCTTCTCCATATGTTGGCGCAGGTATGCGACATGCTGGTAGGAGAATTGCTCCATGTGATCGCGGATGCCCATATTTATGATAGGCATATACCTATCATTCAGGAGCTGATCGCGAGGCCTGTATATGATGCGCCAACGTTTTGGCTCAATCCTGACATCAAAGATTTTTATCAGTTCACAAGGAATGACGTGAAGGTAGAGAACTATGTGACAGGAGAGCAGATTGCAAAGATTCCGGTTGCTATATAGAAGCTTTCCCGGATATAGACTATAATGATGCGGAAACTATTCCATAAAGGGAGAGTTTGTAAGGAAAGGGCATGGTAGCATAGTGTGAAAAATCAGCTTGATAGCTGATTTTATCACACGGCTATTTGTGCCGAGGACGTCACAAATAAGACTTGAGCCGACAAGAGAAACTGCATACGCAGATTTCTCTTGCG
>CAJTSL010000064.1 GCA_910578845.1 uncultured Lachnospiraceae bacterium
GGATTCTCTTTTTCTTAGGAATCAGGGGCCAAAATCGGCATTAACCGACAGCCCCCTCATAGGAGATCCGCGGTACACAGATATTTTATTTTGTAGCGATTGCTGTATCTTTAGGAACTATAATTTGCCGCTCTACATCCCCGTACCGAGGTCTAACGCCACAACTACGGTTACTTTCTTCACAAGTATCTTTTCCTTATGATTTTCACCGATTTTGTTGAAACTGAAAAATGTCACAAAGTGCGTAAATTCAAGGATTTCTAGGTATCTTTCCTTTGTATCAACACCACAGTCTCCACATGTACCGTCCCCCCAAACTGATCCACTCCTCTCACCTTCTTGATCTCATACCCACCATCCGTCAACACCCGCAAATCTCTTGCAAGCGTTGCTGAATCGCAGCTCACGTATACAATCCGTTCCGGTCGCATCATCAGCATTGTCTCTAGGCATTTCTCATCACAGCCTTTCCTTGGGGGATCTACTACAATCACGTCTGCACGGATCCCTTCCTTCTCATACTTCTCTGGCAAGACTTCTTCCGCTTTTCCTACATGGAACTCTACATTGGTTAACCCATTCAATTTGGCGTTCTCTCTGGCGTCAGCAATGGCTTCCGGTACAATTTCTACACCATAAACCTGCTTTGCACATTTCGCTAAGAAAAGAGAAATCGTTCCGATACCACAATACAAATCCCACACGGTTTCCTTGCCGCTCAGTCCTGCATAGTCTAGGGCAATATTATACAGCTTCTCTGTCTGTCTTGGATTCACTTGATAAAAAGAAAGAGGGGATATGTGAAATTTTACTTTTTCTCCGGTTGGGAGGAACCGAATACTGTCTTCAATATAATCGCTTCCCCACAGTGTTCGGGTTTCTTTTCCCATTATGACATTGTTCCGCTCCGTATTAACGCTAAGGGAAATGCTTGTCATTCGTTTTCCGGCAAAGCCATCCATGACTTCCTTTTGTCTTATGCCAACTTTTGCATTGTTTTCTGCCAAAGGAATCCCTATTAATTTTTTCACAAGTTCTTCTTCCGCGGGCAGGCGCTTGCCATTTACTACGACGCATACCATGATATCCCCGGAATCAAATCCGGTCCGGATTAGAATGTGCCGTACCAGTCCTTTGCCGCTTTTTTCCTGATAAGCGGGAACGTTGTTTTCTTTCATATAGGAAAGAACTGCTTCCAAAATCATCCGGTTCTCACTCGCGCCTAACAGACAATCTGTATTCGCAATGATATCGTGGGTACGTCCTGCATAAAATCCGGTGACCAGATTCCCTTCTTTGTCATATCCGACTGGATATTGAGCCTTATTGCGATAATGCCATGGATTGTCCATGCCTACGATCGGCTCCATAACAGATTCTATGAACCCTTCAGAGAAACCACCGATTCGGATCAAGTTATTTTTTATCTTATCCTGTTTAAAAATAAGCTGCCGTTCATAGCTCATCGCCTGAATCTGGCAGCCTCCACATTGCCTATATAACGCGCATTTTGGTACTACGCGAAAAGGAGAAGGTTTTATTACCTTTTCCACTCTCGCATAGCCATAATTTTTCTTAACTTTAGTAATCTTTGCCTCTACCGTATCCCCAATGACGGCATCTTTGACAAAGAGGGTATATCCGTCAACTTTGCCTATGCCCTCGCCGTCATTCCCAATATCATCTATCTGTACCGTCACTTTTTCATTCTTTCGATAGTCCATATTTCTTCTCCATCATTACATTATTACGCTATTTACAATGCTGGCATTTATTTACCCATAGGATCAGGTTTTCTCTTTGTGATTTCCCACATCTGAATGCCAGCAAACCGATCAGAAAAACGTCCATTCGCCTGATCTTGAAGCTAATCTTACCCTACTCCATTCTAGTCTTCACCACATTAGATTCGAACAAACGGTTGAATCCAAGCCATCCCGTTTCCGTTGTGCCGTTCAGCAATTCCGTAAAAGTCTGTAATTTAGCGTCCGTATTATCGGCAAAATTCAACGCGACAGCCTCAATGATAGCAGGTTTCTTTGGCGAACCGAATTCATATTCCCCATGATGGGACAAAATACAATGTTTCAATTCATTCGCTAAGACATGTGGGAATCCATTTATCTTACGTATTTTCTCTCCTACCATCTCTGTCCCAATGACAATATGCCCCAGGAACTGACCGTCGTCCGTATAATCATTTTGCGGGAAGAGCGACAGCTCCTTTGTTTTTCCAATATCATGACAAATAGCTGCACTAATTAGCAAATCTCTTTTCAAAAGCGGATATTGGGCACAATAATAGTCACATAGTTTCGTCACGCTTAACGTATGTTCTAACAAGCCGCCTATGAAACCATGATGTACGGTCTTAGCTGCAGACGATTGCACAAAAGCCTTAAGGAACGTTTCGTCCTTTACGAAAAATGCCTGCAATAATTCTTTCAGATAAGGATTCTTTATGCTATCAATAAATCCCAGGAGTTCTTTCAGCATTACATCTCTATCTTTGCTGCTGACAGGCAGGTAGTCTGCCGGATCATATTCTCCTTCCTTACAGCGCCTGATTCTTTTTACATTCACCTGTAGCGCGCCTTGGAAATTATTGACATCTCCGAAAACCTCTATGTAATCAAGGGTATCAAATTCTTCGATCCCCGCACTGTTCGGATCCCATACTTTTGCATCAAGCGTCCCTGTTTTATCCTGTAAAATTACGTTCTCATAAGGTTTCCCATTCTTAGTCACCGCAGACTGCTTATACTTGCAAAGATAAATATCCGATATCCGGTCCCCTTCTTTATAATCTTTAATGTATTTCATGACATTCACCATGCTCCTTTCATTTTTTTAATACCCCTACCTCATCTTTCCGATAAGATCACCTCTACCTCCATTTTCTGAAACGCATCCATTCCCTGTCGCATCAAAGTAATAGTAATGACCTCACCTGGTTTAGAATTATAGAGTATATTTAAAAGTTCATTATAAGTGGCGATTTCTTCTCCTCCCACCTTAGTGATGACATCCCCGCTCTGAATTCCTGCTGTCATAGCGGGAGAATCCATCTCAATCTCTTTAATATATGTCCCAAGCGGAACGCCCAGCTCCAGATTTGCTTCTTGTGGCACATCAGTCCCATGGATTCCCAGATATGCGCGGGACTGGTTGTTAGACATTTTCGTCATCACCCTTTTCAATTCGGAAATCCCATAGGCAGAGAGCAGGTTCCCTCTATCTTCACTATTATATGAATTATCGACAATGCCGATGATCTTTCCTTTTAAATTGACTAGCACGCCTGTCGCGTTACGGCTCCCGAAAATATCTGTAGAAATTAATTTATAAGCAGCATCTACGTGGTCTATCATTGTACTGGACGAAGTAATGATTCCATAACAGATAGAACCGCTTGTCCCCATTGGGCTCCCCAAGGCTATGATGGGTGTGCCAGCTAAATTACCTGAATTAGAGCTTCCCAGTTTAGCAATGTTGATAATATCCATTGTCTCTTCGCTAATGGCAAGTAACGATACAGACAAAATGGCAAATCCGGTAGAAGTGTCTTTTTGGATCACCTCCGCATCTGCCTGTGTCTGGTCACAAAATGTCACAACTATTTTATCCACATCTTTGATATTATTCATATTGACCAATATTAACATAGCACGTCCATTGT
This sequence comes from uncultured Lachnospiraceae bacterium, assembly GCA_910578845.1. GTDB lineage: Bacteria > Bacillota > Clostridia > Lachnospirales > Lachnospiraceae > UBA3282. The sequence goes on from CAJTSL010000064.1 coordinate 3,680, forward strand.
TCTCCACAATGACACCGGATACAACTGCTTCGCTTTCATACGTGTTATTGAACCAGTCCACATCGGAAGTAACTCCGGTAACCGTCACTAGCGCCCGGTTCACATCCTTTGCAAGCGCAGCAAGGTCATCATATACTGTCTGGTATTCATCTAACCCGAACTTTACTTGGGAGAGAAGTTCTTTAATCTGCTCATCTACCAGCTCTGCCGGTTCTTCCTCTTCTTCTATTGCTTCCTCGGTCAGCATATCTTCCGGCTTCATTTCCTCCACAATCGTTTCTTCGGGAAACTGGACTTCTTTGGCTTCTTCTTCTGGATATAGCCAATTATTAATGACTGGTTCTAAGAGCAAAAAGGTAAGGCACGCCACAATGCCGAATACAAACGCCATAACCGCTGTCGTAATTGTCCTGCGCAATAGTTTTTTCTTATTGACTGGTTTTTGCTTTATCTTCTCACGTAAAAAATCCGGCTGCATAGACGGCGTATATTCTGCCTGCTCTTTAACCGTTTCTCCTACATCATGTGCTTCTGGTTTTTTTGTTTTATCTTCCGCCATATCAGCCATTCCCTATACCTTTCCCCACATATGTTTAAGTATATCTTTTTCGTAGTAAATTTACAACCTTTATGGTATGATATTTAAGAAAGCCGCGCAGACGATATGTTTTCTCAGCGGCAGAAAGGCATGGCTATTGTTATGAACAGCAAAGTATTACGAATCTTAGAATATCATAAAATCATTGAACGATTATGTGACAAAGCGACCTCTGCTCCGGGCAGGGAATTATGCAGGAATCTTGTGCCAATGACTGACCTTGCACAGATCAGCCATGCGCAATCGGAAACTGCCGACGCATTAAGCCGTCTTTTTAAAAAAGGCTCTACTTCATTCGGCGGCAATGCAAATTTAGGCATGAGCATCAAATCATTGGAAGTCGGCGGAGCGTTATCGGCGTCTGAATTATTAAAGATTGCTTCCATGCTGGAAAATGTGAAAAGGATCAAAGCCTATGGCAAAAATGATAAAGAAGATGCGCCTGCGGATACTTTAGATGAGTATTTTAACATGTTAGAACCTTTGACGAATCTGGCAAATGAGATCCGTCGTTGTATTCTATCTGAAGAAGAAATAGCGGATGACGCAAGTCCCACTCTTCGGCATATCCGTAGGAAAATGTCACTTACCAACGATAAAATCCACTCACAGCTTACTTCTATGATCAACGGATCATACCGGACGTATCTACAGGATGCGGTTGTGACGATGCGCAATAACCGGTATTGCATCCCCGTAAAAGCGGAATATAAAGGCCAGGTATCCGGCATGGTCCACGACCAGTCATCTACCGGCTCTACTTTTTTCATTGAGCCAGCCACGGTTGTTGCTCTGAATAATGAATTGAAAGAATTAGAGTTACAAGAGCAAGAAGAAATCGAAGTCATTCTTGCCACTTTAAGCGTCCAGGCGGGAGAACATACTTTAGAGCTTGCTTCAAACCAGAAGCTAATGACATTACTGGATTTCATTTTCGCCAAAGCATCTCTGGCTATGGAGGAAAATGCTACTCTCCCGGTCTTTAATACGGAGCATTATCTTCGCATCCGTAAGGGACGGCATCCGCTTCTGGATAAGAAAAAAGTCGTTCCTATTGACATTGATCTTGGCTCGGATTTTGATCTATTAATTATTACCGGGCCTAATACAGGTGGTAAGACGGTTTCCTTGAAAACCGTTGGCTTATTGACTTTAATGGGGCAGTCCGGTCTTCATATCCCGGCGCTTGACCGTTCCGAACTGTCTATTTTTACGGAAGTATATGCTGATATTGGCGACGAACAGAGCATCGAGCAGAATCTCTCTACTTTTTCTTCTCACATGACCTCTATTGTCTCCATTTTAGCGCATGCCGACGCCGATTCGCTCTGTCTCTTCGACGAGCTGGGCGCGGGAACCGATCCGACCGAGGGCGCCGCGCTTGCGATTTCAATCTTAGAGCATTTACACGGACGCGGCATCCGCACGATGGCTACCACACATTATAGCGAGCTCAAAGTGTACGCGTTGTCTACGCCGTTTGTAGAAAATGCCTGCTGTGAATTTGACGTAGAAACGCTTCGTCCGACTTACCGACTCTTAATCGGTATTCCAGGCAAGAGCAATGCTTTCGCTATCTCTTCTAAGCTAGGGCTTCCGGGCGATATCATAGAGAATGCCAAAAAGCATATCACCGAAGACAAAGAAAGTTTTGAAGACTTATTGGCAAACTTAGAGAATAGACGCATTACAATTGAAAAAGAACAACTAGAGATCGCCGCTCACAAAGAAGAGATCAAATCCTTAAAACAACATTTAGAAACCAAGCAGGAGAAAATAGATCAGGCAAAAGCTCGTATTCTTAAAGAGGCAAATGAAGAAGCAAGGCAAATCCTGCAAGATGCCAAAGACCTTGCCGACGAGACCATACGCCTATTCCAGAAAGCTGGCGCTACTTCTTCCATAAAAGATTTGGAGCAATCCCGCCAAAGAGTCCGGGATAAAATTTCCGAGAAAAACGCGAAATTATCCCCGCTTTCTTCGGCAAAGCCAACACACAAGCTCTTAAAGCCAGAACAGATCAAGCCAGGCGACCGCGTCAAAGTCGTTTCCATGGGATTGACAGGCATTGTCAGTTCGCGTCCTGACAGAAATGGAAAATTGTTTGTACAATGTGGCATCATCCGCTCACAAGTCTCCTTAAACGACTTGGTTCTGCAAGAGGAAGAAACCGTTACGACTACAGGTAAAATGCAACGGACGAATTCAGGTAAATTGAAAATGTCTAAATCGTATTCCATTTCAACGGAAATCAATCTACTAGGCAAAACAGTGGATGAAGCGCTCTCCGAACTGGATAAATATTTGGACGATGCTTACCTTGCCCATCTCCCAAGCGTCCGTATCGTACATGGGAAAGGCACTGGCGCTTTACGCAATGCGGTGCAGAATTATTTAAGGCGATGCAAATATGTGAAAACATATCGGCTCGGGGAATATGGCGAAGGCGATGCTGGCGTTACAATTGCTGAATTCAAATAATCTCTCGAAGAAGAAAGGCGGATTATTCGTATGGTGAATAAACAGAAAATATTAATAGTAGATGATGATAATAATATTGCAGAGCTGATTTCCCTTTATCTGACCAAAGAATGTTTTGAAACATTAATTGTCAACGATGGGGAATCCGCCCTGTCGGCAGTAGAAACATTTGATCCGAATCTAATGCTATTAGACCTGATGCTTCCTGGTATAGATGGTTATCAGGTCTGCCGGGAAATCCGCACCAAGTCTTCCATGCCGATCATTATGCTTTCCGCCAAAGGTGAGGTCTTTGACAAGGTGCTAGGCTTAGAGCTTGGCGCGGACGATTATATGGAAAAACCTTTTGACTCCAAAGAACTTGTCGCCAGGGTAAAAGCTGTGTTACGCCGTTACAAGCCAACTGTGCCTGCGCAGGAAACTTCCGACATAAAATGTGCAGAATACCCTGACCTTATTATAAACCAGACCAATTATTCCGTGATTTATATGGGCAGAACTATAGAAATGCCACCCAAAGAATTAGAATTGCTATATTTTCTTGCCTCGTCACCAAATCATGTTTTCTCCAGGGAACAATTACTCGACCAGATCTGGGGATATGAATACATCGGAGATACCCGTACAGTAGATGTTCACATCAAAAGGCTCCGTGAGAAAATAAACGACCATGAGAAATGGAGGATTTCCACTGTCTGGGGCATCGGGTATAAATTTGAAACGAGAGCCTGAACGTAAGGAGCATTGTTGCAAAAATGAGAAAAACATTATACTTGAAATTTATCTTTGCCTACATCATTTTTGCCTTCTTCGGTTTTATTGTAGTCGCTACTTTCGTTTCCAGCATGACTATGGATAATCTGAAAAAGGAGAAGGCAGACACACTATACCGGGAAGCAACGCTCATAGCCAATACTTACGCTACCGATCTATACAATAGCGAAGCGACTCTAGAGGCGGTCAAAAGCGAGCTAGACGCTCTGGAAACCTATCTAAACGCTACTATCTGGATCATTAACCCTTCCGGGCGTATGGTACTGGATTCTTCCTCTCCAATGGATGTGGAAACGGAGGTCGTGATAGAAAATTTTGATCCGACAATCACCGAAGGTTCTTATTATATCATCGGGGATTTCTTTGGCACGTTCACAGAAGATATGCTCAGCGTCTTCGCCCCGATTACATCAGATTTTAAAGTAAAAGGTTATGTGGTCATCCACAGTTCCATGCGTGGCATCCAGGCATCGACCGATAGCCTCTTAAACATCTCTTATATTACGCTTGTCATTCTGTTTTTGCTGTCTTTGATTATTTTGATTTTCTTCACGGAAATGGTATATATCCCATTACGCAAAATCACAGAAGCAACGGAACAGTATGCCAATGGCAATATGCACTATGAAGTTTCTGTTGAAAGTGGGGATGAAATAGGTTATCTCGCAGCAACTCTATCTTATATGGCAAGTGAAATTGCCCGCGCCGAAGATGACCAGAAAAAGTTTGTCGCCAACGTTTCCCACGATTTCCGCTCCCCCCTGACTTCTATCAGAGGATATCTGGAAGCGATGTTAGACGGAACGATCCCGCCAGAACAATATGAAAAGTATCTCTCGATAGTCTTAAATGAAACGGAGCGGCTGGCTAAACTGACTAACAGCCTATTAACCTTAAATAACCTAAATACCAAAGGCATGTTACTAGACCGGGCAGATTTCGACATCAATTCCGTAATCCGTAATGTAGCGGCATCTTTTGAAGGAACCTGTCGTGAGAAGAAAATTGCCATTGAGCTTGTCCTGACCGGAGAAGAAATGTTTGTAACCGCAGATATGGATAAAATCCAGCAAGTGCTCTATAATCTGTTAGATAACGCCATTAAATTCAGCCATCATAATTCTGTCATCAAACTGGAAACAACCGAAAAGCATAACAAAATTTTTGTCAGCGTTAAAGATTCCGGCATTGGCATCCCCAAAGATAATCTCAAGCTCATCTGGGACCGGTTCTATAAATCAGACCTGTCCCGCGGGAAAGACAAAAAAGGAACCGGACTTGGTCTTTCTATTACGAAAGAAATCATCCGGTCCCACGGTGAACATATTAATGTCATCAGTACAGAAGGCGTTGGTACGGAATTTATTTTCTCCCTTCAAAAATCCGAAATGGAAGATGACGATTAAGAAAATGATGCAAGCATCAATGCCAATGCAGCCTATGCAGCTCTCCCGCTGTCTGCATATTGGCAAACCCCTGCTGCCGCAATGCCTCATACAAGACAATAGAGACAGAGTTCGAAAGATTCAAAGAACGTATTTCATCTAGCATCGGGATGCGGATGCAATACGCTTCATTCTCTACCAGAAGTTCTTCTGGAATACCCGCGCTTTCTTTTCCGAACATGATGAAATCATCAGCGCCATAAGAAACTTCCGTATATACTTTCTTAGCTTTGGTAGTTGCCATCCATACCTTAGCATGCGGATGTTTCTCCAGAAATTCCTGATAGTTAATATATCTTGTCACATCAAGATGTTCCCAGTAATCCATACCGGCACGCTTAATAGACTTTTCATCCAGCCGGAATCCAAGCGGTTCAATTAAATGTAACGCTGTGCCTGTCGCCACACAAGTTCTTCCGATATTTCCCGTATTGGCAGGTATTTCCGGCTGATGTAATATAATATGCATACTGCTCTCCTATTCCCACAAAGCCTACAAGCAATAAGAACTGCTCTCGGCCTTTTTTGATAGCTTAACCTTTCCGTAATCTTTCTATAAACTCGGATAATCGTCTCATCGCAATCTTGATGTTCTCCAAGGATGCAGCATATGAAACGCGCAAGAAACCTTCTCCACAATCGCCAAACGCTGTGCCCGGCACAATAGCGACCTTTTCTTCCTGAAGGAAGCGAGTCGCAAACTCATCACTCGTCAGCCCAAATTCCTTTATGCAAGGGAAAACATAAAATGCCCCAAACGGTTCAAAGCATTCTAATCCCATTTCTTTGAACGCATGCATTAAATACCTGCGCCTCTGGTTATAGGACTCTCTCATCTGTTCCACATCCTCATCGCCATTGCGAAGCGCCTCTACCGCAGCATACTGGCTTGTCGTCGGCGCGCACATAATGGCGAACTGATGGATTTTCAACATCTGGGAGATGATAGCCTTTGGCCCGCATGCATAACCAAGCCTCCACCCCGTCATGGCATATGCTTTGGAAAAGCCGTTAATCAATATCGTCCTCTCCTGCATTCCCGGAATCTCTACAATAGATACATGTTTATCTTTATAGGTAAGCTCGGAATAAATCTCATCGGAGATTACAAAGAGATCATGCTTGATAATAACCTGCGCTATCTCCTCTAGATCTTTCCTCTCCATAATCGCTCCGGTTGGATTATTCGGGAAAGGAAGGATCAGTATTTTCGTCTTATCCGTAATCGCATCTTCTAGCTCCTGCGCCGTCAGGCGGAATTCATTTTCTGCCTTTAATTCAATAATAACCGGTACGCCATTTGCCAAAATCGCACATGGCTCATAAGAAACATAACTTGGTTGCGGAATCAGGACTTCTTCACCGGGATTGAGCATCGCACGAAGCGCCGCGTCTATGCCCTCAGATCCTCCCACGGTCACGAACACTTCATCCTGCGGGCAGTATTCTACGTTCTGCTTCCTCTTAAGATAGCGGCAGATTTCCTCTTTCAGCTCTTTTAACCCCGCATTGGAAGTATAAAATGTACGTCCTTTTTCCAGAGAATATATACCTTCATCCCTGATATGCCACGGCGTATCGAAATCCGGCTCACCGACACTTAGCGAAATCACATCATCCATATCCTGCACGATATCGAAAAACTTCCGGATACCTGATGGCTTTATGCCCACAACTTTTTCTGCTAACGGATTTCTCATGGTGTCACCTTCTCTCTCGTATCCTCACTTTTCTTCGCTAATATCGTCCCATGGTCTTTGTATTTCTTCAAGATAAAATGGGTCGCTGTGCTTAATACTGTGTCCAATGTGGAAAGCTTATCCGATACAAACGCTGATATCTCTTTTAAAGATTTTCCCTCTAATGTCACAAGCAAGTCAAACCCACCAGAAATTAAATAAACGGAATTGACTTCCGGATATTTGTAAATGCGCTCTGCAATACTGTCAAATCCCTGCCCACGCTGTGGTGTGACTCTGACTTCGATCAATGCCGACACCTTCTCAATGGACGTCTTCTCCCAATCAATCAGAGTATGATAACCGCAGATAATGCCCTCGCTCTCTAACGCTGCAAGTTCATTCGCTATATCAATTTCTTCCACGCCCATGATAACCGCAAGCTCTTTCATATCAATCCGGCTGTTCTTCTCAATTACCGATAATAATTTTTCTCTCATATCTTTCTCCCTATTCCTTTCCTGCTCCACGTTTTGTTCCCAGGAGCGCATTACTTTATCAATTCATATAGCTGATCCGTCTTTGGCGGTTCTAAGAAGCGCTTTTCATCCTCATGAAGCAGCACCTTATCATTCCCCGCCGTAGTCTTCCCGACAATTACCGCAGGAATCCCTGCCTTCCCTAAAGCCATGACAAGGCCAGTGCCATCCTCTGTTGTCATCAAAAGCGAGCCGCCCGACAATAGCTCATATGGGTTCAAGTCGAAAAATTCACATATCTCTATCGTTTCCTGCCTGATTGGCAGCATCTTTAAATCAATTTCCAGTCCAACGCCCGACTTCTTTGCTAAATCCCACAGAGCCGCCATAATACCGCCCTGAGAGACATCATGCATGCCACAGACGCCGGACCTACCGGCGGTGGCGGCCTCCGGTATGATAGAAAGGAACTGCTCAAAGGCTTCCGCCTCATCTATCATTTTCGTCGGATATCTGGTAAGCAGTTCTTCTCTATGTTCTTTCGCGATCCGGACGGTTGCCTCTAATCCGATCCATTTACTCACGACTACATCCTGTCCTGCTTCTACAATATGCGTATATTTCTGATATTCTTTTCTACGCTTGCCAATGCCTGTTGCTGTTATCAGTGGCATGTTCATATTTTTCATCACTTCCGTATGGCCGCCAATCATCTGTACATGAAAGTGGCTACAAATTTCCTCTGCTTTCTCTATCAATTCCTGTAGCATAGCTTCCTGCGTATCCTGCACAAGCGCTACCGAAAGCATCATACCGACTGGTTCGGCTCCTGCTGCCGCAAGATTATTCAACGCCCTATGGACCGCATAGACCCCTGCCATATCTAAAGGCGCACAGACAGGATTCGTAGATAAAACCGTTTCCTCATCTGCGCCAAACGATAGAACGGCGCAGTCTTCCCCTATCCCTGCGCCGCATTTTACTTCATCCCTCTTTGTTTTTATCCGCCTTAAAACAGAACGTACAAGTACATTCTCCGAAATTTTCCCACTCCTGAGCATACAAAAACCATGCCTTTCTCTCAGCCTGCAAGCTTTGGGACACTCAGATCTCCTGTCGTCCCGCTCATTGTTTATTGCCCTGGTGCCGGTGCCTGCGCTTCCGGTGGTTGTGCCTGGGCAGCAGCGGCTGCCGCTGCTGCGTCCGCTTGCGCCTGCGCTTCTGCCGCAGCAGCATCTGCTGCTGCCTTATAGGCGCCTGCAACAGCTTTCACCTGGTCAATGCTATTGGTGGCAATTGCTGCCATAATATTATTATATGCTTCCGGATCAGGTGTCGAAATGCCCACAGTCGCGCTTCTTGGCGATTTATTATAGGAACTGCTGTTAATCTGTTCCCTGCTGACCTCAACACCGTCTACTTTCACGACTTTCCATAGCTGGGCTTTGTACCCGATATGTGCAGATTGCACGGAACAATAGCCTAACGGCAGGGATTCATCCGCATGAATGACCTCTTCTTCCGGTACTGTCCTTTCCAAGACAACGCTCTCATATATGACTTCTCTATTGCTATCTCTCGTCTCTACTCCATAAATGGTAAACGTAATCTGCTTTTCCGGTGTCGTAATCCCTTCAATATAAATAGGATGTTCCGTATTGTTCACAAATTTAAAGTCTTTGCCCGAAGACTCCGCAATCGCCGCATCCGCCGACGGGTCTACATAGGTGACGATCATAGAATGGTTATATCTCTCTGTGACCTCTAATTCCGCCTGTAAGACCGCATTATATAATGTAGTGGAAACCTGGCAGATGCCTCCTCCCAAGCTGTCTACTACCTGTCCGTTCAAATAAGAGCCTGCCATATAATATCCGTTCGCTTCCGAAAACGGAGAAACAGATTCATAGGCGGAAAACTCATCTCCTGGATACAAAGTACATCCATTAATTAGTTGCGCGCCATTTGCTACATTAGCGCTTCTAGAATAACCTGAAGTCGAATAACTGGTCGTAAATGTTCCTAGCACGTCTGTTACTTTCGCCAGTTCTTCTTCATCTCCCCGCGGTTCCTGGACAGATATCACCATGTCCGTATTACATGGCGCACAATCCCAATTCGCCACCAAATAATCATAGATCGCATCGGTAGAAGCATTCGTGTCCACTACTACGCCAGTCTGCCCTCCTGTAATCTGGAAAGCGCCGTCCACTCTCGTTAAAACGGCATCGACAGCTTCTTGGTTAAACTGTGCTCCCTGCTCCTCAATAATGCTCCTGATCATGTTTTTATCAAAATCAAAAGTGATCTCGTAAATCTTATTGGCATATTCTAAATCTTTCAATGCCTTATAGCATTGTACAATATTTCCGTCTTTTCCTAAAGCTGCCGCCTCTTCAATGATTTCCTGATTGCCCCACTTAAGTCCGCATGCTGCTGCCGTTGTCGTAATAGCCTGATCGTCAGTCCCATGTATGGTAATCTCCGTATCACCATAAGAATCTACATATTCCTGAATGGCTTGTCTTGCTTCCGCAACTGTCATCCCGGACAAATTAATGGACTCCACATGAATCCCTGCTTCAATTCTCTCTTCCTCGCTGGCATATGCCGTTAAGCATAACGAATGCCCACCTATCGAAAAGTTCCCAAGCAGAAATATCCCACTGCATAATACCACTGCCATTACTAATTTGTTCCAAATTTTTCTCATAGCAATCCCTCATTTTTACGTAATCTAATCTCCCATTGATACACTATGCAACTTACCCTTCTTCGCTACATTGATTCCTGACAGAAAATATGATACACTTAACTTCGGTTACATCCCTACGCTAAGTACCAGCGGCAATACCATTGCCAAAATTAAGAAAATAACAATAACGGCGGAAATAATCCGCTTAGATTTTTTATTATGCCACGAAAACATCACAACAACCTCCCTGCTTACTGAAAGGATATTATATATGAAATTTCCCCTTTTTGCAAGTTTTATCGTCTTTATAATATGGCTTACTTACCAGCTTCATAAACATGACCGGATCGACGAAGCCACGAAACAGTCCTTCTGGGAGAAAGAGCGCCGCGCCAATAGTACGCGCCGTAAACCATTAGATGACCTGCCTTATATCAAAATCCCCTATGAAAGCCTTCACATGAATTTGCTGCCAGGTGATGAAAAAGCGGACGATTATAAAGAAATCTTCCGTTCTCTTAGCGAATCACAAATTGTAAACTTCACCGGTATTACAAATACTGATCTGAAGCTACAATATGGCGCCCCCAACATTGATCTTCTGACCCGTTACGACCAAAACTTTACGGTTCTTGTCAGGACGCTTCACCAGTGGTCATCTTACCTCTACGAGAAAGCGTATGTCCGGGAGGCACGGGAAATCTTGGAATTGGCAGTTTCTGTCAGGACTGATGTAAGCGGCTCTTATAAGCTTCTATGCCAAATTTATAAGGAAGAAAATACGCCGGAGAAAATAAAAGAACTCTATCCTACTGCCGAATCTTTAAACTCCATTATGAAAAATACTATCGTCCGTATTCTGCAAGAAGCTGAGCAATAATACGGCTAGCTTCACTGCGCGTAAGCTTATCCAAATTATAGTCTATAGCTATTTTATGCCTGTCGATCAACTTATATAACTGTTCCTTTTGCGGTATTGTAATTGGGGTATCGCGCTTTGCCTGATACCTAAGCTGATACGGCGTAAACTCTTTTTCATGTCCTTCATCGAAAAATGCGGTTAATTTCCCATATAAAACGGATGTTGCCTCCGCATCGGCAAGCGCTCTATGCGCATTATGCGCAATCCCAAAATGCTTGCATAAAAACCCAAGGCTTTTGCTCTCTAGCTCAGGCAGGAACGTCCTTGCAAGCTTCAACGTATCAATTCCCTTCTTCTCGAAAGAAAGCCTCTGATTAACCGCCGCCTTTTTCACAAAAGCGTAATCGAATAAAATACCATGCCCAAGCAATATGTCATCCCCAATGAATTCCAATAATCCAGGTAACACCTCCTCTATCGCAGGCGCCTCCACAAGTTCCTCATCATGAATGCCCGTCAGCTCTATAATCCGTTCATCCAGCTTTCTTCCCGGATTTACTAAGGTTTCCATACGTGCTACACATTTCCCTGCTCTTACCTTAAGCGCGCCAATCTCTATGATTTTATCCTTTTTCGCATCTAATCCTGTTGTCTCCAAATCCAGAGATACATAGGAATCACATAACATCAAGTTCAAATCTCCTATCTTCTTTTGATCACCTTAACCACCACTAAGGCAAACTATATACCCTAGCTTATGTTTAAGAATACCGTTTTTTATAATCCATACACTGCTTTTGCAAGAAACATTCCTCACACTTTGGGGTCGGAGCCTTGCAGATCTGCCTTCCCAGTGTAATAATCTGGATGTTCCACAATATCCAATGATCCTCTGGCAACGCTTTCATCAGTTCCATCTCTACCTTGACGGGGTCATCTTCTTTTGTAATGCCCAGTTTTTTGGAAATCCGTTTCACATGCGTATCTACGACAATGCTCGGCTCATGGAATATATTTCCTCTGATCACATTGGCAGTCTTTCTCCCTACCCCTGCCAGGGAAGTCAGCTCCTCTATGGAACTAGGCACTTCTCCGCCAAACTTATCCCGCAAATCCTGGCAGCACGCAATGATGTTCTTCGCTTTATTATGATAGAATCCGGTAGAACGGATATCCTGTTCCAATTCTTTCAAGTCAGCATTCGCAAAAGCTTCAATGCTTGTATATTTCCGGAATAAGCCTTCGGTGACAATGTTTACCCTCGCGTCCGTACATTGTGCGCTCAGGATCGTAGCAATCAATAATTGCCAAGCGTTATCATGGTGTAAATAACAAATATACTCTGTTCCGTAATGAGCGTCCAGTAAATCTAAAATCTCTTTTGTATGTTTTGTCATATGAATTTCCATGCCTTTCTCTCAGCCTGCGGCTTAGAGCCGGACATTATCCTGCTCCGCGCAAAGCACAAAATTTCCAATCATGATTCTGGGATACCAATGACGCTATAACATGCATCATATGTTAATGCGTTTCTATTCTGATAATCAAATAAGACCATCACGGGAGATTCTAATTTGGGAATACATTTCTCCCCATCTGCTTCCCAGACAGGATAATCGAATATTTCAACATGCGTCATTTTCGCAAGCTGCCTGCTATCGCACTCCTTATAAGAAGGCAGATAACACCTATCCTTTTCTTCCTGCCGGTAAAACGCACGGATTGTTCTTTTATACATTGTCAGGTCTTTTGCAAAATCCGGTCTGCTTTTACTATTTTCTCTCAAATACAAATCAAAAGTCAAGACTTGCCGTAACAATTCTTTGTCCTGCACAAGCTCCGTATCCATTGCAAAGTCAAGCAATAGCTGGTAACGGTACACCCTTGACGGCGTCATCAGGGAATAGCCATGTAGCCGGTAAAAATCTGCTAACCGCAAATACATCGTAAAAGCATCGGGAAATGCCCTTAAAAGGATCCGCAATGTATATGTAAACTGATTGCTATTATAATAAGTTTCCACCATTTCTTCCACTTGTTTTAACAACAGCAGCTTATCATATGGCATCCACTTTGTCGCAAGCACTTCATAGGGGGCATCTTCCATATACTGTATCCCATATTCGCTAACCTTTTCATATAAATAGGAACCTTTCAGCACTTTTAAAAAGCCAAGCTGAAGCTGATGCGGCGACATCGCGTAAACATTGTTAAATGAGTTTATGAAACTATCATAATCCTCGAAAGGAAGACCGGCGATCAAGTCCAAATGAATATGAATGTTATTTCCTTTGCGGATACGCTCCACTATTTCTCTTATTTTGTCTAGATCCGTCGTTCTTCTAATTTCCTGCAAGGTCTTCTGGTTGAATGTCTGAACGCCGATTTCCATCTGCGCTAACCCTGGGCGGAATTTCGCAAGGATCTGTAGCTCTTCTTCGGATATAATATCTGCTGAGATTTCAAAGTGGAAGTTAGTGATGCCATTATCATGCTCAGCCAGATAATCCCAGATCGCCTTTGCATGTGCATGATTACAATTAAAAGTCCTATCCACAAACTTAACCTGTTTCACCTTATGTTCCAGGAAAAACAGAAGCTCTTTCTTCACAGTCTCTAACTTCCGAAACCGCACTGCCTTATTAATAGAAGAGAGACAATAGCTACACTGATATGGGCATCCTCTGCTACTTTCATAATAAATAATCTTATTCTCAAAAGGGCGCAAATCACGATATAGAAATGGAAGTTCCGAAATATCAGCCAGTTCCCGGAAAGATGTACGATGAATTCCGCCATCACCTGCCCGAAATACGATTCCCTGTATCGTATCTATTGCTTTGCCGGCAATATCCTGTTGATCACAATAATATTCTGCCAGTTCCCGGAAAGTCTCTTCTCCCTCCCCGATCATGATCCCCTTTACCATCGGATGCGCCTGTAACAGCTCTTCTGATTGATATGAGACTTCCGGTCCTCCCAGCCAAACATCCACGCCCGGCAAGATCTTAGGCAGCTCTGGCAATAGGCTCCTGATTAAGCTCCAATTCCATATATAACAGGAAAAAGCAATTACACCCGGCAACTTCCGGTAAATATCTGCCAATATTTCTTCTTTTCTATGATTTATTGTATATTCCGCAATTTCAATATACGGCAGCAGCTCCGTTCCCGCATAGGCACGCAGGCTATATACTGCCGGATTGGAATGTATATATTTTGCATTCACTGCTGTCAATAGAATTTTAGATTTATGTTCCATTCGGATCTGTTCCCCATCCCTTCCTAGCAGTTTGTCTATCATATCCCGTATTAGTATACCACATCCGGCAAATTTTGCTCCTTTTTCTTCTAAATCTTAATCAGGTGTTTGCAAAACTCCTTCTTCATAACCAGAGTCCGGTCAAAATGAACAAATCAAAGACCCCGCTGCAAGCAACGGGGCATCAAACTTGCAGCACTGCAGAGCAGCGGGGTATTTGACCCTCGCGGCAGTCGCCAAATGTCTGCAAGCA
>CAJTSL010000065.1:0-249 GCA_910578845.1 uncultured Lachnospiraceae bacterium
TCCTATGACAATCACCTCAAATTCTTGCTTCATATTATTGTATGAAAAGTCAGGCTTATCCTATCAATCAAAAACCCCGCTGCAAGCAGCAGGGTTTTTGATCCTCGCGGCATTCGCCAAATATGCGTGCAAGCACGCCTACTTGGCTCATTGCTCGCGGGAATAGAACAGCTTTCTTCATACAAAATGACAAGTTGGCCCGTTTCCCTTTTGTCCTTTCCGGATTGAGGTATCCAGGTTGGCCCGGAG
>CAJTSL010000065.1:259-17603 GCA_910578845.1 uncultured Lachnospiraceae bacterium
GGCTTAAAATAAATAGAAAACGCAGCTTTCTATTGGGATTATTGAGGTTTGGTGGGGTTCATCACGGTGGGTGGTAGACCCCTCTTTTCCGGCTTCGGGTCAGGTTGGCCCGGAGCAATAAAAAACCGCCAGCGTCAGCCAGCGGTTCCATCGTTACTATATTTTGTTTTATCCTTCGCTGTCAGTTCTTCCTGCTCGCTGTCATATCGTGCCGACAACATTTGGAAACGCTTTTATTTTTAATACCTCATTCTTTCTATGCTTGTTGGTGGTTTCTGAAAATAAAAAGGGTAGCATTTATTTAATGTTTACAAATAAATCAGAAAATGCTCCACATATCTTATACAGCACACATCAGCCCATACATTATCGCACATATAAGCAAACTGATTATACTTATTTTATTTGTTCTATAGTTTGTATTTGCGGGATTCCACTTTTTTATTTTGCTATTTTCAAATAAGAATCCAGTGGTTGCGCTCATTATACCCAAAAGTAGCAATCCACATATTTTCATCGCAGGCAGTGTATTATTCTCAATTCCCTTTGTTTCAAATACAATAACCGCCATTCCTATCCCTGCACATAGTATCGAGGAAAATATTGCAGTTACCGGAATACTGCGTTTGGCACGTTTCCTGTCATCTTCTCTGCGATAGATTTTATCTATCATTTTGTAGTTGCTCATTTCTATGCTTGTGATAAAATTCAGTATATATGCAACGATCAGAACGCTATTAAACCATTGTATTTTCAAATTTGCCCCATTTATCACACAAAGCAGGAAAATATATACAGTAGACATGATTCCAATATGCAAATCAATCTTTACAAGCAGTTTCTTCGCTTCAAAAATATTATACTCTATCTTGTCATCAAATCCTGCAATGCCATTAAAAGAATTATTTTTTACCGCATTGGATAAATAGATATGCAGGAACAATTGTATTGGAATACATAGAATAAACATACAGATGAATATCCCAACACTGAAAATATCCGTTATTGCACTTTGAATGATATATGCTAATAGACACAAAACAGATATTCCTATAAAAACCCATGACATTTTTCCGATTGATACTTCCCCTTGTGTTGATGATTTTTCCCCACCCTCATTCCCTAGCAAGGTATCAACATCAACTTCAAGTAATTGTGCTAACTTAATTAAATTGTCGGAATTTGGTTTTGAAGCATTGGTTTCCCATTTGGTTACGGCTTGGCGGCTGACCTCCATATATTCCGCAATTTTTTCCTGTGACAGTCCTTTCTTTTTGCGATAGTACATAAGATTTTCCGCTAATTGATTTTCATTCATATTACGTACCTCCGTATAATTCTGATAGCAATAATATACTGATTTATCCAGTTGCACTCTACCAACTATATAGAAATGATGGGCAACTATATGGCAACTATTAGTTGCAACTGCTGTTTTTTCTGCTATTAGCCCAATTTTATAGAATTGTTTAATGGCTCTATTCTATCACAAATACAAACACGCTTCCATTTAAGTTTGCTCAAGGATCCTTTACCTTGTTTTTGCAATCATCATTTGCCTTGCCCGTTTTCTCTGCTCGGTGCTGACCGCCCTTTTCCTCATATTTAAAACCTTTCAATCCGGGGTTTTCCGGCTTGTCCACTCATAAATCCCTCTGATGTGTTCCCATGTTACATCGTGGCTGGGCATACCGCCGGCCCTGCCGCCCAGGACATTTTTGCCAACAAGCATATTCCAGTCAAAGTCATCAATGGGTTCTCTTGCCACAAGGAAATTGCCGGCGCGCTGTGTTAACTGTGCAAAGTTGACGGCGTAATCAGAAGAGCCGCCTATATAAGTATAGATTGTGCTTTCGCTTCCCATAAAGCCGATGTCCGCTTCATTTGTAAGGAGCGCTGTCATGGTCTTGTCGGCGCCAAACCCGGTGATTAGGGTCAGATCGATTCCTTCCTCTGCAAAGTATCCTTCTTCTATTGCGACATACATCG
This sequence comes from uncultured Lachnospiraceae bacterium, assembly GCA_910578845.1. Lineage (GTDB taxonomy): Bacteria > Bacillota > Clostridia > Lachnospirales > Lachnospiraceae > UBA3282. The sequence continues at coordinate 2,249 of CAJTSL010000065.1, forward strand.
GCGCATAGAAGATAGAGTGCGCCACTTCATTAAGCGTAACCGGTGTTTTGCCAGTGTGCGCTGTATCTTTTTCTTCTGGATTGTTCCCACATCCAATCAGCAGGGCCGAGGCGCATAGCGCCGTAAGAAATAGAGACAATAGTTTCTTTTTCATATACCTCCTATATTCTGATAGACAGATTTTTGGTAGAATGCTTTAGTTTATTATATAAGGCGGTTACAGATTTGTTCCAAATGTGAAATGATACTTTCCTAAAGGGCAGGGATATGATATAAAAGGATAGGCGTTATGCGGACCTGGCTTTGCGGTGAAGGTTAGGGGCATGATTTCCTACAGAAGAAAAACGGCGAACGAAAGAAGGAGAATTTGCAATGGTGTGGATGTGTCTGACGCTTTTGTATGGCGTTTTAAAAGGGGTGCGTGAAATTGTTAAAAAGAAAGCATTGGAGAAAAACTCTACCATAGAGGTATTGTTTCTGTATACGTTACTGGCATTCCTTTTTGTCCTGCCCGATGCAGGGCATGCGACAGGGCTTGCGCCCAAGTATTATTTTTATATAGGGATTAAGTCTTTTGTCATTTTCCTGGCCTGGATGTTTAGCTTCAAAGCGATTAAGCATATGCCGATCAGCTTATATGGCGTACTGGATTTATCGAGAGTGCTTTTTGCGACATTGCTAGGCGTCATTGTATTACGGGAACAGTTAGGCGGATGGCAGCTTGCGGGCATTACGTTTGTATCATTAGGCCTTTTGCTATTAAAATATCATCCGGGCATGCTCTTTCATAAAACGGCGGCAAAGAGCGGGCAGGTGGATGTGAAGATTATCGTCATGGCATTTTCGTCATGTCTCTTCAATGCTATTTCGGGGCTGCTTGACAAGATCCTGATGAAAGACATAAGCAGTTCGCAGTTACAATTCTGGTATCTGTTATTCCTTACGCTTTTGTATCTTGTTTTCATTCTGGTGACGCGTACGCCGCTGCATATAAAGAGTTTGTTAAAAAATCATTGGATATGGATCTTGAGCATCCTGATTGTCATTGCGGACAGAGCGCTTTTTTTGGCAAACGGTATGGATGGCAGCAAAGTCACGGTCATGACGCTTTTAAAGCAGTCCGGCTGTGTCGTGACGATCTTGGCGGGACGTTTTCTGTTCCATGAGAAAAATACAGGGCATAAGTTGGTGTGCGCAGTGATCATCATAACCGGCATCGTCATGGGCGTTTTGTGATAAATGTATCTTGTGTGTGTGTTTTGTTCTATGGTATACTAAGCAAGTAAAATATGACGGAAAAATGTGAGGGATGGAAGATGGAACGGGAAAGAAGTGTGATTAACAGGACGGCAGTATTCTGCCATACTATTATTGGAATCGCCTTGCTTGCCTCTTATGCATTGGAAGTAGCAAAGGGGGCAAGGACAATGGGTTACTATGTTGTTTTTGCAGTTTTTGCAGCGGCTCCGGTCTTAGTTGAATGGATTTTGTACAAACAGAATCCAGCGCATAGGTATATCCAGCATGTGCTGGGAATCGGTTACAGCATTTTTTATGTTTTTATCATTTTTACAACAACGAATGTGACAGCATTTACGTTTGCGATCCCGCTTTATGTGGTCATTACGCTATATTCGGATGTGAAATATTGTATTGTGCTCTCGTCCGGAGGCTTTTTGTCGAACTTGGCCTATGTCATTTACCGGGCGTTTACGATAGGGATCGCAGCAGAAGATATGGCGACATATGAAATAAGAGTCATACTGATGTTGATTGTCGGGGTTTTTTTATGTATGGCTACGGATGTCATGTCGAAAATAAATAAGATGAAGATGGAGGAGCTCAACCAGGAGAAAGAGAATATCTCTAATCTCTTAGCGGATGTCATGAGCATCTCCGGGAATATGTCGGAGGGCATTGTTGACGTGAGGACGCATATGCAGAACTTAGGGCAGGCAGTTTCGGAGACAAGGGACGCTATGCAGGAAGTGACGACCGGGACGAATGATACGGCGGACGCGATCCAGAACCAATTAGGGCAGACGGAGGAAATCCAGCGTCGCGTGGAAGAGGTCGGAGCTGTGTCTAACAACATTGCGGAGAGCATGGAACAGACCAAGAACGATATCATGGACGGAAAACATAGCCTGGATACGTTGCTGCGGCAAGTAGAATCGTCGGAACAGGCCGGAAACGAAGTGGTTACTGACATCAGTGCTTTGGAAGCATATATGAAGAATATGCAGTCGATCATTGACTTGATTACGAATGTGGCGAGCCAGACGAGCCTGCTTGCCCTTAATGCGAGCATTGAGGCGGCGCGGGCCGGCGAAGCGGGAAAAGGCTTTGCGGTAGTAGCTACCGAGATTTCCAACTTAGCGAACCAGACGCAGAGCGCAACGGTCAATATTACAGAGGTCATACATAATGTAACCGACAAGCTTGCGATCGCGGTGAATGCCGTAGAGCAGCTAATGAAAAATAATGCGAAGCAGAATGAGTCGGCGGTGGTCGTAGCCGATAGCTTCGAGAAGATCACAAAGAGCACGAAGAATGCAGATGAACAGGGCAGGATGTTAGAGAAAGTGGTTTCGGACCTGACGGTGGCAAATGACGGTATCGTTGAAGGCATACAGACGATATCGGCAGTCATAGAGCAAGTAACGGCGCATTCCAATGAGACTTATAATATCAGTGAGAAGAATATGGATATTGTAAGCCAGGTATCAGAACTGGTAGAGAACCTGAACCGGCAGGCTCAGAGGCTAAATAGTTATAGCTAATGGTTGCTTAGAAATATAATTTTAAGGAGGAAATGACATGGGAGTGATAACAAGATTTAAGGACATTATGGCGGCGAATTTCAATGCTTTGTTAGACCGTTGCGAAGATCCTGAGAAAATGATTGACCAGTATCTGCGGAACTTAGAACAAGACTTTGCAAAAGTAAAAGCGGAGACAGCAGCGATTATGGCGGAAGAAAAGAGCGCGAAACGTAAGCTCGATGAATGCGAGGCGGAAATCGCTAAAATGGCGGAATATGCGAAGAAAGCGGTAACGGCAGGCAATGATAATGAAGCGCGCCAGTTCTTATCAAAGAAGGCTGAGCTTACGCAGAAACTTGACGTATTGTCCAAAAATTACGGAATGGCAAGTGAAAACTCTGCGAAGATGCGCCAGATGCACGACAAATTAGAAGCCGACATTTCCTCTTTGAAGAGCAAGCGGGAAATGCTAAAAGCAAAGGCAAGAGTAGCGGAGACTCAGAAGAAAATGAACCAGATGGGATCTGGCATGGAGGGCGCAGGCAGTAATATGGCGGCTTTTGACAGAATGGAAGAAAAGGTCAATAAGATGCTCGATGAGGCGGATGCGATGAGTGAGCTGAATGCACGATCGGCATCGGACGATATAGATGCGCTAACGAAAAAATATGATTCACAGAACCAGACATCGGCAGTAGATGATGAGCTGGCGGCGCTAAAGGCAGAAATGGGATTATAGAAAGGCATGGAAAAATAGATGGGATTATTTTCAAATCAGTTTTCAAACGTGGTGGAATGGAATGAAACACGGGAAGGCATTCTGTTCTATAAATGGCAGAACCAGGAGATTAAGAAAGGCTCTAAACTGATCATCCGTCCGGGACAGGACGCTATCTTCCTGTATAACGGCGTGGTGGAAGGCATATTTGAGGATGAAGGAAGCTATGACATTGAATCCGATATCATTCCCTTCCTGACAACGTTAAAGAGCTTTAAATTCGGCTTCAATACGCCACTGCGCGCAGAAGTGCTCTTTATTAATACGAAAGAGCTGCTAGTGAAGTGGGGGACGAAGAATGCGATCAATCTACCGGCGCCGGGGCTGCCGGGCGGTATGCCGATCCGCGCGTTCGGGACATTTAATTGTAAGATCATGGAGCATATGGTAGTGATTGATAAACTTGCCGGCATACGGCAGACTTATACGGTGGACGATGTCAAAGAGCGTATTATCGCAAGCCTTGACCAGCTCCTGATGAGCTGGATTGCCAAAGAGGGCAGGGACATGTTCAATTTACAGGCGGATGCAAGGAGCATAGCCAAAGGAATTGAGTCCGATTTGGATATGGATATGCGCAAACTCGGGATTGGCATTACCGATTTTACGATTGAAAGCTTCTCTTATCCAGAAGAGATTAAGAAGATGCAGGAGAAAGCGGCTGCACAGTCCATGGTGGGCGATATGAATAAATATAACCAAATGGCGGCAGCAGATGGCATGAGCAGAGGCCACGGAGGAGGCGGCATCGCATCCGATATGGTGAATGTACAGATGGGCATGGCGATTGGGCAGCAGATGGTGAACCAGATGAACCAAAGCGGCGGGATGTCCGGGAACGGCGCCGGCATGAACCGTCCAAGCGCAGGGATGCCAAATGGTGCAGGACCGAAATTCTGCCCGAATTGCGGAACCCCGACAAGCGGCATGAAATTCTGCGGAAATTGCGGAAATCAGCTATTGTAATCTGAAAGAGGAATGGTATGAGTATTTACGATACATTGAATGAGCAACAGAAAAAAGCGGTTTTCACGACTTCCGGGCCGGTCTTGGTACTGGCGGGCGCAGGAAGCGGGAAAACCCGCGCCCTGACGCACCGGATTGCATATCTGATGGAGGAAGAGAGCGTAGAGCCATATCATATCATGGCGATCACTTTCACCAATAAAGCGGCGGGAGAGATGCGCGAGCGTGTCAACCAGCTTATTGGGTTTGGCGCGGAACAGGTATGGGTATCTACTTTCCATTCCACATGTGTGCGGATCTTACGCCGTTATATTGACAGGATTGGATATGATAATAATTTCACAATTTATGATACGGACGATCAGAAAGGCATTATAAAGGAAGTCTGCAAAAAACTTTCGATTGATACGAAGATGTTAAAGGAGCGGACGATCCTTTCTGCGATCTCATCTGCCAAAGACGAGCTTGTTTCGCCAATGGAATATGAAATGCAGAATAGAGGGGACTTTAACGGCAGCAGAATAGCCAAAGCATATCTGGAATACCAGGCGACGCTTCGAAAGAACAACGCCCTAGACTTTGACGACTTGATTGTTAAGACGGTAGAGTTGTTCAAGAGCAATGCGGAAGTGTTGAATTCCTATCAGGAACGGTTCCGCTATATTATGGTGGATGAGTATCAGGATACGAATACCGCGCAATTTGAGCTAATCAGGTTACTGGCTGCAAAATATAGGAACTTATGCGTGGTTGGAGACGATGACCAGTCGATCTATAAGTTCCGCGGGGCGAATATTCGGAATATCCTGGATTTCGAGAAAGTATATCCGGAGGCCAGCGTTATAAAATTAGAGCAGAATTACCGTTCTACACAGGTCGTGTTAGATGCGGCAAATGCACTGATCAAAAATAACAGCGGACGTAAAGACAAAGCGCTGTGGACAGAGAAAAAAGAGGGCTCACAGATCCACTTCCATCAGTTCGATACAGCATATGATGAGGCGGATTATATTTCAGAAGACATTAGAAAGAAACAAAGCGAGGAACGTGCTGATTATGGCGAGTGCGCTGTCCTGTACCGTACAAATGCGCAGGCGCGTATGTTAGAGGAACGTTTTATCATGAAAGGCATACCGTATCAGGTAGTTGGCGGCGTGAACTTCTATGCAAGGAAGGAAATTAAAGATATCCTCGCTTATTTGAAGACGATCGACAATGGCAGGGACGATGTGGCTGTCAAGAGGATCATCAATGTGCCCAAAAGAGGCATCGGCGCCACGACAATCCTGCGTGTGCAGGAATACGCGGATGCACGCGGCATCAGTTTCTATGACGCGTTGCGGGAAGCAGACCAGATTATGACAATCGGGAAAAGCGCTTCTAAGTTAAAGCCTTTCGTTACGATGATGCAAGCATTTAGGAGCAAACTCGAGTTTTATCAGTTAAAAGACCTGGTAAACGATATTCTGGAAACGACAGGATACGTACGGGAGCTGGAAGCTTCCGACGCGGAAGATGCGGAAGACAGGATAGAAAATATTGATGAATTGATCAGCAAAGTCGCCGCATATGATGAAACGCATGAAGTAGCGAACTTAAGCGAGTTCCTGGAAGAAGTCGCATTGGTTGCGGATATTGACCAGGTAGACGGGGACAATAATAAAGTACTGCTTATGACGCTACATAGTGCGAAAGGACTGGAATTTTCCCATGTCTATCTGGCGGGATTGGAAGACGGCATTTTCCCAAGCTATATGACAATCATGTCAGATGACCCAATGGAAGTGGAGGAAGAGCGGCGGCTTGCCTATGTGGGCATTACAAGAGCCAAGGATGATTTGACGATTACCTGTGCCAGACAGCGCATGATCCGTGGGGAGACACAATATAATCCGGTCAGCCGTTTCGTGAAAGAGATCCCGCCTCTTCTACTGGATCATAAACTTCCGGGCAGCAAACGCAGAGGCTATGATGAGGACTACGGAGAGAGCGCGGATGGCTTTACGGAAAACCGGTTCTCAAAGGCGAAGCCATATGAAAGCAAAAGCTTCGGTTCTTACCGTGAAACAAGCGCCGGCATGTCAGGGACTGATAGATCCTTGGCGAGCTGGGAAAGCGCTGATAGGCTCAAGGCAGATCAGGACTCTGGCTATAGCCGGAGCGGCGTCGGCGCTTATCAAAGGAAATTTGGCATAGATGCCGATACGGTCTTTGATAAGCCTAAAGCAGTGGCAAAGCCGAAGGCGATCGTCAGGCCGAAACGGACCGCTTATGAAGACCAGCCTTATATCACGAGGACAACGGCGAAGATAGCGCAGGTGCAGGCGGCTTCTTCCGGGAACGTTCCGCTTGGCTACAGCCAGGGTGACAGAGTGCGGCATATGCGCTATGGTGAAGGCACTGTCATGAAAATCGAGTCGGGAGCAAGGGACTATCAGGTGACGGTAGTGTTTGACGAGGTCGGGCAGAAAGTCATGTACGCAGGCTTTGCAAAACTAAAAAAAGTCTGAAGAAAAGTCCGGGAAATGCCTGGAAATTGATCGAAAGAACCGAAAAATAAATGTGATCAGAAGGATAGGGATTGTCAGATACGATTTTAAAAAAATATGTAGTAAAAAAAACAAATTAGTGGTATATTATATTGTAGGAAGCAGAATAACGGTTTCTCCATTTAAAACCGTTTATAAATGAGAAAGAGAGGATTTGGGTATGAGCAGAACAGATATCAAAGAGATGAAAGAGGAAGTTTTGAATAAATTGGATGAAGTATTAGATAATACAGGGGTAAATGAACTTCTGGGCAAGAAGAAAAAAGAAGAAGAGAATAAGAACACAGTTTTATGGATCCTGGCGATCATTGGTGCGGTTGCAGCCGTAGCGGCTATTGCTTATGCAGTGTTCCGTTATATGCAGCCAGATTATCTGGATGACTTTGACGATGATTTCGATGATGACTTTGATGACGATTTATTTGAGGATGAAGAAGACGAAGAAGAGTCTGCATCGGAAGCGGCGGATAAATAAGTAACTGTAAGTTTGATGGAATGGCAGCGGGATGTACGGAAACAGAAAGTACATCCCGTTTTTTGTGCTATTTTTATGTTGTAGGAAAGTTGTAGGAAATGATATAGCAGCTTGTGCTTAGTAGAGGAAAGGATAGATTGGATATGAAAAAAGGACAGATCATAGAAGGCGTTGTAGAACGCGTAGACTTCCCGAATAAAGGACTCGTGGCAGCAGAAGAGGGCATATGTGTAGTGAAAAATGCGCTGCCCGGTCAGAGAGTGAGATGCTCTGTCAGTAAAGCCAGGAAGGGAAAAGCTGAGGGCAGGCTATTAGAGGTGGTAACGCCTTCTCCGTTGGAAATAGAAAGCCCATGTCCACATTTTGGGAGTTGCGGCGGTTGCGTATTCCTTTCCCTGCCCTATGAAGAACAGTTGCGGATCAAAGAGGGACAAGTCAAACGGTTATTAGAGGGAGCGCTGGCAAAGCAGGGAAATTACCGATTTGAAGGCATCAAGCCAAGCCCGTCGCCTTATGGCTATCGTAACAAGATGGAATTTACGTTTGGTGATGAGATTAAAAATGGCCCGCTTTCTCTTGGCATGCATAAGAGAGGGAGTTTCTATGACATAGTGTCCGTTATGGATTGCCGGATCGTGGACGAGGACTACCGCCGGATCCTGCGTTGTGCCAGGGAATATTTTGTAAGCTTACAGGAGCGGGGGATAGCGGTAACGTTTTATCATAGGTTGAGCCATATCGGTTACCTCCGCCATCTTTTGGTGCGTAAAGCGGCGAAGACAGGAGAGATCTTGATTGCGCTTGTGACGACGACACAGGATGTACGTGGGAGCGCAAGAGACGGCGCGCAGATGACGGAGGAGGAGATGCTAAGCGGCTTAAAAGAAGAATTGCTGCGCCTGCCGTTAGATGGGAAGATTACAGGGATCCTGCATACGAAAAACGATTCGCTTGCCGATATAGTACAGAGCGATGAGACTGAGATTTTATATGGACAGGATTATTTCTATGAGGAACTGCTTGGGCTGAAATTCAAAATTTCACAGTTTTCCTTTTTCCAGACGAATAGCCTTGGTGCGGAAGTATTGTACCAGACGGCGAGAGAGTATATCGCAGAATATATGACAGATATGTCAGAAAATAACGGAGAGCATGGAATCAATAAAGACTATAGCATAGATGGGAAAGTAGTCTTTGACCTATATAGCGGAACCGGAACGATTGCGCAGTTGATGGCGCCGGTGGCAAAGAAGGTAATCGGGGTAGAAATTGTCGAGGAAGCAGTGGAAGCTGCGCGGGAGAATGCTCATTTGAATGGTCTGCATAATTGCGAATTTATCGCCGGAGATGTACTAAAAGTGATAGATTCGATCAAAGAGAAACCGGATATGATTATTCTCGACCCACCGCGTGAAGGGATACATCCGAAAGCGCTTGATAAGATTATCCGGTATGGGGTAGAGCATATCCTGTATATTTCCTGCAAGCCAACCAGTTTGGCACGGGACTTGGAAGTGTTGCTGGATAGAGGGTATAGCGTGGAGAGAGCGGTATGTGTGGATATGTTCCCGGGGACGGGGAATGTGGAAACATGCGTCCTTTTGTCGCGTAAAAAATCAAGTGGCAAATCCACTAAGATTGAGATAGAAATTGATCTAAATGAAGCAGATAGGCGGGAATGCATTGGCACAGCAACCTATCAGGAAATTAAGGATTATGTATGGGAGCATTATCAAACAAAAGTGTCACATCTGTACATAGCACAAATCAAGAAGAAGTGTGGTCTTGATGTAGGGGAGAGCTTCAATAAACCTAAAACAGAGGGAAACAAAGTTCCCAACTGTCCACCAGAGAAAGAGAGGATGATTAGAGAAGCACTGGAATATTTTGGAATGATAAATAAAGAGTAAACAGTAAACTCCCTGAATGGCAAGGTTCAGGGAGTTTCAGCATTTTTGATTTCTTCAATTTGAAAATGTGGTGTTGAGGATGGTGTTTTGCAGAAAGCCCATATTTTATATGAGTGTATATCACCATATTTATCATTACAGTTCATTTTCATCTTGAAACAGCAATTATCTTCTGTTAGAGCAGGATTGCCCAAATAGATACTAACTTTATTGTTTGCTTGAATTGTATCAAGATGAACGGCAGCTTTTTTATCCCATAAAATTTCTTTTTTGGCTGAGAAAATTTTTACATCATATAGTATAATATCATTGGCTATGTTTTCGGAAATATTTTCTATTTCTAATAGCATTTTTAATGTATTTCCCTGACTTCCAGCATGTCTTAATCTGAATCTTGGCATATTGCTTTCACGTTCTCGCTGTTCAAGCAATTCAGTCCTCTTATCTGATTCCTGCTTGATTATCTGGTTTTGGTATAAGGATAAAGCACCTAAAATGACTGTTCCTAGAAAAGCAAGGATTGAGCCATAATAACTCAATAAGTCACCAGCAGTCCATTCTGCAACAAAGAAATCAATATTTGAATGAAGTTTAAAGAGAACATGGATTATAAATGGTATTCCAAATATTATCATAAAAGTAATAAATGCAATCAGTTTCTTATGGTCTTTCATCCAATTGAACATATATAAATCCCCTTTTATATAAATTCATATCCAAGCATCACATTGATCAGATTATAGTCAATTCCTGCATCTATGTATCTGCACACATCATAATCATAAATATCTGTATTTGGAAACAGTTTAAATGGACTTTTTATGGTATATCCATTAAAATTCAGGAACTTTTCTATTTCGTTGGAGGTTGGCAAGCCTAAAAAGAATGCCATCTGTAAATAAAAGTGTCGTTCCTTTACAAATTTCTTATTGATTGCTTTCTTGTAATCAAACCATGAACTGCCTGTGAGTCCTTTTGCTGTCAAGTATGAGGTAAATGTAACTCTTCTGTTATCTTTGATGATGAAGAAATCCCTAAAATCTACAGTGTTGTCATTTTGAAGTGTGGTAAATATATTGTCTGTAATTCCTCTCAGCATATCAAAACGTTCTTTATTGGTTTTCTTTTGTCTTAAGGTTTTATTTAGAGCTTCTGTGTCGTAACCCACAAGATCATAATTGATATAGTAATAGAATTTTTCCCTCGCTTTGATAAGTGCTACGACTGCATTTGTGAAGCTGTTTTGCAATGCATCTACTTTATGGGTAGAACTGTGTATCTGTGTTACATTAGCAGTATCATACAAGGCTGTGAGTTTCTTATATTTTTCAGTGTAATCTTCAATAAGTTCAATTCTCTTTTTGATTGTGTTTATGTATATTTTTCTCTTATTGTTTGAAGCATTCAGGGCATCATACTCATTATCAAAACCATAGTCAGCAAGGAATTCATCAAGGCTCATGTTGTAGATAACAAGGTCATTGATAAGAGGCTCGTATTTGCCCCAGATTTCATCTTTTAGGTCTTCACATAAAAATTATACCCTGCAACAGAAAAAGGCATATTTGCCAATCTAAAAGCTCTCAGGACATCATAAAAGCACTCTTCTTTGTCGAGTCCTATCTTAAATACAGAATTGACAAGCGAATTCAGTGCAGCATAGTTTTCGGTGTATATGTAGTTGGCAGCATCTATATTAATATCTTGAAGTTCCCGTAAAATTTCCTGTTTTGTCATATAAACCTCTTTATTGTAAGGGAATTTCCCTATAAATTATCTCCTCAAAGAAGAAAACGACAGTAATAATATATCATAAGTCAGGAATGTTGGCATTAAAAATATTTTCAAACTGAATACCCGTAATGATTAGAAGAGAATATTTTTATCTAAAATTGCAGAAACGAAAGGGGTGATTTCATGCACATTCAGAAATTTTATCCGAAAGATGAAAGATTCTTCAAGGTACTTGCAACTGCAGGAAATATCAGAAGCATAGATGCACACAAGATTGATATTTCTGATACACGGCTTAAAAATATGATGAAAGACCATCTGATAAAGGAAGTAAGCTATGTGAATCCAAAACATAGGGAAGTGGAAAGCTGTAAAAGTTATTGTTTTACCGATAAGGGTAAAAAGTTCGTAAATCAGAAGTATGGAATAGACAGAACTCAATCGCCTGCTGCAATCAAGCATAACTGTAAGGTGGCTGAAACAATCTGTTCTCTGCAAAAGAGAGAAATTGATACCATCAAGCCTGAATGGGAAGTAAGGGACCAGATGAAAGAAATGATTGAAAACTTCAGAGATCAGGGAGAAATAGACAGATATGATGAATATATAGAGATATTGAGAGAACAGCAGTTATCCGCAATAGATTTTACATACATAAATATGCAAGGAATAGAATGCGGGATAGAAGTTACAACGAACAGTTATTCAGATGGTGACATAGCGGGAAAAGAACTCTGTTCAGAAATAATTAATGTGCCTGTGAGCTATGTCAGTGCATAAAAAATACTCCCATCATAAGATGGGAGTTTCCAATGAGTCGCCAAACTCATTATAACTGATAAATAAATCCGAATGACCGCCAAGCCATTCATAACTGTACCTTTATTTAAAACAAGTGTACCACTTTAATATATGCAATGTCAACTGTTTTATGCCTTGTCTTTCATTTGTTTTTTCAAGTAGTCAATTTTGCCGTTTAACGAACTGATAATGTTGTCTTTTTTCTTTACCATATAGGATAAGCCTAAAATATTCAGCAATTTTGTGTCCAATTCTGACATTTCTGCAGACAGTTTACATATTTTTGCAGAAATAATTCGTTCTTTACCGATGGTCTTAATCTGTCCTAAGTCTATTGTTCCTGAGAGGGTTACAGGCTTTCCGTTAGGATCAGTGTAAGGATAAGTACCAGTAATAGGAATTTGGATGTCAGGTATTGTTGCAGGACTTGTGGATATAATGGCACAAGTGAATACTGGAGAAGAAATATTATAGGAATTGGATTGTATGACAACGACAGGACGTATTTTGTTTTCTTCGCTCCCAACATTCTCTCCCAAATCAACGAAAAATACTTCGCCTCTTTTGACAGTCCAGCTTCGCTGATGCCGTTTTCCGACACAATAATATAGTTTTTTGGAATTCCAAGAATTAATCCGCTGTGCTTTGCCTAATAATTGTTTTTCTTCGTTTGTCAAATTACACCTCCGTTTTTACGCATTATAGCATATGAGGAAGAATTTGTCACTTCTTGATTTTTTGTGGATGAAAGCTGGCATATTCGATTAAACACAAAAATCCCTTATTTTTCGGAGGGGGGGGGTACCGCATATTTGATTATGGCAAATTTATATTGCAAAAATTATTGCTCGTTTTTTGCAGTATAGTAGGAAGAAAACAAGAATGAAAAAGAGAATTTTATCTGTTTTGATCAGTGGTGTTTTACTGTTTGGAACAGTTTTTGCAAATGCTGTTTCGATAGATGAAAATAGCAACCCTGAGGCAACAACTAGAATTACTGAAATTCTAGCAACAGAAATGATTCCTCATATACATACAGGAAATTCAACTAGTGGTGGTGGATGTTATACTGTTCCCGTTTATCATGTACATAATAATACTTGTTATAAAAAATGTCCAGAAGGAACAGATCAATGGTTATATGATTCTGGTCCTGATGATAACCTTCATTGGAATGATTGCGGATGGTGTAATATTTGTGGGGGTTTTCTTCACAGAAATTCAGAAAATATTTCATGGGTTAGCTGTAACGCTAAAACACTTATATGTGGAAAATCTACATCCACAGTTGAATCTTGGAAATTGAACTGTACAAAAGAAGATTGTTTCTATTTAATTCTTAAAAAGAACATTGATTCCAATGGATATGTTATTTCACCCGAAATTTCTAATTTAAATGAAAACACAGAAATTAAAAGTATCATATGGAATACAGGTGACATAGATGATTGCAATGTAAAAAATAATGGGAATTATATTTTAACTATTACTTATTCAGAGTCAGGAGTTGAAAGAACATATCAAAAGGAACTGGATATCACAGATGCTTATGTAGGCTATACGGTTAATCATTATCAGATGAATTTAGATGGAACTTCTTATACCTTAATTGAAAGCGAAACAAACAACACTTTAATTGGAGATACTGTCAATCCTGAAACCAAAACTTATATTGGATTTACATCACCAGAAGTACAGGAAAAACAAATAACAGCAGGAACCAATACCATTAATTATTATTACACAAGAAATAAATATCCTGTTACTTATATAGATCAAACTTTAGATGGTAAAGAATTGGGGAAAAATACAATTCAATTGGCATGAAATATTATTGTACATATTTCTAATGATAAATTATCAACTATTTTGCTCCCTATTCCGCCGATAGAGGAACAAAATAGGATAGTGGAGAAACTGGATACTTTGTTGCCATTATGTGAGGCTTTGAAGGAAGAGTAGATTGGACGAGATGTTTTACTATACAATGAATGGAATAAAAAGCAGGTTAGAAAATAGCGTTGAAGTTTATAATCCAACAGATACTTCAATGCCATTACTTACAACAGATAAGCATAGAACTAAAATGAATAACTGGAAGACAAGGGCAGTTATAAACGTAACAGTTTGTAGCCGTCCTTTTTTGCGTTCACATGGAGGAAGTGCTTATGGTTGACGAATGGAGCGGATTGGCGGATATGTTAGCAAATTTGATTGAAAAATATGCGTCAGATTTAGATATAGAAAATTTACCTGATATAGCAGGAGATAATCATGCGGAAGACAATAGAAATAAAGCAGAAGAATTGTCAAAAAATTGAAGAATGTGTCTTGCTAATAATGAACACAAAAGATATAATAAACATGATAAGAGTGTCCAAACTATTACGGGAGAAAATACCAAATAACGAGGTGACTATGGATTATAGAGAAGAAATTGGAAAATCAAATATGATAATTTATACAACAGAAGACGGCTTATCAAAGATTGAAACCATCTTCGATGGCGATACGGTCTGGTTGTCAAAGGCGCAGATGGCGGAGTTATTTCAGAGAGATCGCTCTGTAATTTCAAAGCACATAAAAAATATATTTAAAGAAGGAGAGCTTTTCAGAGAAGGTAATGTGCAAATTTTGCACATTGCAAATTCCGATAAGCCTGTAGAATTTTATAATCTCGATGTAATCATTTCTGTTGGTTATCGTGTGAAATCAAAACGAGGCACACAGTTCAGGATATGGGCAACAGGAATTTTGAAAGAGTATATGCGTAAAGGCTTTGCGCTGGATGATGAACGCTTGAAAAACTTAGGCGGCGGTGGATATTTTAAAGAACTGCTTGAACGAATCAGGGATATTCGTGCGTCTGAAAAGGTGTTTTACAGGCAGGTATTGGAGATTTACGCTACCAGTATTGACTATGATCCAAAAGCGGAAATATCCATTCAGTTTTTTCAGAAGGTTCAGAACAAAATTCATTATGCCATTCATGGGCAGACGGCGGCGGAAGTTATTTATACAAGGGCGGATGCGGAAAAGGAATTTATGGGGCTTACCACGTTCGCAGGAAACCAGCCGACGTTGCGGGAGGCTGTCATTGCCAAGAACTATCTGAATGAAAAAGAACTTCGTGCAATGGGGCAGCTTGTGTCGGGATATTTGGATTTTGCAGAACGTCAGGCAGAACGGGAACAGGCTATGACCATGAAAGATTGGGCGAAGCACTTAGATCGGATTCTAACAATGAGCGGCGAACAGTTATTGTCAGGAAATGGAAGTGTGACGCATAAGCAGGCAGTGGAAAAAGCAACCGGAGAATATAAAAAATATAAAGAGCGTACTTTAAGTGATGTGGAACAAGATTATCTGAACTCGAT
>CAJTSL010000066.1:0-12757 GCA_910578845.1 uncultured Lachnospiraceae bacterium
TCGCTGTACCGATTGCGCTTGTGCTGCTTCGCCTTTTTTCGGAGCCAAGAGAACTGCATTTCCGGTCATTTACTTTGATGCTGCCAAGCGCACAGGCGATATCATAGTCAAAATCGCTTTCTTTGTTTTCTAACTGGAAGATGCAGGAGCCGACGCCACAGCCTACCGTGCAGTTATTGTCAATTCTTCCTTTATAGAAGATTTTGCCGGCGCCGCAGTCAAGCAGCAGGTTTCCAATCCTGGCATTTTCCAGCTTTACTTTGCCGGCGCCGATTGCGATGGTGAGCTTGCCAGCGACATGGAGCTGTTTTGCTTTCCATTTGCCGGCGCCGATATCGATTTTCATATTTTCGCAGGATAACAAAACGTCGTTCATCTTCATTTTCCCCGCGCCAATATTGCAATCTATTTGGGCAAAAGAAGCATTTTCGGGCAGAAAGAGGACGATCAGGGATTCTTCATGCATATGGGGGACTGTGATGGCATACTTTCTATGCCATTCATGGGAAATATATAAAGTGTCCTCTCTCATTTCACAAGTATAGAGGCTGTCCTCTAAAAGTTCTGCCTTTACGTGGATATCATCGTCGGGTGACATTTCGACATATATTTTGGCACATCCAATGTCTATTTTTAAATTCCTGACAATATTTTGGCTAAAGGTATTATTGCTTGTCAATTTTTCCATTCTTTTTCTCCTTTTATAATGATGACTATTTAGGTGATTGCGAAAGTGGCCTGCGACGATTTGCCTATAAATGCGGCTTTCTTTGGATGAGTTTCTATTTGGAGGAGCTTCTATTTGCGCACTGTACAGCCACCCATTCATCTAGACATAATGTAATTCTATATTCCCAAAATTGCTCTCCCCAAGGATATATAGCAGCGTATTGCTGTTCCCTTTATATGTCCCGTATTCTTTTAAACAGCCAAAAGAGGTGTCTACGTCTGTACGGATCTGCCATTCTTTTGGGATATAAAGCGCTATCTGCCCGAAGCTGTTCTCAACCTCGATCCGGGCTGTTTCCTGTTGGATGATGGCGTTATCAAAATAAAGGGTCATGCTGCCAAAGTTATTTTCCAGATGGGCGTCGCAGAAATTATCGGAATTAATATAGCGTATGACGGAGCCGAGATTATTCTCGCAGCAAACGTGGTCATCGTTGCATTGTGTACTGAAAGTTGCGCCGTACGTACTGTCCATAGCGTGCCCTTCTCTGGAGTGTCCGCCGTTGCCTGCGCTTTGCTCGTCGTTTGACTGGCTGTTGTTGCTTTGGGACTGTCCATTATGCCAGTTAACGCTGATGCCGATACGGTTTTTTTTTCTCCGGAAGAGCATGGAGAGGCCGATGCTGCCAAGAAGAGCGGCTGTTAATACGGTCCAAGGGGTCAATTCTTCAATGCCCAGCGGCTTGTCATAGATGATGCAGAGGAAGGCCACTGGAAAAAGGATCTCATAAAAATTCATATGCCGGATGCCGTCCACAAACACCCATACCCAGAAGACCGTCATTAGGATGGAGAATATGCCCACGTCCGGCATGATGCCAAGTTTGCTGATGACAATGATGAATGCCATCACAATGAATAAGATGCCCCAGAATGTGTTTCTTTTTCTCATTGATGTAACCTCTTTTCTTCTAATTTGCTGATTAATGGCTTGTAATAGTAGCGGGAAACATAGACCTGCTTGTGCGTGTTGTAGAAAGCGACGGCGCTCGACGAGGTCAGGTTCCGGTTAATAGAATAGATGTGGTTGGTGTTCAAAATCGTGGATTTCGATACCCGCATGAAAAAACCCGGCAGGATGTCTTCTAACTCGTAAAGCTTGTATCTGGTCTGATAGGCATCCGCTTTCGTATGGGCGCTGATGCCAGAACCGTCGGTCTCGAAGAAGAGGATCTCATTCAACATGAGATAGTATTCCGTGTTTCCCTTGTAGAAAGTGAACTTCTCTGAAGCGTTGGCGGTGTCACAGACTGCTCTCTGGATGGCGGTTATTTCTTCTGTTAGTTCCCGGCAGCGTATCAGTACTTCGTCTTCCGCCAAAGATGCATCCATTTCGATTTTGACCCTCATACGCCTCACTCCTTTCGTGATCTTGTCTATTAGGCAATTGTGAAACTCTTATTTTTTAAAACCTAGTTGTACAAAATAGACAAGATCACGAGCAGGGTACTTTGGCACTGTATTGTAGCGCCAAAGTGCCGCTACGAGTGCCAATGTAGTGAAAGCGGCCCTGCGACCATTTGTCTATAGATGCGGCTCCCTCTGGAGACGCTTCTATTTGTACAACAGACGGCTTTCAGATTATGTTTTTATTCTAAAAAAAGAAACCGTTGATGTAAATAGCTATACACCAAGTGGTTTCTTTTATCCGGTAAGTGGTTAATCTTTTACCTTGAAAGCTTTGCCTATTATCGTGATCAGGATGCTGCCAATGACAAGTGTCATGAGAAGGCAGCCGCCAATCCGTATGAGCTGTACGATAAGGTAGTGGCTTTCGCTCCATTCATCATTGAAACAGTAGAAGACGCCGTCTGTGTTGACATTATATTCGCTGCAAAGATCTGCAATGTTGGTAAGAGCTTGCTGATGTACCGATGATTTCCTTCCGATTGGCATCGTGACCTCTTTGCCTGCTTTCAGTTTCCTGGCAACGTCCGTGGGCATCTGGGCAAGGATGTAAGAGCCGTCGGGAATCTGTAGCAAGAAATATTCTGCATATTCATCCAGTACGTCGAATGCCATGTTGCTGACATCGGGACGATGCCGTTGCCCGCCCCGCCTGGTATTGGAATATGCAGAAATCCAGGGATGTCTTGAGCCAATGCCGGTTGGGATGACATTCGATGATTCTATTGTCACAAAACTGGTCTGCCAGGTATCTTCCCAGGTTGCGGCATCGGTAATCCGGGGGATGTCGTCGCCGGCGGGCATGCCGATGTGGTCTTCGGGAAATCCGTCTTCGGTCATGGCAAGTGTGACCTGTTCTTCTTTGCCGCGCAGAATGGATTCAACGCCAATTGATTTTACAACGAAGAAGCTGATGATCAGTGAAACGATAACAGCTACAAATTCTAAAAATTTTACAAGTTTCTTTTTCATAGTCAATCCAGTTTCCTTTTTTTCGTTATTTTATTACCGCGATGTATTCGGCTTTGCTTTTTAAAGATAAAGTTTATCGAATCTTTGCCGTCCGTGCTTTACATGGAAAAGCTTTGGCTGCGGATCTCCGTCCAGGAATCCAGGAGAGGACGGAAAGAGTCATAAGCAAATTTATGGTATGCTTTGGCGTATTCTTCGCCGCGCACTTGTAAGAAATCAGTGATTTCAATTTGTCTGTTTCCACAGCAGGGACAGTCAAAGACGTCTACCCAACAAGCGCGTTGCCCGGAGGGGATTTGTTCTTTGCTCATAATGGGCCTCATATGGGTGCGGAGATAATTCTCCGCATCGTCATAGGTATCGCCAAAAGAGAGGGGCAGCAGGAACAAATACCGATACTGGGTATTTTTGGAAGCGGCCGACTTGCATTTCAGGCAGGTAGATTCGCCTTTTTTGCCCCGGATCATTTCTTTTGCTACGCTGATGAGCGCGATGGCGATGACAATTAATACGACGCCGACAATGATTTCTGGTATGTAATAACTCATCTTCCTGCTCCCATCCCGGCATTCTGTTTTGCGGCGAGCAGCAGTTCTACGAAAGTATCAGCTTTGGATACGGCTTCCGCGCCAATGCCGGATTTGGTGCTTACCATTTTATTCGTGATTAAGGTAGGCATTGAAATCTTTTTCCCATCCAGATAGAAAACAAAGCGGATCCCCGTGAATGCGGAAGCGAGCGTTTCTGCCTTACCGATGCGGGAGGCGTTGAATACCTGGATTTTCAGCGGATTATATGTAGAAATGAAAGCGATCATGCCATTCTCTACGTCAATGTATAAATTGCCGCCCCTGCTCTGGAAAGAACTGTTAAATTGATAAGGGAGCGCGCCAATGCCTTTTGCGGTCCGTTTAACAAAAAAGGAAAAATTGCCCCAGGAAATTAACAGTAGCAAAATGAATAAGGCGATGATGGCAAAGACGATTGTCATCCCTAGAAATATATCTATGCGAAAGCCAATATCTGATGTAAGGCTTCCTATCAAAGAAATAATGGCGGGTATGCCGACACCGCAGATTAGTAGCAGCAGGTAGAAAAAGCTTCCTACGCGTTGGAATTTTTCGGTTTCATGTGGTTTCATTAATGATCTCCCCCTTATGTTATATTTAGTTGTCGGTAGCGTAGCCGATAGCTACAACTCAATATTTTATCACGATTTGGCGGTGTTTTCAATCCTCCATTGGCGTGGGGAGAGGCCATAGACGTTTTTAAAAGCTCTAGAGAAATGGAGCTGGTTCGGGTAGCCGACAGCGTTGCCAATATCGCCGATTGTTAGCTGGGTAAGCTTTAACAGCTCGGTAGCTTTCACCATACGGTAAGTAATCAGGAAATCCTGTGGCGATTTGCCGGTATTCTCCCGGAAAATCTTGCCGAAATAGCTTCTGTTTAAGCCGCAGCAGGAAGCGATATCTTCCACGGAAATATCGTTTTGGAAATTTTGCTCGATAAAAGAAAACGCTTCTTTGATATAAAAGTCACGCAGGCTGTTGCCCTTATTAATCTGCGCTGATGTAGCGGAGCGGACGAAACTGTCTATGAATAAATAAAGATGCCCGATCAGGTGAAAGGGCGATTCTTCTTTGTGGGTGACAATATAGAGCATTTCGGATTTCATGATTTCCGAAAGGTCTTTGTAACGTGCCTTATAGACAGGCTGGTCTATGGAGAGGCCTGCCAGTTCGACGGTCTCTTTGGCGCGCAGGCCATCAAATTCAATCCATACATATTCCCAGGGGATGGCATTGTCCGCGATGTAAGTGCAAATCTGGTGTGGAAAGAGCATGAACCCCTGGCCGCTCTTAATCTGGTATGTGTCCGTCTCCCCTTTGGAATTGTTGGCATAGAGCGTGCCGGTGCCAGAGAGGCAGAAATGAAAGAGATAGTGGTTCCTGGCAGCAGGGCCGAAGGAATGGGATGGGTCGCACTGTTCCCATCCAAACTGGTATAATCCTAAATCGACGAAATTTTCACTTGGGAAAACGGAAAAGATGACTTCGCTCATTGTCTGGTATCCTCCTGTATGGGACTGTATCCACTCGTCAAACAGTCAAAAAACATCTGCTTAAGCGAGCTTAGCAGATGTTTCTTGGCTGCTTGGCTCTGCCCTTTGCGTACATTATATACCAAAATGCTAGGTGATTTCAAATAAATAGCATAAAAATAGCATTAAGACATAAAATATATAAAATGAGGCTATTTTCGGTAGCATAATGGTATGTTAGAATGGGTTCACTAAGAAAGGGAAGGAGAAAAGATATGAAAGGAAAAGGGATGAAATGCTTGGAACTTGCATTATGCTGCACGGCTGCAGCCTTTGCGGTTCAAGGATGTGGAGCTTCTTCGGACGATGGGAAAATTGAAATCGAAATCGTGCAGTATAAGCCGGAAGCGGCGAATTACTTCAAGGTAGTAGAAGAAGAGTTTAACGCTACCCATGATGATATTCATTTAACGATTAGCTCCCCCAACGATGCAATGACGATTTTGAAAACGAGGTTTATCAGAGAGGACTATCCGGATATTATAGGGATTGGCGGCGACATTAACTATTCCTATTTTGTGGATGCCGAGATCTTAGCCGATGTCTCAGGATACGGCGGGATGAAAGACATCAACCAGGGATATCTGGATATTGCCGAATCGCTAGAGTTAGTCCCGGTAGACGGGACATACATTTTGCCATATGTGGCAAATGCAGCGGGCGTGCTTTATAACAGAGACATGTTTGAGGAGCACGGATGGGAAATCCCGGAGACATGGGATGAGATGATCGCATTATGTGATGAGATCCAGGCGGAGGGCATTCTGCCTTTCTATTTCGGCTTTAAGGATACGTGGACGTGTCTGGCGCCCTGGAATGCAATGGCAGTAGCGCTTGCACCGGCCGACACGGCAAAACAGGTGAATAAAGGAGCTACTTCTTTTACGAACGAATACCGTGAATTGTCGGAGAAGTATTTACAGCTTTTGCCATATGGGCCGGAAGGGCCGTTTGCTTACAGTTATAACGACGCCTGTACGTCTTTTGCAAGAGGCGAGTCCGCTATGTATACGATTGGCAGTTATGCGACACCGCAGATTCTGTCAGTGAATCCTGAGCTGAACATAGACTCTTTCGTTATGCCGGCAAGCGACAATAAGGAAGACCGGACATTGAATTCCGGTATTGACTTGGGATTCTGCGTTATGGCAGATTGCAAGAATAAGGAAGCGGCATATGAGGTCCTGGATTTCTTATATGCGGATGAGAACATACAAAAATATATAGAAGCACAGAACGCGGTTCCTTGCAAGGTAGGAGATTTTGAGCTTTCCCCTATGCTGGATGGGATGCGCGAATTCATCGAGTCAGGCAATATGACAGATTACCAGGATCATTATTACCCATCAGAGATGTCAGTAGATGCGCTGTTACAGACATTCTTAATCGAGCAGGACGTAGACGGCTTCCTCTCGAAGTTCGATACGAACTGGCAGCGGTATAACAGGGACATTATCCGGATGGTACAAGAGTATGAGGGAAAGGAGTGAAACGCAGATTATGAAAAATGAAAATGATAGAAAAAGGACTTTTATGCTGATTACGATCCCGATTCTGGCTTTATTTATCTGCTTTAACACGATTCCGCTTATCCGGGGCGTGATATACAGCTTTACGAATTTCAAAGGGTTCGGGAAATATGATTGGGTCGGCTTACGCAACTATATGGATTTGTTTACTGACGGACGTGTCGGAAAATCATACTTATTTACCATCAAACTGGCGGTTGTCACAACGATTGTCGTCAATGTACTTAGCTTGATCTTAGCACTTGGGCTTAACAGTAAGATCAGGGCAAAGGGATTCTTCCGTGGGGCATATTTCCTGCCCAATATATTAGGCTCGCTTGTTGTCGGTTATATCTTCAACTATTTCTTCACTTATATCTTACCGGCATTAGCAGATATGGCTGGGATCACTTCCCTGGACACGAGTATCCTTGCAAGCCCGAACAAGGCATGGATTGGCGTTATGATTGTGTGCGCATGGCAGGCGATTGCCATGAATACGATTATCTATATATCCGGTTTGCAGACTGTGCCGGAGGATGTATACGAGGCGGGCGGCTTAGACGGCGCGACCGGATGGAAACAGTTCCGTTATCTGACGTTCCCGTTGATTATACCGTTTTTCTCCATTAATATGGTGCTTTGCGTGAAGAACTTCCTGATGGTGTTCGACCAGATCATGGCTTTGACCAAAGGCGGCCCGGCACAGAGCACGGAATCCATTTCGTTCCTGATTTATAATAATGGTATGTCAGGCGGACAGTTTGGCTTCCAGAGTGCGAACGCAGTAGTATTCTTCATTGTAATAGTAGTTATTTCAGTTGCGCAGATGAAATTTTCCGGTTCAAAGGAGGAGCAGTTATGAAAAACACATCAAAAGCTTTCAAAGCAAACAAGACTGCAATGGTGCTGTTAATCCTCGGTCTTTCAACGATTATTTTCCCGCTGTATCTGACGATTGTCATTGCGTTCAAGCAGCCTTCGGAAATGACGACCAGCATAAGCGGTATTTTATCCCTGCCTAAGACATGGAGCCTGAACAATTTCAAGGAAGCGATGCAGGTAACGGATTTCTGGAACTCATTGCGCAACAGTATGGTGATATCTGTTTTGACCGTTGTCTTGTCTGTACTAATCCATTCCCTGATGGGATATACGTTAGGCAGGAACAAGAAGAGCAAGTTCTATAATTTCGTTTACTTATTCATTGTCAGCGGTATGTTTGTGCCGTTTGCGATCCTGATGATGCCTTTGGCAAAACAGACGGCGGAGCTTGGCCTGGCAAACTGGTTTGGCGTTATCTTGTTATATGTAGTATTCTATATGCCAATGAATGTCATGCTGTATTCGGGTTATCTGGTGAATATCCCGCTTGCTTTGGAGGAAGCCGCAAGAGTGGACGGCGCTTCTACCTGGCGGACATATTGGAAGATCATCTTCCCGATTATGAAGCCTATGCATGCGACGGTGGCTGTCATTACGGCATTAGCCGTATGGAATGACGTTATGACGCCTCTCGTTATCATGGCTGGCTCGTCACAGAATACGTTGCCGCTTGCACAGTTGAATTTCCAGTCACAATTTGGCACGAATTACAACTTGGCGTTTGCGTCTTATTTGTTATCGTTGATCCCGATCCTGATCTTCTATTTGATCTGCCAGAAGCAAATCCTGAATGGTGTTGTCAATGGCGCGGTAAAATAATAAGACCGTATAACAATAGCATAATAAAAAGAACTTGGAGGTTTGGCAGGCTATGGCGATTACCTATCAGAGTAAGAAACGGATTTTCACTTTGCATACGGAACACACGACTTACCAGATGAAGGTAGATGATTTCGGCTTTTTGCTGCATTTGTATTATGGTGCGACTGTCCGCGGCGATATGGATTATCTTCTGACCTATTATGACAGAGGTTTCTCCGGGAATCCGGCAGATGTGGGAGGCGACAGGACATATTCCCTTGATGTGCTCCCGCAGGAATACCCGGTGATGGGCGTGGGCGATTATAGAAGCAGCGCACTGATCATCCACAATGCGGACGGTTCCGATTGCTGTGATTTACGCTATGTCAGTCATGAAATCAAGGAAGGAAAATATGGACTGCCGTCTCTTCCGGCAGTCCATGCTTCTATACAAGAAGCGCAGACATTAGAAATCCTTCTGGAAGATGCCGTGAGCAAAGTACAGGTGAGGCTTCTCTATGGCGTGTTAGAGAAAGCAGATATTATCACAAGAAGCGTACAAATCACGAATCATGGTAAAGAAGAGATTATAATAGAGAAAGCAGCGTCAGCATGTTTGGACTTTGTGAGCGGGGACTATGATCTGCTCAGCTTCTACGGGAGACACACGATGGAGCGTAATTTGCAGCGCAAGCCGGTAGCGCATGGGAATTTTGTCATCGGCAGCCGTAGGGGGACGTCCAGCCATCAGTACAATCCCGCCGTTATCCTGGCGGAAAAAGATACGACGGAAGATGCGGGCGGATGCTATGGCATGATATTTGTCTACAGCGGGAATTTCCAGTTCGAGGCAGAGAAAGAGCAGTTCGACCAGACAAGGGCGCTTATGGGATTACAGGAAGAATTGTTCCATTACCCGCTTGCGAACGGGGAGACCTTTACGGTACCGGAGACAATCCTTAGCTATTCGGATAGTGGCTTTTCCACGTTGTCCATGCGCTTCCATCACTGTATCAGGGAGCATGTAAGCAGGGGGAAATATAAGGATGCGAAGAGGCCCATTCTGTTGAACAGTTGGGAGGCTGCTTATTTTGATTTTACCGGGGAGACAATCTGCGAGCTGGCAAGAGATGCAAAAGAGTTAGGCATTGATATGGTCGTCATGGATGACGGCTGGTTTGGTAAAAGGGATGATGATAATAGCGGGTTAGGAGATTGGCTGGTAAATGAGAAAAAGTTAGGATGTACTTTAGGGGAGTTGATTGATAAAGTCAATGAACTTGACATGAAATTTGGCATCTGGATTGAACCGGAAATGGTTTCCGAGGACAGTGATCTGTATAGAGCGCACCCGGACTGGGTGATGCAGATTCCCGGGAGAAAACCGATTCGTGCCAGAAACCAGTTGATATTGGATTTTTCAAGAGAAGATGTCAGGGAATTTATTTTCGGACAGATTTGTGCCGTTTTGGATGCAGGAAAGATCGAATATGTAAAATGGGATATGAACAGGAGCATCGTTGACGTATATTCGCAAGCACATGCGCAAGGGAGAGTCACATATGATTATGTGCTTGGCGTCTATGATTTCTTGGAGAAACTGGGGAAAAGATACCCGCATATGCTGATAGAAGGGTGCAGCGGCGGCGGCGGCAGGTTCGACGCAGGCATGATGTATTATACCACGCAGATCTGGTGCAGCGACAACACGGATGCCATAGACAGGCTGTCTATTCAGTATGGGACATCCTTCTTCTATCCGTTAACCACAGTTGGGGCACATGTGTCCGCAGTCCCGAACCATCAGACAGGCAGGAATGTCAGCCTGCATACGAGGGGCGTCGTAGCGATGGCGGGGACATTCGGCTATGAACTGGATATCCGTAAGCTTACGGAGGCGGAGAAAGAAGAGATTGCGAAACAAGTCAGGCGTTATAGGGAAGAGGAAGAACTGGTCCGGCTGGGATCCTATTACAGATTGTCTAATCCCGATCAAGACAGTTATGCGGCGTGGCTTTTAGTATCACAGGATAAAGAAAAGGCGCTCCTTAGCGTAGTCATGGTGGAAACCCATGGCAATATGGCGGTACGGTATGTGAAGTTAAGGGGATTGTCAGCGGATGCGGTATATGAGGATGTAGAGACCGGAAAACGATACAACGGCATGGCATTGATGAAGGGCGGATTGCCGTTGCCGGTGGAACAGAAGGAATATGCGGCATACCAGGTGGCGCTTAAAAGGGTTTGTGAATAAGGAGGGATAGCATGGGCAGGAAGCAAGCGGGTGCTTTGCGTGATAGGAATGTGTATACAAAACGCTTTGACAGGCACTTCGAAGAATTGCGGTGGTTGTATATGGAGCTTTATGACAACGGTTCCATGTTTGCAGAATTATGCGATAATCTAGAGTGTTTCTATAATGAGCGCGGACAGGCGCTAAAGGCGCTTGATGAAAAGCGGGAAGCACATGCGCAGTGGTACCGGCAGAATGATATGCTGGGGATGATGCTTTATATTGATAATTTCGCCAAAGATCTAAGCGGCGTGAGGCAGAAATTGGATTATATCAAAAGATGCCATGTCAATTATATCCATCTGATGCCGTTTCTGGACAGTCCCAAAGGACGTTCAGACGGAGGATATGCAGTGGCGGATTTTCGTAAAGTGCAGCCTGAGCTTGGCACAATGGCGGATCTAGAGAAACTGACAGAGGCGTGCAGGCAGGAGAACATAAGCGTATGTATGGACTTTGTGATGAACCATACATCTGAAGACCATGAGTGGGCTAAACGGGCAAGGCAGGGAGAAGGAGAATATATGAGCCGTTATTTCTTCTATGATAACGGAGAAATCCCGGCGGAGTATGAGAAGACTGTGCCGCAGGTATTCCCTACGACTGCGCCTGGTAATTTCACATGGCTACCGGATGCAGGGCATTATGTCATGACGTCCTTCTATCCTTACCAGTGGGATTTGAATTACCGGAATCCCAGAGTCTTTAACGAGATGATGTACAATTTCCTTTTCCTCGCGAATAAGGGGATTGATATCATACGGATTGATGCGGTTCCCTATATCTGGAAAGAGCTGCATACCCAGTGTAGGAATCTAAAACAAGTGCATACGATTGTGCGCATGATGCGCATGATTAGTGAGATTGTCTGCCCGGGGGTGCTGCTACTAGGCGAGGTCGTCATGGAGCCAGAGAAGGTTGTGCCATATTTTGGCACCATCGAGAAACCGGAATGCCATATGCTCTATAATGTGACGACAATGGCGACAACCTGGCATACTGTAGCGACCAGGAATGTCGGTTTATTAAAAAAACAACTCGATATTGTCAACGCGCTGCCAAAGGAATATGTATTCCTGAATTATCTGCGCTGTCACGATGATATCGGCTGGGGACTGGATTATGATACGCTGCGTACATACGGCATGGAAGAGCGGAGCCATAAAGATTACCTGAACCAATACTTCCAGGGATATGCAGGGGAGAGCAATAGCAGGGGAGAGCTTTATAATGCCGATCCTGTGACAGGGGACGCCCGTTTCTGCGGGACGACAGCCTCTATGTGTGGCATAGAGAAGGCGCTTTCCATGAAGGATGATGAGGCGTTGCAAAGGGCGGTCAGGCTGGACGTGATGCTTCATGCGTACATGTTCATGCAGTCTGGCATACCGGTATTATATAGCGGTGACGAGATCGGACAGTGTAACGATTATGCTTATAAAAACGATGCCGACAAAGCGGCGGATTCCCGTTATATCCACCGTGGCGCCCTAGATTGGGAGGCAGTAGGCCGGATTGATGAAGCCGGCAGCGCGGAGGCGGAGATTTTCGGAAGGCTGGGACAGCTTGAGTCGATTAGGAAGTCTGAGAAAGCATTTGTCTCCGTAGCGGATACGTGGACAATAGATACCGGGGACGCCAGTGTATTATGCATTGCCAGACGGTATGAGGGAGAAGAGATCATCGGGATCTTTAATTTCAGCGAGCATGATAAGACCGTGCATATGGAAGAAATCGGCGGAAAATGTCTTGATATGATTTCAGGACAATATAGAGAGGGCATGGAGGCAGAGCTGACGGCGTATGGGTTCTGTTACTGGAAGCTCTCAGATCAGTAAAAACATATAATGGCATTAGTCGAATTAAAAAAGTGTAAAGCCTTTGGAATCTGATAGGCTTTACACTTTTTGTTATTGTCTTACTGAAAAATTACAATAAAAAAAGCAGATAACGGGAATCGAACCCGCCTCTCCAGCTTGGGAAGCTAGCATTCTACCGATGAACTATATCTGCATGTCAGTTATTATAATACGATTCTCCTGAAAATGCAAGATATAATTC
>CAJTSL010000066.1:12767-17199 GCA_910578845.1 uncultured Lachnospiraceae bacterium
ATGAACTATATCTGCATGTGCTTAGTATAACACGAAAGCCAAAAAAAGAAAAGAAAAATTTTTAAAAATTTAAATACTCTTGACAAATTGATTCAAAGTGATATCATAATGATATGATAAAGAAATGAATATGAAACTTGCAGCAAGATAAAATTTGTCGGATGGGCAAGAATGGAGGATTCTTATATGGAAGAAAAGATTATAGCGGGGAAAAAGAACGGAATGGCGGTGCTGCTTGGAGTGATCGGGCTGTATGTGCTGGCAATCGCGGGCATCGTGACAGTCGAGGCTGGCAGGGGAAGCGTTATGGCGGTCAGCGGCAGGGGCGGTATCGCATTGGAAGTCGTCTGCGGCTGTATTGCTGCTACAGCTTGGCTGTTGCTGCCGGGATTAAAAGTGTTAAAGCCACAGGAGGCGTTGGTGTTAACGTTATTCGGGAAATATATTGGCACATTGAAAGGAGACGGTTTTTATTTTGTCAATCCGTTCTGTAGCAGTGTCAATCCGGCGGCAAAGACGAAGCTAAGCCAAAGTGGAGATGTGGGCACGGTGGCATCTATGCAGGCGCTGGCGCAGCAGGCGGCGGTAACCAATGCAGAGATGGGCAAGAAGTTATCTATGAAGATCATGACATTGAACAATAGCCGCCAGAAAATAAACGATTGCCTGGGAAATCCTATAGAAATCGGGATCGCTGTCACATGGCGTATTGTCGATACGGCGAAAGCTGTGTTTAATGTAGATAATTATAAAGAGTTTTTGTCCTTACAATGTGATAGCGCGCTGCGTAATATTGTGAGGCTCTATCCTTATGATGTTGCACCGAATGTAGATACGACAGGGGATGGCGTAGCGGATGAAGGCAGCCTCCGTGGATCGAGTGAGATTGTAGCGGCAAGGATCCGGGATGAAATCCAGAAGAGAGTAGAGGAAGCCGGAATCGAAGTGGTGGAAGCGCGGATCACGTATCTTGCTTACGCGACAGAAATTGCTGCGGTGATGCTGCAAAGGCAGCAGGCATCGGCGATCATTGATGCAAGGAAGATGATAGTCGATGGAGCGGTTGGCATGGTGGAGATGGCACTGGAACGTTTGAACGAGAAACAGTTGGTGGAATTAGACGAAGAGCGCAAAGCGGCAATGGTATCGAACCTGCTCGTTGTCTTGTGCGCAAACCATGACGCACAGCCTGTCGTTAATTCCGGAAGCCTCTACTAACTTGCGGGAATAGGAAGAAAGGAATATAATATTATTATGGGCGACTCGGGTAAGAAGCAGGTTCCGCTCCGGCTTTCTTCAAAATTATATGATGCGATTGCGGCATGGGCGGAGGATGATTTCCGCTCGGTGAACGGGCAGATCGAATATCTTCTGACGGAATGTGTTAGACAGAGGAAGAAGAACGGCAAATATGTTTCCGATGAGATTGATGTGCCGCCAAAGTTTGATTTATAGGCAGGTGTGCCTGCATTGTGGGCTTGTCTTTAGCCCGGTAGGAAGAAGATGGAGGGAAAGTTATGGACCATGGGAAGAAGATGATAGCGCCGATAGTCATTGCGACTCTGTTTGTCTTGTATTATGTCGGCGTGGCAGTGTTTTTCATGATGGTACCCGTCATTCCTGTAATTGTCAAGATCTGTATGGTAGGGATACCATTTCTTCTGGCAGCAGTTATGATCGGTGTATTAATAAGCAGAATAAAAGAAATCCAAGGAGGAGAAGAAGATGATCTTAGTCAATACTGATTACATTAGCGGGAAAGAACTGGAAATGTTGGGCATGGTAAAGGGCAGCACGATCCAGTCGAAAAATGTCGGGAAGGACATTACCCAGAGCTTTAAAACGTTGGTGGGCGGCGAGCTGAAAGCTTATACGGAAATGATGAATGAAGCAAGGGCGCTTGCTACAAAACGTATGGTGGAAGAGGCTGAACGTCTGGGAGCGGATGCGATTGTCAATATCCGTTATGCATCTGCGGCTGTGATGCAAGGCGCAGCAGAAGTCATGGCATATGGCACAGCCGTAAAGTTCAAGGCGTAAGCGAAGCACATGATGGAAGACGGCAAAAAAGGATACTTTGAAGCGGCTCTTTCGGATTTTGTATTCGATGTGGCAGCAGGTGGCGCTATCCGGCATTTGGTAGACAGAGGCCATTCTGTGGAGCAGATCATGGGCGAACTGGATTATCCAGTCCCGCGGGCAAGGGTGGAAAAAGCTGTTTACAGGCATCTTACGGAGTCCGGGATTCTGTTGGATAGGCTGCCTGCCCAAACGCCGGGGACACAGATTGCGCTTCTACAAGAGACGGCCAATGAGAAGCTGCCACAGACACTGGCTAAGCGGATTGGAGAGTATGGCGAGGAAAACTCTTATATGGAGTGTCCTTTTGGGCAATGGAGGAAGAAGAACGGGGAAAAGTTCGAGAAGACCATTGCCTGTCTGTCGTCCAGGGAGCAGGAATACATCCGTGGGATTTTGTGGGAGCAGGATGTGATGTACCATAGGCTGAACGGGCGTATGCGCGAAATTGGCATGAAGCTTGCCATGCATACCGAAGAGGCATGGAAATTTTACTTCCTGAAAAAGAGTGATTGAAGGAAGTTGAATATAATTACAGAGCATGATATAGTATAAACAGATCAAGTAATAAACGAAAACAATGAATAGCAAAGGAGTGAAAAGATGATTTAGTTTTCCGGCTAAAAGATTTAGGCATGACATGGTTTTATGGAGGTAATGGCTATTTACTTGTTGTGCATTTTCGCGGGAAAATAGAGATTCTTTTCACTGACAATATACGGCATAGTGCATCCATATATTATTGAGGATCATTGTGCCTTATGATTTAGTCGCAGGGAATTTCTTTTCTTGCGGCTTATTTTTATGAAAAATTATAAATTGATTGGAGGAGATCATCTGATGAAATGACAAGAGAATCGAGAAGAGCAGTTACAGCATCAGCTATTTTTGCATAGTAAAGCATGGCTTGCGGTTGCAATTATCTCTATGGTAATCCTTAGCGCTTATAACATTATCATATCGTGGCTGCTTCAGAAAATAATTGATATAGCGGCAGGCAATGATCAAACCCCGCTTGCCATGATAGCGCTGGTTGCGGCGATTACCTTTGTAGTCTTTATGGGTGCCTATTTCATTTATCGTACGGCGAGGCCTAATTTCATACGGGCCGCGATGAAGCAGTATAAGGCCGGTATATTTGAAAAAATATTGGAGCGGAAAATGGGATCTCTTTCTGATGAAAATACGGGAAGGCTGATTTCTGCTTTGACAAATGATATGAGAGCAGTGGAGGATTACTATCTCGATGCGATACTTGTGGCTGTGGATATTGGTGTAAGCTTTATCGGAGCAATCATTCTAATGCTATGGTACAGCCCACTGCTAACATTGGCCGCGATATCGTTTTCTATTCTGCCACTTCTTGTGTCACTGTCTCCCGCACAAAAGCTAGCTGAGGCTGAGAAAAAAGTTTCTGAGGGGAATGCCAGGTATGTTGAATTGATAAAAGATATTCTCTCTGGTTTTCCGATCATCAAAAGTTTTCAGGCAGAAAAAGAAATGCAAGAACGGTTTCAATTGGACAATGGCAAAATAGAAGACATGAAGTATGCCAGAAGATACGCGGAGGAAAATGTGAATTTACTTAGTACCGGGGCTAGTGTCATGATGCGGTTAGGTATTTTTTTCGTTGGTGCGTGGATCGCGGCTTCCGGGACAGGCGTTACACCAGGCATTGTCTTAGTGTTTCTGCAACTAGTCACTTTTGTCATTTCCCCAATTGAGCGGATGCCGCCGCTTCTGGCAAATAGAAAGGCTGCGATAGCTATCATGGATAAGCTTTCAGATTTCTTGTATGTAAATGATGAGATAAAAGATATGGAGATGCCTCAAACTCTGATAGATGAACCGTCCCCGCCCACATAGACACCTTAAACGAAAGGATTCTATCCTGTTCTTTATTTTTTCTTAGTTTCTCTTACTTTTTTACCCGTTCAGGCTGGCAGAAAAGACTTTTCTGCCTCTGCAAAGCCTGTGCGGTTTTTATTTAAAAGCTGTTATGCTGCTTTCCCTTCTGTCTGATG
Organism: uncultured Lachnospiraceae bacterium; assembly: GCA_910578845.1. Taxonomy (GTDB): domain Bacteria; phylum Bacillota; class Clostridia; order Lachnospirales; family Lachnospiraceae; genus UBA3282. Next base: position 16,871 of record CAJTSL010000066.1, read on the forward strand.
CTTCTCATAGTATTCCTCCGGCGTCAGATAACCGTTTGCTTCATGGATCCGTTTACGGTTATAAAATATCCATATATACTCGAACACTGCGGCTTTGGCTTCTTCCCTGGTCCGGAAATGCTGTCCATTCAACCATTCCTGCTTTAACTTCCCCCAGAAGCTCTCCATTGGTGCGTTGTCCCAACAGTTCCCCTTACGGCTCATGCTGCTGATAAAGCCGTATTTTTTTGCCAGCTCCTGATAATCCAGTGAGCAGTACTGGCTTCCCCTGTCAGAGTGCAGAATACAACCCTCTGTGGCCTTTGTATGGCAGATGGCATCCTTAAGTG
>CAJTSL010000067.1 GCA_910578845.1 uncultured Lachnospiraceae bacterium
TTATTTTTTTGCATAGAAAAGGAGCTGCGCACTAATTACTTAGTGCGACAGCCCCTTTTTTTATGGCATCTTTCTCTTTTCCGCCCTGCGGTTATGGCATTTGATCTTCATGAAAGCAAGGATATCTTCCTTATCCCGCTCGTCTAGTAATTGATAGTAATATAGGCATAGCTTCTCCTGGCGCTTGAGGGATTTAAATTTCTTGCTATTTTCAGGAGCGCTTATATGTTGTAGGAATTCGTTTAGGTCATCATCTGGGCAGTTTTTCTTAGGATCTATGGCTGAGCCATAAGGATTAGGCTTGGTGTCCTCTGCATGATTATTGATAGTAAAATCCAGGAAATTATCCAGTGGCACATTATATAGCTTCGCTAAATGATAGAGTGAGTTTAGCGGCGGCGAAATCCGTCCGGTTTCATAGTGGGAATAGGTCTGTCTTGTAATATTTAGCTGTGATGCGACAAATTCCTGAGAATAATTATAGGATTTACGGAGTTCTTTTAAATATTTCTCTAATGTTTTCTCTGACACGGAACCAATCACACTCCTCTTTACCTGTATCGTAATAGAATACCCATCTATAACCGCTTCATGCACGAAAACATTTTTGTGTTAATATCCGTCGGCATGTCCATATATTGTATGTTTTTAAAAAAAGTACTTGAAAATATACTCATAATAGCATATTATATATAACAAAAGTATATTGATAATAGCATTATAGAATGTAAAGTATATTTCAAATAGCAAAACAATACTATGTGGAGTTTGTTATAGAAATACAACAGGTGGATACGCGGAAGGATAAAACCTCTGCGACACAAATAAATTTATAAGAGGAGGAAGGAGAATGAAAGCAAAATTCATTCAGAAAATGATGGCTGGCGCTTTAGCGATGGCGCTTGTAGTTACGCCGGCTATGAGCGTACATGCTACGCCTGCGGCAGGAGGAGCCGGGAGCGGTGGCTCTTCATCCGCAAGCTCGGAGAAGAAGGTTGTGGAAATCGTTAACGAGTCTCTTGCGGAAAGTGACGGGGAGGGCGGCGGCTCATCCGTGAGCAGCGTTTCGTCGATCCCGGTGAGCAGTTCGGTGGCAGGCATCAAAACTACGGTAAAAGGTGTGTATCTTGCGACATCCGTAAACGGCACTGCTATTAGGACAGGGCTTAGCACGATTGTAGCAAATTATGGATTGGGAGCAGGAGAGGTACCGTCCGCTAGGATCTATAACCTGGATGTGAAGAAAAGCCCGTTGGCTGCAGCAGCATTGAATCAGGCTGCAGAGTCTGTTGGCGCAGTTGTTGGGCCTTATGTAAACGTAGAAATCGGTAAAGTCAAAGGCGGTAAGTTTAGCCTGCTTCCGTCTGATGGAGCAGAGATTAGCGTTAGCTTTGGGATTCCGGCATCTTTCGCACAGGCTGGCAAGACATTTGCGGTTGCCTGTGTACGTCCTGGTGGAGCCGTATACATTCTACAGGATATTGACAACAATCCCAACACGGTAACATTCAATACGACGGGTGGTCAGGGCGCATATGCGATCATCAAGTACTAATGAGATGAATTGTATGGCAGGAGCTGGAAGAGGAAGTCATTTCTTCTTCCGGGTTCTTCTGCTATTTGCGGTATTGCTTTTCTGCATGTACCAATACAGTATCCACAGGATATATGGATTTTCCCTTTATCCGGATGAGTTCGGGTATTGGGCAAGCGCGGCGCAATGGCTTGGGTATGACTGGTCGGATGCAGCCTCGCTTGGCTCTTATTATTCTTTTGGCTATAGCCTGATATTGGCGCCAATTTTATATCTATGTAAGGACAGTGTCATTGCCTATCGGATGGCAGTGACCGTTAATATGCTGTTGCATTGCGCAGCAATTGTTCTATTATGGAAGATTTATGGACGGATCTATTTGCCCACAGAGGAGGCTGGCAGAAATAAATATGGGAAAGAAAAACATATTCTATTGGCAACAGGCACAGCAGTGTTTTATCCGGTCTGGGGTTTTTACACGCAGATGACAATGGCGGAAGCGCTTCTTGCCTTCCTGTATGTGTTCATTTGCTATCAATTTATTTTATTATTTGAAAAACCGAAAATGATACGTGTCATGCTATTATCACTATCATTTCTTTATTTATATTTTATCCATATGCGGACAGTAGGAGTGGCGCTTTCGGGCATTGTGGTCTTAGCTCTTTTTATCTGGCATGCGCCCCAGACCCGGAAATTGCTGTTGCCGGGCATGATCATCCTGATACTTGGAGCAGGAATGGGACTATATATGAAAGGGCTTATATCGGCAACGGTCTATGCCTCGGCAGATGCTAAGCGCCTTGCCGTGAACGATTACGCAGGACAGATCGGAAAGCTGAAAAGCTTGTGCAACAGAGAGGGGATCGTCTCATTTCTTAGTAGTTGTGCAGGAAAGCTATATTACATGGGAATGGCGACTTTTGGTTTGTTCTATCCGGCGGTGTTTGCTTGTATGAAGCAGACAGGGCGCCTGATAAAAGACATATGTTCGAAGCCTTCGCTAAGGATTGCAGACAGACGGTGGCTTTATCCATTTCTATTGTTCTCTGTAATGGGGCAGTTCTTTGTTTCCGCCGTTTTCATGAACAATTCAGGCAGGGCGGACGGAATTGTTTATGGAAGATATAATGATTACTTATTGCCTGTCCTAATCGGCATTGGCATTTTAACATTGCTGCGAAATGGATGTTTGCTTAGAAGCTTCTTCTATAGTGTAGGGATATCAACAGGATTGTTCGCAATCGTGCTATGGAGATCCTTACAAAAGGAACCTACTCTCATGTATGGATTTCATGCTGCGGCGCTCAATTACCTGCCGGACAGTACGCATCCATATCAATTTCTACCGGAATTTAGCAAAGCATATTTTTTGGGAATCGTATTAATGGCTATTATGACAGGATGTATTGCCTTTTGTAGAAACGGGAAGCAGGGAAGCCTCTGTCAGGGGATCGTTTTGCCTGTCAGCATTGCTTTATTAGTGGAAATCCTATTGACAGGATTTCTGAGCAAGAAATACACATGGTATTTTAACGATATTGACTATCAGGATCTGCGCATTTATGAATACATGAGCGAATGGCAAGACATGCATGGATACAGATATGGGGATATGCCTGTCAGTTATCTATATGGCGGAGGGGGCCAATACATTGATTTGCTCCAATTTGCCATGCGCGATAGGAAGATTGCCATTTTGCAGGAACAGGACAGCGAAGGAGAGAAAATGGAATGGGACATCCTAGAGGCTACGCTGCCAAAAGCCGGTTTCCTGATCGCCGACTATGAGAGCGCGTATTTAGAAAAGCTGGGAGAAAAGTATGATAAATGCAGGGAAAGCGCGTCGTTTGTGCTGTATATAACGCGAGGATACGTAGAGTAAAAGAGAAAGGAGGGCGTAACATGAAGTTAATCATCCAGATTCCCTGTTATAACGAAGCAGAGACATTGGAGATTGCGCTCAATGATTTGCCAAAGACACTGGAAGGAATAGATGAAATCGAATATTTGATTATCAATGACGGCAGTCAGGATGAAACAGTGGAAGTAGCGAAGAAATGGGGCGTGCATCATGTTGTGAACTTCAAACAGAATAAGGGGCTTGCCAAAGGCTTTATGGCAGGCTTGGACGGATGCCTTAGAAACGGCGCCGATATCATTGTAAATACAGATGCTGACAACCAATATTGCGGTGATGATATCCAGAAGCTGATTTCGCCGATTTTGGAAGGGAAGGCGGATATGGTCATTGGTGCAAGGCCGATTGACAAAACGGAGCATTTTTCATTCCTGAAGAAGATGCTACAACATTTTGGGAGCTGGGTCGTACGTAAGGCGTCTAATACGGATATCCCGGATGCGCCAAGTGGTTTTCGTGCTTTTAGCAGGGAAGCGGCAATGCATATCAATGTTGTCAACGATTATACCTATACATTGGAGACCATCGTACAAGCCGGGAGAGAGAAGATGGCGATTACGAGCGTGCCAATCCGTACCAACGGAGAACTGCGTCCCTCCAGGCTCTTTCATAGCATATGGGGATATGTGAAGAAAAGTATGATCACGATATTACGGGCGTATATGATGTATAAACCGCTGAAATGTTTTACTTATCTGGCGAGCGTGCCAATGATAGCAGGACTGTTAATCGGCTGCCGGTTCTTATATTACCGTGTAGTCGGATTGACCGGAGGTCATGTGCAGTCTTTAATTTTGGGCTGTACGTTGATCATTATCGGTTTCCTGACGCTTATGATGGGGTTAATGGCGGATGTCATTGCGGCTAACCGGAAACTTTTGCAGGATACACAGTATCATGCGAGGCGTTCCGAGTATGAGGCGCTTTACATAGAGGCGAAGATGGCCAAAGAAGCCATAAGGACGTACCGCATCATTGGCAAGGAAGAAAAGGAACGGCTTGTGGATGTCGGAGAAGGATGAACTTCCTAACAAGATTTTAGGTTGAAAAATAAAAATTTTTAACCGCGAATTTGTGCCGACGCTGATAGCGTCTTGGCTCAAAGTTCGCAAGCTGAGAGAAAGTCATGGGGATTAGTGTGAGTGGACAACAGATGAAAAATATTATCTTAATCGGGCCTGCATATCCGTATAAGGGCGGTATCGCACATTATACGTGTCTTTTATATCGGGCATTGGCTAAAGAACATAACGTGGAAGTGATCTCTTATAAAATGCAGTATCCGAAATTCTTGTATCAGAAAGAGCAGAGAGATTATAGGAATAATATGTTTTGCATAGAAGGGGCTCAGTTCCTGCTCCATACGGCAGATCCTATAAACATCCTCTCTCTCGGAACGAAAATCAGAAAAAGGAACCCGGATATGGTGATCATGCAGTGGTGGCACCCCTATTTTGCGCCGTGCTATTGGCTGCTGGGGAAAGCGCTTGGCAACGGTATCCAGAAAATATTCATATGCCACAATGTATTCCCTCATGAGAGGTTCTGTATGGACAGATTCCTGACGCGGATGGCGCTAAAGCAAGGAAATGCCTTCATTGTACATGCTAAGAGTGACGCAGAGGATCTGCTGACGATAAAAAAGGATGCAGATTTCAAGTATAATCCTCATCCGACCTATCATGCTTTTCAGGCTAGAAATCTCTCGAAGAAGCAGGCAAGAGATCTGTTGCAAATCCGACAGGATCAAAAAATGTTGTTGTTTTTTGGATTTGTTAGGGAGTATAAGGGGCTTCGCTATCTTCTGCAAGCAATGCCTGCCATTAAGAGGAAACTTAGCGGGGTCAGGCTTATGATCGCCGGCTCTTTTGAGGACGATAAAGAAAATTATAGGCAGTGCATTCTGGAACAGGGGATTGCAGACTGTGTGGATATCGTTGACGGCTATATGCCGGACGATGAAGTAGAGAAGTATTTTGCGGCATGTGACTTGGTGGTGCTGCCGTATGAATCAGCGACACAGAGCGGCATCGTACAGATCGCGTATGGATTTAAGAAACCGGTCATCGTAACCGATGTAGGCGGCCTGCCGGATGTTGTAGAGAACGGGAAGACGGGCTACGTTGTAGAGGCGAAGAATGTAAACGCGTTAGCGGAAGCCGTTATCAAGTATTTTGAAGAGGGCAAAGAGGAAGAATTCGTGCAAAATGTGCAAAAAGAGGCATGGCGCTTCCAATGGGAGCGGTTAGTAGAGAAGATAGAGAGCTTTCAGGATGAGAATGCAGATTTGCAGGCGCCCAAATACAAGGAAAGTGATAAATGAAAAGAATGAATATTGTGATACATTGTGCCGCGGGGCTTGGGAATCTTGGCGATGAGGCTCTGCTTATGAGTTTCCTGCAACGATTCGGGCAAATGGGGAATATTACCGTTCTCTGTATCAATGCGGATAAAGCCAGAAAATATGCTATGTATGATAACTGCCTGAATGATACGGATGGAAGATGCCGGAAAATCGTGCGGGAATGTGATGTTTTTGTACTTGGAGGCGGTGCTTTATTTCAGGATGAGACGAGCATATACAATATATACAGATGGGGGCGTTTTCTAAATGATGCCAGGAAACATCATAAGAAGACTATGGTATATGCGAACAGCATAGGCCCCCTAAACTATAGATGGAGCAGACAGTATGTAAGGAAAATACTAAAAGAAGTAGATGCGATTACGCTAAGGGATCAAAAGTCAGTCGAAGAATTAAAGAATATGGGGATCCATCATGCCGTTTTATCCGCGGATGGCGTTTTTGGCTTGTCCATGCATCCTTTAGAGAGATTCGCTGTACAAGAGGAACCATATGTGTGTATAGCGCTTAGGCATTGGTTTGACTGCATACCATTTATTCCGGTTGCGGTTTGTCATAAATGGCATATACAGACCAAAAAGAATGCGGGAAAATATCGCCAATTTATTGATGTCATGATTAAAGTAGTTGATTCTCTTAATAGAGATTTTGGATATCGTGTGCTCTTTCTTCCCTTTCTGGAAGAAAGAGACGGTAAAGTGGCGGATGATATTATGGCAGGCGTACAAAACCGTGAGAAGAATAAGATTATCGGAGAAGAAAATTTTGGTATTTGGCAGTACTTTTCCATAATCCGCCATGCCAGGCTTGTCCTGGGAATGAGGCTCCATAGCGTGATCTTTGCCGTTATGTGCGCGGTGCCTTTCATTGCGCTTAATTATTCGAAGAAAGTAGAAGATTTATTGGCGTATCTAGGGTTTGAGGAACAGGGGACAGCGGTGGAAGCGTTAAGCTATGATAAGATTATGGATTTAATCCGTGATTTAGAGAAGAACAGAAACAGCTTTATATTACAGGAAATACAGATCAAAGAAAAAATGCAAGAAAAAGAACTGCTTAATAAAGATTTATTTGAAAAGCTGCAAGCATAAGGAAAATAACTGAATGAAGATCGTGTGGGACATGAGATGAGAAAAGATGAGAAAATCCTGTTATTGGGAGATAAATGTTATAAGAAGGCATTTGAAGAATTGGTGGCGGCATTACAAACAAGGTTTGAGGGGCGCAGAGAGTATCACCTCGTATATCATGTCCAGACAACTGATTGCTTTTCTTACGATAAGTATCTGGAAATAGCAGAGAGCGTAGAATATACGCTGGTTTGTATTTGTATTAGTGCACAGAGCCTGGAAAAGCTTTCTGTAGAAACCATTCTGGATGGCTTGGAGAGGCTTTCTTCCTTCTATATTGGCAAAGGCATTCAATTGATATGTAATACCGTTCCACTGGGGAAGGATAAAGAGAAAGACCAGAGGATAAGAAAATATAACAAAGGCATTATGGCACTAGCTGCGGCAAAGCATTTTTTTGTCGCCGACTTTTGTTCTTTCTTTGTTTATTACAAGAGAGAGTGTCCAAAGATACATAGAGAGACGATGAATGCATCGGGCATAAAGATTGTCATCGACCTTTTGGGCAGTATCATAATGCGTTCTAAGCTTCTAGTGCTATGGCAGTATAATGGCCGTTATGCGCATTGTAATTATGCGTGTCCGTATTGTTATGTTGCGACAAGCGTCAATAAGGGAATGCACTTCCAATTTGACCTCGCTACATGGGAGAAGGCATTTGAAAGACAATTTGGAAATAGGGAGACTATTTTTTATTTTTCTTATGGAGAGCCATTGATGGGCGGGAATCTCTTTTACGAGATTTTAGAGATGATCGGTAGGCATCAGAATTGGGAAGTCAGGATGACAAGCAATGTATCCGTCAATTTGGACAGGCTTTTACATACGGAATTAGCGAGATCAAAGCGTTTACATATCAATGCCTCTTTCCATCCAACGCAGACTAGCGTAGAACGCTTTATAGAGAAATGTGATGAAATCCGGCGGGCAGGGATTGAGCCCTCGATTGTATATGTCATGTACCCGGAGCAAATTGATGATTTTGAGCGACAATATCTCCCGCTCTTTCGCGCGAACGGCTATAGGGTGCATATACGGGCATTTAGGGGATTGTATAAGGGAAGGAAGTATCCACAGGCATATAACGAGCGGCAATGGGAGAAAACCGCCAAATATATGGATACAGGGAATTTCCGCTATCAGCTTCATGCCGTTAATGGCTTAGGGCGCGTTTCTTTTTTGGGAATGTCCCATATTCTCGTGGATAATTGTGGGAAGATTGAAATGTGCGACAGTTATGTCGGTGACAGACATTATGGCAATGTGTTTGATGAATCTATTCATCTGGATATTGCGCCGCAGCCTTTTCCGGGATTAGTGCCTTTGGCGGCGGTAGATGATATAGCGGATTATGTTGAGATCGGATACGATGAGCTGACAGGCAATAACATTAACAGCTATATAGAGCAGGGCGGTGTCCGCAAAGTAGACGGTAATATCGTTTATCCGTTAGAACATATTGATTTCAAGAATAAACGCGTAAGGAAAGAATTGCAAAAGGTTCCGGCGCCGCAAGTAAGTAAATGGCATTTCTGGCTAAATATTAGGTGGTTTGTGAAACATTTTCTCTATTCTTATGTGATCAAAAAGTATGGTAAATATGTATGGGCATGGATAAAAGGGAAAGTAAGACTGCTGAAAGCAGGGAAGCTTCGGAAGGACAATTTCTGGCATGGATAGCAGCAGGATCACATTATATGGAGACGATCTCTATGCAATGGTAAGAAAAAGGGGAATTGTTTCTCTACAGAATAAGATCATATGGCTGGATTATTCCTGTTCCGGGATAGAGTGGGGATTTGAAGGGACCGGGATAGAAATCGAGCTGGTATCGAAACTATGTTCCGATCATTACGCCTGGATCGAAATAGGCGTGGCAGAAGACGGCGCTTACTTGTATAGGAAATATATCATCAACCGACACGAACAGAAGATAGAGATTAAGAAACCCGGAAAATGTGCCAGGATAAAGTTAACTTTGCTCAAAAGGACAGAATGGAAATACGGGGATGTCGGGATTAAAAGCATTAGCATATGTGGTAAGTTGGAACAGGGACAAAACGATGGCCGTAAGGTAATTGAATTTATTGGAGACAGTATTTCATGCGGGTACGGAGTGGAAAAGCATAGTTTGTTCCATAAGTTCTCTACCCAATATGAGAACGGCTTACATGCATTTCCTTATTTATTGTGTAAAATGATGCAGAAAGATTATCGGATTATTGCTTCTTCCGGAATGGGCGTGTGGAAGCCGCACAAAGATTATACAGGTTTATCGGCATTAGGGCAATATGAAGCAGAGGCAAGAAAAGAAGAGGATATCAGGCATGAGAAGGAATTTATCATTATTAACATGGGGACGAATGACTCCCTAAATATTCAGGGAGAAGAGGATCGGGAGTCATTCCAGAGCGCATATGGGCAATTGCTCGATAGCGTGCGGAGAAGAAACCCGTATGCATATATTATATGTGCGATCGGTCCTATGAGATGTTGTCTGCATAATGAAATAAGGAGTGCGTGCAGGCATCAGCAGGAAAAGGGAGACCAGCGGATTGCGTTTATCAGGCTGCGCAGAAAGATATGGGACGGCATCGGAAAAGGGAGACATCCGACATATTCCTCCCAGAAAAGGATCGCGGCTCAGCTATACCGGTTCTGTATGAGCAAAGGAGAGGCAGGATTTGACACAGAATGAAACACATATTGTTTATATCAAGAGGAATGGCGTATGGCGGCTCAGGGAGATGTATTTCCGTATTCTCCGGGCAACTGGCAAAGGCGGGATATCAGGTTTCGTTATTGGTTCTTAGGGACTATGCGTCTGAATATGCGATTGCGCCGGATATTAATGTCATCCGGACCCACTTCATGACGGATAAGGTGAAAGTGGGGAAAATAGATGTACTATGCAGATGGTTCCCAGAGATTATAAAAAGCATGAAACGATTGTCGCCCGATTTGGTAATCCCTTTCGGCGTGGATATTTGTTTATTGGCTATGATAGGAAATTTCTACAACAAGAGGATTTGCGTTACGGTAAGGAGTGATCCGGCGCGCGAGCCAGCGAACAGAATCTTTAGGATGCTGCGGGATTTTATTTACCGCCGCGCGCCATATATCTGGGTACAGAATGACCAACAGAAGGAGTGGTTCCGGGATTTTGCACAAGATCAGTTCGTGACTGTGCCCAATCCGATACGCGAGGAGATCTGCAAGCAGTCGGTCGTCTATTCTGGCAAGATGCATAGATTTATTACTTTGGGGCGGCTAAGCAAACAAAAGAACCAGGCGCTCCTGATCAATGCTTTTGGAAAGATCAGCAAAAAGCACAAATATGTTACTTTGGATATTTACGGTGAAGGAGAATTACGGAAAGAGCTAGAAGAACAAATTAAGAGAATAGGGTGTGAAAAGAGCATCTTTCTCCGGGGCAGGACAGAAAATGTGATAGAAGCATTAGAAGCAGCGGATGCATTTATTTTATCTTCTAATCATGAAGGCATGCCAAACGCATTAATGGAAGCTATGGCACTGGGGCTTCCTTGCATATCGACAGATTGTAACACGGGACCGCGGGATCTGGTCACGGATAAAGAAAATGGGAGACTGGTGCCCTGTAACGATGTGGAAAGGCTATACGAAGCGATAGAAAGCTTTATTCTATATCCTGATGTGGCGGTGCAATATGGAAAAAGGGCAAGGCAGGACATATGCCAACGCTATCAGGAGCAGCGGATCTGTAGTCGGTTTAGGGCTGAGGTGGAAAAGATGTGCGCAGGAGAAGAAGGATGAACATATTATATGATTTGACCGCGGTGCAGCCTCGTGGCGAGACCCGCTACCATGGCGGAGGGGAATATGGAAAAGCTGTTTTGAAAGCGCTATTTTATGCTGGGTTATGTGATAGGATCTATTGCATTTATTTTGCGGATAGGAAGCTTGATGACTGGATCGAGAAACTGCTTAGCCATGAGAAGATAACGGCTATCCCGATTGTGGATTTTGACGACATCAGCGCAATATGTGAAAGAGAGAAGATAGAAGTTTTCTATACCGCCCTGCCAATCGCATATAAGAAAAGGCCTGTCAGCAGCAAAGTAGAGATGAAAGGAACCATCCATGGCCTGCGCTATATTGAATGTCCGCAGGATGAATATGCGGTGAAATATTATAGAGGAAGAGAAAAGGCTGTTAGATATCTCAAAAACTTATGTTACCCATTGGTACGCCGTAAGCATAAACGGCAGATGGAAAATGTGCTTACGATGTTGGATTCCTGTATCTGCGTATCAGAGCATACCAAATATGCTTTGATGGTAAATTTCCCTGCATTCCGGAAAAATATCAAAGTCCTATACACGCCGCAGAAGGAAGCGCCAAGTGTAACGGCAGAGGGAACATGTGAAGTCAATGCCCCATATTTATTGCTCATCAGCGCCAATAGATGGATGAAAAATGCGTATAGAGCTATCTATGCAATTGATGAGCTATATCAGGCAGGATTTTTGCAAGGATGTAAAGTGAAAGTAGTCGGCTCCCTGCCAGAATACGCATTAGGGGCCATGAAACATCGGGATAGGTTCCTATTCCTGGATTATGTATCAGCAAGCGAGCTAGAGGCGCTATATAGGGATTGCCTGTTATTTATATATCCGTCTTTGAACGAAGGGTTTGGGATGCCGCCGGTAGAAGCAATGAAATATGGCGTTACCTGTGTGATATCGGCAATCTGTTCTTTGCCTGAAATATATGGGGACGCAGTTTATTATTTTAATCCCAAAGATATGACGGAGATGAAAACAAGAATATTATACGCATATGAAAACCAATTGGATAAGGATATGGTGAAAAAGAAAGAACAGGAAATCAAATGCAGGCAAGAACAAGATTTGCTAAAGATATGTGAGTTTATCACATGTAGGGAGTGATATGGGAAGCGTTTTTAAAAGGGCATCTAAGAATATGGTCTGGGGGATGCTAAATAAGATCATTATCATGGTATTTCCTTTTTGGATCAGGACGATCATGATCTACAAGCTTGGGAATATATATATTGGGCTAGATAGCTTATTTACTTCTATTTTACAAGTGCTATGTCTGGCGGACCTGGGAATGGAGAGCGCAGTCGTATTTAGCTTATATGAGCCGCTGGCGAAGGGAGATTTATCGGCGGTCGGAGGCATTCTTTCCTTTTACAAAAGAGTCTATCGGTGGATAGGCATGGCGATCTTCCTTTTGGGGATGATGTTACTGCCTTTTTTGGAGGGATTGATAAAAGGTGATCATCCGCATGACATCAATATCTATGCCATTTATTTGTTGCAGTTATGTAATGTAGCATTAGGTTACTGGCTCTATGCTTATAAAAACGCTTTATTAGTCGCGTTGCAAAGAGTAGACGTGGAGAGCCGTATCCGTCTGGCAGTCAATGTAGCGCAATATATTGTACAAGTGATGATATTGCTCTATTATGCGGACTATTATTTATATGTCTTGGCTTTTCCGCTGTTTACGATCCTACAAAACCTGATAAGAAGCCATATCGTAGAACATCAGTATGCACAATTCTTCGCTAAAGGGGAGATTAAGAACGATGAAAAGCAGCTCATCCTATCGAAGGTAAAAGCGCTGTTTATTTATAAAGTGGGGGGCGTTATCCTGCGGTACGCGGATCAGTTGGTCATCTCGGCATTTCTGGGATTAGCAGTCTTAGGAAAGTATGCGAATTACTATTATGTATTATCAACTTTGATCGGTATTTTGGGGATATATTATAATTCGGTAAGGCCCATCATAGGAAATTCATTAGTGGAAAAGGAAAGGGCGTATAATTTGCTTTTCTTTCGAAAGCTTCAGGACATCCAAATGTGGATTGTCGGCTGGTGGAGCATTTGTTTGGTGTGTTTATTACAGGATTTTATCGCATTATGGGCAGGAACCGATTATATGCTGGACTTTTTGAGTGTTATTTTGTCGGTGATTTATTTCTATTTGTGGAAAATACAAGATAATGTTTATATTTTCAAAGAAGCGGCGGGGCTATGGGATCAGGACAAAATCCGTCCGGTTTGTTCTGCGCTCCTGAATCTGGTTTTGAATATTTTGCTGGTGAAGAGGATCGGGTTGCATGGCGTCATGTTCTCCACGATCATCGCGGTCTTGCTCATTGACCTGCCTTGGTCGGCACGGGTTTTCTTCAGGGAATATTTCAAAGAAGAGGAAAAGCATTATTACATTGGCCTGGGCAAGTGGACAGTTTGTACGGTCATTGTTGGCAGCATTACCTATTGGCTCTGTAGCCTAATCAGATATACGGCGGTCAGGAGTTTTATGGATAAGGCAATACTATGTGCCATTGTCCCGAATGTGCTATATGGCGGTTGGCATTCTATAGAGATGCTTGCGATGAAAAGGGGACGGATAAATGGCTGAGAAGAGATTAGGAGAGAAAAAGAAAAACCTCTTTGCGTTTTTCATCATCCTGTTGGCTTTGTTTATCATAAAGGGGTGGAGCGTTTTTTTGGTGAAAGTCCCATGGATTTCAGATGAGGCAGGCGTTTGGCAGACGGCGGAGTACTTGATCGGGCATGGGGAAAGCTGGAAGTCATATATCCTTTTTTCAGGGAGAAAAAACGGGTTTTATGGCGTGCTGCCTTCTATTCTGTATCTGCCAGCCATTGCGGTATCGAGAAATCCGGTATTCGTATACCGCTTGTGTTTGTTCTTAAATATGATCATGCTGGCATTGGCGGCTTATATGGCTTATAAGATCATACGGGAGATATTGGGCGTAAAGTGGAATGTCTCCATCATAATGGCGCTTGCGTGCGTCGTTTTGTATCCGGTATTATTCAATGCAAATGTCATGATGACAGAGACTGTTTTCACTCTTTGGGCGTGGATAGTCTATTATGTTCTTATCCGCCTTGTCCAGAGAGAGGATACGGGCGTGGCGGGGACAGTATTGTTTTCTTTTTTATTAGCGTTAGGATATTTGATCCATAGCAGATGCTTAATAGTATATGGAATGACGCTTTTGATCATGGTTGTGCATAAAATAATGCATTCGGGATGGATCGTGAGGCCGTTTGTGTTTATTATTATGCTTTTGGGGATTCTGTTTTTATTTTCCTCTATAGCAGGCAATATCCAGAACTATTTCTGGGGAGCGGATCATATTGTAAATTCTACGGAGTATACGGCGACGAAAGTCTTTTTAATCGGTGACGTATTAATTCATAATTTTAAGGCTATGCTCAGGGCATTTGTGTCATTGACGGTTGCTTTTAGCATAGAGACATGCGGGTTGCTTTTTGGTTGCCTATATATAAGCGTAGCTTATGTCCGGTACATTCTCTATCATCTAAAGATAAAGGAAGAGAAGGAAGAAGCCTTATTGTTTCTGTTTGCGGCAGGCTGTTTTTGGGGCATGAATTTATGTATTGCCATCATGAGCCATTCCCCATCCAGGAATAAATGGTTTGTATATACAAGATATGCAACGCCCTTTTTGGGAGAATATATTTTAGTATGCCTATATTTCTTCTATAAACTGCAATATAGCTGGAAAAAGTTAGTTTTGTATCATTTGGCGCTTATGCCGATGGCGATAAAGTGGATTGTTATCAACTGGCCTGTATTATTGGCGGATGCTAAGATGGGCATGTTTGATTCGGCTTACTTTTTTGGCTATAAGCTGATGGCGGTGGTCAATGAGCATGGCTTCAATTCCTGGGTAGCCATGATCGTAACATTGGTTTTGTTAAGCACAGGGGCATTCCTCATATTAGTGCGTGGCAGAAAGATCAAATATTGCGCTCTTGGCCTAATGGTATTTTCCTCCCTGCTATTTGTGGCCGCCAGTTTAAGCTATATGACGCCAAGGGAATTTAGCGCCCGCTATTGGGATAAGGTAGATAGTACGTATGCATGCATGCAAAGGTATCAGTTGGAGGAGTATGATATCCGGTACATGGGGTCAGATAGTTTCTACTTGCCCGCGCAGCTTATGTTAAGCAAATATGACGCGCTCTGTGTGGAACAATTTGACAAGATAGAGAGTGAAAGCACGGTTTATGTCTCTGATCTGCTAATCAATGGAGAAATCTCAGAATATATCTTTGAATTGGGGACAGAAGAATATTTATATACTTCGGACCGGGAGCTATGTGAACTTCTATGTGATACGTATAAGAGGATAAAGTAATGATGAGGGTCAATATTGTAGATGTCATTTGCTTGGTCAGTGACGGGAATGTGCCGGTAGGGCATGAGGAGAAGGCGATAAAACAGGCGGCTATGTTGCTTGATTGTGAGAAAGGATATACGATTGGGCGATCCTACCAAAGGAGTGCTTATGGAGGAGACATAACATATAACCCGTTTACGGTCAAAGCGACAGATCCTATGTTCATAAAATATATGAAGTGTATAGTTAACAGTATTTTTGCCATCTGTAGAAACGAAGATGATATGCTCTGGTTTATCTGTATCAATGAGGCAGTATTATGGACAATATTGATGATGCCCAAACGGGGCAAGTATCTGATAACGACATACATAGACTGGAATCAGAAACTGGCTAAGAAACAAATCGGCAGGAGAGTCAGGCAGGTTCTTCTGGATAAGGCGCTGGGAAAAGTGGACTTAGTGATCGCGACCAACCCCCATTACCATGTGCAGGGAAATCATATTCATTTGCCGGATTTTTACTTAGACAGGCAGTATAGGCAGTATATCCGTAAGCAAAAGTCTGGGGTTGTCTGTGTAGGGGTTATGAACGAGAGCCAGGGGATCTTAGAGATTGCCAAGGCATTCCGGGACAGTGGGGGGAAAATTGTCATATCCGGTTATTTCAGGGATGAAGAATACTATCAGAAAGTCAGGCGCTACAGCAGTGAATTGGTTGTAGTAGAGAATGTCGTGCTTTCTTATGAAGAATATATAAAGAGGATCGGGGAGGCGAAATATGTTGTGATCCCTTATCGTGACAGTCATGTCCATAAGACGAGCGGTGTACTGCAAGAAACTATTGCACTAAATTCGATACCCGTATCTTTCCCTGCATTCTTAGCCTATAACAATGCCCAGGGAATCACGTTTGAAAGATATGCCGAGATTCCGGCCCGGATAAAAGCATATGAGACCGGCGGGCAAACGGTACAGAATGATTGGCGGGCATATGATTATGATCTTGTGAAAAAGAAATACGGACAAAAGATATCTGAACTGATGAACACTGTAGAAAAAGGAGCAAAGAAAATATGAAAGCAATGGATTTTGTACGCATGGTGCGGTTTCGGATTTTGCTGATCAGGGATAATTATCAATATGGCAGGATGGACAGGAAACAGACGTTTCAATATATATACGCCAAAAACAAATGGGGGGGGGTAAAATCAAAATTTTATTCAGGCCCCGGTTCCCATGAGCGAAAGTACGTGGAACCCTATTGTAAACTACTCAGGAAATGGATCCGGGAAAATGGCATTACAAGCGTCTGTGATTTGGGATGCGGGGATTTTAATGTCGCTGCACAATGGTTGCATGATGGTATCGTATATGACGGCGTGGATATTGTACAGGAAATGATAGATGCGCATAATGCGAAATATGGAACTCAGAAGATCCGATTCCATTGTCTGGACATCGTTGAGGACGCCTTGCCGGATGCGCAGCTATGCCTGATCAGACAAGTATTACAGCATTGCAGCAATGATGAGATTTCCTGTATTTTGAAGAAAACAGAGAAATATGAGTTTGTCCTGATTACGGAACATATAACCCGTAAAGAATTTGCGGCCAAATATAATATAGATAAAGCGCATGGGAGCCACACACGGGTTTACTGGCAATCAGGATTATACTTTGACGAAAAACCTTTCAGCTTGGAGACAGAAGTACTGTTAGAAATTCCATATGAAGGGAAAAGAAAAAACGAGTCGATGATTACGGTGCTCATCAAAAACCCATGTTATCCGGGGTAGGACAGTGATGATGCCATGAAAGTCCAGCTAATAAATGTCAATAGGAGAATGAAAAAACTTTGATCTTATTTGG
>CAJTSL010000068.1 GCA_910578845.1 uncultured Lachnospiraceae bacterium
TTACAGGTTTATGAAGGGATTTTTACAGACGAACGATCAACAGGCATTTTGAGGAAACGAATGAGTTATTTGATGATGGCTCGCACATCATATACGTTAACGGGGCTTATAAGGGTGATGATGCGATCGGAAATCTGTTACATGACTTTGGCTGTAAGGAATCGAAGGATATGTATTATCCGGAACTGGCTAAAGGGGTAAAGCATTTTAAGGAAGAAGGAGGTCGGAAGAGGATGTGTGAAGCGGTTGAGAAATATGGGGATAGAAGAGCAGAAAGTGCAAGGCTAAATAATCTACTTGAAAATGTGAGAAATTTGATGGAATCTATGAAATGGTCTGCGGAACAGGCAATGTCGGCAATGAAAGTATCAGAGGCGGATAAGGCTATGCTTTTGGAAAAGCTGTGAGGCGCTTATGGCAAATATGAAGTTGGGGCAGAACAGGCAATGAATGTGCTTGAGGTCAATAAGCATGACAGAGAGATTTTACTGAAAAGTTATAAAGATACGGGTTTAAACTGTGGTAAACAAGGAGTATTCTGATCGAATGGAGTGCTCCTTGTTTTGCATTTGCTGATTATGAGATATCGGTTTAAATATGTAGTGTAGTACTAGGAGGCGCAAACGTGATAAAGCACATTCTCGGTAAAGCGATGTAGGGATGTTATCTATATCTTTAATTGATAACTATATATTATTTATTTGACAGGAGGTAAAACAAATGAACAAAACATTATTTCGTGAATCCAAAGAACAAATAACGGTTGATATTGAAAAATTATCCGCCATGCTTTCCTGCGGACGGGCCACAGCCCGAAAGATAGGAGAGCAAGCGGAAGCCAGAATTTGCATAGGCAGGCGAGTCTTATATTCTGTCGATAAGGTGAAGCAATACTTATGTAATTTGAGTGAATAAATTATAATATCATCTGTTATTTGGAATGGTTCTGTGCTATACTATCTATATGAGGCAAGCCGGAACCATTCCTATTGGAAAGAAAGGAGCGCAGAGAAGAAAGGAGTGGCTTTATGGCAAGGAAAGACAATAAAGGTCGAAATCTTCATACAGGTGAATCACAGCGCAATGACGGAATCTATATGTATCGCTATATGGACATAAGGAGCGGCAAACGCCAGACGATCTATGCAGGTGATTTGGCGGAACTTAGGGCGAAGGAGAAGCAGCTTGCAAAGGATCTGGATGATAATATACTAATAGATGGCAGTGCCAAGAAAATGACGGTCAATTCCCTATTTGACTATTATATGGCAACGAAAGAATTAGCGGATTCCACGAGAGGTAATTATGTAAAAATGTGGAATGGTCATGTAAAAGATGAGATTGGGAATTTAAAGGTAGTGCAGCTTCTCCCATCACACATCAAGGCGTTTTATGCGAAGATGTCACGCGCAGGATATTCTTACTGTACGATCAAGCTGATACATACGCTCATAAATCCGGCGTTGGAGATGGCAGTAGACGATGATATTATACGGAAAAACCCGGCTAAAAACGCATTGTCCAGCGACTATGGGAAACCACCGGAAGAGAAGGATATATTGACATTAGACCAGCAGAAGAAATTAGTTTCGTTTATGCAGGAAAGCAATGTCTACAATATTTATGATCCTATGTTTACGGTTCTATTGGAGACAGGCTTAAGATGCGGGGAACTGATCGGTCTGACATGGGCGGATGTAGACATGGAGAACAGGGAACTTTCCATAGATCATCAGCTTATCTATAAGGATTGGGGTGTTGGCTACGGATTTCGGGTATCTACACCTAAAACGAAGGCAGGTGTGCGGACTATCCCGTTTACGGAAAGTGTGTATAAAGCTTTCTTGGGACAGAAAAAGATCAATTTTATGCTTGGACGGCGCAGCACAGAGGAGATAGATGGATATTCAGACTTTATCTTTCTGGCGAAAACGGGAAGACCGCTGATGCCTAGCGCAGTCAACAACGTGATTTACAATGTGGTAGATAAATACAATAAGGAAGAAGCAGGCAGGGCAAAGAAAGAACACCGCAAAGCGGAACTTCTTCCGAGAATCTCAGCCCACAACCTACGACACACTGCCTGCACCAACATGGCAAGACAGGGCATGAACATCAAGGTGCTGCAGTATCTCATGGGACACGCCCACAGCGATGTGACGATGGATGTATATAACCATATCGCAGGCAGAGAGGATGTTAGGGAGGAAGTGGAGCGGTACGCACTGGCAGTTGGCGGCTGAGTTACTACACCAAAAAATAAAAAAATGGTGTAGTAATGGTGTAGTAGAGGAATATAACAGGTGATGTTTTAAATTCCAGGACCCGCAAACCCGCATAAACACTGGGTTTGCAAAATTTTAATAAATTTATTAGCACTCACCTCTTGACAGTGCTAACAAAAAGCAGTATTGTTATATCAGCACTAGAACAAAGTGTATAGAAAGAAACCTTATATACGAAGAAAAGGGGGCAAGAGACTATGAACTTAACAAAATTTACCCAGAAATCTATACAATCCGTAGAGCAGTGTGAAAAGCTTGCTTATGAATACGGCAATCAGGAAATAGAGCAGGAGCATCTTCTCTACAGCCTTCTTACAATAGAAGACAGCCTGATTTTGAAACTCATTGAGAAAATGGAAATCCAGAAGGAATATTTCTTAAACCGTACAGAACAGGCTTTGCAAAAACGCATAAAAGTCCAGGGTGGCCAAATTTACATTGGTGCGGATTTGAACAAGGTCCTGATTACGGCGGAGGATGAGGCCAAACAGCTTGGAGATGAGTATGTTTCCGTGGAGCATCTTTTCCTTGCCATGTTGAAACATCCGAATAAGGAAATCAAAGAAATTTTCAGGGAATTTGCTATTTCCAGGGAACGTTTCCTACAGGCGCTTTCCACTGTGCGCGGCAACCAGAGGGTAACTTCCGATAACCCGGAAGCGACTTATGATACGTTGGAGAAATATGGACAGGATTTGGTAGAAAAGGCAAGGGGGCAGAAGTTAGACCCTGTAATTGGACGTGACAATGAAATCCGTAACGTCATCAGGATCCTTTCACGAAAGACGAAGAATAATCCGGTGCTAATCGGAGAGCCGGGTGTTGGCAAGACTGCTGTTGCGGAAGGATTGGCGCAGCGGATTGTCCGTGGGGATGTACCGGAAGGGTTGAAAGATAAGAAGATTTTTGCGCTGGACATGGGGGCGCTTGTCGCAGGTG
Source organism: uncultured Lachnospiraceae bacterium (assembly GCA_910578845.1). Taxonomy (GTDB): domain Bacteria; phylum Bacillota; class Clostridia; order Lachnospirales; family Lachnospiraceae; genus UBA3282. The sequence continues at coordinate 3,225 of CAJTSL010000068.1, forward strand.
CCAAGTACAGAGGCGAGTTTGAAGAACGTCTCAAAGCGGTATTGGATGATGTGAAGAACAGTGAGGGACAGATTATCCTGTTCATTGACGAGCTGCATACGATTGTCGGAGCGGGCAAGACGGATGGCGCGCTTGATGCCGGGAATATGTTAAAGCCTATGCTGGCGAGAGGAGAACTGCATTGTATCGGCGCAACGACATTGGATGAATACCGCCAATATATTGAGAAAGATGCTGCGCTAGAGCGCCGTTTCCAGCCTGTCATGGTGGAAGAGCCAACGGTTGAGGATACGATTTCCATTTTGCGTGGCCTAAAAGAGCGCTATGAAGTTTATCATGGCGTAAAGATTATGGATCATGCTTTGGTCAGTGCCGCGATGCTTTCCCACCGCTATATCGCGGACCGGTTCTTACCGGATAAGGCCATTGACTTGGTGGATGAAGCTTGCGCATTAATTAAGACCGAGCTGGATTCCATGCCGACGGAGCTAGACGAATTACGGCGTAAAGTCATGCAGCTTGAGATAGAAGAGACAGCTTTGAAGAAAGAGGATGACCGATTAAGTCAAGAGCGGTTGGAAAATCTGCAAAGGGAACTTGCCGAGCTAAAAGCGGAATTGGACAATAGACTGGCGCAGTGGGAGAATGAGAAAGCTTGCGTGGAGAAGCTTTCGAAAATCAGGGAAGAGATTGATGAGACAGGTAATCAAATCCAGATTGCGCAGCGCGAAGGAGATTATGAGAAAGCGGCAGAGCTTAGCTATGGGAAATTGCCGTCGCTAAAGCAACAGCTTGAGATAGAAGAGGAAAAAGTGAAGAATCAGGATTTGTCTCTTGTGCATGAGAGTGTTTCGGAAGAAGAGATTGCGAAGATCATTTCCAGATGGACAGGGATCCCGGTTGCGAAGCTGACGGAAAGCGAAAGGAATAAAACTCTTCATCTTGACGAAGAACTGCATAAACGCGTGATCGGGCAAGAAGAAGGGGTAACGAAGGTAACGGAAGCGATTATCCGTTCTAAAGCGGGCATTAAAGATCCTACCAAGCCAATTGGGTCATTTCTGTTCTTAGGGCCCACTGGTGTCGGCAAAACGGAATTAGCGAAGGCGCTTGCGGCATCCTTGTTTGATGATGAGAACAATATGGTCCGGATTGATATGAGCGAATATATGGAGAAATACTCTGTATCCAGGCTGATTGGGGCGCCTCCAGGATACGTCGGATATGAAGAGGGAGGGCAATTGACTGAATTGGTCAGAAGAAAGCCATATTCGGTAGTATTATTTGACGAGATTGAGAAAGCACATCCGGATGTTTTCAATGTATTGTTACAGGTGTTAGACGATGGGCGTATTACGGATTCCCAGGGAAGGACGGTTGACTTTAAGAATACGATCCTGATCATGACGTCCAATATCGGGGCGGACTATTTGTTAGATGGGATTGACAACAATGGTAATATTAGGCCGGAAGCGGAAAACATGGTCATGCAGGACTTGCGGAATCATTTCCGTCCGGAATTCCTAAACCGCCTGGATGAAACGATACTGTTCAAGCCATTGACCAAAGAGGTCATAGGAGGGATCATCCGTTTGATCATTGATGATTTGAACAAGCGGTTATCGGACAGAGAGCTATACATTGAACTGACGGAAGAAGCTGAACAGTTCATTGTAGATAATGCGTACGACCCGGTTTATGGCGCAAGGCCTCTGAAAAGGTATATCCAGAAATATGTAGAGACTTTGTCTGCGAAGCTGATCCTTGCAGACCAGGTATCTGCCAAAGATACCATCTTGATCACAATACAAGACGGTAAACTGATAGCAGAGAAAAAGCAGTGACAGCTAAGGCGCCCTTGATGGGCGCCTTTTTTGGCTCTTTAAACGGCACATGTCCCTATTGTGAAATTTGATCATTACCATAGAAATCTTTGTACAGAGAAGGTATAATATCTTAGAAAGCAATTAATTTTAGAAAATAATAGTCAAGAAAGGTAACGGTTTATGAGATACGCTAAATTTTTACCAGAAAATGGAACAATCGGGTTTATTGCGCCATCGTTTGGATGTGCGATAGAACCATATAAGACCGCGTTCCTTCATGCACAGGAGAAATGGGCGGCGTCTGGGTACAAGCTTCATTTTGGAGCAAATTGCTATGCGCAAGAGGGCATTGGCATTAGTAATACGCCTCCTAAATGTGCGGAAGAGCTGATGAGCTCTTATCGCGGGAAGGATAACGATGTGATTATTTCCTGTGGCGGCGGAGAGCTGATGTGTGAAATATTGGATTATGTTGATTTCGAGAAAATCAGACAGGCCGAACCGAAGTGGTACATGGGATATTCGGATAATACGAATATGACGTTCCTGCTGGCGACTTTGTGCGATACGGCCTCGATTTATGGGCCGTGTGCGGCTGCTTTTGGTATGGAGCCGTGGCATCCGTCGCTAAGAGACGCCATGGATGTTCTGGCAGGGAAGCGCCTTAGTTTTACAGGATATGATAAGTGGGAGAAAGAGTCTCTGAAAGATGAAGAGCATCCGCTTGTGCCGTATCATGTGACCGAGGATTCTGTAATACGGAGATTTCCTGACGAAACATTAGATTTTTCAGGCAGGCTGCTTGGCGGCTGTATGGACTGCCTTGTGAACCTGATCGGGACGAAATTTGATAAAGTATGTGATTTTATGAAACGATATGAAGAGGATGGCGTGCTCTGGTTCTTAGAGGCATGTGACCTGAATGTTATGAGCATCCGGCGCGCTATGTGGCAGATGGAGCATGCCGGATGGTTTGAGAACTGTAAAGGCTTCTTGATTGGCAGGCCCAGGCTTGGCGAGGAAATGATGGGGCTTGACCACTACCATGCTGTATACGATGTGATCAAGAAGTACCATGTGCCTGTTGTCATGGATGTAGATATCGGACATGTAGCGCCGATGATGCCCCTTGTCTGTGGAAGTAAGGCATATGTCCACGCGGAAGGGAACGAATACTGTGTACGGATGGATTTGCAAGATTAGGCAAAGACAAGAAAGGAAAAGATATGATACCAAAAGACCCAGTGATGCTTCTGAGTTATGTAAACTTGAAGCTAAGAGATTTCTACGGAAGCTTACAAAGCCTTTGTGAGGACTTGGATATTAGCGAAGGAGAAATCACACAGAAATTGGCTTCTATTGATTATCATTATGATAAGGAGAGAAACCAGTTTGTCTGATACAATTCAAATTACAATTCTACAACAGGATGCCGGATCAGGATCTGATATGAGACCGGAAAGCCAACAGGAAATCAATGTGACACATGATACAAGTGAGACATTAATGTCAACCTTGCTTAAGAATCAACTGGTTTGCGGAGATTTCTGTGGCGGAACGGGAAAGTGTCAGAGGTGTCGTGTGCGGTTCTTAGAGGCGGCGCCGCTTCCGACAAACACGGAGAGAATAGTGTTTGCACCGGATGAGCTGCGCCAGGGATATCGGCTTGCCTGTATGGCGAGGCCAAAGAACAGTTGTGTCATTTGTCTGGATTTTATCCAGTCCCGTAAAATGGACATCATAACAGATATGATGGTGCTGTCGGAAAAGGTTGACTGCAAAGGTCAGATAGGATATATCATCGCAGTGGACTTGGGAACAACGACGATTGCCATGCAGTTAATGGATTTGGAATCGGGGCAGGTTCTAGATACTTACTGTGTCCTGAACCCCCAGAGGCGATATGGGGCCGATGTATTGTCCAGGATACAGGCTGCGAATACGGGTGCCGCGGAAAATCTGCGGGATAGTGTATGGGAAGTGCTGCGGGCAGGAGCTGAGAAGCTATACCAGGCCGTGCGATGCGCCCATACGCTTCATTGCATGTGCATAGCGGGGAATACCACAATGGAGCACCTTTTGATGGGGCTTTCTACGGAAACTTTGGGCAGGAGCCCTTTTACACCGGTAGAAATTGGTTTTCAGGAGTCGTTCCTGCGAATACCCTCTATGGCAGATCAGCCGCTTCCGGTTTATCTGGTGCCGGGCATTAGCACATTTGTAGGCGGAGATATTGTTGCAGGGTTATATTGCTGCCACTTGTTAGCTAGCCAAGACTTTCTTTCCCCACAACATGACCAAATTGGTCAAGGCATGCAGCCGCTACAAGAGAGCCGACCACAAGAAAGCCAACGGCAAGAGAGCCGACAGCAAGAAAGCCAACGGCAAGAGAGCCGACCGCAAGACTACCGACAGAACCAAAGGAGCCAACAGAGCGAACCGGGAGCCACGCTTTTTATAGACCTTGGCACAAATGGCGAGATGGCAATTACGGATGGCAGGCGGATGATTGTGACGGCGACGGCAGCCGGGCCGGCTTTTGAGGGCGGTGCGGGCGCGTCAGTACATGGGAGCGATATGATTGCTATTACGGCATCTTTGCTGGAGCAAGGCATTATAGATGGCACGGGGCTGCTACAGGAACCGTATTTTACCTCTGGCGTTACCGTTCCCGTACCGGGGGCTAAAGAGACGGTGCACCTTAAGCAAAAAGATATCCGTGATTTGCAGATGGCTAAAGCTGCGGTGCGCGCAGGTGTGGAAATCTTGTATGAGAAGATGGGATGTCCGGTAATTTCGCGGGTGTATCTTGCGGGCGGCTTTGGCTATTATTTAAATGTAGAAGCGGCAATTGCCATTGGCCTGTTGCCAGAGCATGTGCGGGAAGCCACTAAGGCGGTTGGGAATACTTCTTTGGCGGGCGCTTTTATGATCGGAAGGGATCTTATTATGCAACATTTGCATAAGGAAACGCTGGAACGATGTCTAGGCTGTATCGAGAGCCTTAACCTTGCCGGACAGGAAGGGTTTGAGCAGCGCTACCTTACGAATTTGCATTTAAGGTTATGTTAAGGTTCATTAGGTTTTCCTTTAAGGATTCAATGATAATCTGTTTGTAACAGGAAGTTAAGCAGACAGAAAAAACGGATAGGAAAAGAAACAAAACGGTTCTGTCTTAGATCGTGCAAACAGAAAAGGAGAATATAATGATGTGGACAAGACAAGAAGTAAAGCAAAGGGCAAGAGAAGCATTAAGCCGGAATTATTGGAAGATCGTATTGGTATCGTTTCTGATCATTTTCTTAGGAGGAGGAGCCAGCGCACCTGCTTCAGCGACTAGGGGCGTTGTAGACAGGGATGAGCCGGACATGATTATTTTGGAGGATGTAAATCCGGAGGCATTTTCCGAAAGGGCGCAACTGATCCAGGAAATGGCGGAGAATGCCGACTCGGCAGTAAATAAGACGGTAGAACGGTTAGAGCAAGTCGAGCCGGTAGTATGGATTGCGTTTGCTATCGTTATGGTTATTGTTTTTTGTATTGCGGCAGCGGTTGTCATCGCTCTTGACATATTTTTAGTCAATCCGATTTGTATCGGCGCGCAGCGCTTCATGTTAAAGAGCGTGGATGACAGAGGCAATATTGCGGAACTTGGCTATACGTTTGACCATAATTATAAGAACGGTGTGAGGACAGCATTTTTCCGGGATCTGCACATTTTCTTATGGGCGTTGCTATTCGTGATTCCCGGTATTTATAAGAAATACCAGTATTATATGGTAGATTTTATTCTGGCGGAAAATCCGGATATGGACACGAAGGAAGTGTTAGAATGGAGTAAGAGGATGATGGACGGACACAAGTGGGATGCCTTTGTATTGGATCTTTCCTTTATTCTATGGCATATGCTTAGCACGCTGACTTGTGGGATTTTGGAAATCTTCTATGTTAAGCCATATATATATCTGTCACGCGCATCCCTTTACCGGACACTTTGCGAGAGGAATGTGAGCAGCCAAAGCCTAAATGGCGCAAGGCAGGAAATGATTATAGATATGGAGCAGCAATAGCAATATCGAAATCTTCATAAATGCATAAAGCGCGTAAAGGAGAGCAGGTATGGCATATAAAATATTAATTGCAGATGATGAGCCGGAGATACGGGATATTCTGCACTTGTATTTGGAAAAAGACGGTTATGAAGTGATAGAGGCAGCAGACGGCGCGCAGGCGCTGTCTGCTTTGCAGGATGCAGCGCTACGGGAAGAAGGGGTTGACTTAGTGATCTTGGATATCATGATGCCGGGCATAGACGGATACCGCGTGCTCCGAAATATCAGGGAGAGCAGCAATATTCCCGTCATCATGCTTTCCGCCAAGAGCGCAGATTCTGATAAGATACTCGGCCTTGATCTAGGAGCGGATGATTATATTACAAAACCTTTTGTGCCGCTAGAGGCCGTGGCTAGGGTTAATTCTAACATCCGCAGGTTCTATGCTTTAGGGGCAGGGAAGCAGAAACAGGCGGATGAGCTTACGTTGCGGGATTTGAAGCTGGACTTAGCGTCGTGCCAGCTTTTGCAGGGAGAGCGGGCCATAGAGCTGACATCGGTTGAGTTTAAGATTATGAAACTGTTCATGGAGAATCCGGGCAAAGTATTCACGAAGCAGCAATTGTTCGAACAGGGGTGGGGCGACGATTATCTCGTATCAGATAACAATATTATGGTATGTATCAGTAAATTGCGAGCGAAGCTAAGCGAAGACGGCAATGCTTATATTAAGACGATACGGGGATTAGGCTACCGGCTTGAAAAATAAGCATAGATCTCGTGCGCATAAGGAGTCAGCGCACAGGGAATGATGGGGCATGGAAGATGGAAGCACGAAATGACACAACTGGAATGAAATCACTAAAATGGTTCTTAATCCAGCGTTTTATATTGATTATGTTGTTTGTATATGTCACGGAGGAACTTTTGAGCTTGGCGTATAGATATCTTGTTGCTCCTTTTTTGACGGAAATCATGCATGTGGGAGGCCTGTCCTTAGTAACGCAAGATGGCAGCCTAATGCTCCTTGCTCTACAGATGTTGTTGTTATCGCTAGCGCCTCTCCTGCCGGAGAGAGTTTCATCGTGGGTGATCAGGGGCATTGGGAAGAACCTGGAAGGCGGCCTGTATCTTGCTATTGATTCTCCCGCGCTTGCGGGCATAGAGGATCCTAAGACGATCGGCCTATATCGACTGGCGGTTATCTTTATTTTCCTGGGATTGTTCTTTTTGACGCTTTTACCATATCTGGTTGCGGCATACTGGTATTACAGAGCCGTATCTGTGAAAGTGAAGGAACTCTTGCAAAAGGATAAGGAACGGAAAGCAAATTATGACAGGCAGAGGAATCTCTTGTTGTCCGATATTGCCCATGATATCAAGACGCCTATTACGACTGTTGTCGGTTATGCACGTGTGCTTGCTGACGGCGTTGTCGAAGACGAAGCCAAGAAAACAGAGTATTTACAGGCGATTTACGCCAAATCCATGCGTGTGGATGAGCTGATTAGCGTATTATTCGAGTATGTGAAGCTAGACAGTGATGGCTTCATCCTGCATAAAGAGAGGGCAGACTTAGGAGAGCTGTTACGTGAAAATATTGCGCTTCTCTATGCAGATATGGAAGAAAATGGAATGGAGCTTACCATATCCATCCCGGAAGAAAAGTACCCATATGAAGTGGACAAAATCCAGTTCGGGCGTGCCATTACCAATATATTAACCAATGCAGTCAAATACAACCCGCAAGGAACGGCAATCGCCGTCAGCTTGCAGGAGGAATACCAGCAATACCAGCAGTATGTGATCCGTATTGCCGATAATGGGACGCCGATCGAGGATGCGCTCGCAGCACATATCTTTGACCCGTTTGCCAGAGGAGACAAAGCGCGCAGCACGAAAGGAGGCAATGGGCTAGGGCTTAGCATTTCATCGAAAATCATTGCGATGCATGGCGGTAAGCTACAGTTAGAGCGCCAGTGCGCGGACGGCTATGCCAAAGCTTTTTGCATAAGCTTGCCTTTATAGAGGGATCAGTGGATTGTAATGGGAAATTTTGCGGCAGCGCTTTTTATCCTAAATGGCGTTCCTTTGGCATATACATAATTGAATGCTAATAAGGAACGGGTTCCTGTCTATGCCTAAAAAACGTCTTTATCTCTTTGCCCTGATTCTTATCGTGAGCCTGCTATTTTATTTTCTAGGGAGAAAGCAGGCAGAAGAACAGGAAATCAAAATATCAGCACAGAAAATTGAAGAAGAGAATAGTGTCACCGTCAAAAAAGTCTTGCAAGAAGAAAGCGAGAGCGAAACCTATAAAATAGCGCTTACCTTTGATGACGGGCCGCATCCTTATTATACGGAGCAGCTTTTGGACGGCTTGAAAGAGCGGAATGTCTGTGTGACTTTCTTCGTGACTGGAGAACATGCTGCGCTTCACCCGGATATCATTGAGAGGATGAAGGAAGAGGGACATTTAATCGGAAATCATACTTATAGCCATATGCAGCTAAAATCCGGGCATATTGACGACTTTAAGGAAGAACTTGTGAAGACCAACGAGGTCATCAGCGAAATTACGGGAGACGAGGTCATATTCGTACGCCCGCCGTATGGCACTTGGGATAAGTCACTCGAATCGGAATTAAATATGTTCCCGGTACTTTGGACAATTGACCCTTTAGACTGGTGTTCAAGCGACGCGGACGGCATTGCGAGGAAAATCCTCTCTAAGGCGAAAGAAAACGCGATCATCCTGATGCACGACAGCTATGCGCCTACCGTGACTGCGACGTTTCGCGTTATTGACGAGCTGCAAAAGCAAGGTTATGAGTTTGTGACGGTAGATGAGATTCTATTTGATTGAGCGGTGGATACCGATATGGGCGTATAAAAATAAAAAATTAAATTTTTAAGATTTTTTAGCTAAAAACGGTTTAAAAAATGGCAACGATGTGCTATTCTTTATGTATCAGCAGAAAGCAGGAGGAAAGCGATAATATGATAACGTATCAAGAGGATAACCGGGTTTTTAAATTAGATACTCCCAATTCGACTTATATGATTGGCATTGTAGACGATGAAAATTTTGTGGGGCATATTTATTATGGAAAGCGTTTGCAAGAGGCGGAAGCGTCATATTTGCTACGGACGCAAGAGGCGCCTTATACGCCGGGGAGAAATAACAGGGAACGTTGTTCTTTCTATGATTGTTTCCCGTTTGAGTATCCTACGGGCGGGACGGGAGACTTCAGGGAGAGCTGCCTTAGCGTCAGGACGGCGGGCGGACATGTAGGAGCGATGCTCTCTTATGTATCGCATGAGATAACGGGCGGGAAGCCGGCGCTAGAAGGGCTGCCAGCGACGTTTGGCACTTTAGAAGAATGTGAAACGTTGAAAATTGTCTGTGAAGATAAGTATGTAGGAATGCAGGTAGAGCTATTTTACACGGCATTCCGGGATATTGATGTCATAACGAGGAGCGTGCGGGTGAGCAATGCAGGGCAGGAACACTTCTATCTGACAAAGGTATATTCTGCGTGCATTGACATGGACAACCGGGATTTTGATATGGTTTCTTTGCATGGAAGCTGGGCAAGAGAGCGGCATATCCAACGTAAGACGTTAGGCTATGGCATTCAGAATGTCAGCTCTTTTAGGGGCGAGTCCAGCCATCAGGATCATCCGTTCCTTGCGCTCGTAGATAAGAATACGACGCAGGAGCATGGCGAAGTGTATGCGATGAATTTCGTATATTCCGGGAACTTCCGGGCGCAGGCAGAAGTATCCCAGTTTGACTATGTGCGGATGTCCATGGGCATCCATCCCGAGAACTTCTGTTGGAAATTAGAGCCTGGTGAGAGCTTCCAGGCGCCGGAAGCCGTGATGGTCTATACGGATAAAGGATTCGACGCTATGACCAGCGCCTTCCATAAGCTATATAGGAAGCATCTCATACGCGGAAAATATAAGAACAAAAAGCGGCCGATCTTAATCAATAACTGGGAAGCTACTTATTTTAATTTTAACACGGACAAGCTTTTGGCAATCGCGAAGGAAGCTTCTGCGTTGGGGATTGAAATGCTCGTCATGGACGACGGCTGGTTTGGCAGAAGGGAAAATGACGATTGCGCGCTTGGCGACTGGCAGGTCAATGAGGAGAAGATAAACGGCGGATTGAAGAACCTGGTGGATGAAGTGAACAAGCTTGGCATGAAATTCGGGATCTGGTTTGAGCCGGAGATGATCTCACCGGATTCTGAGCTTTATAGGGCGCATCCGGATTGGGCGATTGCGATTCCGGGCAGGCCTGGGACAGAGTCAAGACATCAATATGTACTGGATTTGTCCAGGCAGGAAGTTGTTGATTGTGTTTATAATATGGTGGCTTCTGTTTTGAAGAGCGCGAATATTGAATACGTGAAATGGGACATGAACCGTCAGCTTACGGATATCGGGAGCGCATCCTTGCCGGCCGACAGGCAGGGTGAACTGTATCACCGCTACGTGCTTGCGGTATATGAGATGCAGGGCAGGCTGGTCAAAGATTTCCCGGATCTGCTCTTGGAGAATTGTTCAGGCGGTGGCGCGCGCTTTGATGCAGGCATGCTCTACTATAGCCCGCAGATCTGGTGCTCGGATGATGCAGATGCGATAGAGCGTCTGGAAATACAGGAAGGCACGGCGATGCTCTATCCGCTTTCCACGATGGGGGCGCACGTATCGGATTGCCCTAACCATACGGTAGGCAGGGTAACGCCTTTTGAAACGAGGGGCATCGTTGCGCTTGCGGGGACGTTTGGCTATGAGCTGGACGTAACGAAAATACCGGAAGCGGACAGGGAACAGATCCCGGAGCAAGTCGCTATGTACCATCAATATAACGATCTGGTGCGTGAAGGGGATTACTATCGGATTGCTTCTTATTCTAAGAATCATAAATTTGATTGCTGGCAGGTCGTCAGAGAAGATAAGAAAGAGTCGCTTGTGACTTTCGTCCAGGTGATGAACCGCCCGAACTTTAAATCAAGGCGCATTCTGTTAAAAGGGCTTGATGAGAACCTGCGCTACGACGTACATTTTGTCGGGGATAAAGATGCCGGGGTGAAATCTTATAGCGGGGATACGCTGATGAAGGCGGGCATTTTGATGCCGAATCTGTGGGGAGATTTTAGGGCGCGTCTCATTCATCTGGTAGCGGCAGACTGATGCCTGTAAGGCAAAAGCCGCATCAGGGGATAATGTCGTTACGCCCAGGCTGTATAGATGATCGGCTGGTATATCATAAGCTGTATATCAGCTTTGGGCGTCTGATTTGTGGATTAGAGTTTGAGTATCAGGAAAGGGAAACAATATGGTCAAAGCAGTAAGACTTGCGGATATTGCTAAGAAACTGGACGTCAGTGTCGTAACCGTCTCCAAGGCGCTTTCCGGGCAGAAGGGCGTTAGCGACACGATGAGAGAGAAAATAAAGGCGCTTGCCGATGAGATGGGATATACGCCGGTACATACGTCGCAGTCCGGGAAAACGAAATCATATGCGATTGGCGTTATTGCTTTTGAACGGTATTTTTCGAGATTTAACTCCTTTTATTGGAAAATGTACCAGGAGCTGACCGCGCAGGCGGTCAGACAGAACTGCTTCTCCATGCTAGAAGTGATCGCCAGCCTGGATGAAGATGGGATGTCGCAGCCAAAGCTTTTAGAAGAAGAAAGGGTGGACGGCATTATCGTCATTGGGAAACCGAAGAAGGAATATCTGAAAATGATGTATCAGAATAAGAAGATACCGATGGTATTCCTGGATTTCTATGATGATGAAGTGATTGTGGATTCTGTCGTATCCGAAAGCTTCCTTGGAATGTACCGCATGACAGAGTACTTGATCCGGAACGGGCATGTGAATATCGCATTCGTCGGGACGCTGATGTATACGGAGAGCATTACCGACCGCTATTTCGGGTATTGCAAAGCATTGATGGAACATGGCATAGAACAGCGCCCGGAGTGGGTTATCAAGGACAGGAATTACACCGATGGCTTTATTGGCATGAATTATAAGTTCTCTTTTGAAGGAAAGGATATGCCGACCGCATTTGTATGCAACAATGATGTGACGGCATATGCATTGATAAGGCAGTTAGAGGCGAAGGGATGCCGGGTACCGGAAGATATTTCTGTCGTTGGTTATGACGACTATCTCTATGCCGAGTTTGGGGATTCCCAGATTACGACATATAGTGTCGATATGGGCGCTATGACCAAGGTCGCATTGACAGTCCTGGTCAAGCGCATAGAGTGTCAAAGTGGCAACGCCAAGGTGCGTGCTGTCAGCGGGAAGCTGATCGAGCGGCGTACCGTGAAAAAGATATAAAAGCTTATAAGATCGGTGTTTCTTTTCGATAGACGGAGGGAGAAACACCGGTTTTTGTTTTAAAGATGCGCAGAAAGTGATTGAAGTTCCTAAAACCGCATTTCTCTGCGATAGAACCTATCTTTTCATCCGTATGTAATAACATTTCTTTTGCTTTTTCAATCCGTACGTTGCATAGGTATTGCAGCGGCGTTTCCCCACAATATTTCATAAAATGCCTGGCAAGCGTATATTTGTTTGCATGATAATGTCCGGCGAGTTGTTCAAGGGAGTACTGCTCCTGGTATGCCGTATCAAATCTTTTCTTTATATCTACGATATAGGCAGGAATGTGATAAGAGCCGGTTTCTGCTCGGGCATGTAGCAAGTAAAGCTGTGTGAATAGTGAAACCAGTTCGCGCGCGCGCATTATGCCGTGAATTTCGTCATTATCTTCGGCTTTCCATAATCGTTTCCAAATAGAATAAGAATCCGGGTCATCGTTAAGGTTGAAAACACAGCCGCCGGATGACGTCAGTTTATGGTAATAGTAGGAAGTGAAATGCCGGCTGACAAAACAAATGCTGTATTCCCATGAATTTGGCGAACAGGACAGCTTATGTTCTTTGCTACAGTCGATGAAGCTAAGTGTGCCGGGCAGTAACTCGTAAGTGATTGGAGCCTGCGTATGGTCTAGACAGTGTAATTTGCCAGCGCCATTTGTCGTATGAAGCAGGCAGTAAGCGTCTAAATCTGACGATGCGTAGGAGAAAGGAGCGGTAACGGATACCGCGCGCATGCATAATACGTAGGGCAGGCTTTGGCAGAAATCAAATGTTCTTTCGTAGGAACCCTTGAAGTATTCGGAAAGTGAGAAACGGTTGCTCGTTTCGGAGGATATAAGGCTGTCAAAGAATTCGGAAGCAAATAGAGGGGGGGGCATCTGCATTGTAAGAGACTCCTTTCAAAAGTAGAGCATAGTAGGTGTTTGCGAAACTAGGTTTTGAAAAATAGGAGTTTCGCAATCGCTTAGTAGAGCGTAGCTGAAAATGTTAAAAAATTAAGTGAAAATTAACTAAAATTAAGTTTTCAATAAAATTATATTAAA
>CAJTSL010000069.1:0-5510 GCA_910578845.1 uncultured Lachnospiraceae bacterium
CTACGAGTGCCAATGTAGCGAAAGCGACCCTGCGACGATTTGTCTATTTTGTACAGCGCCTGATTTTCAAAACCTAGTTTTGCAAACACCTATTATACTTTCTTAATTTTACGGATTACGATACCATTCTTCAACAGCGTGGAATCGATATAATGCCTGGAGAACAGGAGTTCTCCTTCTCTTGGTATCTCGATGTCTTCCTCCTCACAGTTAATGATGACTTCTACATACTCGTCAATCCAGCCCATCTTGCAAAAAGCAATGACGCGCGCCCTGTTGATGCGGTTCGGGAAATGAAAATCACGCCCCCGCAGAAGCGGCTCTTTGTTCCTAAGCTGCAATAGGCTTTTGACAATTTCCATCCGCTGTGCATAATCTCCCGCATCTATTTCCTCCCAAGGCATGCAGCGCCTGCAGTCCGGGTCATGACCGCCCTCCATCGCAATCTCCGTGCCATAGAAGATGCATGGGCTGCCTGGCATGGTAAATAATACTGCAAGCTGCTGAAAGTATTCATCCAGATTGCGTACATCCGAGCGCAGCCTTTTCGTATCGTGTGAATCCAGCAGATTGAATAATACGTCATTCGTCTGTTGCATGTACCTGGTATAACAACGGTTAATCGTATATTCAAAATCTTCATTGGTAAGGCTCTTATCAATCCAGAAATCTTTGATGCTCTCCCCCAGCGGATAATTCATCACCGCATCAAATTCGTCGCCTCTAAGCCATGGCATCGCATCATGCCAGATTTCACCCAGAATATAAATGTCAGGCTTTATAGCTTTTAGACGGATCCGCAATTCCTTACAGAATCTATGTGATACTTCGTTCGCAACATCTAAGCGGATCCCATCGATATCATATTCTTTTACCCAGTTTTCACAGACATCCAGTAAATATTCACGTACTTTGGGTTCATTTGTATTTAATTTGGGCATCGTATCATAAAAGGCAAATGTATAATACTGCTTCTCTCTCGCACAGCCTCCTTCTTCCCTAAAAGGCCATTCGTTAATCATAAACCAGTTCCAGTACGGGGAGGCTGGCCCGTTCTTCTTAACATCCTGCCAAGGCGCAAACTGCTCGCCACTATGATTGAAAACGCCGTCAAGCATCACCCGGATGCCTCTTTCATGCGCCTTTTCTACCAGCATCTTCATCGTCTCTTCCGAGCCGAAATGAGAATCAATTTTACAATAATCTGACGTATCGTATTTGTGGGAAGTCGGCGCTTCGTTAATTGGCGTCAGATAAATCCCTGACACGCCCAGATCTTTGATGTAATCTAGTTTCGTAATAATACCCGGCAAATCCCCGCCGAAAAATTCCCCGTTCGTCACGGAACCTTTATTTCTCCAAGGCTGTGTCGTATCTGGATTAATTGATGCATCCCCGTTACAAAAACGCTCTGGGAAAATCTGATACCAGATCGTCTCATTCACCCAAGAAGGCGTTACCGGAATATCCGCCGGGTTCATCCATGGGAAGACAAAACACTGTCTGCTCCGGCCTTCTAACTGCATCTGTGCCTCAGAAACAAAACCATCCTCAAAATAAAACCATTTCTCATTCTCAGTCTGTAACTCAAAATAATATTTCAGCCTTTTATAGGGAGGCTCGATCGTCGTCGTCCACCATAACTGATTCTTAAGCCTTTTCTTAAAAGGGATATTGACAGGTTCGCCTACCCACGTCCCACTGCCGCCTAAAATGCCGGCGCTGAATGGGTCGCCGTGGATCAGATTCACATATTTTACGTCATAACCCGTCTTGATATTGATAATTAGTTTGTTCTCATCTAGCGGATAACAATAATTATCATTCGCCCTATGGTATACCGCGTTAAAATCCATCTTTCGCCTCCTGCTCTTAGCCCAGTCCTTATGTTTCCTACTTAGAAAGTCTGTTCATTATCTGAAGTCCCTATTCGCATTGTATGTATACTTTTTATAAATGGTTACGACAAAAATAACAGACAAATACGGTATACTGCAAAAGCGCTTGCCCAAGCGACACCGCACTGCATAAGCACGACCGCCAATGCCTGCCAAACAGAATCCATTTCCCGCTTAATAGTCGCCACAGCCGCCACACAAGGCGTATACAGCAATGTAAAAACAAGAAAGCTGACTGCCGTTACCGGTGTGAATATCATCCCAAGAGATTCACTAAGGCTGCTCATTGAAGTCCCTGTTAACACGCTCAATGTGCTGACGACTGCTTCTTTCGCCGAGAAGCCACTGATTAAGGAAGTCGCCACACGCCAGTCGCTAAAGCCAAGCGGTGAAAAAACAGGCGCAATACACTTCCCTACCATTGCAAGCAAGCTCTCACTGCTATCCGTCACCACGTTCAAACGGCTATCAAACGTCTGTAAGAACCAAATGATCATCGTTGCCAGGAAAATAATCGTAAATGCCCTTTGCAAGAAATCTTTCGCTTTATCCCACATCAATAGCAATACGCTCTTGATGGAAGGAAAACGATAATTTGGCAATTCCATCATAAACGGCATGGAATTCCCGCGAAAAAGCGTACGGTTCAGGATGACTGCCACAAGCAGGCCTACAATAATGCCGAATATATATAGCCCCATCATTACCAATACTGTATACTCAGGGAAAAAAGCCGCTGCAAATAATCCATAGATCGGAATCTTGGCGGAACAACTGATAAAAGGGATCAACATAATCGTCATTTTTTTATCCCTGTCAGATGAGAGCGTCCGGCTAGACATGACTGCCGGCACACTACAGCCAAAACCAATCAGCATCGAAACAAAGCTTTTACCGGACAATCCGATCTTCCTCAGCGGCCTGTCCATCACAAAAGCAATTCTCGCCATATAACCGGAATCCTCCAGTATAGAAAGAAAGAAAAACAACACGACGATAATCGGCAAGAAGCTAAGCACACTGCCCACGCCTGCAAAGATACCGTCTATGACAAGGCTTTCCACAACCGGATTAATCCCATAAGCCGTCAGCGCCTTTTCCACCCAAGCAGATGCCATGTCGATCCCCATGCTTAGCAAATCACTGAAAAAAGAACCTATGACACCGAATGTGAGCCAGAAGATCAGCAACATAATCAACAGAAAAACTGGTATCGCAAAATATTTCCCGGTAAGGATCGCGTCCATTTTCACGCTTCTTTTATATTCTTTGCTCTCCCTACACTTAATGACAGCATCCTCGCACACTTTTTCGATAAAAGTATATCGCATATCGGCAAGCGCAGCATTTCTGTCCATTCCGCTGTCCTGCTCCATTTCTACGATGCTATGTTCCATCAGTTCCAATTCATTCTGGGACAATTTTAGCCGCTCAATAATATCCCTGTCTTCCTCTACGATTTTGCTGGCAGCAAACCGCGGGGACATGCCAATCTCCTCCGCATGATCCTCTACCTGATGGCTGACCGCATGGATACAACGGTGTACAGGCCCTTTTTCGCAAAAATCCGTTACTTTCGGATAACTATGTTTACTGGATACTTCCCTGATGGCACGGAGCAAGTCCTCTACGCCCTCATTCTTGATCGCGCTGATCGCAATCACCGGAATGCCAAGCTGCGCTTCCATCTTTTTCAAATCTATCGTGCCACCGTTCCCCCGCACTTCATCCATCATATTAAGCGCTAACACCATAGGTATATGCATTTCCAATAATTGTAGCGTTAAATATAAGTTTCTTTCTATATTCGTTGCATCTACGATATTAATAATCCCATCCGGTTTTTCGTTTAAAATAAAATCCCTCGTAACGATTTCTTCTTTGCTGTAAGGGCGAATGGAATAAATGCCCGGTAAATCGACTACCGCATCTCCCTTCTCCCCTCTGATCTCTCCCATCTTCTGGTCTACCGTTACACCCGGGAAATTCCCGACATGCTGGTTCGAACCAGTAAGCTGGTTAAACAATGTTGTCTTCCCGCAATTTTGATTACCCGCTAATGCGTATATCATAGTAACGACCACACCTTTCTCTATTTCCACCAATTTTAATTGTCTAAACGAAGCTCCTCCGGTGCGGATTTTATTGCTTCCTTTCACATTTTACTTCAATTTTCTGCGCATCTTCTTTACGAATTGTTAATTCATATCCCCGCAATTGTATCTCGATCGGATCCCCCATAGGAGCCACTTTCCTGATGCATACTTTCGTCTTTGGGATCAATCCCATATCCAAGAAGCGGCAGCGAAGCTCTCCCTCACCGCCAACCTGCGTAATAATCGCTTCCTGCCCTATTGCAATCTGATCCAATGTCATAAGCTTCTCTCCTCCGCCTCTTCTTTGCCAAACAATCTCCGGTCATTCCGATGGCCTCAGCTATTATAAATGCTGGCAATCTTTAAAGATTTCTCCGGGAAATTATTCTTCACAAACATCAGATACTGTAACACACTTCCCTCAAATGCCTGCACATCTCCAAAAAGACCTACTTCATAACAGTTCCTAATGACATTAATGATACAGTTCTCCGTATGCTCCCCCTTGCAGTCTTTGCACTCCTTTAAAATATTCGCAATGGCTGTCTCCAACTCTATTTCATCAAATACCTTAAAATCAGTAGTCGGTACATGTTCAGCGCCGTCCGGCACTTCTTTCTTAGGCTCTTTCCAATAATTTTTAATACACTGCTTCGCATATCCTATCGTGCAATTTTCATGTTGGCACTCGCTGCATAAATCTTCACTCCTACAGCAATGTTTTAGATCCTCCCATACTAATTCCGCATTAAATCCTTTCTTATGTACTTGTTCCATTGTGCTTCCTCCTGTCATGTTCTCAAATATTCACGCCATTCTTCCCTTTGACGCACTAGTTATAATCCCAGACTATACTATATCATAACTATTACTGAACAGCAATATGGTACTATTTGCATTACATTTCTATTTATGCTACACTAGTTTTTAATATTGGCAAGCCTTTTTTAGATAATAAATAGATGCGCCGCTGACAGGGCAAATGCAAACGCGTGGAGGAATAGGTTGGTAAATCATACTGATGCACTGATTTTTCAACCCGCACTTTGTGCTTGCGCCCAAGTTCGCAAGTTGAGCAAGAATGGGGGATTAGCATGAAAATACAGGAATCGGCAGAAAATTATCTGGAAACCATTTTAATCCTGGGACAGAAGAAAGGAAATGTCCGCTCGATTGATATCGCGCATGAACTGGAATTTAAAAAGCCAAGCGTCAGTGTCGCTATGAAAAACCTCCGGGAAAACGGCTATATCGACGTCGATGAACACGGCTTCATTACCCTGACCGATACAGGCAGGCAAATTGCAGAAACCATGTATGAGCGCCATATCTTATTCTCCCGCTGGCTGATCGCACTAGGCGTCAACGAAAAGACTGCCGTTGAAGATGCCTGCAAAATGGAGCATGTCCTCAGTAAAGAAAGCTTTGAAGCGATCAAGAATCATTTAGGCCAATGACCAAAAACCCTTTCGTTAGACTTTCATATCTGCCTAACAAAAGGGATTCACTTCAAAAT
>CAJTSL010000069.1:5520-15654 GCA_910578845.1 uncultured Lachnospiraceae bacterium
TTAAAGCTATGTATTGTCGCCGGGATTCTGCCACCACGGTTGATAAAACCATCACACGAAAAGGAATTCACCGGCATGATCGGCGCATGGCCCAACAATCCGCCAAACTCAACCATTTCTCCCACGTTCTTCCCAATCACAGGAATCAAACGGACGGCTGTCGTTTTCTGATTGACCATTCCTATCGCCATCTCATCAGCAATGATACCGGAAATCGTTGTTGCTTTCGTATCTCCCGGAATCGCAATCATGTCTAGCCCTACTGAGCAGACACAAGTCATAGCCTCTAATTTCTCTAATGTAAGCGCGCCTGCGCTCACGGCATCGATCATTCCCTGGTCTTCACTGACCGGGATGAAAGCACCGCTCAATCCGCCAACATAAGAAGACGCCATAACACCGCCTTTTTTCACCTGGTCATTCAATAAGGCAAGCGCGGCTGTCGTACCGGGCGCACCGGCATGTTCCAAACCGATTTCACATAAGATATCCGCAACACTGTCACCAACGGCAGGCGTTGGCGCCAGGGACAAATCAATGATGCCAAATGGCACCTGTAACCTCTTTGACGCCTCTTTGGCGACTAACTGCCCGACACGGGTCACTTTAAACGCTGTCTTTTTGATCGTTTCGCAAAGTACTTCAAAGTTTTCTCCCCGTACTTTGCTAAGCGCCGTCTTCACCACACCTGGCCCGCTGACGCCCACATTTATGATCTTATCCGCTTCCGTTACACCATGGAAAGCGCCTGCCATAAACGGATTATCATCCGGTGCATTACAAAAAACCACCAGTTTGGCGCAGCCAAGCGAATCAGCGTCTTTAGTCTCTTCTGCTGTCTGTTTGATGATTTCACCCATTAATCTGACACTGTCCATATTGATGCCGGTTTTGGTGGAACCTACATTGACAGAACTACATACCCTCTCCGTAGAGGACAGCGCCTGCGGGATAGAACGTATTAATAACTCGTCCGCCTTGGTCATGCCCTTCGATACTAGCGCCGAATATCCACCGATGAAATTGACGCCCACTTCATGCGCTACCTTATCCAAAGTACGCGCAATTGTCACAAAATCTTCAGTAGATTTACACGCTGCTCCACCGATTAGCGCAATTGGCGTCACCGCAATTCTTTTATTGACAATAGGGATCCCATATTCTTTTGCAATCTGTTCTCCCGTTTCTACCAGATCTTTCGCTGCTTCATAGATTTTCGTATATAGCTTCTCGTTTAGCTTCTCCAAATCCGCATCTATACAATCTAACAGGCTTATGCCAAGCGTAATTGTCCGTACGTCCAGATTTTCTTTCTCTATCATCTCATTTGTTTCTGCCACTTCATAAATATTAATCATCGTCAGTAATACCTTTCCCATCTTAACCATTATTTGCTTGGCTATCTTATACCGGCAGGCGCTTCGCCCACCGTGCATGCCGCTTGCTAAACCGCTAGGACCCACTAGATCCCGCTAGATCCTATGCATCTGATTAAAAATCTCCTCTTTCTGGCACTTGATAATAACGCCAATGCTTTCTCCAAGCCTGGTAAGCTCCTCTACAATCTCTCCAAAGTCCTTCTGCGATTGATTGGTATCCACAATCATCATCATATTAAAGTACCCCTGCACAATCGTTTGTGAAATATCCAGGATATTGATCTGGTTATCCGCAAGATATGTACATACTTTTGCGATAATGCCTACTGTATCTTTTCCTACTACTGTAATAATCGTCTTTTTCATATTTTCCTCCGTTCCGAAGCATTACAAATTCTTGTCTGCATTTCCGTGCATCTTTTCAATCCTTGTTGCCAAGTTTTCTTCCAAGCAACTCTTATATTGTGATCATTTGCGATATTTCGCTTCTTTTCGCAACATAAATCGGAAAATCATCGGCTTTGTAACCCGAATCAGACATCGTAATTTCCAATTTGACCGTCTCATAAGCAAGTTCCGGTAAATTATTCTCTTTGCTCAAATGCCCAAGCACCACTGCCTGCATATGGTCATTTAACAGCCTGCTTAACAATTTCCCCGACGCCTCGTTCGATAGATGCCCTCTGTCACTTAAGATCCGTTGTTTCAAATAATACGGGTAAGGCCCTACTTGTAGCATATTGACGTCATGGTTCGCTTCCAGATATAACACATCCAAATCCTTCAGGCACGCTATCGTATACTCATTATAACAGCCTAAATCAGTGATGATCCCTATCTTTTTCTGGTCATGGCTGATACGGTATGCTACCGGCTCTTGCGCGTCATGAGACGTACGCATCGGATAAAGCGCCATATCCTTTATGATACATTTCTCGTCGGCAGTAATCATATGAAAAAGCGAGTCATCTATTTTGCCCAAAGAATGTGTCTTTCGGATGGCCTCCATCGTACCTCTCGTTGCATAAATAGGGATTCCATATTTTCTAGCAAGCACGCCCAAGCCGCTAATATGGTCCGCATGCTCATGTGTAATGAAAATCCCGTCAATTTCCGTTAGTCTTAATCCAAGTAAGGCAGCGCCCTCTTCTATCCGCTTGCCACTGATACCGACGTCAATCAAAAGATGCGTCGCATCAGAGCCAACATAAATACAATTCCCGCTGCTCCCGCTCGCTATGCTGCATAATCTCATGATTCTTTAATCTTTCCAATAAATTTTTATCACATCACCGCTATTGATCGGTTCCATGTACTGTGCATTCCTACCATTTAATTCCGTTGCGATGCCGCTCCCCTGCGGCACGGAAAGGTCGAAGTCTATGTAATCAAATACATCTACAAAAATGTATTCTGTCTTGCCCTCTAAACGGATCGGCTGACCGTTGACCATCACCTGTAGCGACCTCGGGATCGTGTTCACTGTTCCTGCCGCAATTGTAGAAGTCGCACCTGCTCCTGACATAGGCACAGTGTTCATGCCGGTTCCCGACGTCACTGCATTTACCCCTGCTGCGCCCGCTGTTACCGCACCCGGCATTGACGCAGTGTTCATGCCGGTTCCTGCCGTCGCCGCATTTACTCCTGCTGCGCCTACCGTTACCGCACCCGGCATTGGCGCATTATTCATACCGGTTCCTGCCGTCACCGCATTTACTCCTGCTGCGCCTGCTGTTACCGCACCCGGCATTGGCGCTGCATCAATGCCTGACAAGCTTCCATTGCCTCCCGTAAAGAACACCGTTTCCTCTTTCTTCGGCTCGCTCTTCACATAACTGCCATCATCTTCGGGCAGATTCGCATAAGTGTCCGGCGCCCCGCTTCCATAAAGATCGCGATCGGACAGTTGCAGTTCTTCCATTGTCCAGATCACCGAAAAGTTCTCGTAAACCTTTGTATCCATATCTGCCAGTTTATTATTGACATAGATATTCAAATCCTGATTGATGATGACATCCATGAATTCCGCGACTTGTCTGACGGTATAGTAACCTAAGAACTCTATTTCATCATTTTCCTGTATGCTATAATAACCGGACTGCAAATGCCCATTCACCATGGCGAATTTAGGCAGCTCTATCTTCTTCTCATTGACCTCGACCCACATA
Source organism: uncultured Lachnospiraceae bacterium (assembly GCA_910578845.1). Lineage (GTDB taxonomy): Bacteria > Bacillota > Clostridia > Lachnospirales > Lachnospiraceae > UBA3282. The sequence goes on from CAJTSL010000069.1 coordinate 9,068, forward strand.
ACGGCGCCATACTCCGGTAGCTGATTAATGTCTAGAGACGCAGGCTCTCCCGCCGTCGATTCTATGACTTTAACCTGGTCATTGGCATGGATCGGCGTATAAATATCGGCCTCGTTGCCATTTACCATAATGACTGCCGCTTCTCCAAGCGCTCCTCTTGTAATACGCGGCTTGCCGCCGACAAAATAATGTAGCGCCTTGCCTCGTTTCGGGAAAAGCCCGTCATTGGCAAATTCCGCTTGCATGGCAGCATCCACGACGGCAAGTTTATTATTATCATACAGCTTGATTCTCTGCTCGTTAAAATATACGAAAATAAAATTATTGCTCTGCTCATAGAAACATAGGCAAATACCGATAGGCGTTACCATTAAGGAATCTTTTCTGGCATCCTCTTCATAAAATGCTACTTGCTGCATCACCTCTTCGCCACGTACCGCTACTCTCTCTTTCTGGATGTCCAATTCCCTGGCAAGGCTGTCTGTATATCCCTCTAACGTTCCGCCGCCGCCGACTACAAACACGGCGCTGACCGATTTGCCGCCATTCAGCTCCTTAATTTTATCCGCGACTTGTTTCGTCATATCTGTGATTACGGGTTCCGCCACTTCCAAGATCTTTTCTTTAGAAATGGTCTGCGTCAGCCCTAAGATATCCTTATAAGCAACTTCATTCTTTTCCCCGGCTTCCCGCTTAATTTTCTCCGCCGTTTTAAAATCAACGAGACAATGTTTGGCAATCACTTCCGTCAATGCATCTCCCGCAATGGGGATCATTCCATAAGCAGTAATGCTTCCATCTTTTGTGATGGAAATATCCGATGTACCAGCTCCCACATCAACTAATGCGATATTGAGCATTCGATATGTCTCCGGTATGGCAACCTGGATTGCTGCAATCGGCTCTAACGTCAGATTCGCCACTTTCAGATCCGCAAACCCTACTGCTTTATATAGGCCATCCACAACATCATCCGGCAGGAATGTCGCAATGATATCCACACCAATTGTTTTTGCTTTATGCCCTTCAAGCGTCGCGATCGCATAGTGGTTGAGATAATAACGTATGACGGAATAGCCGACGCAATAAAACTTCATCTCCGTCTCGCCAGTCTTTAAGAATTCTTCATATGCCTTCTCAATGCCCAGCGAATCCAACGCATAAATGTCCTCTCCGCTGATTTCCTTATCGCTTGAAAACTCGCACTCTGCATGGGTCGTCATCGTACGCAAGACACGCCCGGCCGCTGCGATACAGACATCCGTCAGTTTCCCTCCGATTTTCTCTTCCAGGCGGTTTTTTACCTCTTTAATCGTAGCGCCTACTTTATGGATATCATGAATCTGTCCGTCAAGCATTGCCCGTGTCTCATGTTCTTTAATATACTGCGCTACCACATGGAACCGCTCTCCGGTACGGTATCCTACAGTACCTACGATGCTCCTCGTCCCGATATCCAGCCCAAACACCAATTGTCCCGGGAATTTCATCATCTCTGACACAAGTATTCCTCCAATTTCTTATCAATCTGTTTGCACGCATGCTCTATGTCTTCGCTATTGTCAATCACAACATGACAACATTTCCTGAATGCATCTTCTGTTAACTGCTCTTGCATGATCTGGTCTATCTTCTCATCAGAATAAGCTCTAGACGCTTTCAGCCGCTCTCTCCTGATATCCGGTTTCGCATGGACATACCAGATTTCATCCAGGATTTTCTCATAACCGTCTTCTATCAAAAGCGCCGCTTCCACAAAGAGAAAATCAATCCTGCCCTCTTCTTTGCACTTAGCAATCTCTTGCAGGATGTATGCCTTCACCGCAGGGTGGATGATAACGTTAACCTGTTCTAAGAGCGCACCATCTGCAAATATTTTCTTCGCCATACGGGATTTATCAATGCTTCCGTCTCCATTTAGGATTTCTTCTCCCAATAAGGCAATTAATTTCCTATAGCATTCCTGTCCCGGCTCTTTCACCATATGCGCTACTTCATCCGCCAGAATAATCCTACAGTTATATTTTCTCTCGATATAGGATAACAATGCTGACTTCCCTGCCCCCACGCCGCCCGTAATCCCAATGATCCTCATGTGCTTCTTACCCTTTTCATTCCTTATTTGTTCATTTACTACTTGTATTTTATTTCTCGTTCTTTTACTGCCTGGCCATTGATTTCTCGTTCTTTACTGCTTGGCTATTCATTTCTTGTTCTTTTATTGCTTATCTATGCGTCCTATCCAATCTACTTTGCTTCATACCATGTCATACCCGTATGCAAATCAATCTCCAATGCGACTGAAAGCTCCGCAGCTTTCTGCATCTCTTCGGATAAGATATGCTCTACCAGTTCTTCTTCCGGCGCATATGTCTCAATCAGCAGCTCATCATGAACTTGCAAAATCAAGCGGGAACGTAACCCTTCTTTTTTCAGCCTTGCCCACACATGAATCATGGCAATCTTGATAATATCCGCTGCCGTTCCCTGTATAGGAGAATTCATTGCTACCCGCTCTCCAAACGAGCGCTTCATGAAATTGCTGGATGAAATATCAGGAACAGGCCTTCTTCTGCCGTATAAAGTCGTCACATAGCCATCCGCTTTCGCATCTTCTACCGATTTATCCAGGAAACGCTTAATTCCCGGATAGGTCGCAAAATATTGCTCAATATATTCCGCAGCTTCTTTCTTCGATATACTCAGATCCTGGCTTAAGCCAAAAGTACTGATGCCATAAACAATGCCGAAATTAACCGCCTTGGCATTCCTTCTCTGCAAATCCGTCACTTCCTCTAGCGGGACGTGAAATACTTTAGAAGCAGTGATCCTATGAATGTCCTGCGCCATCTGGTAAGCTTCAATCAACTGTTTATCATCTGACATATGTGCCAGGATCCTTAGCTCAATCTGCGAATAATCCGCATCCATGAACAGAAAACCTTCTTCCGGGATGAAAGCTTTCCTGATTTTCCTGCCAAGTTCCATCCGAATCGGGATATTCTGTAAATTTGGCTCAGTCGAGCTAATCCGCCCGGTTGCGGTAATCGTCTGGTTAAATGTAGAATGAATGCGGCTTTCTTTATCAATATATGCCACAAGCCCTTCTGCATAAGTCGATTTTAGCTTCGTTAACGTCCTGTATTCCAGAATATCCGATACAATCGGATACTTCTCCGCCAGCCTTTCCAGGACATCCGCCGCTGTAGAATAGCCGGTTTTGGTCTTTTTCCCACCGGGTATTGCCATCTTCTCATAGAGGACGTCCCCTAACTGCTTCGGAGAATTAATATTAAATTCTAACCCCGCCTGTTTATAGATGGATAATTCTAATTCCACAATCCGCACAGTCAATGCGTCACTATATGCCTTCAATTCATCCGGGCGCACCATAATGCCATATTGTTCCATATCATAGAGCACTTTTGTCAGTGGCATCTCAATGTCATATAATAGCGCAAGCATGCCTTGCTCTACCAGCTTCTCTCGTAACACTGATGCTGCCATCAGGCAGACATACGCTTGAAAGCAGGCATATTCTTGAAATTCCCGCGGTTTATCTTCCGCAGTCTTACGGTACGAAGCTTTCCCACAGGCCTGTTGCCTGTCCGGAATGAGCAACGCCAGATGCTCCCCTGCAATAGCCGCTATATCATAATCATTCTTCAAAGGGTTTAATAAATATGCCGCGAGAAGGATATCAAAATATTTCTTCTTATCAAAAGCAGCTAAAACATCCTGCCCACCATCATCCGTAACACCCATTGCCGGCTCAGGCTCTAACACATCATAGATTTGTTTCACGTCAAAAACACTTAGTTTACATAATTCTATTTTCTGTAAAGATGCTATCTTATCAACGAGATATTGCTTTGTCACCAAGCCCTGACATAAGATAAAATATACTTCTTCTTCGGAAAGCGCTATCGAAATGCCCGTAAACGATTTCTCTTCTTTCCCATCCCGCAGGATAGACAAACCGATTTCATATCCTTTCTCCGGTTCTGCCACAATAGCCAAGTCCGTAATTTTCGCAAAAATACGTTCTACATCAGCTAACTCCGTAACCGTGCTGAAAAACTGTGTCTGTGCATTTTGGACGGCAGCGTCTTTCTCAAATTTAGAAAGGAGATTTTTAAACTCAAGCTGTTTACATAATGTGTATGCTTCCTTTGTATAAAAATTCCCCACCTTGGCATTTTCAAATGCAAAATCAATATCGCTCGCTACATTAATCGTCGCTAGCACTTTGCTCAAATCCGCAAGGTCTTTATTGGTTAACAATGACTCTTTTACAGCCTTCTTCGTGATCTCTTCCACATTCGCATATATATTATCCAAAGAGCCGAACCGTACCATCAGCTCAGTCGCAGTCTTCTCGCCTACCTTAGGGACTCCAGGGATATTATCCGCCGTATCTCCCATCAACGCTTTCAAGTCAATGAACTGTAACGGTGTGACCTGATATTTCTCTTGCACATCCGCAGCATAATAATCTTCTATTTCGGTTCTGCCTCCCTTTGTCTTAGGGATACGGATTTTAATATGATCCGATGCGATCTGCAAAAGGTCTCTGTCCCCGGACACAAGGGAAACTTCCATTCCATCCTTTTCCGCACGTTTTGCCAATGTCCCCAGGATATCGTCAGCTTCTAATCCAGCTTTCTCCATAATGCAAATCCCCATTGCCTGCAGCATCTCTTTCATAATAGGGACCTGCTCGCGCAACTCTTGCGGCATCGGTTTTCTGGTTCCTTTATATTCTTTATAAATTTCATGCCGGAATGTCGGCGCATGAACGTCAAACGCCACCGTCAGAAAATCCGGTTTCTCCTCTTCAAGTATTTTAAACATAATATTGAGAAAACCGTATATAGCGTTCGTATGGACGCCTTTGCTATTGCTTAAGTCCGGTACGCCATAAAATGCCCTGTTCAAAATACTATGTCCATCTATCAGAACCAATTTCTGACTCATACTGCTACTTCTCCCTCTTCTTACTATACTACTTACGAATGTTTCTCTTAAAACCGGAACGCAATTATCAGTGCAATCAAAATCGCCACACCCACGGCAACTTCCAGGCACAATAACGTATACTGCAAGCCATGGCGCACCTTCACCTGATACTGCGCATCCTCTAGTCTCGCCGCCAACGCGTTCTGTAGATTAAAATTATTGCCCGCTTCCAATTGTTCCAAACCTTCCGAGACCAAAAACTGAATCGAAAGCTCTTCCTTGCACTCCGGGCATTCGTCTATATGTTTTATGAATTGTTCCAATTCCTTACTGTCTAAATCGTCCTGCAAAAACGCCGGAATCATTTTCTCCTCTTCTTTGCAATCCATACCGCTATAGCCTTGCTCCTTTCCGGGCTACCAATATTACATCAGCCATTCGGATAAAACCATACAGCTTCTATTATATACCATAACCATATTCTTTGCAAAGCATCAGGTAAAGAAATAATGGCACTTTCTACAAATCTGTCGTAGAAAATGCCATATCCCTAACCCAATTTTATTTTTGCTCTTTTATCCTAAGGCGCAGGCTGTACCGCTGCCGGAGCCTGTCCTGCTTCTGTAGGCGCCGCTTCCGCCGATGCCGTTTCAGGAGCCGCCTCTGTAGCTACAGGAACAGGTGTAATTGCCCCCTGTGCATCCGCCTGATACAAAACACCTTCAATCGTAATCTGCTGATTTACTACCAAAGCGCCTGTTTCATCATAGAAATATTGTTTTCCATCCGCCTTGGAAACTACGCCAGTCTGCATCACGCCGTTATCTGCAAAATAATATTTCTTCCCTTCTATTTCCACATCACTGACAAGCATATGCCCATCGGTTGTAGAGAAGTAATACTTGCCGCTCTCATCTGCGAACCAGCCATGCTGCATGATCCCGGTATCCGGCGCATAATAGAACCTTCCGTTCTCGAAATCCGCCCAGCCGACAATCCTTACGCCATTGCCATCAAAGTTATATTCCTGGCCGTCAATTACCGCCCGGCCTCTTGTCACGTCACCACTCTCAGTCAGATAGTAAGTGCCGCTTGCATCGCTAAACCAGCCATGCTGCATCGCCCCTGTCTCCGGTGCGTAATAGAACCTGCCATTCTCCAAGTTCACCCAGCCTGTCTGCCTTACGCCATTGCCATCAAAGTAATAATTCTGTCCTTCAATCCCAACCTGTCCTCTTGCAATGCTGCCATCAGCAGTCAGATAATACGTGCCGCTTGCATCGCTAAACCAACAGTTTCTCTGTAGGAAGCCGTTTTCATCCAGATAATACTTCGTATCATTATAATTCACCCAGCCACGCTGCATCTTATAACCTGAGAAGAATAATGTCTGTCCGTTCCTATCCAGAAAACCGTCCGATATGATCAAACCAGAAAAATCCTTAAACTGATAATTGATATCCACTCTCGTGCTGACGCCTGCAATATTGCCATGAGAGGAACTCTGCCAGAAAGAGGCGCCATTATATTCCAGATTATCCGCGTACTGCGCTACCCACTTGTCATAACCGACATTGCCGATTCTCTGGTTGAACCAGTTCTTGCTGGAATATACCATCGGATAATAG
>CAJTSL010000070.1 GCA_910578845.1 uncultured Lachnospiraceae bacterium
CAGATAAAATGAAGCTGCCGCTTCACGAATTTTCATTCGTTAAAGCGACAACCCCTTTCCACAATCAGTCTCATAAGATTTCTATGAACAGACTTACAGTCTCTTTAATAACTCTTCTCTCTGCGCCTCGTATCCTGGCTTGCCAAGCAATGCGAACATATTTTTCTTATAGCTCTCTACACCCGGCTGGTTGAACGGATTCACGCCTAAGAGATATCCGCTCACGCCACAGGCAAATTCAAAGAAATAGAACAGCTCGCCCAGATAGAATTCGCTTACTTCTGGAATATTTACCATGAAATTAGGTACCTGCCCATCCGTATGCGCCAAAATCGTTCCATTCATCGCGCTCTTATTCACGAAATCAACGCTCTTACCAGCAAGATAATTCAAACCATCCAAATCAACCGGCTCTTCCCCGATTAAAATCTCTTCTCTGCTCGTTTCTATATTCAAGACCGTTTCAAACATAATCCTTGCGCCGTCCTGGATAAACTGGCCCATAGAGTGCAGATCTGTTGTCAAATCCACGCTTGCCGGGAAAATACCTTTCTGGTCTTTTCCTTCGGACTCCCCGTACAACTGTTTCCACCATTCCGATACATAATGTGCCGCCGGCTCATAATTAGCGAGGATTTCCACATTTTTGCCTTTCCGGAGCAAGATATTACGAAGCGCTGCATACTGTAAGGCATCATTTTCTTCAAATGGTGCTTCTAACGCCATTTTCCTGCCTTCTGCCGCGCCTTCCATCAATTTATCAATGTCCGCGCCCGATACTGCGATTGGCAGTAACCCAACTGCCGTAAGGACGGAGAAACGTCCGCCGACATCATCCGGTACGACAAAGGATTCATATCCTTCTTCTGTCGCGAGGTTCTTCAATGAGCCTCTCGCCTTATCCGTTGTCGCATAGATCCTCTTCGCCGCACCTTCTTTTCCGTATTTTTTCTCTGCCATTTCTTTGAATACACGGAATGCGATTGCCGGTTCTGTCGTCGTTCCCGATTTGGAAATCATATTAATAGAAAAGTCTCTCTCGCCAATGACATCAATCAGATGTTTGATATAAGTTGAGCTGATAGAATTTCCTACGAAATAAATTTCCGGTGTTTTTCTGACAGATTTATCCACTACATTATAAAAACTATGTCTTAAAAATTCAATTGCCGCTCTCGCTCCCAGATAGGAACCGCCAATTCCGATTACAAGCAATACTTCGGAGTCACCCTGGATTTTTTCCGCTGCTTTCTTGATCCTTGCAAACTCTTCCTGATCATAATTGACTGGAAGGTCAATCCATCCTAGAAAGTCATTTCCAGCCCCGGTCTTGCTCACAAGTACTTCTTTTGCATCCAAAGCCAGATGCTTCATGGATTTCACTTCATCTTCCGAAATGAAACAAGCTGCTTTGGAATAATCAAATTTAATTTTGCCCATCGTTCCTCTCTCCTTTTTATAGCGTCACGCTTTTATTTATTTTCAGTGTAGCATTGCTCATGCGCTTTTTCAATCTAAAATTCATTATACGTTTTTTCTTCCCGGAATATTTATATGGTAGATTGTTTTTTTCTTCCTTGTTATTTTACAATGTCACCAACAAAAAAATAACCCTTCCATACGGATTGTATGCTATAATAGACGCAGATTCAACAACCTGTGTCTTATGAGAAAATGTAAAGGAGAAAAGTCTATGAATATCGTCGTTATCGGAGGCGTTGCTGCCGGCACGAAAACTGCCGCAAAACTGATGCGGCAGGACCGCAGTGCAAAGGTCACGGTTTATACCAAAGGAAAAGACATTTCCTACGCCGGATGCGGACTGCCCTATTATGTAGGAGGCAGTATCGAAAACCGTGAAGAATTAATCGTTAATACACCCGAAAAATACGCCGGGCTCACCGGTGTGGAAGTCAGGACCGAAATGGAGGCCGTAAGCTTAGACGCGGCGGCGAAAACAGTCAGCTTTACAAACGGCCAAACCGTTTCTTATGACAAGCTGGTCATTGCCACAGGTGCAGTTCCTTTTGTTCCCGATGTTACCGGTAAAGACCTGCCCGGTGTGTTCACCATGCGTACGCCTGACGACGCCATTGGCCTCCGGGCATATGTGGAAAACAATCACTGCCGCAGCGCTGTCGTAGTAGGAGGCGGATTCATCGGTTTGGAGATTGCGGAAAACCTACTGGCAAAAGGATTACAGGTTACCGTTGTGGATATGGCAAATCAGGTAATGCCAAATCTGTTTGATACAGAGATGGCTGCTTATATCCGCCGCCAATTACAGAACAAGGGCATCCGCATTGTCACCGGAGCAGCCTTGGAAGAGATCCTGGGCGATGAGAAGGCCATCGGTATCCGCACCAGTGTAGGGAATTTTAACGGGGAGCTTGTAGTACTTGCTATCGGCGTCCGTCCCGCTACTGCTTTCCTCTCGTCGTCGGGCATTGAAATGAACCGGGGTACCATTGTAGTAGACAACCGACAGAAGACAAATTTAGATGATATATACGCTGTGGGCGACTGCGCACAAGTTTTTAACCGCATTACCCAAAAAGGACAGTGGTCCGCCATGGGCTCTACCGCCAATATTACCGGTCGCTGCCTTGCCAGGAACCTAACGGGAGATACGGCAGTATACCAAGGCTGTCTGGGCACTGGTGTTGTGAAACTGGCTGGAGATTTGAATGCAGGCCGCACCGGTCTGACCGAGGAACAGGCTAAAGATGCAGGCTATGACGTGGTTACCATTACCTGCGTCACTGATGACAAAGCACATTATTATCCTGATGCATCCTCCTTTGTCACCAAACTGGTTGCTGACCGGAATACCCATAAATTATTGGGAATTCAGGTTTTGGGCGCAGGTGCAGTGGATAAAATGGTAGATATTGCCGTTACCGGGATTGCCATGGGCGCGGCAGTGGAGGATTTTGATACTATGGACTTCTCCTATGCGCCTCCGTTCTCCACGGCGATCCATCCCTTTGTGCAGGCATGCTACATATTGGAGAATAAGCTCATGGGCGCATTTGAGACTTTTACGCCTGCCGAGTACACAAACGGAAAAGCGAAAGGGTACCGGGTCATCGACGCACATCCTACAGCCACCATTCCCGGTGCAGAATGGGTGAACTTAAGTAAAGTTACCGCACCGATAGATGGCATGGGACTAGAAGAGAAGCTGCTGCTTGTATGCGCCAGAGGAAAACGCGGCTACTTCTTACAAAACCGGTTAAAGGCACTTGGCTATACCAACACCCGGGTTCTCGAAGGCGGTGCTTCTATCAACAATGTGAAAGTCGAGTTCGCAGGGGGCGTGCTGCCTGCCGCAGAGATCAAGCGCGTTAAGGGGTTAGGCTGTCTACAGGATAAACGCTATACAGATGTTTTCAATGTCCGCGTCATCACCCGCAACGGTAAGATTACATCCGAAGAACACCGAGTAATCGCAGAAGCCTCTGAGCGCTTTGGTTCAGGCGCGGTTACCATGACGACGCGCCTGACTCTGGAAATACAGGGCGTTAAATACGAGAATATCCAGCCGCTAATTGATTTCCTTGGGGAACACGGCCTATCTACAGGCGGAACCGGATCGCTGGTACGCCCGGTTGTTTCTTGCAAAGGCACTACCTGCCAGTATGGCCTCGCCGATACTTACGGCTTGTCTGAAAAACTACATGAGCGGTTCTATGTAGGATATCATGACGTGACGCTGCCTCATAAATTCAAAATTGCCGTAGGCGGTTGTCCCAACAACTGTGTGAAACCTGATTTAAATGATTTAGGCATTGTAGGGCAACGCGTTCCCATGGCAGACTTTTCTAAATGCCGCGGCTGCAAGAAATGTCAGGTCGAGGAAAATTGCCCTGTTAAAGTTGCCAAAGTAACCGACGGCAAATTGAATATTGATGCCAATAGTTGCAATAACTGCGGGCGTTGTAAAGGAAAATGTCCTTTCGGCGTACTAGAAGAATACAAAGAAGGATTCAAAATATACATCGGCGGCCGCTGGGGCAAGAAGGTTGCCCATGGAATACCGCTGACCAAAATTTTTGGCAGTGAAGAAGAAGTATTAGAGGTAGTGGAGAGAGCGATTCTCCTATTCCGCGACGAAGGGATTTCCGGCGAACGCTTCGCCGATACCGTCAGTCGGCTGGGATTTGATTATGTAAATGAAAAACTGCTTTCCGATACCATTGACAAGGATGCCATTCTGCGCAAAACCGTAAAAGGCGGTGCAACCTGCTAACAGGTATCCCCTAAAATTTCCAAGGGATAATGTGCCTCTCACCACATTGTCCCTTTTTTGCGCGAGCAATGAGCCAGGCGAGAAGGCTTGCATTCTCATCTGGCGAATACCGCGACAGCGAGGCCAGCGCCAAGCGTGCGAGCAATGAGCCGGGCGAAAAGGCTTGCATTCTCATCTGGCGAATGCCGCGACAGCGAGGCCAGCGCCAAGCGTGCGAGCAATGAGCCGGAAAGGAAATAACCTGTGAAAAAATTGATTTTCTTAAAAACTACCTGTTTTGCTATACTCCCCATTATTCTGCTTCTCACCGCCTGTAGCGGCACATCTATGCCGTCAGATCCGGAAACGTCAGAACTAGTGCCAGAAATAACAATATCGGCTTCGGAAACAGGAACAACGGATACAGGAACAGCCGTGACCTTTACGGATGACCTGGGACGTCAGGTTACAGTGGACAGTCCCAAGCGAGTGGCATGTCTGATCGCCAGTTTTGCGGATATATGGCATCTTGCCGGAGGAACGGAGCAGATCGTGGCGACGACTAATGCCACCTGGACTTATTTTGATTTGCCCTTGCGGGAAGACGTTGTCAATTTAGGAGCTACAAAAGAGTTAGATCTGGAAGCGCTGATCGCCTGCAATCCTGATTTTGTCCTTGCAAGCTGTGGTACAGACCGGAACAGGGAATTAGAATCTACCTTCGACAAAATGGGGCTTACTGTAGCCTATTTTCAAGTTGATACCTTCGAAGATTATCTGCGGATGCTGAAAGTCTGCACAGAAATCACTGGTTTTCCTGAAAATTATCAAACCTATGGCAGTAATGTCGAAACGCAGGTAGAAGAAGCTCTAGGACGGGCGGACGGTTCACAGCCGAAAATCCTCTATATCCGTGCCACGGGAAGCAACTGTAAAGTGAAAGGCAGCGAAGGAAGCGTGCTGGGAGAGATGCTGGCTAATCTAGGCTGTGTAAATATCGCAGACAAAGAAAACAGCCTTTTAGAACAGCTCAGTATCGAAGCCATATTGCAAAACGATCCAGATTACATCTTCGTAGTACTACAGAGCGCAGATCCTTCCGACGCACAAAAGATACTGGAAACCACACTCCTCAAAAATCCGGCTTGGAATACGCTAAGAGCTGTGCAAGAAGGGAACTATTACGTAATGGATCCTAATCTATACAACCTGAAACCAAATGAACGATGGGGGGAAGCTTATGCTAAGCTGGCGGATATTCTCTACCCGGCACAATAGAATTGTTTTCTGGGCTGTACTGTTTCTTTTTGTTGTGGCTGCAATCGTACTTAGCCTATGGACAGGCTCGGTTGCGCTTTCTCCCGTTCAGGTGTTCGACGTACTGATCGGGAAAGATACTTCTTCAACTGCTGCCCGGATTGTCTTCTACAGTCGGCTGCCCCGCACCTGTGCGGCTCTTTTGGCGGGCGCTGCACTGGCGGTTGCCGGTACGGTGATTCAAACTGTGTTGCATAACCCACTGGCCTCACCTGGCGTAATCGGAGTTAATTCCGGCGCCGGATTCGCTGTGGCGATTAGTTGTGCGGCAGTGCCTGCTGCCCAGCAATATGCGCCTCTTGTAGCTCTTTGCGGCGCGCTTATCGCAATTCTTCTGGTAACGGGACTCTCCTGGCATACCGGCGCATCCCGGATAACCGTTGTTCTTGCCGGAGTTGCCATTTCAGCTTTGTTCGGCGCAGGCATTGACGCAGTGGTTACGTTAGTGCCAGATGCCTTAGATGGTGTCACAGATTTTCGCGTGGGTGGTTTTACGGGTGTCACTATAGCTCAGCTTATCCCGGCCGGCAGTTTGATTCTCGTCTGCCTGGGCGCGGTAGTTTCCCTTGCCCGGCTGATGGACATCCTTGGACTAGGCAGCGATACCGCACGCAGCCTTGGACTTTCTGTAGGAGCGGTACGTTTTATATTGTTATTCCTAGCGGCAGTGCTGGCAGGAGCGGCAGTGAGCTTTTGCGGACTAATAGGCTTTGTAGGACTAATCGTTCCTAACACCATGCGGCGCCTGCTGGGGGAGGGCAGCCTCGGCCTGACAGTGGCCTCGGCGTTAGGAGGCGCTTTTTTTGTGACAATATGCGATGTGCTGGCAAGAGTATTGTTTTCCCCGTTCGAACTTCCGGTCGGCATTATCTTAGCTTTTGCAGGAGCGCCCTTTTTTCTATGGCTGTTGCTTCGCCAGAAAGGAGTCCGCGCATGATACAGTTAAGGAATCTTTCCGCCGGATATTCCGGGAAACCTGTAATAGAAAAAGTTACCATGGAGTTTGAACCGGGAAAAGTAACAGTCCTGGTAGGCCCCAATGGCAGCGGGAAGTCCACCCTGTTAAAAGCAGCGCTGGGCCTTTTGCCTGCCATGGAAGGTGAAGTTATGTACGAAGGAATCAATATCCGCCTGTTGAAACGTAAGCAGATCGCCAAGAAAGCAGCGTTTCTGACCCAGAGCCGGAACACACCCTCCATCCGGGCATTACAAATGGTGCTTCACGGACGGTTTCCCTATCTATCCTATCCCAGATACTACAGCAAAGAAGACTACGAAACTGCCCGACAGGCTATGAAAACCACAGGCAGCCTTCCATATGAGAATACCAATGTCACCCAACTCAGCGGCGGACAACGTCAGGGCGTCTATCTGGCAATGGCGTTAGCGCAGGACACCCAGGCCGTTTTCATGGACGAGCCTACCACTTATCTGGATATCAGCCATCAGTTCAAGCTGATGCAGACCGCCAGATCCCTTGCCCTGGAAGGAAAAGCAGTGGTTTTAATTCTACACGATATCTCACTTGCGCTACGAGAGGGAGACTACATCGGCGTATTCCAGGAAGGCAAGCTGCTTTGCTTCGATACGCCAGATTCCATATATCAGAAAGGCATCATCGAGCAGGTATTTGGCGTAAGCATACACCGCATGGATACGCCCCATGGCATACAATATTACTGTACCCCAAAGGAGGAAGGAAATGCCCTATTTCCCCATGTTCGTTAATTTAAAAGATAAACCAGTGCTAATTGTGGGCGGCGGAACGGTCGCGCTGCGCAAGCTCAGGAAATTATCGCCCTATGGCATAAGACCGATAGTGGTGGCGCCGGATATTCTGCACGGTATCGCTACATTTCCTGGCATACGGTTAAAACGCAGAAGCTTTGTAGCTTCTGACTTGCATCCACGCCCGGCATTGGTGGTCGCTGCCACGGACAGCCAAGAGACAAACCGGCAAATTTCCCTTCTCTGCCATAAACGCCATATTCCGGTTAACGTAGCGGATGACCCGGCTTTATGCAGTTTTCTGTTCCCGGCTCTGGTGCAGGAGGGTTCTTTTTCAGCGGGAATCTCTACCGGAGGAGCAAGCCCCACTGCGGCAGCTTATTTCAAAGAGCGGATGCAGGAGCTGCTCCCGGAAGGATTAGACGGACTTCTTACGTGGCTGGAATCCTTGCGCCCGCTAGTGAAAGCTGCCATAACAGACCAGCGCAAGCGGGGCGTGGTGTTTCGGAAGCTATTTGACGCCGGAATGGCGAAGGGAGCGCCGCTGACGCAGGCAGAGACAGAACAGTATCTTATCGGTATGCCGTCAGACAGCATAGCGAAGGATAAATCAATTGCCTACAAAGCGCCAGGCAGCGTTGCCTTGATAGGCGCCGGATGTGGCAAGTCAGATTTGATTACGATGCGTGGATTGCGACTGCTTAGGGACTGTCAGGTTGTAGTGTACGATGACCTGATTGACAATACGCTTCTGGACGCTGCTCCGGAATCCGCAGAAAGAATCTATGTGGGGAAACGAAACGGCGTGCATGCCGCATCTCAGGATGAAATTAATCAGATGCTGATTACGCTGGCACGTTCGGGCCTTAACGTAGTGAGATTGAAAGGGGGCGACCCTTATCTCTTTGGCCGGGGAGGCGAAGAGATGATGGCGTTAAAAGCCGCTGGGATTTTCGCGCAAGAAGTTCCAGGGATTCCTTCTCCAATAGGCATTGCAGCGGAGGCAGGCATTCCGGTAACCCATCGGGGGATAAGCCATAGCGTGCATATCGTTACCGCTCACACCGCAGATACGAAGGAGGGTCTGCCCGAAGATTTTGACGCATTAGCAAAGCTCTCAGGTACGCTCATCTTCCTGATGGGATTAACACGGCTAAGTGCAATTACTGACAGACTCATTGCAGCCGGTAAGGATCCCAACACGCCTGCGGCAGTCATTTCCGGTGGCAATGCCCCAAATCCCGTTCAGGTTCGTGCATCATTATCCCGTCTCGTACAGGAAACAGAAAATGTGGGGGTATCCGCACCTGCCATTATCCTGGTGGGTGGCGTGGCGGCTATTGATTTGACCACTGACATAGACAAGTCTAAGAAACTTTTACATGGCATCCGGGTTGGCATTACAGGCACACAGGAAATTGCAGAAAAACAGATGCTTGCGCTACAGGCTCTTGGCGCGGAAACAGAATGGGTGATGCGCTCTGCAATAAAGGAACTGCCTATAACATATGACTGGCATATTTGGGAAAATGGAGAGAATAATTCCTGCTGGCTCGTGTTTACCAGCGCCAACGGAGTGAAGGCCTTTTTCCGGCAGAGGGCGGGAAAAGATATGGATTTTCTTGCCCAAAAGGAAATTTTCCTTCAAGGAGTGAAATTTGCAGTCATCGGGCCGGCTACCGGCGAAGCTCTTTCTCGCTACGGGATCAGCGCTGATTTGTGCCCGGATATTTATACCAGCGAGAATCTGGCGGCTGCTATTATCACGGCTGCAAGACCAGAAGAGCAGATTATTTTGCTCCGCTCCGCTCTTGCCACCCCTACTCTGCCAGAAATATTGCAAGCGGCTGGTTTCGCTGTAGAAGATATTCCTATTTATGATTTGGAAAGTAAGCCCTGCGCTGCCTCTCTCCCGAAACTGGATTATCTCACCTTTTCCAGCGCAGGAGGCATAAAGGCCTTCTATGAACAGTTCGGTGCCATTCCTGAAGAGACTTGCTGCGTCTGTATCGGAAGCGTAACCGCCAAAGCTTTAGCACAGTATCGGGATGTCCCTTTCCTGACCTCTTTGGAGATTTCTGCGGAAGGGATTGTAAAGACTATTCTGCATGACCGGGAAGCCAGAGGTGTCTAATATTGTAGAACAATTAGAAAATGATATGTTGTGGAAACCGGGCATTGGTGGAAAAAATGGTTCTGATGTTGTTGTATATATATCACGCTCGCATCCGTTTTATCAATACATATATAAGGAATTAGAGGCAGGAGAGGATGCGCTTGTAATTTTAGATGCGCTGTTTTTAAATTTGTCTATGGCAGAAGTATCCATAAATGCAACTGACAGACTTTTGGTTAAAATCTTTGACAAATTGCGTTCTTCTGCATCATTGCAGCTAAGTAGATTTATTGAGGTAAGGTTAGATGATCCTGAATTCGATTGATATAAACTCGTCTGGAGTAGTAGTTAGAAAACCGCAAATATACATTATATCTATTATGAAACCAGAACCAATGGTATATGTCGGGCAAACATGTCAAAAAATGGAGTTTTAGGACGGTTTTTCCAACATATGACAGGAGGGACATTGACTGAAATCATGTGGAAAAGTGGAATATATGAATTTGAAGAGGTTAGTGTATTGGCAATAGACTTATCCGAATACTATGTTTTCAACGATGTTTACTGTAGAAAAAGAGAGGCGCTTGAGTATCTTATTCAAAGAGAAATGAAAGCAGAAGGATGCAAAACCCCTATACCATTTAAAGTTGTTTCTAGGGTATATTATAATAGTGAAGTGCCAAATCATAAAATAGAGAAATTAGCGAAGCAGATTGTAAGAAATATTATTGACAAAATTCCTTTTGGTTAAACCGATATTATTTGGAAAGGTGGTAGCAAATCCTAATGAACATGGTGGCAATGTGCAGATTAATCTGCACAGCAGCTATTAAAAACAGAAGGTATATAAGGATTGAATAAAGTAGGGAATGATATGGAATACGCCAATCGTTATGTATAAGGCAAAAATTTGTTTGCGATAGGCATATATATTGTTGTCTTTAATGCTTATATGGAGGAAATGAAAAATGATCGAGCCTTCAAAAAGGGACTGGAAATTATATCGGAAGAAAATTGGCGATTGGCAGGAACATTACATGGAGAAGCTGGTCAAAGAATATGCGGATTATTTGTGCAGCGACTTGCCTGCATCCACTAAGTTTTGGGAGATGGAAAAACGGATTAGGAGAGACAGGAAAACGCCGGGTGTTTGTATTGAGTTAAGAAAATCTGGTATGTTTTGGGATATTGCCGGATTAATTAATGATAGGGTTATTTCGATGGATGATCTGGAAGAATTTAGTGATGGTTTAAAAGAAGCGGTAGCATTGATTTTGAAAAGGTGAAAAAGGAAAATGAAGAAAAGTATTATAATGCACACAGCTTGTAGAATGATATATGTAAGTTAGATTGCTCGGCAAAGTTACAGAATAATGAGTGGATGTGTACCTATATATTTAGGCAGCAAGATGCGATAGCTTCTTTGCAGGTGGCAGGCGGAATTATTTTGTGTAAAGAAAGAATATAGCAAACTCAGTTTTGGATTAATATGCAAGTGGCTAGTAGAGAAAAATGGAAGAATGACAATACAAAATTTGGCGTCGTTGTTTAATGACACTTTTTCCACCAGAGTACCAGTGACCAAGATTGCAGAAAAAATGAAAGCATATGGTTTATGGGAGACATTTGTAACAGATTCATTTGAAGAATATATTGATAATCTTGTAGTTAATACGGATTTGGAGCTGGATGATAATGATTTGTTCCAAGAGGAATTTTTCTAAAATGAATGGTTGAATATATGTTTTAAAGAGATAAAATTTTATATAAAGCAGTAAGAAATATTCATACCAGAAAGAGAGGCATCTGAATGATACCATTAAAGATAGAAACTTTGTTAGAAGGACGTGTTGTTGAACATGACCGTGTAGAGTATAAAACAGGATGGAATCCAAATGATATTATTCATTCTATTTGTGCGTTTGCAAATGACTATGATAATACTAATGGCGGATATATCGTCATAGGAGTAAAAGAGAGTAATGGTATGCCGGTATTTCCGTTAGAAGGTGTTCCGAAGGAAAAGTTAGATTCCATACAGCAGGAAATATTTCAGTACTGTAATCAGATTATTCCAAGGTACATTCCAAGAATGGAAGTGGTTGATTATAAGAATGAAGGAATTTATTTGATATATCTATGGTGTTCGGCAGGTGATAGCGGTCCTTATCAGGCACCGAAATCAGTGTATGTGGAAAATGGTGAAAAAGCTGACAAAAGTTTGAAATATTGGATTAGACCGGCATCGCTTACTACAGATGCGAAACAGGACGAAATATCTGAGTTGTTTGATAAATTTAATTCCGTGCCATTTGATGACCGTGTCAATAGAAAGGCAAAAATTAATGATATCATGAGAGGATATCTTGAAGACTTTATCAGGAAGAGCAATAGTAGTCTGGTGATGGAACTGAATAGCAGTTCATTAGAGGAACTGCTGCTTGCACAGGAAGTTGCAAATGAGACAGATACGGAATTAGATATCAGAAATATCGGTGTATTGATGTTTGCGGAACATCCGGAGAAGCTGATTCCGGGGGCATATATTGAGCTGATTAGATTTCATTCAGAAGAAGCCGAGGCATCGGATGATTTTACGGAAAAAATATTTACAGGACCAATATGGAGACAGGTTCAGGATGCTTTGAATTATATAAAGACAACTGTGATTGAGCAAAAAGTTGTAAAGGTTCAGGGTCAGGCAGAAGCAGAACGATATTTTAATTATCCATATAATGCATTGGAAGAAATATTGGTAAATGCAGTATTTCACAAATCGTATCGTGAGCCGGAGCCAGTGGAAATCCGTATATATGTGGATAGCATTCAGATACTCAATTATCCCGGACTTGCGAAATGGATTAATCTTGAACGTTTTGTATCAGGAAAAGTGAAAGGAAGGAAATATCGTAACAGAAGAATTGGAGAATTGTTTAAGGAGATTGACTTATCTGAAAAAAAGGGAACGGGTATTCCTAAGATATTAAGAGAACTGAAACAAAATGGTTCACCGGAGCCTGTGTTTGATATGGATGAGGAAAGAACCTATTTGAATGCGATTATTCGCATAAGAGACGGTTTTGAAAGAAAAGAGAAAATGTCCGAATCAATGTCCGAATCAATGTCCGAATCAATGTCCGAATCAATGTCCGAATTGGAAAGAGCAAGAATGCAGATTATTTTGATTTATCTGGAAACAAATAAAGAAATAAATAGTGCTGCTGCGGCAAAATTGCTGGAAGTTGAAATAAAGACGGCAAGCCGTTTGTTGTTGAAGGCTGAAAAGCTGAATATCCTTAAAGGCACAGGAAAAACAAAAAGTAAGGTATATAAAAAATAAAATATTTTTAAGAGAATAGTGCAAATGAATGTCATAAGAATGGATTAAGAGGCCTATCTCCATCATAAGAAAAATGATGGAGATAGGAAACAGGCTGTTAATTAAATTCATTCATGGCATTCACATAATCTTGTAAGCCATTTGCTTTCAATGCAAGCTTTGCGTATAAAAGCGGTGTTTCTTCTGCTAAATGGTACAGATAGACTACATCACTGGGATTATCGAAGATAACAGAGGAATTACATTCTTTACAACGGATAACAAGAATGTAATTTTCGCCAGTGTTCACAATGATGGAATCGGTTGCAGGTTCGTACATACCAAACTGAAAAGTAAGATTGTTATTCATGCTGGTCTCCTTCCCACAGATACTTTGCACCATCCAGCAGGTCAATAATAGCTGTCAGCATATTGGTGTATTCAGTCTGTAATTCCTTAATGGATTCCAAAGAAGGAAGCGTATCAAGAGTAACATCGTTTGTGGTAAATTCTTTTTGCATTTTAAGTAATTGTAGGTACAGTGCGTTGACAGTTTGTAGCAATGGATATATGGTTTCTTTCTTGCCAACAACGCAGATGCGGTTGTAAATGCAGGAACGGACAAAGTAATCTTTTTTCATCATTCCACTGGCAAGAATGCGTGCCTCGATTTGTTTGCGTTCAGCATCGGTGATTCTGAAACTAATGGTTGGATTTTTAGTTTATTGCTCATAGTGTTGCTCCTTTCGCAGCTGGTATGGCAGCAGGTGTGATAACCCGCAAGCCACATGTGATTATTACGTTTTGAGTAAAGTAAAAGTAGATTATATCAAGCCGATGAATAATATATAGGTTGCAATTACTGCTACTAATTTGCTACTAAAAGTTTTTGAAACGATGCGAAAAGAGCAACATTTTACGAAATGGATGTGCCCGAAATGTAGGAAATATCAGCATTTGTGAATCACCGATAAATTCTTCGGGAAGAGTTCGAATAGTAAACAGAGAGCCGGGAAGCCGCATAAACAGCGGACTTTCCGGCTTTTGATGTGGGGCGTGATACCTTTTTGATACCTATTTTATGGTTGCTGAACATTTAACATTCTTATATAGGACTTAAAAAATGGTTCTGAAAAGCTTATGCGTCCAGCATTATTTCTTAATACTTCTTCACGCTCTGGTGAATATAGTTGTTTTAAATATGTACTTAAATTACTTGGTGGATATGAAGGGAAGTTTTCTTGTATTTTAGTTAATAGTGCGTGCTGTGTTACGTTATCGTCCATTTCACAAAGTGTGGATAAGATAATTGAAACATTTTGATATTTACCTTCTCGCTGTTGGGTGATTTTCATATATAATTTTTTATAAGTATCTTGTTTCTCACTAGTAAAATCTTTTACAGCTTGGTCTAATTCACTATTAGGTATAATGGCTAATTTTCGTTGAGTTTTGCTTATGTTATTGTTAAAACATAGATTGTAGGCTAATTGGTGGGCTATGGTCGCTAGACAATTAGCATATTTTGCAATTTTGGTTGCAGTTTCAGTTGAAATACTGATATTTAAGGCAGTAGCCCCCTTTTCTACAATTCTTACTATTTCGGTAGTGGTCAATAGCGGAACTTCAATTTCTGATACCCTATTATTTAGTTCAGTATCATGTTGAACAACTTCGTAACCGTTATTCGCAGCACCCAAAACAATGATTTTGGAATTTGGATAATCAACAGCTTTATCCATAAACAGTTTCATCATTTGTGAAATCTTACTTTTTTCATTTTCTGGTATTTTGTGAAAATCTTCAATGATCCATAATGCTTTTGTAGAACCAATGAAATCACATAGGCGTTGTATAGTTAATTGTGGAGGTAAAACTCTTTTTTGTATTTCTCCAACATTATTTTCAAGTGTTCCAGAAATAGAACTTTTGATTCCTAAATATTCAGAAGTGATTGAACCGGTGAGTGATTCTTTGCGTGATATATTTGTGCTTTCAGTATAATATTGATTAAGTGCATCAAAAGCATCTAATATTATTGTGTCAATAGTAGAGTTGTTTGTACATCTTGAAGTTATTGTTTTTAAACATTGTTCTTTAACAATATGGTTTAATATGGTTGTTTTGCCGCTGCCAGAATGTCCATATATTACAATTTGCTTTCCGGGTATATCTAAAGCCTTTTTCAGTTTTTTTTCAACAGAAGTCCTTGAAATATATGATATATTTGCAGAAGATGTTGGAGTAAAAACATCTTTCAATTCATATATAGGTGCTTTTTTAAATAATGCTAATATTTTAGATGTGAGTTTTTTGATCATGACTTTCTCCATTTGTGGCTATTATTTTTCTTATCGTTTCCCTTTTCATCAACGCTACTGCTTGTAGCAGGCCAGTTGATTTTCCACTCAAAATACTCGTCCTCGGAAATCTCCCCATTCTTCAATTGCTCTTTCCGCAAACACCACTCCCGCATGAAATCATTGACTAACCCATACTCTAGCCACATACCTACCGGGGCATGGGCAGGCCAGTCGTCATTGTCATAGTAACGTACCGATTTATCATCAGAAGCGTTGCATTTGCCGGGATTGCGGACAAGCTGAAATAAATGGATCGTGCTACGGTCATCTTCATCAAGCCAAAGGAATGTGAGCATAATATCTTCGGCGCAACCGGGGGTAACACCTATAAAATGGATATAATTGACATTCAGTATCTTTGCCATTTCCATTAAAGTGTTGTTTTTGGGAACACGATAGCCGGATTCATACTGTGCGATACGAACATCGGCATTGCGTTCTTCATACCCCAATTTCAAGCCTAATTCACGCTGTGTCAAGCCCCGGAACGTGCGTATTCTCTTTATCCGTTCTCCTAATACCATATTAATTCTGTCCTTTCTGAAATCATATATTTAAG
>CAJTSL010000071.1 GCA_910578845.1 uncultured Lachnospiraceae bacterium
ATAGAAACTTGTTAACCAAGTAGTCTTATTGACTACATCATTATTATACTAGGAGATGGGAAAGTGATGGACGAAATTCTGGAAATGTTAAGCGCAGGACAGTATGTCAAGCTGCGCCAGATCATTGCAGACTATAATGTTGCGGATATTGCTGCCTATATGGAAGAGATGGAGCAGGACGATTTGCTGAAATTGTTCCGCATCCTGCCCAAAAATATGGCGGCGGATGTGTTCTCTTATCTGGAAATCGAAACAGAACAATATATCATCACTTCGCTTTCCGAACGTGACGCAGCGGGCATCATTGATAATCTGATGGCGGACGATGCGACGGACCTTCTAGAAGAGATGCCCTCTAATGTAGTCAAGAAGCTGCTTGCGCATGCGAGCCCGGAGACGAGGAGGGACATTAACCATCTGCTCCAGTATCCGGAAGACTCCGCGGGCAGCATCATGACCGTGGAATATGTGGATCTGAAAGAAAACCTGACTGTGGAGGAGGCGATTGCCAGGATCCGTAAAGTCGGGGTGGACAGTGAGACGATCAATATTTGTTATGTGCTTGACCAGAGAAGGACGTTAGTCGGGACCGTGGCGCTTAGGTATCTGCTGCTTAGCCCGCCGGATGCCGTAATCGGGGATATTATGCATGAGAAGATTATTTCCCTGCATACGATGATGGATCAGGAAGAAGTAGCAAGACAGTTTAAAAAGTATGACTTTACTTCCATGCCGGTCGTAGATAATGAAGAAAGACTGGTCGGCATCATCACGGTAGATGATGTTGTGGATATTCTTGAAGAAGAGACGACGGAAGATATCGAGAAGATGGCGGCTATCGTGCCGTCTGACAAGCCATATATGAAAACAACTGTTATTGAATCTTGGCGGAAACGGATTCCGTGGCTGTTGCTGTTGATGATTTCCGCAACGTTCACCGGGAAAATCATAGCTTCTTTTGAAGACGCGCTAAGCCGTTATGTGGTATTGACCGCGTTTATCCCGATGCTAATGGATACCGGCGGTAATGCAGGAGGACAGGCAAGCGCTATTATTATCCGTGGGCTATCGCTTGATGAAATCCAATTTGGGGATTGGATGAAAGTGGTCTGGAAAGAAATCAGAACTGCTTTTCTCTGCGGCTTGACGCTTGCGGCATGCAATATCGTGAAAATGCTGCTCGTGGACAGGGTCGGCATACAAGTAGCGCTCGTGGTGAGCCTGACGCTTTTTCTGGCAGTGATCGTAGCGAAGATCGTAGGTTCCATGCTGCCGATGATCGCTAAGAAAATAGGAATGGACCCAGCCGTAATGGCGAGTCCATTCATTACAACAATCGTAGATGCGATTTCACTGTTGATTTATTTCAGGATTGCTATGGTAGCGTTAGGAATATAATATAGCACGTGCTATTTAATCCGGTGATAGAGTGTGTATATCTACGCTGTTTTATGATCCCGATTTTGCTGCTGCGGAAATTGCTGCCCGTTTCCGCAGTGTCGGATCAAGGATTTTCTTACGGATCCGAAGGCTTTTGGGCGTCACTTCTAGCAGCTCGTCCGTATCTATGAATTCCAAAGCCTGCTCTAGGCTTAAGACTCTGGGCGGTGTCAGCCGCAGCGCTTCATCTGCGCTGGAAGAACGTGTGTTAGTAAGCTGCTTCTTCTTGCAGACATTTAGCTCAATGTCTTCACCGCGTCCGTTTTGTCCCACGATCATGCCGGAATATACTTTGGTGCCGGGGCCAATGAAGAGGGTGCCGCGCTCCTGTGCATTATAGAGTCCATAGGTGATGGCTTCGCCTGCTTCATAGGCGATTAGGGAGCCTTGCTTGCGGTATTGGATATCCCCTTTATATGGGCCGTAGCCGTCGAAAATGCTATTCATGATGCCGTTGCCTTTCGTATCGGTCATGAATTCGTTCCGGTAGCCGATCAGGCCTCTTGATGGGATGGAGAACTCTAGGCGGGTATATCCCCCGGACGCCTGTCCCATATTTTTCAGTTCGCCTTTTCTCTGGCTTAGTTTCTCGATGACTGTGCCTGAGAATTCTTCTGGCACGTCAACATAGGCCAGTTCCATCGGTTCGGTCTTTTTGCCGTTTTCATCGGTCTTGTATAAGACTTCGGCTTTGCTGACCGCAAATTCATAGCCTTCTCTGCGCATGTTCTCAATGAGGACGGAGAGATGTAGCTCGCCTCTGCCGGAAACTTTGAAGGCTTCGGTGGTATCGGTTTCCTCAACCCTTAAGGAAACGTCGGTATTCAGTTCACGGAACAGCCTGTCACGTAGATGGCGGCTGGTGACATATTTGCCTTCCTGCCCTGCGAGCGGTGAATCGTTGACAATGAAATGCATGGCGATGGTCGGCTCGGAAATCTTCTGGAAGGGAATCGGGGAAGGGGATTCCGGGGCGCAGAGGGTATCTCCTATATGGATATCGGTAATGCCGGAAATTGCGACAATAGAGCCTATACCGGCTTCTTTGACATCCACTTTGTTGAGGCCGTCATATTCGTAGAGCTTGCTGACTTTTACTTTTTTCATTTTATCCGGTTCGTGGTGATTGACAATGACGACATCCTGATTGACACGGATCATGCCGTTATCTACTTTACCGACGCCGATGCGCCCGACATATTCATTGTAGTCGATCGTACTGATCAATACTTGCGTACCTGCTTGCGGGTCTCCGCATGGCGCAGGGATATGCTCTAAGATCGTATCAAAGAGAGGCGTCATGTCTTTGCCTTTTACCGTGATCTGTGTGGTCGCCGTGCCTGTTTTGGCAGAAGCATAGACAAAGGGACAATCCAGTTGTTTGTCATTGGCGTCTAAGTCCATTAATAATTCCAAAACTTCGTCTACGACCTGGATTGGCCTGGCTTCCGGCCTGTCGCATTTGTTGATGCAGACGATGACGGACAGATCCAGATCCAGCGCCTTTTTGAGCACGAATTTCGTCTGGGGCATGGGGCCTTCAAAGGCATCTACCACCAATATGACGCCATCGACCATTTTCAGGACGCGTTCGACTTCCCCGCCGAAGTCTGCATGACCGGGTGTATCAATAATATTGATTTTCACGTCTTTATACATTACGGCGGTATTCTTAGAAAGAATCGTAATCCCACGTTCCCGTTCCAAATCATTAGAGTCCATGACACGTTCCGCGACTTCCTGGTTTTCACGGAATACGCCGCTTTGCTTTAAAAGTTCATCGACAAGCGTTGTTTTGCCATGGTCTACGTGGGCAATAATTGCAATATTTCTGACATCTTCACGTGTTGTTTTCATTATATTGGTAAACTTCCTTTCTTACACTGTGATTTTAGGCGATTGCGAAACTCCTGTTTTTCAAAACCTGATTGTGCAATATAGACAAGATCACGAGTAGGGAACTTTGGCACCGTCGGCACTTAGACATTGTATTGTAGCGTCTTATGTGCCGCTATGAGTGCCAATGTAGCGAAAGCGACCCTACGACGATTTGTCTATATTGTATAATGTGCAGTTGCCATCGCATCCGACTCTCGATTTGTTCATTTTGATCCGACTCGTGGCATGAAGCAGATGTTCCACTATCGCCTGACTGCGTTTTCATACGGTTTGTGAGTCTGTGCGGAACTTAGTATAGCACCAGATGGGGGAAGTTGCAAGTAGATGCGCGCGACCCCTAACAGTTCTAATATCAGGAATCCTTCATATATTGATAATACAATACCGGAAAAATTCATAAAGAGTAAGGTTCTTTAACAAAGAAGGGAGAAGAAAACATGACAGATAAGGTAATTGAAAACAACCAGGTGACGATTATGGGGGAAATCGTAGGTGATTTCTCATTTAGTCACGAAATTTTTGGAGAAGGATTCTATATGGTGGATATCAGTGTGGACAGATTAAGCGATTCCACAGATATCATTCCCGTTATGGTATCAGAGAGGCTTTTGGACATCAGTGAAGATTATAATGGCATGAAAGTCAATATTACCGGACAATTCCGCTCTTATAACAGGCACGAGGAGAAAAAGAACAAACTGGTGCTTTCTGTATTTGCAAGGGAAATTGAGTTCGTGGATGATATAGAAGAAAGTGCAAAGACCAACCAGATTTTCCTGGATGGCTATATTTGTAAAGCTCCCATTTACCGTAAGACACCGCTTGGACGGGAAATTGCGGATCTATTGCTTGCAGTGAACAGGCCGTATGGCAAGTCGGATTACATACCTTGTATTTGCTGGGGAAGGAACGCGAGGTTCGCTAGCACCTTCGAAGTGGGCAGCAGGTGCGCCATTTGGGGAAGGATCCAGAGCAGGGAATATATGAAGAAAATCTCGGAAGACCAGTTAGAGAGGCGGACTGCATATGAGGTCTCTGTCAGCAAATTAGAAATTGTAGAGGAAGAATAAGGCTAAATAAGTTGCGTTTCCGTCGTAATTGTGCTATGATAAGCATCAGATTTTAAGATGCTGTTATTGATGAGGTGCAATATGGAAAAAGGCATGATTTATATCTATTGCGGCGAAGGCCATGGAAAGTCTCCTGCGGCGTTAGGCAGGGCGTTACGGACAGCATGTAAGGGTGAGAATGTTGTGATTATCCGTTTCCTAAAAGGGAGAGGGCTTTCTGATTCTGAATTTGTGAGGCGCTTAGAGCCAGAGATCAAAATCTTCCGTTTTGAAAAATCAGATGAAAACTTCGTGAACCTTTCTAAGGAAAGGAAAGAAGAAGAAATCTATAATATTAAGAACGGGCTGAATTTTGCGAAGAAAGTCATGAATACGGATGAATGCAGCCTGCTTATTTTGGATGAGGTGCTAGAGCTGTTAGGGAATGATATCATTTCGATTGCAGAACTTAGGAATTTGCTGTTATGTAAACCTGAAGGGATGGATATCATCATGACCGGAGCGACGCTCAATGACGAGATCTGTATGCTGGCGGATGAAGTGATGAAGATAGAGACGGTACGTTCGCAGAACCTGTAACATTTTAGCGAAAAAAAGAGAAATAGAAGCGCTATGTGTTGACAGAAGGTTATCATAGTGTTATGATGATTCAAATAAATACATAAATTAGTTGATAGAGGTTGCGTTTTTTATTAGTAGGAATGTGGATGCGGCAGGCGCAGAAGAAATATTTTGAAAGGAAAAGATGCCGAAAGGAAGGACGACCTGCTTGTGTTTCCTTGGGCATGCAGTGAAGAACTGTATGACTGTCATCGAGTCGATGGGGCGCTATCCGAATATTTTGAGAACAAATGTTTTGAAAATTGAAGCTGGCCCATTGCGGTCAGCTTTTTGTATCGTCAGGAGGAATGGATATGGCAATTTTTGAAGGAGCAGGCGTGGCGATCGTTACGCCATTTCACGAGGACGGAAGCGTAAACTATGAGAAGTTTGCGGAATTACTAGAAGAGCAGATTCAAAATGAGACAGATGCGATCATCGTATGCGGTACGACCGGGGAATCCTCGACGCTTACGCATGAAGAGCATTTGGATGTCATTAAATTCTGTGTGGAGACAGTAAGGCATAGGATTCCGGTAGTTGCAGGCACGGGGTCGAACTGTACGCAGACAGCGATTTATCTCTCCAAAGAAGCAGAGAAATTCGGCGTGGACGGTCTTCTATTAGTAACGCCTTATTACAACAAAGCGACACAGAATGGTCTGTTTGAGCATTTCAAGCAAATAGCAGATAGCGTGGGCCTGCCAATTATCTTATATAATGTGCCGAGCAGAACGGGCTGTAACATATTGCCTCAGACAGTGTGCCGGTTATGTAGTGAAGTGCATAATATCGTCGGGATTAAAGAGGCGAGCGGCAATATTGCCCAGATTGCGAAACTGGCTTCTTTGTCAAAAGGGAAGATCGATATTTATTCCGGTAATGATGACCATATTGTGCCGGTGTTGTCTTTAGGAGGCAAAGGTGTCATTTCGGTTCTGTCAAATGTAGCGCCGAGGCAGACGCATGAGATCTGCGCGAAGTTCTTCGCAGGAGACGTAGCGGGAAGCTGCCAGGAGCAGTTACGTGCCATAGAGCTGTGTGAAGCGCTGTTCTGTGAAGTGAACCCGATTCCGGTTAAAACTGCTTTGAACCTGATGGGCAAGGAAGCCGGTTCTCTAAGACGGCCTCTTTGTGACATGGAAGAAGCGAACGTGGAAAGGCTGCGTACGGCCATGGTAAATTATGGGATTTTATAAAGTCATATAAGGTTTCTGTGTGTTTATGTAAGTTTATGTGAGACATTTTAAAATTGCGTCCATATAAGCGTGATGAAAAGGAGCAGGGAGATGGAAATGGTAAAAGTGATCATGCATGGCTGTAACGGGAAGATGGGACAGATGATCAGCGGGCTGATAGCTGCTGATGAGGAAATAGAGATTGTGGCGGGCATAGACGCCTATGATGATGGCAGGAATGGATATCCTGTGTTCACGGATATTACGAAGTGTGATATCGGGGCGGATGTTGTCATTGATTTTAGCACCGCGGCAGCAGTAGACGCTTTGCTTGCTTATTGTGCCGATAAGAAGCTTCCCTGCGTCCTTTGCTCCACCGGGCTATCCGATGAACAGCTTGCCAAAGTAAAAGAAGCTTCGGTAAAGACGGCGGTCCTAAAATCGGCGAATATGTCGCTTGGCATCAATATTTTGCTAAAGCTTTTAAAGGAAGCGGCAGCAGCGCTTGCCCCTGCTGGTTTTGATATCGAGATCGTAGAAAAGCACCATAACCAGAAAGTGGATGCGCCAAGCGGGACAGCGCTCGCGCTTGCTGATTCGATCAAAGAAGAGCTGGATGATGCGTATGCTTATGTTTATGACAGGAGCAGCAAGAGGGAGAAGAGGAGCCAGAAGGAAATCGGGATCAGTGCGGTCAGGGGCGGTACGATTGTAGGTGATCATGACGTGATTTTCGCGGGAACGGACGAAGTGGTGACGTTCTCCCATAGAGCATATTCCAGAGCAGTCTTTGGAAAAGGAGCTATCCAGGCGGCGAAGTTCTTGGCAGGAAAGCCGGCAGGGATGTATGATATGAGTGATGTGATAGGCTAAAAATCTCTGATTTTTAGCCTTAAGTTTGTTTTGGCGCATCTTGGCGCATATGTGGGAGCAAGTGCGAAGGACGGACTGAAAAAGGATTAAAGTGATGGGAGATAAGAAGAGACATGGATGAACTGGAGCAGCGATATTTAAAAAGCCTGGCGAAGCAGTATCCGACGATAGCGGCGGCATCGACAGAGATTATTAATTTACAGGCTATCTTAAATCTGCCCAAAGGGACAGAACACTTTATGACGGATATACATGGGGAGTATGAACAGTTTAACCATGTGTTAAAGAATGGCTCCGGCTCGGTACGGCGTAAAATTGATGAGGAATTTGGGAATACGCTTAGCAATAAGGATAAAAAGAGCCTCGCCACGTTAATCTATTATCCGACGGAAAAATTAGAGATTGTGATGCAGGAAGAGGATGAGAGCAGCATAGAAGACTGGTATAAGATTACGCTGCACCGGCTCGTCCAGATTACGAAGCGGGTTTCTTCCAAATATACCCGCTCTAAAGTGCGCAAGGCTCTTCCTGCGGATTTTTCTTATATTATTGAAGAACTGATCACCGAGAAGGCGGAAATCCAGGATAAGGAAGCATATTATAACGAGATTGTCCATACGATCATCAGGATCGGGAGGGCACCGGAATTCATTACGGCGCTCTGTAACCTGATACAGAGCCTTGTCATCGACCATCTGCATATCGTGGGCGATATCTATGACAGGGGGCCGGGGCCGCATGTCATTATGGATACGTTGCGGCAATACCATTCGGTAGATGTGCAGTGGGGGAACCATGATATTGTGTGGATGGGCGCGGCGAGCGGCCATCTGGCTTGTATCGCTAATGTCATCAGGATGGCGGCAAGATACGGGAACCTGGATACGCTCGAAGAGGGATACGGCATCAATTTAATCCCGCTTGCGACCTTTGCCATGGATGTCTACAAAGATACAGATTGTGACGTTTTCACGATTAAATATAATACGGAGTACGATACGAAAGACCTGAGCCTGGATATGAAGATGCATAAAGCGATTGCGGTCATCCAGTTGAAATTAGAAGGGCAGCTCATTATGCGCCGCCCTGAATTTGCAATGGACAGCAGGCTTCTCTTAGAGCATATTGATTATGAGAAGAAGACGATTACAATTGATGGTAAGGAATACCATATGAAGGATACGGATTTCCCGACGATTAACAGGGAGCGCCCGTATGAGCTATCGAAAGAAGAAGAACAGATGATGGAGCGTTTGCAGCATGCTTTTATCAGATGTGAGAAATTGCAGGAACATGTCAGGTTCCTTTTCTCCAAAGGAAGCCTCTATAAAGTATATAATTCCAATCTGCTCTATCATGGCTGTATGCCAATGGACGAAGAAGGGAATTTCAAGAAAGTCACCATATACGGAGAGGAATACAGTGGAAAGGCGCTGTATGACGTATTGGAACAATATGCGAGAAAAGGCTATTATGCGCAGAATAATTTACAGGAAAAGCTAAAAGGGCAGGATATCATCTGGTATATCTGGGCAGGGCCGAACTCCCCGGTCTTTGGGAAGGACAAGATGGCGACGTTTGAACGCTACTTCATTGAAGAGAAGGAAACGCATACAGAGACGAAGAACAGCTATTATAGGTTGCTTGACAGGGAAGACATTATTAATAAGATTCTGACGGAATTTGGCTTAGATGTCGGTAAATCCCATATTGTCAATGGCCATGTCCCGGTTGAGCTTAAAAAGGGAGAGTCGCCGATTAAGTGCGGCGGGAAGCTATTGATCATAGATGGCGGTTTTTCCAAGGCTTATCAGGACAAGACAGGCATCGCCGGGTATACGCTGGTGGCGAATTCATATGGTATGAGGCTGGTCGCTCATGAGCCGTTTGAGTCGGCTGAATCAGCGATCATCAATGAATCAGATATTTTCTCGGATTCCATTATCCTAGAGACGAGCACGATGCGCCAGAAGATTGCAGATACGGACATTGGCGCGGAACTGCGGGATAGCATCCATCAGTTAGAAGAGCTTTTGAAGGCATACCGGAACGGGACGATTATTGAGAAGTTTTAAAATAGCAAAAGGTGAAACAGACTTACGGTGTAAATCTGTTTCGCCTTTTTTGCTTATCATGCTATTGTTCTGTTATGATTTTGCTATTTGCGATAGCAAATGATTAGCGGCTTCTAGTAGTCCTGGAAGAGGTGGAGCCTGTTCTGGTGGAGCCGTTTGTCCCGTTAGTGGTGGAACGGTTCCTTGTGCTTGTGCTGTTTAAGCTTGTGCCGCTTTGTGTCGTGTTATTCACGGTTCCATTATTGTCATTGTTATTGTTGTTGGCGGTATTGTTGTTATTGTCGTTATTGGTCACATCATCTACAATGTTTCCTGCACCGTCAGCAACGTCATCTACGACATTTCCGATCGCGTTGCCGGCATCATCTAAAGCGTCGCCGACTGCATTTCCGGCATCACCTAATACGGAGTCGTTGCCGTTTGTGTTATTGCTTCCGCTTGTAGCGGAATTGACATTGTCGTTGTTGCCGATGCCTGTGTCTGTGTTGTCGGTTGTGTTATTCGTGCCGTTGGTGCTGCCCATAGAGGTGTTGTTGTCCGTACCGGCTGTATTGCCTGCATTGGTATTAGCGCTGTCGTTTGTCGTAGAGCCTGTAGCGGAATCGTTGGCGCTGTTATTGGCATCCTTGTCACGGCTGCCGCAGGCGGTCATCATGGACATTGTCAAGACCATGAGAGAGGCGCATAGAAATGTTTTCATTTTTCTCATGATTTCACTCCTTTACTAAATTTATAAAATTTATCATCAAACAGAAATTGTGCAACTTCCTGTTCCTATGTTATTATGTCAGATAGGAAATAAAATATTCGCAGTTTATACAAAGGAGCATAGTAATAAAATGGAATTTCGGCCTTGTATTGATATTCATAATGGAAAAGTGAAACAGATTGTCGGCAGCAGCCTGACAGATTCAAAAGACGCAGCAAAAGAGAACTTCGTAGCCGAGCAGGATGCGGCATTTTTTGCCAGATTATATCAATCTAAAAAAATAAGAAACGGACATATTATTCTATTGAACCATGCAGGAAGTGAATATTATGAAGCGACAAGGAGGCAGGCAATGGAGGCGCTTGCCGCATATCCGGGCGGGCTGCAAGCCGGTGGTGGCATTACGCCTGAAAACGCGGCCTCTTATCTGGACGCCGGAGCCTCCCATGTCATCGTGACTTCTTATGTTTTCCGGGACGGGCAGATTCATTACCAAAATTTGGAAAGCATCATGAAAGAGACGGGCAAGGAGAACCTGGTCTTAGATTTAAGCTGCCGAAAGAAAGATGGCGTTTATTACATTGTTACCGACAGATGGCAGAAATATACGGAAGTGGCATTAAATAAGGAAACGATGGATGAGCTTGCCTCTTATTGTGATGAATTCCTGATCCATGCAGTGGATGTGGAAGGGAAAGCAAATGGCATAGAAGAGGAGCTTGTAAGGATGCTGGGGGATTGGCATAGCATCCCGGTCACTTACGCGGGCGGTGTCCATACATTAGAAGATTTACGTTTGTTAAAGGAACTTGGGCATGGGAACATCCATGTGACGATCGGGAGCGCATTAGACCTGTTCGGCGGTGATATGCGGTTAGATGAAGTGCTGGCCTATATTGGAGATATTGGATAAAGAAAAAAGAGGCATTACCGGAAGATAACAAAAGAGGATGTCCTAAAAGCTATGAATTGACTATAAGTTAAATCGCAACTTAAGCTAGAAAATAACTTTTGGGATACCCTCATCTTATCTTAATCCGTTATGACAATACTGCAAATTCTAAATAAAATGTATCATATCATGTAGCATTTATATTTAAGAACAGGCACATCGTAATACTGATTAATCTTTGTCGGACTCAGTCAAATTATAACTTTGTTACATTTACTGCCTGAGGTCCTTTTTCGCCATTTACTACTTCGTACTCAACTGCAGCTCCTTCTTCAAGAGACTTGAAGCCTTCCATATTAAGTCCTGAGTAATGAACGAAAACATCGTTACCCTGCTCATCAGAGATGAAGCCGTAACCCTTTTGGTTGTTAAACCATTTCACTGTACCTTTGTTCATCATAATACCTCCAATAATTCTATAAATCTGTTGTCCTGCAACATCCATAGAATAGCATAAGTAGAGGGAAAAGTAAAGCATTCTTTTCGATACTTTTAAAAAAATTTTTTAAAACGATTTACCCAATCGTTCCAGAACTATTTGATAGCCATCATTACCATAAGTGAGGGAACGGTTCACGCGGCTGATGGTCGCGGTGGAGGCTCCGGTTTTTTCCGCAATTTCCAGATAAGTCTTGTGGTTTTTGAGCATAGAAGCAACTTCGAACCGTTGTGAAAGCGAGAGGAGTTCGTTCACTGTGCATAGATCTTCGAAAAAGTCATAGCATTCCTCTTTGCTTTGTAGAGAGAGGATAGCTTCAAACAGATGGTCGATGGCATCGCTTTTGATTTTTTTGTTCATATAGGCAGGCAATCCTTTCGAGATAATGCTTTCATGCGTTAACACGCTATAGAGATAGTGTAGGATAACTATACCATAGCATTCAGGGAAAGTAAAGGAGGATTAAGCAGTTTCGATGATGCCAAAGCCAAGCGGGTATGGCCCTGTATGCACGCCGATGGTCGCGCCTATCTGGTATACGGGAATTTCTGTGATGTCATATCCATGTCCGTGTAAGGCTGCAAGCGCATGGTCGCGGAAAGCAAGGCCTTCCTCCTTGTCGTAACCATATCCGACAGCCAGGCTGTAACGCTCGATTCCCAGGCTGCTTTTTCGCAGATGTTCTAGCAGCAGATCTATGACTTTCTGGGTGGTCCGCTTCCTGCCCCTGTCCATACCAGAAGGAAAGATCTCGCCCCTTTCTAGTGTGATCAATGGACGGATGTCGAGGACGCTTCCGGTAATGGCAGCAACTTTTCCGATCCTGCCTCCGTGCATTAAATACTCCATGTTCCCTACTGTGAAGAAGATTTTCCCGGTGCTTTTGATTTCTTCCAGGCGGTGGATGGCATCCTGGTAGTTAAAGCAGCGATCTCTTAACTTGACAGCCTCTAAAACAAATTGTCCCTGCAAAACCGTATTGATGGTGGAATCAATGACTGTGATTTCAGCGTGCGGGTACTTTTCCAAAATGTTCGCTTTTGCGTTTAGAGCCGATTGCATGGAGCCGCTGAATTTGGTGGTGATACAAATGCAGATGACGGGCGTAGCAGTTTGGGCGAAGGGCAGGAATGCATCCTCAAAATCGCTTACGGAAGGCATAGAGGATTTGGGGAACACGCCTTTTCTATCCACCATCTGCTGGTAAAAGTCCCGGATGCCGATCTCTACGTTTTCTTTTAAATAATGCGAATCGTCAAAAGAGACATAAAACGGTACGACTGTGATATTCTTTTCCTGGACAAGCTCTGCGGGTAAATCGCAGGAGCCGTCGCTTACAATATGAAATGTTTCGCTCATGCCAATAACCATGCCTTTCTTTGTATCTATGATCTATGCCTTTCTGAGTATCTATGGCCTATGCCTTTCTCAGTATCTATGACCTATGTTTTCTGAGTATCTATGGTCTATGCCTTTTTCAGCATCTATGATTCATGTCTTTCTTTGTGGCGGTGTCCCATGCCATGCTCTGGGGGTGCGGCGCTTGTGCCTTGATATTAAAAGATAGGATACTACTTTTAGGGGAAAAAATCAATCATAAAATAGCATAAAGGACTTGTCATGTAGTAATAAAAACTATATAATATGTCATAGATAAATGGTTTTGGTTATTTTGTAGAAAGGGTTCATGCTGTATGACGATTAAAACGGAAGACTTACTCAATAGTATCTTGGGAAGCCTTGACAGGATTGCTTACATCAAGTCTAAGGATATTCCCAATATTGATTTATATATGGATCAGGTGACGACTTTTATGGAGTCGCATTTGAAAAGCTCGACCAGGCATCCGGGACAGGATAAGATCCTGACGAAGACAATGATTAATAATTATGCTAAAAATGATCTTCTGCCTCCGCCTAAAAAGAAGAAATATACGAAAGACCATGTGATGCTTTTGATTTTCATTTATTACTATAAAGGCATCCTATCCATCAATGACATCCAGGAGCTGTTAAAGCCGGTTACGGAGCAGTTTTTTGACACGAAAGAGGGATTCGGCTTAGAGGAGATTTATGAGACGGTTTTCGGCTTAGAGCAGGAACAGGCAGAAACCATGAAAAAGGATATTATAGAGAAATTCCAGATTTCGGAAAAGACGTTCCAGGAGGCGCCCGCAGACAGCCAGGAATTTTTGCAGAAGTTTTCTTTTATCTGCATGCTCAGCTTTGATGTATATGTGAAAAAACTCCTGATAGAGAAGATGATTGACAGCTTCCAGGATTCAAAAGATAAGGCGCATGAAAAAACAACCCGGGAACAGTAAGCTCTTCCGGGCTGTTTTATTGAGAATCCTGAATTGTGTTATTTTGCTGCCGTTTCGGCAAAAGTGGTGTCTACCAGTTCTTCATAGGGGACCCGCTTCTCTAGTTCCCCGGCTTCATCGAGAATATTCTGTAGCAGGGTAAAACTGCTTTCTTCGAAAATCAAATCGGATTTCCATGTTTCCTGTGCAGCGTACCTTTCTACAATGGTGGTAATGGTGTCTAAATCCGTCTCTGCAAATTGTGGCTGTATGACAGCGGCAATTTCGGCAGGCGAATGGCTTTGCACATAATCCATGCCTTTTTGCAGTGCGTTAGTAAATGCCTGGATGGTCTCAGGATGTGCTTCTATATAGCTTTTCTTGGCGGAAAAGGCAGTATAAGGGACATAACCTGAGTCTTCTCCGAGAGAGGCAACGACATAGCCGTCTCCTTTGGCTTCCAGGGAAGTGGCATGCGGCTCAAATTCTACGGTGAAGTCTCCCTGGCCTCCAGAGAATGCTGCGGCGGTAGAGCCAAAGTCGATGCTCTGGTCAATAGATAAATCGGCAGCCGGGTCAATATTGTTTTTCTTTAAGATATATTCAAATACCATCTCCGGCATACCGCCAGTCTGCCCCAGCATGATGAACATATTTTCCACACACGTCAATTTCTCCCTGGAAGCCACGATTCTGTATGGATAATGGTAGATTCCTGTCTTTTCCACCAGTCCCAGGTCAAGCAAATGCCCCATGTAGGTGGCAAACTTTTTCTTGTGCATAGGATAACCCATATCTTTCAGGCTTTCCGCCAGGAATTTTACAGAGGTAAAACCCGTTTCGTCCTTTTTCAGAAGCCGGATTGTCTCTATCATCATGGTCAACTTCAGATTCTCCTTGTGGGCTTTGAAATCGTAGGCCGCCAGATTGCCGAGACCGTGTTTCAAATAGATGTCAACATTTCCGTTTTTATCTACAATGATTTTTTCAACGAGAACTTCAATGTCCGTCCGGGTCAGACTTTTTTGCTCCAGCACTTCATTTAAAATATCCAGTGCGGTTTGCAGATGAGGCTTGATTGCTACAGTGGGAATATGAGGTTCCTTCGTCAAATCTTGCAGCGATTTTTCGATGGCAGAGATACGTTCCATTTTTTCAGTCTGTAGAGAAGCGAATGTTTCATTGATAATTTCAGCCATCCCCGGATTTTCCGTAAGTTCCTTTACCTTTTGGGCAATCAGGGTTTTCAGCTCTTTCTTGATTCTTTCCAGCTCGTTCTCCAATCTCTGTAGGCTGTCGTCTGCGGAGTACGTGGGAGCCTTTAAATTTGACAGGTCGAAATTCTGTAGGATGTCTGTCAGTGAGTCACGGCAAAGGGTGAGATATTTAACCAAAGCGTCCGTCAGGGTTTCTTCTGTCACCAGATGGGCATGTTCACAAAACTGCTTTCCCTTTTTGTTATAAGTGCCGCACACATAGTATTTCCCACGATTCGGGCGGTTGATTGCGGTCAGTTTCATGCCGCAGTCTTTGCAGTACAGACACCCGGAAAAGAGGTTGACATGTTTTCGCTGGCCCCGGTACCGGCTGTGATGGCGGCTGTCCTTCACCTCAAAGAGAAGCTTCATAGTATCGTCATCAAATATTTTCGGGTGGTGGTCCGGGAAAACATATTGCTGGTCTCTGGAAATCTTTTTGTCTTTTCCGTTGATGGTCATTCTCTCTCTTTTGTGGGTTCGGAGTACGCCGTTATGATAATCATTAAAGAGAGTATCTTTCACCATACCATAACTCCACATATAGGCAACTTCCCGGTGATATGGCAGCCCCAAGGCCTCATAACGCTCCTTTTGTAGCATGGTAGGCGTGGGGACGCCCCGGCCTGAAAGGATTTCCGCAATCT
>CAJTSL010000072.1 GCA_910578845.1 uncultured Lachnospiraceae bacterium
CCTCCCGTACCGGTTCGATTCCGGTCGCCGGCAGCATAGAGAAACGTTGCAATAACGTTTCTCTTTTTTGATTTTCTTTTCGGAATGTGGCGTCTCTTTTACCGTAATAAAGGCTATGCCTGTGAAAAAGTCATGGCCTGCTTTATGGCTCACGTATAATTGACACTGTGATTAGGCATAGGTATAATATATGAAATACATGGCACTATTGTATAAATGAGGCTTGTCTGCCTGGTAAATTTTAGTAGAAGCCTGGCGTAGGATGAAGGCAGTAAATTAGGAGAAAAGTATAGGGATTAGGTTGAAAAATCTTTGATTTTTCAAGCGCAAATCTGTGCCGACGCTGATAGCGTCTTGGCCCCAAAATTCGCAAGTTGAGCAAGAATGAGGGATTAATATGGGTAATTCGTTGAAAAAACTAGGTGAAGCGGAACTGGAGATCATGCAGGCCATATGGGAAAGCCGGAAGCCGGTCACTTCTAATTACATACTAAAAGAGCTACAGGGAAAGCGGAAATGGCAGTTGTCTACATTGATGACTTCTTTGGCGAGGCTTGTAGATAAAGGCTTTGTCGTTTGCGACCGTTCTATGGGCGTGAATCTATATACGGCTTTGATTGGCGAGAATGATTACAAGACGAGGGCAGGCAAATATTTCTTAGAGAAGCTGTACCATAATTCTATACAGAATATGGTGGCGGCTCTATATAGAAATGAAATGATTGGCAAGGATGATATCGCGCAATTGCGGGATTATCTGGATGAACTGGAAAAGGACGAGGAGAAGGCGTTAGAGACG
Organism: uncultured Lachnospiraceae bacterium; assembly: GCA_910578845.1. GTDB lineage: Bacteria > Bacillota > Clostridia > Lachnospirales > Lachnospiraceae > UBA3282. Next base: position 800 of record CAJTSL010000072.1, read on the forward strand.
ACAGGAGAGGCAGCAGGGCAGTAGGGAAAGAACGCCGGTCCCCTGGTAGTAGGGGAGTGGGACAAAGATAAGGCGGCGAGAAGGCAGTCATAAATTCATATTGTAGCCGGTCTTATTTTCCAGTATAATAAACCTTGGACGGGAGAGGTTCCTGTTTAGAAGTGACCTGTAGCGCACCATGCGTTAGAATGGGGGGATAGTTATGGAAGTGATATTACAGAATCTGACGAAAAAGTTTCCGAGCCGTGACAGGAAGAAAAGAGAAGATGTGATTGCTGTCAATGATTTTTCGTTTGCAATTCCGGACGGGAAACTGATCGGGTTGCTTGGGCCGTCAGGGTGTGGCAAGAGCACGACGCTCAATTTGATCAGTGGGCTTTTAAAGCCGACAAGCGGCAGGATTTTCTTCGGAGAAGATGACGTGACCGATTTGCCTCCGGAGAACAGAGGGATTGGCCTGGTATTCCAGAACTATGCGCTATACCCGCATTTAAGCGTGAAACAGAATATATTGTTCCCTTTAGAGAACCTGAAAGGGAAGGACAAATTATCGAAGGAAGAAATGTTAGAAAAAGCACATGAGGCGGCGAAGCTTGTCCAGATTGATGATCTGATGGAGCGCAAGCCAGGCGAGCTTTCTGGCGGACAGCAGCAACGTGTGGCGATTGCCCGTGCGCTGGTGAAGATGCCGCGGGTGCTTCTGTTGGACGAGCCGCTTTCTAATCTAGACGCCCGTTTAAGGCTACAGACACGTGAAGAAATAAAGAGGATCCAGCAGGAGACGAAAATTACCACGATTTTCGTGACCCATGACCAGGAAGAGGCAATGAGCATTTCAGATATGATCGTCGTTATGAAAGACGGCGTTGTACAGCAGATTGGCAAGCCGCAGGAAGTTTATGATAATCCTACGAATCTTTTCGTAGCGAAATTTCTTGGCACACCGCCGATTAATATTTTTAACGGTCAGGTTCGGGGCGCCAGGCTATATATCGGTGAAGATGCCGTTTTAGACGTACAGGGAGTTGCCGATCAGGATTTATATGTCGGCATCAGGCCGGAAGGGTTTCTTCTACAGGAAGACGGTCCCTTGCGCGCGGATTTGCGGGGCGTGGAAGTGATGGGACGTGACATTAGTGTCATTTCTGGGCACGATGCGTTGCTTGGAGAGACGATCCGTTCCATTATCGGCACGGACAATAAAGTCAATCTGGAAAATGCGACGGTCAGGTTTGCCCTAAAGCCGCACAAAGTCTTTCTTTTTGATAAGAAGACAGAAGAAAGAGTGCAGTTTGGCTTTTAAGGGGGGGCGTTGTAATGGAGAAGAAGAAGATAAGCTTTCAGAGTTTAAAAGGGTGGCTGTATTTGCTGCCGGCGATTCTCTTTCTGGGATTTTTCATGGTGTATCCCTTGATAGATGTTTTTGTGTATTCTTTTGAGGAAGGATACAATTCCGCCTCACAGACTTACTTTGGCATTGGCGGCTATAACTATTCTTATGTCCTGCATGATAATTACTTTTTGCAGGCTGTCAAAAATACGTTCTTGCTGGTAGTAATTACCGTGCCGCTCTCTACAGGGCTTGCCTTGCTTATTTCGGTTGGGCTAAGTTCTATTAAGCCTCTTCGGAATCTGTTCCAGACGGTCTATTTCCTGCCTTATGTAACGAATACGTTAGCAGTCGGCCTTGTTTTTATGATCCTGTTCAAGAAGACTGCGTATACGGATGGGCTGATCAATCTCGTCATTACCTGGTTTGGAGGAAGCGCGGTTGATTTTATCGACGGGCCCTATTGGGCGAAGATGTTCGTATTATGTTTCTACACAATCTGGGTTGTCATGCCGTTTAAGATTTTAATTCTGACAAGCGCGCTTGCGTCTGTCAACCAGCAGTATTACAATGCGGCGAGAGTTGACGGCACTTCAAAATTACGGATTTTCATGAAAATCACGCTGCCGATGATTTCCCCGATGCTTTTCTATCTGATCATTACGGGCTTTATCGGCGCTTTTAAGGCGTATAGTGATGCGGTCGCATTGTTTGGTACGAATTTGAATGCTGCTAAGATGAATACGATAGTCGGTTATGTCTATGATATGCTCTATGGCGATAGCGGCGGGTATCCGTCCTACGCATCGGCGGCGGCAATTATCCTCTTCGCTATCGTGCTGACGATTACTTGCATCAATTTGTTGGTCAGTAAGAAGAATGTTCACTATTAGAAGGGAGCATTATAATGGTCGATCATATGGATTATCACAAATTAGAGAGGAAAAACAGGGTTCATAAGAGGATTGCTACAGTGATCGTTTATGCATTGTTAGCGCTATGGGCGGTTATTGTACTGTTTCCTTTTTATTGGATGCTGCTCACATCTGTAAAGAGTTATGGCGCGTACAATTCAGAATACATTCCTAAGTTTTACACAGTGTCGCCTACTTTGCAAAATTATATAGACGCTTTTACAAGCGTGCCGCTGGCGAGGTATTTTACTAATACAATCATCTTTACGGTTGTGACGACAGCGGTTATGCTAATCGTCATTACATTAGCGGCGTTTGCGTTTGCCAGATTAGAATTCCCGGGGAAGAATATGATCTTCGTGTTATTCTTGTCTTTGATGATGATCCCGAATGAGTTAGTGATCATCACCAATTTCGTGACAATTACAGATTGGAATATGCGCAATACTTTTCCAGGGTTGATATTGCCCTCCGTGACATCGGTTTTCTATATCTACCTGCTGAAAGAAAATTTTGAACAGATACCGGACAGCCTATATTATGCGGCGAAGGTGGATGGGACATCTGATCTGAAATATTTATTAAAAGTTATGATCCCTATGTCGAAACCGACGTTAGTTACGATTGCGATCCTCAAAGTCATTGAGTGCTGGAACGCCTATGTATGGCCGCGGTTGATTACCGATGACGAAGATTACTATCTGGTATCGAACGGTATCCAGGAAATCCGGGAAAACGGTTTTGGGCGTGAGAACATTCCGGCGATGATGGCGGCGGTAGTCGTCATTTCCGTTCCGCTAATCGTTTTATTCCTGCTATTTCGCAATAAAGTCATGGCGGGCGTATCAAGAGGCGGCATCAAAGGTTGAGAAAGGAGCGTGGTGATAAGGATGAGAAATAGGATCTTTCGCATTCTCCGGTCAATGTTTCTTGTCGGCTGTACATGCGTGCTGACGGGATGTCATGGCAGGGAAGGGATGGAAGCATTTGTCATCCCGGAAGAATTTGATCAGACTAAGGATTATGAGATCACTTTCTGGGCGAAAAATGATACCAACAAGACGCAGACGGATATTTATGAGCAGGCGATTGCCGGTTTTGAAAAGCTGTACCCGAATATTAGCGTAAATCTCAGGCTATATACGGATTATGGCAGGATCTATAATGATGTGATCACCAATATTGCGACGGATACAACGCCCAATGTCTGTATTACTTATCCGGATCATATTGCAACGTATCTGACGGGCGCCAATCAAGTCGTTCCATTAGAAGCTTTGTTTACTGATGCGAAATATGGCCTTGGCGGGACGGAAGTGAGATTCGATGCTCCGGCACAAGATGAGATTATCCCCCAGTTTTTGGAGGAGTGTGCTTTTGGAGGGCATTATTATGCGGTGCCATATATGCGCTCCACGGAAGCTTGCTATATCAATAAAACATATGTGGAAGAGTTGGGGTATCAGTTGCCGGAGTCGCTGACATGGGATTTCGTATGGGAGGTGTCGGAAGCGGCAATGGAGAAGGATAAAGACGGAAACTTTATCTTGAATGGACAAAACGTCATGATCCCTTTTATTTATAAATCTACCGATAATATGATGATCCAGATGCTGCGGCAAAAGGATGCCGGATATTCTACGGAAAGCGGGGAAATGCTGCTGTTTAATGATACGACAAAGGAGCTGCTAATGACGATAGCGGCACATGCGGACAGCAGAGCTTTTTCGACGTTTAAGATTTCGAGCTATCCTGCCAACTTCTTAAATGCAGGTCAGTGTGTTTTCGCGATAGATTCCACAGCGGGAGCGACATGGATGGGAACGGACGCGCCGCTTTCCGATATCAGTGAAGATAAGGTGGTGGAGTTTGAAACGGAGGTTATGCCAATCCCACAGTTTGATACGGCGCGACCGCAGATGATCTCCCAGGGGCCGTCCGTCTGTATCTTTAATAAGCGCGACACACAGGAAGTGCTTGCCTCTTGGCTGTTCGTCCAATATTTACTGACCAATGAGGTGCAGATTGCATATGCCCAGACGGAAGGCTATGTGCCAGTGACTTTAAAAGCGCAGGAATCGCCGGCATATCAAGACTACTTGTCCCGATGCGGCGAGGACAATAACATGTATTATGATATTAAAATAAAAGCATCACAATTGTTATTGAATAATGTCGGCAATACATTCGTAACACCTGTTTTCAATGGATCGGCGTCTTTGCGCGATGCTTCAGGACAGATGATTGAGAATACCGTCAAATCGGTGCGTAGAGGAGAGCTTGTCGATGAAGATTATATGGATAAGTTGTATAGCGATATGGCTTCTCTATACCGCTTAGACCAGTCAGGATTGCAGAATGTAGCGCATAGCGCAGAGAAAGCTGCATTAGGAAAGCTGCCGCTGACTGCACGTATTCTGCTTGCGGCGTTGGCAATAGCATGGGCGATAATGATTGTTTATGTGGTAATGGGGAAGATAAGAAAGAGACAATATGATAAATGATACTATAGTGCTATTGATTTATTAGGGAATTCGTGTATAATTATCTCGACAATTATTATTGATGTCCTACGAAATACTCATGAGGATTCATGGAGGAATGGAGAAGAGGAGAGGGAAAATGAGAAAAAGGTTATCGTTACTTATGCTCTTAGCGCTTATGCTTGTTTGTGTTGGCTGTGGTTCGAAAGGCGCTGATGAGAAATCAGAAGGGGTTATGACATACGCTGAGTATGTTGCGGCTGAGCTTGATTCACAAGTAGTCATTGAGGCTTATGTACAGGCGAAGCAGTCCTGGTGGGAGGACAAAGCTACTGTTTATGCACAGGATAAGGATGGCGCTTATTTCCTGTATGATATGGCTTGTTCTGAAGCGGATTATGACAAGCTCAAAGTGGGAACGAAGATTAAAGTAACTGGTTATAAAGCAGAATGGTCGGGAGAAGTTGAGATCATAGATGCGACATTTGAGATTGAAGATGGCAATTATGTTGCGAAAGCAGAAGACGTTACCTCATTGCTTGGCACGGACGATCTGATCAAGCATCAGAACAAATTCGTATCCTTTAAAGGCATGACGGTAGAAGCGGCAGGACAGGATATGGAAGGAAATGATGTGGCATATCTGTACAAATGGGATGGTTCCGGAAGCGATGGCGATGATTTGTACTTTAATGTATCGTTGAATGGACAAACTTATACATTTACAGTAGAGTCTTATCTATGCGATAATACGACGGATGTATATGCGGCAGTGAAAAACCTCAACATTGGAGACCAGGTCGATATGGAAGGTTTCCTGTACTGGTATGAAGGCGTAAATCCCCATATCACTTCGGTGACCGTGAAATAAGCCATGCGGGAATAGCATATAGGGATGGGATCCTTTTGGATCTGATAAAGATAGGAAAATAAATAAAGCCGTGAGGCCACTTTGGAGAGTGGCTTTACGGCTTTTTCACTGTGTCTGCGCGCCCTAGAGAAACCGTTTGCCTTATCAGGATGTTGGCTTACGGAGCGGACAGTCTGAGAGGCTGATTTTATGGCGTAGCACATTTAACCCGCAGTCGGCAAGATAGTCTTGCAGGATCGGAATAGACTGGGACGAAGTGGGGCCGATGATGATCTCCACTACTAAGTCGGATAAATGCATGCCAAGCTTACCGCACATTCTGTTGAGATCGAGCGGATAATATTTTTTGATCCTTCCTACGGCAACATGATATTTCGGCTCTATTGCAAATTCATGCAGCATAAAGGGGGATACGACCAGGCGGCTTTCCTTTTCGCTGGCGAAAGAAGGATGCTTGAACGCTGCTGACTGAACCCAGGCTTCGTTCATGAGGGTCTGTAGCGCTGGGGGCATGGTGGAGAACTCTGTCGTTTCTTTCATCAATTGGTAGAAGTCGTCCACCAGGTGATGTTCCCGCATATCTTCCTGATAATATACGGTCTGGAGGGAAACGGCGCCGCCGATCATTTTCTCCATCAGCCTTTTATGAAAAGCGATGCATACGCCCTGCCCAAGATGTCCATAGCGTTCCCACTGGGCCGCGTCATCCCGGTATTTGGAGAAACATGCCGCGTAAGCGGAATAATGGAATTCTTCTTCCATTTCTTTGTGGAAAAAAGACTCCATCATAAATGCTTTCTCATTTTCCCCATCTTGTAGCAGCCTCTCGACCACCGCTTTACAGATGCCGTTCATAAATAAACGCATTTCGGAAGTGTCGTTCATATTCAGGATATTATTAAGCCTTAATTCCGCGCAACGGATGATTCCGTCGAAAGCGGCGAAGTCGGTATAATGATATAACATGTGTTACCTCCACAGATCGGATAGGAAATACATGAGCGCTGCCCAGGTATAGACGGAATAGAAAGTACCGTCCGTATCTTTTCCGGATTTTAAAATGGCTCTTGCCTCTGCGGCGGTAAGCAGGCGGAAGCCATGGAACAATTCGCTGCCGATTGCTCCTTTCTGGGATAGCATTGATAAGTCCTGCAAATGGATGAGCGCGCACGCTAACGCATTGCTTTCGTCTGTCATGCCCGGAGATGAGAACAAGAGCGGATTGATAATGTTTAAGGAATCACTGCTTTGTAATATAATGCCGGTTTCTTCTTCTAATTCCCGCGCTGCGGCGGAGAGGATGGGATTCTCTGCGGCCTCATCTTCGGCATCTAGCAGTCCGGCTGGCGGGCTAAGCAGGAACTGGCCGGCAGGATAACGGTATTCTTCCGTTAACAGAAGCTTTGGCTCTTGCTCCTTTTCAAGAATGATAACCACGCATGTCACTGCATCCGGCAGCATTGCACGGAATTCTTCATCAGTCTTGATGGCGGCAAGCCTGTCTTTCGTTCTCCGGCTGGCATTATAATAATGGCAGTCTTTGGCGTATTGTAAATCGAAGACGTTGATATATTTGGATGTAAATAGGGGTTCTACATTTTCTTTACGGATCACAGGTTTCATGGCGCCGTCCTTTCTTTTCTTGCTCATGATAGGATTTTAGAATATTGTACAACGGGCAGTGGCAGTTGTCAAAGAGTTGCCAAAGAGCTGCCAAAGAGTTTCAAAGAGCTGCCAGAGAGTTGCCAAAGAGTTTCAGAGAGCTGCCAGAGAGTTATCAAAGAGTTGATATATAAAAACTGCCAGGCGAAACTTGCCAAGTCTTAGACCGGTATGATAATCTTATGGGGGGATAGGTTGAAAAATCGTGCTGGTATGATATTATAAAATAACAATAGTTATCAATGAGGCTTTACAACTTGTTTGGAGGAAAACCGGATGGGAGAAGCGATTCTGATCGTGGATGATGAAAAGGAGATTGCAGACTTATTGGAGCTTTATCTGCAAAACGATGGCTATACGGTATATAAATTCTATAATGGCACGGATGCTTTGCGCTGTGTAGAAGAAACGGAGCTGGATTTGGCAATTCTGGATATTATGCTGCCTGACCTGGATGGGTTTCATATTTGCCGGAAAATCAGGGAGCAGTTTTACTTTCCGGTGATCATGCTAACGGCAAAAGGAGAAGACAGGGATAAAATCATGGGATTGACGATAGGAGCCGATGATTATATTACGAAGCCGTTTAATCCGTTGGAGGTCGTGGCAAGGGTAAAGACAGGACTAAGAAGGTATAAGCGTTACAATAGCCATGCGGAAAGAAAGCCGCCGGAAGTAAATGAGCATGATATCAGAGGATTGCTGATCAATAAAGATGCGCATAAGTGTTGGCTGTACGGAAAAGAAATTGCGCTGACGCCGATTGAATTTTCTATTCTTTGGTATCTGTGCGAGCGTCAGGGAATGGTCGTGCCGTCTGAGGAACTTTTCGAAGCTGTGTGGGGAGAGAAATATCTGGATCAAAATAATACGGTGATGGCGCATATCGGCAGGCTGCGGGAGAAACTCCATGAGTCAGCGAAGAAGCCAAAATTCATCGTCAACGTATGGGGAGTGGGATATACCATTGAAAAATAAGGCGTTTTACAAAGAAAGATACCAAAAGCTGAGAAAAAAGGATGAATTTAGGCATTTTAAGGCGAAAATGCTATATCGCATGGTTTGGATGGTAGTGTTTGCTCTTTTCGCAATTATCATGCTGTATTCATTTTTCCTTCATGGACGTTTTGCGGATTGGATCGTGAAAGTGTACCAGAAGCTATTCAGATTGGAATATGCGACTGCCAGGAGCTTATATCAATGGACAATACGGAATCATATCGAAATAGTGTTCTATGTTGCGATAGTAATTTTGTTTATCTTGATCTTCCGGCTATATTTGAATTGGTTTATGAAGTATTTTACACAGATTAACGAAGGGATGGACAACCTTGTCCGGGAAGATGCCAGCGAGGTTTCGCTCTCTCCCGAATTGTATGCGATAGAACGGAAAATGAATGCAGTGAAACACACGATCGTCATGCAGAATAATGAGCGCCAGGCGGAAGAACAGAAGAAAAATGATCTAATCATGTATCTTGCGCACGATTTGAAGACGCCGCTTGCTTCGGTAATCGGTTACTTGAACTTATTGCGTGACGAAGAAGAGATTTCGGAAGAGTTAAGAAAGAAATATCTTGCCGTATCGTTGGATAAGGCGGAACGGTTAGAAGATTTGATCGATGAATTCTTCGAAATCGCAAAGTATAATTTATCTTATATTACGTTGCAATATAGCAGGATCAACTTAAAAAGGCTGTTTGAAATGCTGTTGTATGAATTTGCGCCGATGTTACAGGAGAACGACCTGACGTGCCGCTTGCAGATAGAAGAGGATGTCATGTTGCGCTGCGATGCGGATAAGATGCAGCGAGTCTTCGATAATTTACTCAGAAATGCGGTGTATTATAGTCATGGCGGAACTGAGATTGGGATTACCGCGACATGTCAGGATGGGGAAACGGAGATCCGGTTCGCCAATCATGGGGATGTCCTTTCGGAAGAGAAAATAGAGCGGATGTTCGAACGCTTTACCAGGCTGGACACTTCGCGAAGCACGGATAAAGGCGGGGCAGGGTTAGGGCTTGCCATTGCCAGACAGATCATAGAGCTTCATGGCGGGGTTATAACAGTGCAAAGTGAAGATAATATCATAACATTTGTTATAAAATTACCTGTCTGACAAAGGCTATCTTAAGAAGATCATAAGAAATTCCGTAGTAAATCTTCATTATATAGTAAGAGGAAATGCGTAAATGACGCTTTTGGAATTGGTACAATGAATGTGCCAGTACAGAAGCGTCTTTTTATCATGCAGGCGCTTAATCGTAGCGGGAGAAAGGAATGTAAGTGAATATGAGGAGAATCAAGATAGCAGTTATATTCGGGGGATGTTCCACGGAGTATGAAGTGTCATTGCAATCGGCATCGGCTGTATTGGCACATATGGATGCGGACAAATATGAGATCCTGCCCATCGGGATTACAAGGAGCGGGACATGGTATCACTATACGGGAGATAAGAAAAGGATTGCCGATGGTAGCTGGGCGCAGGATATGGAAAACCTGTCTCTAGTTGTCGCCTCGGGAAATACATCTATGAAAGGATTCCTCGAACTTTCGGAAGATCAATATCATTTACTTGCCGTTGACCTGGTTTTCCCTGTACTGCATGGAAAGAATGGAGAAGATGGCACTGTACAGGGGATCTTTGAGATGGCGGGCATGCCTGTTGTCGGATGCGATACGCTCTCATCAGCGATCTGTATGGACAAGGATCGGGCGCACAAGCTAGTCAGCCTTGCAGGAATAGCCGTGCCTAAGGCGCTGACAATTAATGGGGGTGGCATAGAAACGGTAGGGAGGATAGAGAACGTCTTATCTTATCCGCTGTTTGTGAAACCTGTCCGTTCCGGTTCATCTTTCGGCATCACGAAGGTGGAAGGGAGAGAGTGCCTGGAGGCGGCAATAGCGCTTGCACTAAAATATGACAATACTGTCATAGCCGAGGAGGCGGTCGAAGGATTTGAGGTAGGGTGCGCCATACTTGGCAAGGATGAGCTGATAGTTGGCAGAGTAGATGAGATTGCGCTTTCAGGAGGCTTCTTTGATTATACGGAAAAGTATACGCTGCAAACATCGAAGATCTATATGCCTGCCAGAGTGGACGCGGAAACAGAGGCACGGATACAGGAGGCTGCCGTTACCGCGTACCGGGCGCTTGGCTGTTCCGGATTTGCCAGAGTGGATATGTTTTATACGCCGTCTGGAGAAATTGTCTTTCATGAGGCCAATACCATCCCTGGCTTGACATCACATAGCCGCTATCCCAATATGATGAAAGGAATCGGGCTTTCTTTATCCCAGATATTGGATCAATTGATAGCGCTGTATGTGTAAAGGTAAGGAGGAGAAGGCGAGTGCAGCGGCAGAATGGATATTCGTGTGGATCAGCTTGCGGTTGCTGTTTTTATAAGAATTTAATAGCATATTTCTTTACCATGTCGGTGGGTTATGATAAGATGAAGAAAAGCATTCCCATATAATGGAAGTTGCCTGGCTACCGGAACAGGCAGAAAGAGGGAAGATATGATCATACATATTTTAGTGAATTTGATTCAGCTTATCGGGATCTTAGTGCCGTTTGCAGGCTGTGTCGTCTTGTTGAAAAGGGTGAAGAGCAATTCTTCGATGTATCTTTTGCTGGCTAATCTCGGTTGCCTGATCATCAATGGCAGTTATATGTTGCTGCTCTTATCCAATACATATGAAGGGGCGCAGATTGCGCTGAAGATGGAATATTTCGGCAATGTAGTCTTTTATCTGATGTTTGCCATGTTCTTATGGTCTTATTTGCGGATAAAGCGGTATAAGTGGGCAGTAGCGTTTATTTCTTTCTGGTCAGTCTTGGATGTTGCGTTTCTGGTGATGATATGGCTGGGAGACGGATTTGGCCTCGTGTTCCAGAATCTGGATTTTACATGGAATGAAAGAGCAGGGCTTGTCATGATCCATGCTACGCCGGGCATTCTATATTTCTTGCATTATTGTATCATCTGCGTGATCGGATTATGCGGTATGATCTATACGCTGGTGCGGATGGCGCTTGTACAGATTAAATCGGAAAGGAATAACCTGGCAAGGCTTGTACTGGCACAGTTTGTGATCGTTGCGTCGCTGGCGCTGATGTTATGGTTTAGTTTTTCTTTTGACATTGTCCCGATCTGTGCGTCGCTCTCAATTCTGTCCATCATTATCAGTATCCATCGGGATGAATTTTTCGGGATTACAGAAATTGGGCAGCAATGGGTATTTGAGCAGATGGAGGATGCTTTTGTCATAGTTGATGAGATGTACGGGTATTTGGACTCAAACGCTTATGCCAGGAAGATTTTCCCGGAGCTTGCCCGTATGCATAAAAATGAAATGGTATCGGGCGAAATCTGCCATCTTATTATGAACCGCGATAAATTCCAGAAAGTGCAGGGAAAGTATTATAATAAGAAAGTAATGGAGATCCAGGAAAAAGGAAAGCTTACCGGCTATAGCGTCTTATTGGTGGACATTACGGAGCAGTATGAGCTGATGGAGCGCGTCAGACAGGAAAAAGAACGTGCGGATGCGGCAAATCAGGCGAAAACAGCGTTTGTATCGAATATATCCCATGAAATCCGCACGCCGATGAATGCGATCGTTGGCATGACCCAGATTATGCTCCGGCGTGATTTGCCGAAGCAGGATAAAGAATATTTGATGAATATACGAAATTCCGGCAATGCTTTGTTGGCGATGATCAATGACCTTTTGGATATGTCTAAGATAGAGTCGGGGAAGATGGAGCTGGTGGACGAAGAATATAGTTTTATGTCTATGCTAAGCGACCTTGGCATGATTATCTTAAACCGGATCGGCGCAAAGCCGGTGGAATTGTTATTTGATATTGATGAGGCTCTTCCGGTGAAATTGTACGGGGATGCGTTACGGATACGCCAGGTCATTATTAATCTCATGAATAATGCCACGAAATTCACAGAGGAAGGGCATGTATGTCTTACTGTAAAAGTGAAGCAGATATTACAGGACGATATAGAACTGTTCGTTTCCGTGAAAGATACCGGGCAGGGGATCCGCGAAGAAGACTTGCATAAGCTGTTTGGCTCTTTCCAGCAGGTAGATACGAAGAAAAACCATCATAAGGAAGGGACGGGACTTGGGTTATCTATATCCAAACAGTTGGTAGAGCTGATGAACGGCAACATTGGTGTGAAAAGCGAGTATGGAAAAGGAAGCGAGTTTTATTTTACAATCCATCAGCGTATTGTAGATGGCGAGAAAGCCGCTCGTATTGGGAAAGAGCAGGATGTCATCATTGCGGGAAAGATGAAGAATGTCGCGGCAGAAGCGTTATTAAAGGATCTTGCCGGGCGTTTTCAGCTTCCCTTTGCAGAAGACATTGTATCAGCAGAGCTGACAGCGCCTTCCATGATTTATTTTACAGATTGCTATGAGGAGCTGGACGCGGAAGTAAAACAAAAACTGAAGGAATGTCATGCGCTGGTATGTGGCCTGCTCAATCCAATGACAGAGAATGCATTCCCGGAAGATATGCTGACGGTCAACAAGCCGCTTTATAGTTATAATTTCTGTCATATTGTCGAGAACGGAGAGGACATAGCGGAAAGGGAGATACAGCGCAGAGAGCCTGGGACAGCAGAAGGCGGCTCAATTGGCAAAGATGGGGATGCTCCGGGACATAGCGGATTGGATAAGCGCTATGCTACAGGCATGGAGCTGTCTGATGGACAGATCGAGGAAGAGGACGAGATGAAGTTCACGGCGCCGGAAGCAAGCGTCTTAATCGTGGATGATAACGAGATAAACTGTATGGTGGCGGAAGAGATGTTAAGGCCGCTACAGATGCGGATGGAGATTGCTTCTGATGGTAAGGCGGCTCTTTCGCTTGTACAAGAGAATACATATGATTTGGTCTTCATGGATCATCTGATGCCCGTCATGGATGGTGTGGAGGCGGCAAAGGCGATCCGGAAACTGCCTGGAGAATATTACCGGAAGCTGCCTATTATTGCATTGACAGGCAATACGGCGAAAGAGCAGCGGGAAGAATACCGTCAGGCAGGGATGGACGATTATCTGTCGAAACCGCTTGATATGGCTGATATTTACCGGATGGTACGTAAATGGGCGCCGGATAAGATCCAACAGAATACGTAGATCACAACCGTATAAGCGCATAGGCTTTGCTCCACAGCAGATTAAGGCAGTTTTACAACATTTTTCTTATGGCGGGCGCACTATTCTCCGAAATAGATAATGAATGGAGAGCAGAATTCCTACCAAGGGCTCAACGTTGCACCGTTGGGACTGTGGCAGGCCTGACGGATCCAAGTGAAAATAGAAATGGATTTCAAATTAAGAATCAGGAGGATGAATGACTATGACAATTAGCGGAACGAGTAAGGTAAGCGGCGCAGGCGCATCGGCTGGACAGTCAGGCGTAGGGAATAGCGCTGACCCGGTGAGCAAGGAATTGCAGGATAAGATCGCCAGAGCACAGAAACAGTTACAGGAGCTTTCTGCCAATACAGAGCTGAGCGCCGAGACCAAAATGAAGAAACGGCAGGAGCTACAGAAGCAGATTAGTGATCTGAACGTGCAGCTTCGCCAGCATCAGATAGAACAGCGTAAAAAAGAGCGGGAAAAGAAAGATTCGTTTGACGATATGTTGGGAACAAAGCCGCAAGAGAGCAAAGCAGATGGCAAGGGGCAGGCAGCGGCAGTACCTTCCCAGGCAAATATGGAAGCCATGATTTCCGCCGGCGCGGCGATGGATCAGGCAAAGGTACATGGCAGTGTAGCGACGAAGATGGAAAGCAGGGCCGGCGTCTTAGAAGCGGAGATCAAGCTTGATTCGGGGAGAGGCGGCAGCAGTAACATTGAGAGTAAGAAGGCGGAACTGGCAGAAGTAGAAGAAAAAGCTATGGAAGCGACAGCGTCACAGATGGGATCACTGGCAGAGGTCAATAAGACTCTCGAAGAAGCGTCTAAGAAGGAGCAGGAGGAGCAGACCGAAGAAGAGAAAGCCGTTGGGAATACCGGCAAAGATACGAAGACGCCGGAAGCAGCAGGCGCGCAGGGAACGGAGCAGACAGGCAGTGTAGCGTCTCCGGGCGAAGAGCAATCCCAACAAGCACAGCAGGCTCAGGAAGCAATAGGAGGCGGAGCGCCTCAGCTTGCGCCGGTGGTACATTATAGGCCGGTAGACGTACGGCTGTAAGATGATCGTTATTTTCATATTGTAAGGATTTTCTATGGAAAAAGAAGGAGCGCAAATCAGGTTGCGTTCCTTCTTTTTGTATGGCAATTAAAAAAACCACCTGCTATGCAGGTGTGACAACAGCCGCTTTA
>CAJTSL010000073.1 GCA_910578845.1 uncultured Lachnospiraceae bacterium
AAAATTTATTAGTTGTATGGGTTTGGTTGTGAAACACATTCATGCGTTTGTCGTGACGGCAGAGAATTTTAGGGTTGACGAATCTGTAGAAAACATATATGATAAAGAAAAGCGGGATAGCTTGGATCGTAACAGATTAAAGGAGGAAATGTATGTTAAGCATTGTAAGAGTGGAGATTGTTGCAAACTAAATAGTTGCTTCTGCCATGTAAAGTGCTTTGCATACGTTTATAGTGATATTTATATTTCTATTGGTAAGAGAGCATGGTTGTTTGTCCATGCTATTTTTATTCCATTAGAAATTGCGCCGCCGTGTTTCTAATATTAAGATACTACGCCTTTTTGCGCAATAAAGAGATGTTCTTGATGACCGTGCATAAGTTTGCTTACTGGCAGATGTGCATGGTTTTTTTGTTGGATATAGGAATAACAGAGAGGTGTAGAGCAAATGAATACAGAACAGATCTTAGAATTTGATAAAGTAAAAGAAATATGGATGGAACTTGCGCTGACGGAGCAGGCAAAGGAAGAAATCAGGAAGACATTGCCCTGTCTGTCAGAGAGCGAACTGCTTACGAAACAGAGAGACACGACGCAGGCGAGGATCTTAGTGGAAAAGGGCGGGAACCCGCCGCTTGTATCCTTAAGCGGGATAAAAGAGCATATAGCTGCTGCCGGGATAGGAGACTGTTTAAGCGCCGGAGCGTTAGAAGAGATAGAAAAGGCTCTGGTTGCTGTTATGCGCCTGAAAAGTTATCTGAATAGGTGCAAGCAGTATGAGATCCCACTGGCATATTATGAAGAAAACCTGGATGATCTGGTGGAAGTGAGGGAGCTCATTTCTTCGCAGATTAGAAGCGGGAGCGTGGATGATGGGGCATCGAAATTATTAAAATCGCTTAGAAACGACATCGAGAGGACAAAAGAGCGGATGCGGGAAAAAGCAGAGGCAGTCATGCGCGCGCATAAAGAATGCATGTCCGATCATTTCAGTACGCTGCGCAACGGGCATATCTGTATCCCGGTAAAGAAAGAATATAAGTTTAAGATCGGCGGTACGGTGATAGATAAATCTTCTACCGGCAGCACATTATTCATCGAGCCTGCGCCAGTGGCAAAGCATTACGAAGAATTGCAATTGCTCTGTATGGATGAGGAAAATGAAGTACGCAGGATTCTGTATACATTGACGGCGATGGTAGCAGAACAGGCGGAGACGATCGCGCAGGATATGCGGGTGATAGAGAAATTGGATTATATTTTCTCCAAAGGAAAGCTCAGCCTGGAATATGAAGGATGCGAGCCGGAGATTGCCACGGACAGGAAAATCATGTTGAAAGAGGCGAGACATCCGCTAATGGATAAGGCGACCTGTGTACCGTTAGAGTTTGAGATTGGAAATGTGGAAAACGGAGCCGTCATTAACGGGATTGTCATTACAGGGCCAAATACGGGCGGGAAAACAGTCGCCATTAAGACGGTCGCCCTAAACTGTATGATGGCGCAGTGTGGATTGCATGTAGCCGCAAAAGAAGCCAGAATCTGTATGAACAGTAATTTCCTCTGTGACATTGGGGACGGCCAGAACCTGTCCGAGAACCTTTCTACCTTTTCTGCGCATATTACGAATGTACTTGCCATTTTGCGGAAAGTCAATTCTGACAGTCTTGTCATTATGGATGAGCTAGGTTCCGGTACCGATCCGACGGAAGGAATGGGGATTGCGATTGCGATTTTAGAAGAACTGAAGAAAAGCGGAGCGCTTTTCCTGGTGACAACACATTATCCCGAAGTCAAGCAGTATGCGGAGCAGGAAGCCGGGATTCTAAATGCGAGGATGACTTTTGACAGGGAAAGCCTGCGCCCGCTTTATCAGATGGTCATCGGCGAGGCGGGAGAAAGCTGTGCCCTCTACATTGCCAGACAACTTGGCATGCCGGATGAGATGTTAAAGAACGCGATTGCCGCAGCATATGGCAAGACGCCGTATGATAGTGCAAGCAAGGAGAAGTACGGCAAGACGCCGCATGGTAGTATGGACAAGGCAGCATATTACGAAATGGCGTATGACGGCAAAGCTGCATTTAAAGGGAATGGCGCTTATGCGGAGGCTTTGCTGGCGGATCTGGGAAAAGGGCAGGAAAATATTGTATTACACAAAGAAAGTGCGCCCAAAATACAAAAACGCAAGAAAGAAAACAGGAAGCAGACCGCGGCGGAGAAATTCCGATTAGGGGATAGCGTTATGGTATGCCCGGACAAGAAAATCGGTATTGTCTGCCAGAAAGCAAATGAAAAAGGGGTATTAAGGGTGCAGATGCCGGATAAAAAAATCTGGATTAACCATAAGCGGCTTAAGTTGCACGTGGCAGCCGATGAATTGTACCCGGAAGATTATGATTTCTCCATTTTGTTCGATACGGTTGATAACAGGAAGTTACGGCACAAGATGTCGAAGCGCCATGTAGAGGGAGAAGAGATCCATATGGATTTGTAAGTGTTTGCAAGATAGGCAATGGGCGTCCGCCGGAGGAAAGCGGCAGACGCCCGATTGATCCTGTTCTTTGTTCTAAAGCAGATCATACTACACCGAATACATTATAAATAATCTTTCAAATCTTTACACAATTCTTCTTCGATAGATACCAGCCGTTTGCAGATATCTTTTGATGTTTTATCAGCCGCCGGATACTGGTTTAAATATTTGTGGAGGGATTTGACGCCCATGTTGCAGCCGTCTGTAATGACATCGGCAACGGCAGCGTCGCTCTCTTTCATCCCGACTTTCATATTCGTCTTTAGCCAGGACATGCCTTTTGCCATCGGGCTTGGCTCTTTCTCTTCGCTATGATGCTCTATTAACAGGGAATGGATTTCATTGCCTAATTTCTCATGATGTAGCTTGCTTTCTGTTAACAGGCTCTTCATATCGTCAGCTTGTACTTTGTCCAGTACTTCGTCGATAGAAGTTACCGCCATCTTCGTTCCGGAATCGCATTCTTTGAGTAATGAAATCGTATCTTGGTTTACCATTATGATATTGACGCTCCTTTCTGAGCTTATAATATTTAGTTAATTGCGAAACTCAAGTCATTTTTTACTTTGCCCATATTTTCCGGAAATATCAATACCAAATAATAACATTACGAGAAAAGGTTCTATATTGTTCAGTTGTCATCGTTCATTTGTTATTGCTTGTTTGCCCGTTGCTTACGGTATCCTATAACCAGGAATGCGATGCCGAGCGGGATAGTGACCAATAAGATAAGCGTGGCTGTGATGGCATCGACTGCGGCATGGTTCCAACCGGCAAAATCAGCATTTATAAAAAGCCTGGAAGATTCTCGTAAGACCAATGCGACTACGGAATTGATCGTCGAAGAGAATATGCCTGCAAACAGGACGCAGAGGCCTGCATTGGTGAAAGCGCCTCCCTTGCCATAGCGGATGATAAGAAACAGCATCCATGGCAGGATCAGACAATAGGAAGCGATACCGAAGCTGATGCGCCAGTAATCAAGGCTCGTAGCGGTATAGATGCCACAAACGGCAAGGACAGCATATAGCCAGATGGTGTCCCATATCATGACGAGCAGCCCTTTGTGTTGCGAGAGCGGTTTGGGCAGCGGTATATGACGGATGACATATGGCATAAAGAGGACTGAGAGCCCAAACAACGTAGGGACAGAGGCGAGGAAGAACCAGCGCCCATGTGTATAAAGACAGATTGTGAATAATAATAAAAGCAACGATATGGTAAAACTGCCTAACGTCCATAATACAGTATGTTCTTGTGCAAGGAGCGGCACGACGGTAAGGGAAGCCGTCAAAAGAAGCGATGCCAGTACGATGAAAAACCAATCCAGTGCATGGCCTATGGCTAAATTGCAGATTAAGCAGACAATGACCGGGATCATGAGGATAGAAGCAGTACAAATCCCAATGGTAAAGGTCTTTTTCCGCTCTTTTTTGGCATGTAAGCCTAGTATATTATTTTTCTCAGTAATCAGTTGTTCTTCTAACTGTGTACTCTTAAGCTTTTGCAGCAGATCTTTGCAGCCTTCGCATGTGACAAGATGCTCGTCTATTAATTTTTTGCTGGAATCGCTGCATATATCATCCTGATATAAAGGAAGTAAATCTTTCACAATTTCGCATTGGTTTATAAGGTTATGATTCATTTTTTCCCATCCTTTCCTGCATTTTTATTTTGGCACGGTGATAGGTCACACGTGCCCATGTTTCGCTTTTTCCAAATATCTGCCCTATTTTCAGGAAAGAAAGCTCTCCGAAAATGCGTAGCTGGAAGACTTCTTTATAGGGCTCTTCCATTTGGTGTAAGATCTGGTGGAGCTGTAATGTGATATTCTCATCCTCAACTGTCAGCGCCATATCTGTCGGGGATGGGATATCGTCCTGCCATTCCTGGTGGCGGGACTGCTTGCGGAATTCATCCATACAGCAATTTTTGGCAATTGCGCATAGCCAGGTCAGTTCACTGGCGTTTCCTCTATACTGTTTCTTTGATTTGATGGCTTTGAAGAAACTTTCCTGTGTGATTTCTTCCGCAAGATGCGTATTTTTCACAAGCGTCATTACATAAGAATAAACTTCCATATAATAGGCGTTGTAAAGCTGGTCGAAGTCCATGGACGTATGAGCCTCCTTTCCTATCTGTTTCTGACTCCTGTTTCCTGCCTTTTCATTGATTAGACGGGGCAGGTGTCCATTCGTTACAAAAAATTTATAGAATTATGATAAATCATTACTATGGCGATTTTAGCAAAAACGGAGGGATGAGTAAAGTAATCAGAACAGTGCATTGCTTAATGATTTGTTGTGGCATATAATATAGAAGAGAAGCTTGGCCAAAGGATGAGGGAAAATGCACTTTGTAGAGGCAAAAGGGATTTTATCAGCGGGAAATGGCATGAACCTATACAGGGGCTGTACGCATGGTTGTATTTACTGTGACAGCCGTAGCGTGTGCTATCAGTTCACCCATGATTTTGAAGATATCGAGGTTAAGGAGAATGCGCCGATCTTATTGGAAAAGGCACTTCGTACGAAACGTAAGAGGTGTATGATTGGCACAGGCGCCATGTGCGACCCTTATATGCAATGTGAAGAGCAGCTTCGCATGACAAGAAGATGCTTAGAGCTGATAGACGAGTATGGGTTTGGGATTGCCATCCAGACAAAGTCAGACCTGATCCTGCGGGATCTGGATTTGTTACAGAGTATACACCGTAAGAGCAAATGTGTGGTGCAGATGACGCTTACGACATATGACGAAGCGCTTTGCCGTATCATAGAGCCGAATGTCTGTACGACGAAAAGGCGTTACGAAGTTTTGCAGGTGATGAAGGAGTGTGGGATCCCGACGGTTGTTTGGATGTCGCCAATCCTGCCTTTTATCAATGATACGGAAGAAAACATCAGGGGGCTTTTGGAGTATTGCGTACAGGCTAAAGTGTATGGGATTCTTGTCTTTGGGATAGGCATGACGCTCCGGCAGGGGAACCGGGAGTATTTCTATGCGGCGCTGGATAAGCATTTCCCTGGGTTACATGAGAAATATCATAGAAAATACGGGTTTGATTATGAAGTTGGAAGTGAGAAGAATGGCGAGCTGATGGGCCTGCTCCGGAGAGAGTGTGCAAAACATGGCATCGTATGTGACGTTAATGCCTTGTTTGCATATTTCCGGGAGTTTCCGGAGAATAAGGGATACGAGCAGTTAAGCCTGTTCTGAGGTTTTGTGGCGGGCGAAGCCTAAGTATGCTGCGGAGGCGGTAAATTGAAACGACAAGAGAGAAAACATAGAGAAACATATATCTGCGCGCTCATAGTTCTTTCCGTGATAGCCGGATCATTCTTTTCCGGTTCTGTTGTACGGGCATCAGGGCCGGCAGCGCGGGCACGGCAAGATATGCCGCAGGCGCAGGAGGCCGGTGCGCAAGATACCCAGGCAAAAGCGGGTATATTGGCAGAAGCGGATACCCAGACGAGAACGGATGCACTGGCAGAAGCGGATGCCCAGGCGAAAGCGGATGCACTGATAAAAGCGGATGCCCAGGCGAGAACGGATGCACTGACAGAAGCGGATGACCAGGCAAAAACAGACGTAGAGGAAATTGCGGATTTACAGGAGGAGAATGTCCTGGCAGAGTATCAGGAATATCAGGAGAGATTGCGGTCGGTTGCTGATAAGGCAGATATTGTCGCGTACGGATTTGATGTGGTGGAAACCCAGATTTTCCCTATTGAGATAGCAAGAGTAGGGGAGGTAGAGCTTGTGCCTGCTTTTGACAGGATGTATCACCGTCTTGTCTTATTCTTTGCCAAAGAGGACGGGACCATCCTCTATAGGACAGATCAGTTAGAGACCAATAACCGGGTTTTAGGGCAGATGCGGCAGCCGGACTGTAGCATTGCCGCAGTTTCGTTCCGGGATCTGGATGAAGACGGGTGCATGGATATCATCTTGATCACTTCCTGTGCCGGTGTAAGTAATGCCTATGAAGGAAAGACATATAAAGTGGGGGACGTGCTGTTCCAGAAAAAGGAGCTGACGGGTTTTTACAGGGACTACCGGATTTCCGATAAGATCAACCGCTTTGGGATGAACAAGAGCGCGGAAGCGATAACGGCATTCGTACGGGACGGTTATTCTACGGAATTCTTATATACGGCAGTTACATTAAAGCAATTGTTAGCGCAGGGATTTGATATTATCAGTGAGCAATGTCATTTTAGGACGTTCGGGAAGCTGGGGCGCTTACAGGTCGTGCCGGGGACATACCGGATTGCGAATTATGACGTCTTTATGATCTATCTGGTGGATGAGCAGGACAATATTTTATTCAGCCTACAACCGATGGGAGACTATGACAATTTATATGCCCTGAAAGGGATTAATTGCCGGGACATTGACGGTGACGGCCTCAAAGATATTGTCATATTAGCCAGATATAGTTATGAAGGAGAAGACGGGCAGATTGTCATTGAGAGCGATTATGCCATTTATTACCAGAGAACCGGAGGATTTTCGGCGGATACGGAGATCAAGGACAGATACCGGTGCAGTGATGAAGATACGATGGAGTTGTTGGTGCAGCAAGCACGTGCTTATTGGGGGTTTACGAATGATTAAGATATTGATTGTAGATGATGAGAAGCCGATTTGTGACTTGATTGATCTGAATTTGTCTTCGGCAGGCTATCATTGTACTTCGGTGCAGGATGGCATAGAGGCGATTAATTGTATTGAGAAAGAGGAGTACGATTTAGTATTATTGGATATCATGTTGCCGGGAGCAGATGGATACGATGTGATGGAATACATCCGCCCGCTTGGCGTGCCGGTCATTTTCATTACGGCGAAGCATGAGGTGAAAGACAGAGTCAAGGGACTGAAACTGGGAGCGGATGATTATCTGGTGAAGCCGTTTGATGTCGTAGAGCTTGTCGCACGGGTAGAAGCCGTGCTTAGGCGGTATAACAAATCGGAGCAGAAGCTGACGGCGGGAGACGTCACCGTGGATGTGGAAGCGCGCAGGGTGATGAAAGCCGGCAGGCCGATAGAGCTGACGAATAAGGAATTCGGGCTTTTAGTCCTTTTTATCAGGAATAAAAATGTGGCGCTGTTTCGGGAAACATTGTATGAGAAAGTATGGGAAGAAGAATATTATGGCGATAGCCGTACTTTGGATTTGCATGTGCAGCGCTTAAGGAGAAAACTGGGATGGGAGCATAGTCTCGTCGCAGTATATAAAGTGGGTTATCGCTTAGAGGTATCATGATGAAATTTTCATTAAAGATTTTGCTATGGACGATTATAATCATGGCGCTTGCACTGGGATTTAGCGGATTCTATTTCGTGAATTATGTTTTCGAGACGTCTCTTGAGAGAGAGGTCGGGCAGGCGATGGATGAGAGCAGCATTCTTGGATTTGCGTTCGAGACGGCGGCGCTTAGCGTGCCCGCTAAGTATAGTGTCCTGCCCGATAATACAGTAGAGGAGATTGCGTCTAATCTGGAAAGGGGCGGGCAAAGCACACGCCGCCTGTTACGGATTTCTGATGAGACCAAAGACGTGCTGTATGCCAGTGACGGTTTTGAGATGGACGATGCGCTTCTTTTGCAGACGGAGAAGAATATCAAGACGTACCGGATCATCCAAGTGGGTGAGAAATATTATGTACATACCGGGACGACTGTCAATGCCTTGAACAGGATTCTATATTTAGAGAACATGAAAGATGTATCTGAAGTGTTCACGGAACGGGCCATGGGATTCTCTCTGTACCGGCGTGTGACATTAGTCATGCTCTTTGCCGGCATGGTGATCATGCATTTTATCTCGTCTCTATTGACGAAGCCTGTCAGGCTCCTGACGGAAGCGACAAAGAGGATGGCGGCAGGTGACTACGCTTATCGGGCGAAGAAAATCAGCCAGGACGAATTAGGGGAGCTGACAAAAGATTTTAACAGCATGGCGGAAGCGTTGGAGCAAAATATTGAGAAGCTTGAAGAAGAAATCGAAGCCAAAGAAGAATTTATGGGCGCGTTTGCCCATGAGTTAAAGACGCCGTTGACGGCGATCATCGGGTATGCAGATCTGTTGCGTTCCCACAAGATGGATGAAGAAAAGAGCATTATGTCTGCGAACTATATTTATACTGAAGGAAAGCGGTTAGAAGCCATGTCGCTTAGGCTGTTGGACATCATCGTTGCCGGCAAAGAAGAAGCGCAGTTACAGACAGTCCAGGCGGAGACGATATTCGGATATCTCAAAGATATGTTCTATGGCGGCAGGGACATGGAGTTTGTGTTTTCCTATGAACAGGGGGAAATCCTTGCGGAAGTGAACCTGATTAAAACAGTATTGGTCAACTTGATTGATAATGCCTGTAAGGCATCGGAAACCGGAAGCCGGATAGAGATAAACGGGAGCCTGTTAGAAGAGGGGTACCGTTTTGCCGTCAGGGATTATGGGATTGGCATCCCGGAAGCGGAACAACATAAGATTACGAAAGCTTTCTATATGGTGGATAAATCCCGTGCAAGAAGCAAGAACGGCGCAGGGCTTGGCCTTGCGCTCTGCGTGGAAATCTTGAAAATCCATCAGAGCAAACTAGAGATAGAGAGCAGAGCAGGAGAAGGGTCTTGTTTTAGCTTTGTATTAGGGAAAGGCGGGGATTTGGGATGAAATATAGATTGAAAATAACGGTTTTCATCCTCTTTGCGTTAACCTCTATGGTCCTGTCTATCTGGGGGCCGGAGGCGCTTGCCCGTTACCAAGATAAGGGAACGTTGAATGAAATCCATGCAAGTACTGTCGAAGATGCAGGCGAGGGTTATAGTTATAAATTAAATGCGAACGAGAAGCTTTATATCTTATCCAGGTGCTTAGACAGCCAGGCGATGCCGGAGAGCGAACAAAACGCTATGCTCCATTTTGGGGATGCTGCATCCTATCAGGAATGGGAGGGATCATACGCTTTTGTGGCAAATTATAGAAGCCCTTCCGGTAAGGAGATTACGGATGAGCAGATATACGAAACGTGTAATAAAGCCATAGACGTGTTGAAGGAGGCAGGCATCTTACCGGAATCGGTAAAAGAAGTGGCGCCGGCCTCTTATGATGCGATTTTATATTCGGCGATTGATATATTAGAGCCTAGAAATAATATAGCGGTCTGGAAACTGAGCCTCTCTAACAGCCAGAAGAACGCCAATAAAGAAAACCGCCTGATTGATGCCTATATTGGCGCTGAGGATGGGAAGCTTTATGAATTCTATGTCAGGACGCCTCTTCTCTGGGAGGATATTGATGCGGATTATGTGATAGAGGAATGGAGCAGTTATATGGGACTTGGTGCGCCGCAGCCGTACGAGTCAGATAACCCGCTTCTTGAGACGACGCCTTTCTTTAAGAAATATGTATTCTCGGGAATGGGAGAGGAGAGGACGATCGTAACGGTAGGGTTCTATGAAGGGATTAATGAATTGTTCCTGAAAATCTCGCATTAATATTGATCCTTAATTTAACAGCAGCTAGAACCGGATGAAGAATATCCGGGAAATGATGCAAAAATGATGCAAATCTGATGCGACTTTGATGCAGAAATGATGAGAATCTGATGCAGCTCTTGTGTAATCTTGTATTAACAGGATGACACAAGAGTTTTTTTATTGTACTGCATAGCCATGAAAGGAGCATCAGGGAATGTACGAAGGAAGTTCATACGTGACGATCTATTGTCGCCGTTATCATAAGAATGAAAGAAAGAGAAAAAGGAAAAGGCGTATGTTGGCATCTATGCTGGCAATGCTCCTGACATTCCTTGCCGTTTTCACCATACATAGAATACCGATGGGAGAAGTGCAGGCCTCACCGGAGGCGAATATCGTTCTGACGCCCGAAGAAGCTGCCAGAGCGGCTGTCTACGAGAATAAGGCCGCGAAAGAAATCATCGAGAAGATCACAAAGGCAGGAGAAAAAACGGCTCCGGTCATATTCGTGGACGCCGGACACGGCGGTGCGGATGCCGGCTGCTCTAGGGGCGGCGTGGAAGAGAAAACGATTAATCTTGCAATTGCAAAGGCATTGAAAACCCGCTTAGAGGCTATGGGATATATGGTCATTATGTCAAGGGAGGGCGATGATTACATATCGAAAGAGGATAGGGTGAAATTAGCCAATACTGCATGCGCAGATATTTATATCAGCATCCACCAGAATGCTACGGATGAAGGCGACGAGATCAAGGGGATGGAAGTGTGGTACGACGGAACAGATGCGACGAGGGACAATAAGCGCCTTGCGCAGTTGATTAAGCAGCAGACTTCTATTAGTACACAGGCGCAGGAGCGGGAAATACGTGGCAATGCGGACTTTCATGTGACAGGAAGCACGAAAATGCCGGCATGTTTGATTGAGACCGGATTTCTGACCAATACGGAAGAACGCGGGAAACTTGCGTCGAAAGAATACCAGAAGAAAATTGCGGAAGGGATTGCCAAGGGCATTGACTATTATTTTCATCCTAAGACAATGTACCTGACATTTGATGACGGCCCCTCTGAGGAAAATACGATCAGGGTTTTGGAGATCTTAAAAGATAGGGATATCAAAGCAACGTTTTTCCTGGTAGGGGAAAATGTGAAACAATATCCGGAAATAGCCAGAAGGATTGTAGCGGATGGGCATGTGATTGGCATCCATAGCGATACGCATGATTATGAAGCGATCTATGCAGACAAAGAAAGCTTCATGCAGGATTTGGAGGCAGCACACCAAATCATATATGAAGTGACTGGCGTGGATACAAAGCTTGTCCGCTTTCCGGGAGGCAGTGTTAACGCATACAATGAAAAGGTAAGCGAAGAGATTGCCGAAGAACTGACAAAGCAGGGATATACTTATTTTGACTGGAATGCCAGTTTAGGTGATGCGACCGGGAATGCAGTCCCGGAGCAACTGGTGACAAACGGCGTGGAAACAACGCTTGGAAGGAAAAAGGTAGTCATGTTAGCGCATGATGTCGTATACAGTACGGGAATCTGCCTGAATGATCTGCTCGACAATCTGCCGGAATATGAGATGAAAGCCATTGACGAGGATGTGGAGCCGATACAGTTTTAATGATAGATAAAGGAGAAGAGAACAATGTCATCAATTCTTTTGATAGAGGACGAAGAAAACAGTCATCAGTTATTGAACAATGTGTTGCATGCAAATGGCTATCAGACGGAATGCGTGCGTAACGGCCAAGAAGGATTGCGCCTGGCAGTGAAGAAGGATTATAATTTGATCCTGATGGGATTCATGTTACCGCTAAAAAGAGGGGAAGAAATCCTGCGGAACCTGCGTCGTATCAAAAGCACGCCTATTATTGTGCTATCCGATGAAAGCACGATGTACAACAGGATCCAGTTGCTAAGATTTGGTGCGGATGAATGCATCAAAAAGCCTTTTACGACAGAGGAAGCCATGTGGCGGATCGAGACTGTTCTTAGGAGGGCGCAAGGAATTGCGTCCGTTTTGTCTTTCCGGGATATGAGAATGGATACAGTTGCCAGGCGCGTTTTCATTGGAGAGCGTGAGATGTCCCTTACCGAAACGGAGTATTATATCTTAGAGCTTATGCTGTCCGAGCCGAAGGAGGTCTTCTCGAAGAAGGAACTGTTCGAGAATGTGACTGGGGAAGAATATTGGAATGGCGAGAATACGATGAACGTACATATCAGCAATCTGCGTAGGAAAATCGCGCAGATTACGCAGGATGCTTATATCGAGACAGTTTACCGGGTGGGATACCGCCTGCGGTGATGTTGTGCGGCCTTGAAAATCTCCTGGCAAAATTGTCAGAATGTATGGAATAAAGCATATGTTAGCTTGCGTTGTCAAATTGCCAACAATAGTTGATTGCCTCTGGGGGCGAAAAGCTATATACTCATGCTATCAATTTTAGCAGGGAGGATCCTATCATGAAATTTAATGAAAAACTATTAATGATTAGAAAAAAGCAAGGGCTATCGCAAGAAGAGCTGGGAATGGAACTGCAAGTCTCACGGCAGACTATTTCCAAATGGGAAGCCGGGCAGTCTTATCCCGACTTCCAGAGACTGGTTATGTTAAGCGATTATTTTGGCATGACTTTAGATGAATTGGTAAAGGACATAGACGTGCAGGATGTGAGAGAGAAAAATCTCACAGACGAAAAAGTAGCTTCTATTTTTTCCGATATCCAAAATCTGAAAGAGACGGGAAGAAAATGGTGGAGAATCATTGTGTATGGAACGTATGCTTTCCTGGCTATCCTGGCCATAGCTTTTGTGGTACATTTGTTTTTCCCTGATCTGGAATGGCTTTGGCAGTATGGCCATGTGCGAGGGCATTAAGGATAGGATTTATAAAGTAGCTGGCGGGCTTCATATCATATGCTCATCATTTTTGTATCAAAGTTGTATAGGCGATTGCATCAATTCCTGATGCTGTGGTAAAATGTTCACGAAGATTAGTAACGGGATTTAGGCAATCCCGGTGGACAGCAGAAAATAGAAAAAGGAGAAGAGCAATATGCAGAACATAACAATTACGGATACGATCCAATATCTGGGAGTAGATGATAAGGAGATTGATCTATTCGAAAGCCAGTATGTTGTGCCGGACGGCGTATCTTATAATTCTTACGCTATTATGGACGAGAAAGTGGCGATTATGGACAGTGTGGATGAAAGGGCGACTGAGAGCTGGTTTGCCAATTTGGATAAGGTGTTGGGAGAGCGGCTTCCCGATTATCTTGTCGTATCGCATTTAGAGCCTGACCATGCTGGGAATATGCAGAAATTCATGGAGAGATATCCAAATGCACAGTTAGTTGTCAATGCTAAGGCGCTCAGTATGCTGCCGCAGTTTTTCACACTGGATATGAGCGCGCGCAGCATCGTGGTGAAAGAAGGGGATGAGCTTTCCCTTGGTAAACATGTCCTGACCTTTGTTATGGCGCCAATGGTGCATTGGCCGGAGGTGATGGTTACCTATGATAAGACAGAGAAAGTATTGTTCTCTGCGGACGCTTTTGGTAAATTCGGCGCACTTGATGTAGAGGCGGATTGGGCATGTGAAGCAAGAAGATATTATTTCAATATTGTAGGGAAATATGGCATGCAGGTGCAGGCGCTGTTGAAAAAAGCCGCAGCCTTGGACATCCGGATCATCTGCCCGTTACATGGGCCTATCCTGAAGGATGATTTGTCTTATTACCTTGGCAAGTATCAGGTCTGGAGCAGTTATGAACCAGAGGATAAAGGCGTGCTGATCGCATACGCGTCCATTCACGGGAATACGAAGGCGGCAGCAGAGAAACTGGCGAAGCTTTTAGAAGAGCGTGGCGCAGAAAAAGTCGTGTTGTCAGATCTGTCAAGAGAGGATATGGCGGAAGTCATAGAGGACGCTTACCGGTATGACAGGATGGTGCTTGCTTCTGCTACATATGATGCCGGGCTTTTCCCTTGTATGGATAGCTTCCTTGCGCACTTGAAGGCGAAAAACTATCAGAAACGGACCGTTGGCATTATGGAGAACGGAAGCTGGGCGCCTATGGCAGGAAAATGTATGAAAGAAAGCCTTGCCCAGATGAAAGAAATAACGGTTTTGGAGCCGACAGTGACAATCAAGTCCACATTGAATGAAGCGTCAAATGCACAATTAGAAGCGCTGGCAGAGGCATTGGTATAACCAGTATACAATAAGCCGTGTGGCATTGTCTTTGCTTGGCTAATCAGGGTCTTTGTTACTGGGACGGTAAAAACTTGCAAGCCACTGCCTGGCTTTCCATGAGATCAGACAGCCGCATTCCTTTAGTAGGGTGCGGCTGCTTTCAATGTAAGCGTAAGATATGTGCCAATCATAATTGCTTTTGAATCCTGCCCATGTCCGATTTCTCTTGTCTGCGCAATCGGTATTTTCTCTCCTGCAAATTGCTTCACTAATGTACCGATAGACGGGGAGCAGTTTTCTGCTTCCATTTGTGTAAATGTCCCTAGAAGGATCCCGTTTACTTTTTTAAAAACATCCATCTGTTGCAATTGGCTAAGATAGGTGACCATCTGTGCGACTGTGCCATGAAAGCTTTCAAGCAATAAGATTTTCTGTTCCATATCCGGGAAAAATCCCGTCCCGGCTAATTTTAAGAGACAGCGGATATTCCCTCCCACAACGACGCCTTCCATTTGTTCCCCTTGCAGGAAGCTGTAAGAAAAAGTAAATAGAGCAGGCTGGTCTTTCATCACCGTGTCCGTGAAATTGGCAATCTGCTTCTTGGAATCCCCGTAAAGTAGATTGCGGATTTGGTATAAAACGGATTTCTTGCCTGTTTTCGTATAAATGGCGTTGATGATCGTCGTTAAGTCGCTGTAGCCCCAGAATATTTTCCCAGTACCTGTAATGATATTAAAATCAAGATAGGACAATAACTCATTGGCTAGATCGCCGCCAGAGATATCATAAATCGCTTTGATCTCATTGTCCCGGTAGAAATCCATCAGAATTTGGGCGCGTTCTTTTCCCGTGCCGCCAAAGATCCCGTTTTTCTCATAAAGGTAGGGGGAAAAGAGGGGCGTTAGGCCTATTTCGGACAAGAGATTGCCTAAGCGTTTTATCTTCGCGGAATATTCCGGTTTTAGTGCATTAGAGCAGCAGACGATGCCGACTTTGCTTCCTTTTTCGATTGTCATGGGGATGTGCCTCCTGTTTTGTTTACTTTATCCTTTTATCCGGATTCGTGGCCTGAAATAGCTGTTTCACAATTGTTTATTCCCGCAGGCAACGAGCCAAGTGGTTGCTTGCAGACATTTGGCGACTGCCGCGAGGGTCAAATACCCCGCTGCTCTGCAG
>CAJTSL010000074.1 GCA_910578845.1 uncultured Lachnospiraceae bacterium
ATCTAATATATAAACAAGTGTGAAGGGGACCTCATTTAGAGGAATTTTAAAGATTTCTCTGCTATCATATGACGAAAAGAAGTATGGCAGTACAGGTTGAGGTACTAAAGAGGGGAAGCAAGTGGGACAGGTGCAGAGAAGAGAACAGCAGGATATCGAACTTTGGGAATTGTATGAAGAGGAAGAGCGGACAGCCGAACGGACAGGAACGCGCAGGAGCGGAAGGAAGAGAGCCGGCGCGCAGCCGGGCATGGAAACCGCAGTGCAGGCAGATATGGAAATGACGGAGAGCGAAGCCGTGAAAGAAGATCCGCCAATGAAGGCAGGCGGCCGCAGGGCAGAACCGGCAGCGGCAATATAAGGCTGTATGAGATGGAAGGAAACAGACGACCGTCCAATGGCAAAAGGCAGCAGGAGAATCCGTCAAGGCAGCGTCGGCCGGCCAGAGCAGCCGGCGCTTCACAGATCAACTATATCCAGCCTTATCCGGCGCAAAGAACCCGCAGGGCAGAACCGGAATCCGTATACAGGGGTAACGCACGTCCGGTACAGTCCATCAGACGGCGGCGTGCGAGACGCAGGAGAGAATTTCTGTGCAAGGCGGTCATTGTGCTGTTTGTGGTGGCATGTCTGGCGATGATCTATACGATCACCGGCCGGATTTATCAGATGGTGCACAGGAATACGGAGGAGAAACCGCTTCCGGTGATGTCAGAGCAGTCGTTTGACGATTTGGAAATCACGAAGGATGGGATTGCGCCGCCGAAGATCGTACAGGACTTTCTGGAGATCAATGAGTATTCCCGACCGGGAGACAAGCTGGGCACGATCAACAATATCTTCGTGCACTATACGGCGAATCCCGGCACCTCTGCGGCACAGAACCGGAGTTACTTCGCGAATCTGGCGGAGACACACGAGCGGTCGGACAGCGCCCATCTGATCATTGGCTATGAGGGGGAACTGATACAGTGCATACCCTTTGACGAACAGGCTTATGCGGTGATGACGCGCAATGAAGATTCCCTGTCGATCGAGTGCTGCTATCTGTCAGATGACGGTTCTTTTACACAGGAAACCTATGATACACTGATACATACACTGGCATGGCTGATTGATAAGTATGATCTGACGACGGCGGATATTCTGCGGCATTACGACTGCGGCGGAAAGCTCTGCCCCCTGTACTATGCGGAGAATGAAAGTGCGTGGGATCAACTGCGGCAGGATGTAGAGATGTATCTGGCACAATCCGGAAAGTGAACTGCAGAATAAAGAACATAGAAAATCTGAACGTTAAAATATAAAAGGCGGTTTTTATGCCAATGTCATTTAGATAAGATAACTATAAGGAGTGGAGTATGTAGAGATACATACCCTGCTCTTTAAAAACCGGGTGGCAGCTTCGGCTATGATAAACTCAATTTTACGCTGCTCCCGGTAGTTCTTGCGGGCTTTCTCTGTTTTCTGTGCTTTCAGCCCGTCACGGGCGGGTTTGGTCTTGATGTACGCCAATAGCTGTTTCTGTAAGTCCTTTTTCTCCCGCAAGGTGCTTTCCACAGCTTTCAGTTCCGCATGGACGTTTGACAACTCTGCACTGGCGGCGGTAAGGGCGGCTTCTAGTTCTTCCGGGGAAGAAAAGCCGGATTCCTCATAAATGCTTATGGTCACCGCCATTTGCTTCAAGTTGTGCAAGGTCGCCCATTTCTCGTAGCCTTTCCCCTTGCCCTTGGCTTTCTTGGCGGTTATGTCTACCATGCGTTGTACTCTGTCATTTTTCGGGGTGCTTATGGCGGCTTTACCTCGCTGTAAGCGGTCTTTTATTCTTAGCGATTTCCTTCGTCTGATTCCACACAAATCACTTGAAAACAAATATTTCTTCAATCGGTGCTTCAACAACTCTTGAAATATCAATCGCCAATTTAAGTGAGGGATTGTATTGTGCCTTTTCCAGCCGCATAATTGTTTCTCGCCGCACACCCACTTGTGCCGCTAACTGCTCTTGCGTCAAATCCTTTAATAGCCTATATTTTTTTAATCTACATTCAAAATCCGGCACACTCATTCCTCGCTTTCATCAAACTGTTCATCGTTGTCATAATGGTATAGCAGATATTCGCTAAGGAATATTTCAAGTGCTAAGGAAAGAGCTACGACAATAACAAAAGCAATTAGGGTATATTCAAGGCTATCCATGAGCTTTCCCTGTCCCAGAATGAGTATTGCAAGAAAAATAATGGACAGAGAAGTTTTGTTCGCTACGCTTTGCGCTTTCATTTTGTTTTCTTTGTATCGTTCATCTATAAAAGTATTTGACATTTTTCCCTCATAGAAAAATCCGAAAAAGCCAAAAAACAGGAAAAATACAAATGGAAATATTGTTTTGTCAACGCTATAAGTCCAAAATCCTAAAAATCCGGCAAATCCTAATAAACCTAAAAATCCCAGTTTGGGATTTATAATTCTGGTGGATTGCAAGGTTAATTCCCTACGCCTGTTTGTCATGATATATCTCAAAAGCAGTACAACAAGATACACAACATACAAGGCAAAAAATACGCCGGAAATAATCATAGGCAGGTCTTGTGCTCTGAAAACATATTCAGATAAATCCATAGGCGCAATAAATCTTGAATTGTTATATGCCATCGTGTACCATGAAGATATTGCTACAAGCAGAGCGCATATCACGCCTAGGCAAATTGTGAGTTTCGTTCTTTTCTTCATAATGGTTTCCTCCAAAGTGATATATTTGTCGCTTAACAAGATAAATATATCACTTTGCAAGCTGGCTGTCAATAGAAAAGATACAAATACATCACTTTTACAAAATACTAAGAATGACAAAAGCTGATATAGTAAAATCTCTACATCAGCTTTTCGTATTAGTCTGTGTTTCGGAAATAGTGGCTGCCGTCTATCAAATTCTTGAGTGTTACTTTACCGCACATGAGCATTGCCCCACCGGATGTCATATGCTACATTCCCCTGGCTATCCATCTCCCCATTGGCACCATACTTGGCAATCGTATTCATAGCGTCCATGAATAAGCCTGCCTTGTCGGCATCCATCTTCTCCGCCAGGTATTTCGCCTCTTCTATCCCTACTGCGATAAGCGCCAGCCGCTCTTTTTCCGACAGTTCTCCTACATTGTGCGGGAGAAAGTTATTCTCAATAATAGAATAAGCAGCTTCAATGGTATTCATATGGGCGCCTTGCAAGCTCTTTTCTAATTTTTCGTTTGTCTGCATATTCCCGATGATACGGTGCAGCCGTGTTGCCGGTTTTAAAGATTCCTGTAAGAGCTTTGCTTTCTCTTCATCACTTAGGACATGGATGTCAGAGCCATCCGTTTTTAGTTCCTCCATCTTTTTATGGAATTCTTCCATCGCCTCCGCAGAGACTTCTATTGTCACGCCATCCCCACATTCCTGGAAAAGGTTTATTTGTTCCCCTTTCTCTATCCTGTCCATGTACTTCCTGCTCTTAATGCTTTCCGTATCATCTTTGGCTAAATGTGCATCGGCATATCCATTGTTACGATAACTATTTCCAACCCCTGCAATCGTCATCCTCGTATCCTCCCTCATAAGATTATTACTACGCTTTTTGCTACCTAACTTGCTCCCTGCTTGGCCCCACTGGCAGAACGGATCGCTAGGAAGCCAACATTGCCAACAGGCAATGGTATCTTTCTGTCTCATTTCTTATATCTTCAGCAGTGACGCCATAGTAGGAATAGATCCGTTTACACTGCTTTTTTAATTGCTTCATGCTTTTCTTATTCCCACTATAAGAGATGCCGATTTCATTGCCTGTCATCTCTATTGCTATCTGCATGTTACCGTTATCGGGGAATGTAATCTCATACAGATGAAAATCTATTGGGAAAATATCGTCCGGAACCGCTTCGGCTCTCTTACTGCGCAGTGCAATCTGATCAAAGAATTCCTGTACGGAATCTGCCTCATGCCTGGGCGGCGTTATTTCAGATAGTTCGCCCAACAAATCTGGACGGTAGCGCATAATACGGGCTTCCTTAATGCTTCTTCTCTGTTCCAGATATATCCTGGATTGCTGTGAGACCTCCACCGCACCGTATTCCTGTTCTATAAACTTGACGACTTCATCTAATGTGTGATGGCTGGCCGTAAGCCTCTTTTTTATCCTGTCCTGTTTTCTTTTCCGGAAGTAATTTTGTATACGTGTCTTTATTTTTCTTTTACCATCTTTACCTACTATAAAAAAACTGGTAGGCCCGTCCGCACTGCTTATGACAGATATATTTCTTGCATGCATGCCAAAAGCCCCCTTTTGTTCTTCTTTATCATTATAACAGGAAAAACCTCCCTATCCAACCAAAACTTGCTATTGTCATAGGCATTTTGTATTGACATGAACGGTATTAGGCGAAGACGACAGCCCTTCCTAATCCGCCTGTTCAAACGATTACTGCTAAAGCCATAACGCCGACGATAAGCGCATGCCTTTTCCAGGTAAGTTGCAGATATCCGGCAAACTCGCGCAGCAGCGCATTCAAAGTAAAATACCATTTAGTTTTGGAGCCAAATCCGCTACACTTTATCCCCAGCTTCTTAGCCAAAATCAACGCCCGGAATACATGATAAGCAGTTGTGACAACGATGATCTTTGGGTCTGGCTTCTCCATCAGTTCTTTTGAAAAAAGCAGGTTCTCTTTTGTCGAAGCAGACTTTTGCTCTAGAATAATCCGTCTTTCATCCACACCTTTTTCGATCGCGTATTTCGCCATAGCCACGCTTTCCGGCATATCCTCTCCCGTCCCCTGTCCGCCAGACATGATCAATGCCGCATCGGGATTATGCCGCAAAAGTTCCATCCCCTTTTCAATCCGGGCCGCCAGCAGTGGCGTGACTCTCTCCCCAAGGAGGCCGGCGCCAAGTACGACAATGTAATCCGCTTTTCTTTTCTTTCTCCAATGGATGAGATTAAGAATTGCCGAAAAAGAATATATTGCCATCAAGGACAAGACATAGGCTACGCAGATGCTAATGATCGTATAGAGCTTGGTGCCAAACGTTTTCTTCTCCAACGCCCCAATCGTCGGCCAAATAGTCAGGTATCCAAGCAGCAACACCGAAAACAGCACTGATAATAGATTCGGTAATTTTATCCCCTCATGTTTGATCATTTTGATTCCTTCTACCAAGAATACAAGGATGAGCAGCCCTGGGAAAGCGAGCATGACGCAGATAGCCATTATGACCAAAACAGCCAGGACGCCAATCCATACATCATGTGAAGCCAGCCATTCATAATATTGTGAAATCAGGAAGAAGAGAAAAAGCATGAAACATAGCATCGTCTGGAAAAAAGCGGCTCCGCTCCAAAGCGTTCTGGGATCCCGTATCATAATCCCCCCGAAAATGCATAATGAAATTAAAAATATAAGGAATGAAATCTGGCTCATCGTTACACTGTTCCTTTCCTATAATACCATAAAAAGCGTCCCTGCCCCGATCAATATGCAACCGATAATTGATTTCACGCTAAACTGTTCATGTAAGAATACAAATGCAAGCACCAAAGTGATCACAACGCTTAGCTTATCAACCGGAACTACCTTTGATGCTTCTCCTATCTGCAATGCCCTATAGTAGCAAAGCCATGATGCGCCAGTTGCCAAACCGGAAAGGATCAGGAATACCCAGCTCTTACGGCTTATGGACATGATCCCGTTCCCGGTATGCGTCAGAAAGACCATCCCCCACGCCATAACCACTACCACGATTGTCCTAATAGCTGTCGCAAGATTGGAATTCACCCCATCAATGCCTATCTTAGCCAAGATCGATGTAAGCGCCGCAAAAACAGCAGATAAAATTGCAAAAACAAACCACATCTAACATATTCCCCCATTCTTTCCTAATGCCTAATAATTTTCTTCTCCAAAATCTTCATTTCTAATCATTTATAAATAATCTTACTAAGAAAAATAGGCAGGCGGCTCATCCCTTATGCCAACACTGCCTATTGTGCTCTTCATTCTCTTCTATGCTATCTTTGCTATCTTCATTTTTACATGAAATCCATCAGGATATCATCGATCTCATTCCACTCCTCTGATCCGATGACACCGTTATCCAGATCCACATCATAGGTCATTACGACCGGTTCCCTGAAAGAAGTTTGGTCTACCCAAGGCTTTATCGCATCCAGCATGCCTTGTGCATACTCATCGCCACTGACGCCGCTATCGGCTACTGCCTGCGCATCCTCTAGAATGATATCTAAGAAATCTACCGGATACATTGTGATCTCAAAGCTGCCGTATGTTGCGCCGTCTGCAAGGTCAACAACAGGGGCATCCCATTTGACTTTTGCAAGAATATCACGGGAAATCTCATAGAATCCTTCTGCAATTTCATCACCGACCGTCTCATAATCAATATCAAGATAATAAGCGTATTATATCTTCTTCACAGGTTATTGTCAAATTTATTCCGTCATATAAATGGCAAGTTGTCTTTCGATCGCATCCAGTGTTTCCTCTATTCCTCTCTGTCCAAGGATAAACTGTGATCCTTCTTCAAAAACACACTCTTCAAAAATCATATCTTCTATATAGGGCATCTTTGCCGTCTCCATCCATCCTTGCAAAGCTATCATCTCATCTTCTGTAGGCGGGAAAAAATCTAATGAAAGCTCTCTGCCATCTTCATAGAGGATGCACACCTTGCCATACTCCCCGTTTTCTTCTCCTTTTAGCACAAGCGCTTCCTCAAGCGCTTCTCTGTTTATGGCATATCCGCTCAGATTGCATTGGTTCTCTTTACTCAGGAATGTTCTCAGGAAATCTTCTGCCAGTTCCTTCTTCTTCGTTGCCGCATTGATCCCCAGAACCGTTTCTGGTATGAACACGCCGCCTTTTGCCCCTTCCATTGGCACAAG
Source organism: uncultured Lachnospiraceae bacterium (assembly GCA_910578845.1). GTDB lineage: Bacteria > Bacillota > Clostridia > Lachnospirales > Lachnospiraceae > UBA3282. The sequence goes on from CAJTSL010000074.1 coordinate 6,932, forward strand.
CACCGTATCTTCAAATCCTTTTGCCTTAGAGATGGAAGCCAGTTCTATATACCCATGGGGCGAAGCGCTTACACCGATATAAGCATTGGTATCACCCGATACATAATCCATATAAAACCCATAACTGCTCAGATCATACATCCACTTCTCACCCGCATACTGTTCATGGGATTCGCTTGCCTCGCGCAACCGTTCTACGCTTTTCTCCTCAATCCCGCTCATCTGTGCTTCATAAATTCTCTTCGCTTGTGTAAGGAACGATGCAATAGCCTTCCTGTCTATTTCCCCATCTTCTTTCTTCCAATCCTGCGCACACATTACAGCGCAGATTTTCATGATCGCCTTCTCCGAGCATAATCCAACCAAGTCTTTTCCCGGAACGTTCCCGCGCATCCGTTCCATCCCGTCTGCAATATCCGTAATTCTTTTCATCTTCGAAACATCGCTTTCTTTTCCCACCAAAACCGGAAATCTAACTTGCCCCGGTATCACATATATCCGCTCTTCTTTCTCAAATGCATACAGCAAATTCTCAAATACTTCTTTCCCCACATGCTCGACAAGGCCACGCAAATCAGATAGCATTCCTTTTTCTATATAAGAATCCATAGGCAGCCCATCCAGCATCAGGATATCAGGCCCTTCCCCGGACATGATCTGTGTATTCAGCTTCTTAACCGCATCCTCTTTGGTCACACTTCCTCCTGCTTCCATCCCCACTTCATACTCCACATAAACATCCGGGTTTTGTATTTGGTAAAAAGATACGGCTGCTTGCAGATCAACACTCTTCTCCAGACTGTAAACTTTCAGCTTTTCCTGTGGCATTGCCTCTTTGTCCGGGTCATAAGCAAAATTTATAAGCTTCCCATTATCAGATACTGCCAGGAATTCTCCCGTTCCCAGAAGCACCATTCCCATCATCCCATACTGCGGGTTCCCCAGGCGTGAGAGCCTTCCGTCAATGACCTGTTCTATTACGGCACCGCCAATCACATGGCGGTGCAGCCCTTTCTTGCCCGCCAGATAGATCACATCTTCTTCTCCTGGGAAAAGACACAGATTTTGCCATCCGGCTCCATTAAAGCCTCTGTCTGCATAGTTTTCCTGTACAAACTCAGCTAATACTTTGTCTTCCACAAATGTCTCTTTTTCCATATCATAAAAAAGCGGGTTTTTAAAATCATATCCATCTATGATCATCAAGCTTCCCTGGAACTGTATCATCTGAGGGCTGCCTTCTGTTACCAGGTATAATTCACTGCTGCCGTCTTCCCTCACCTCATAAATGCTTCCCTCTCCAGTTGACACAAAATACCGCTCCGTCCCAGAAATCCAGAACCGGTCAATATTTTCCCCCTCTGCCTCGTGCGGGAAATCTACAGGTATAACGGAATCATCCGGTAGCAGCAGGACGCACTTCAGAGCGTATGAAAACGCAGATTCAGACGCCGTACTCTCTGCTTCGCTATTTTCCGCATAAATAATCCCCACAACACCTTTCTGGCTCATTTTGACATCCATAATATAGGAGTTTGCCGCTTTCTCCCGGATCCACTGTCTATCATTGCTTTCCCAGGAAGCGCCATTGTCCTCCGACACAAGGATCTCTCCCTGGCTGCCAATCATGGCTAATTTCCCATCGCTCATCTTCCAAATTCCTATCGCCTCTTCTAACTGTTCCGGTAACTCTCTCTCTGCCTCCACATATCTGCCCATTACTGTCTGTTTGCCATCATTATCTGCCCTGTTATCTCCTTTGGCGCTTCCGGCTCCATCCTGCTTTCCACACCCTGCCATTAATAGCATTGTGATTACAATCAGCAGACAGATTATCTTCTTTCCTGTTCTTTTCATCATTTCCCCATCCTTTCCTGACAAAAAATCATGCCTCTATACAGTAAACATTGTACTGGACAGAAGCATGACAAACTTTAAAATCTTATTATTAAAATTTTAAGAAAATCTTAACAGGAAATGACAGGCGTCATGAAATTATTTCAGCGTTCAAAGGCAACCGGACAGTAAAAGATACCGTCTCATTTTCACTCGAAGCCTCAATCTTCCCATCATGTAAGGAAACGATCTCTTTAGCAATTGCAAGTCCAAGGCCTGTCCCGCCCGTATCCGATACGCGTGAAGAATCCAGGCGATAGAATTTATCAAATAGAAGCGACAGCTTTTCTGGCGGAATGGTTTTTCCTCTATTTTGGATCGTCATGATAACATCCGTTTCTGTTCTTCTGGCAGAGACATGAATTTCTGTTCCTGGGAAACTGTATGCCGCTGCGTTCTTTAGAATATTGCCAAATACCCTCGCCATTTTATCCGGGTCAGCATAAACCGTCAAATCCTCCTGTATATCTAATACCACCGAATTCCCATGAGCATCCAGAGCCGGGGACGCTTCATCACATAACTGCACCAGCATATAACATAGGTCAATCGCTTCCTTTACCAACTGAATCTGCCCGGAATTGAGCCGGGTAATCTCAAAAAACTCGTTTATCATTTCTTCCAGCCGATTCGCTTTTTCCAGCGTGATATGTACATGTCTCGCTCTTTGTTCCATCGGCATATCCGGCTCTTCCTCCAATAGGCTTAAATAACCGATCACTGATGTCAGAGGCGTGCGGATATCGTGGGCAAGATACATGACCAGTTCATCCTTGCGCCGCTCTGCATTGGCTTTTTCCGCTTTCCGATCCTGTAATTCCTTTTTCACCGCGTTCAGCTTACGCTCAAATGGAAGCATCTCCAATGACAGGCATATCCGCGCCGCGTCATCCTTCAGCAATTCGTCTATGCCTTGGTCTATCTCTTTAAAATACCGGCTCATCCATCGGAATAGGCGCCATGCCATAAAAACAAATATGAGAATGATCGCAACCGCAAAGAAAACCTCTCTATAGCCCCTGAAATAATTATGGTATATATAAAAAGCCTGTTCATGCGTTATCTTCGGAAAGCATTCTAATACACTGACAATCCAATCCCCGAACCGCTGCCTCCAGAAAAACAAATATAAAATAAGCACGATGAAAACAGACGCAAAGATATGAAAACAAAACCGGCGCATTATTTTCTTCTGGAAAAATGCGTATTCCTCACCTTTATGATTCTTCAATTTTATACCCAACTCCCCATATTGTTTTAATATATTTTGGTTTATTCAGCGTATCTTTTAATTTTTCCCGCAAATGCCGCACATGGACTGGAATCGTATTATTCGATTTGCTATAATATTCGTCCTGCCATATCCTATGGAACATTTCCTCTGCGCTGACCACACGCCCCTTGTTCTCTAAGAGGATACGCAAAATGGAAAATTCCGTGGGCGTCAAGACAATTGGCTTTCCGTTCAAAGTACATTCGTAGGTTTTCACATTCATAACAACGCCTAAATGGGACAATACGTCTTTCTCTTCCTCTTCTGCATATGCCGGATTGTATTTTTTATACCGCCGTAGCTGGGATTTGATCCTTGCCACCAGTTCAAGGGGCAGGAAAGGCTTTGTGACATAATCATCTGCCCCCAGCATAAGACCTGTAATTTTATCCGTTTCGCCGTCCTTAGCGGTCAACAAGATAACCGGATACGTATGACTGTCCCTGATCCTTTGGCATAGATCCAGTCCGTCTACATCCGGCATCATGATATCCAAGACAGCCAGGTCAAATTCTGTTGTCTGAATGCATTTTAACGCTTCCTTGGCCGAATAAAACTTGTATACGGAATAGTTCTCATTTTTCAGATAAGTCTCAATCAAATCTGCAATTTCAACTTCATCATCGACAATCAATATTTTATCAGACATCTTAGATAACTCCTTCTACTGTTTTTCAATCACTTATCCGTTCTTCATATAGCCAGAACATATAACCATAATTCTCTTTCTTCACAAAATTTACTAACTGTTCCTGTGTCGCTTGGAGCACGAGGTAATAACAATCCATGCTTCCATTCATACGATGTTCAAGTTCCACTGTATATTCTATTTCACTTAGCCGTTCTATTTCATTTCGTATGGCCTCATCGTTGCCCTCAAGGATACTATCATCACTAAAAACATCCACAACCACCTTGTATAAAACTGTATCCCCATATTCCTTCATAGCATCTTGTAAAGGAATAGAATAGATACAAGAATCCTTATCGGGGGTTTTATAACAAGCCTCCATCCCTCCATATGAAGAAATAACGGTATCTGCCTCTACCAAGTTGCCTTCATCAGGATCCGGGACCCCAGGCAGGTCCTCTATCTTCTGTGCTTGTGCCGCCGGATCCTGCTCCCCTATTTCTATGCCATCCGTTGGCTGCTTTTCATGCGTCGGGCTATACCCGCTAGGTTCACCGTCCAAAGAAGAATTTTCTATTCCTGCATCTGGATAATCGCTGTTTTGAAAAGCTGGCGTAAATAAATTGGGGACTGCATAAATGGCTATCACTCCCAACAATAAACAAGCAGCCAACATTCCCCACTGCCTCCATACGGGGCGTTTCTTTCTTATTTCCGCTTTCCATGACTCCTCAATATACTCCTCCCTCACATTAGAAATGCTATTATACAGCTTTTGAGTCTCTTTCTCTCTCATAGCATATATCCCTCCTTTTCAAGTGCAGCTTTCAACGCCAGGCGAAGCCTGTACATACGCTTAGCCATACGCGTTGGCGTAACTTTATAAACCCTGGCAAGCCCATTAACCGCTTCGCCGTTCCAATAACGGCGCATAAAAATAATCCTGTCATCCTTAGGGATGGAAGCAAGCCACCTATTTAAAACCTCTGTCAGCTCCTTCTCCTCAATTGTGCGCTCTACAGTGATAGGCGATGGAATGCAGTCCTCTAGCTCACTCAAGAGCTGTTCCATGCCTGCATACCGCTTTTTCCGATGATTTTTGTTCCAAAGGTTAATAGCCGCATTCCGTACGACTTTACCTAGCCATGCGCCAAGTCTTTCTGGCTGTTGCGGCGGTATGCAATTCCAAGCCTGCAAATATGTATCATTGACGCACTCCTCTGCATCTGCGGCAACCGTCAGTATATTCAATGCGATTCTCTGGCAAAGCGTCCCATACTTCTTTGCAGTTTCGGATATTGCAGCCTCATCACGCTGGTTGTATAAACTGATAATCTGTAAGTCTTTCATTCATATCCTCCTCTTGCCATAGTTATATAGGCTCTCACCTATTAAGACAAGTTTTTCTCGAGAATATTCCCGCAAAACAATAAAAATATTGATTCATTATCCTGACACAATTTGCTGCTAAAGAAAACGATCCTCTGGCATGCCAGGAAGCAAATAATAGACAGGCCTCTACATAGAAAGGGCAGGATAACCTGCCCTTATGCTCAATTCAATTTCTTAATGTCCCGGTTAAAGCCTGACACCATGCTCACTGTAAACCCACATACCCCGGTACACAAAAACATAACTGCCATGCCGCTTCCGGTACTATTCCCAACTATTGTTCCTAATGCCCGTGCAAGCATTTTTCTTCCATTGAATTTTCTCTTATTATACTATATCTCATTTTCTGTTTCCACAGTAAATTTACACTGTTTTCCACTATGTGCGTAAAGCTGATAATGTTCTCAGCAAGCCGTATCATTCCTGCATTTCAGAAACAATCTAAAGTAGTTCGCCCGATTTTCTATTTTACCATACTAATTTACTCTTTTTAAATTTTTCAGGAAATATATATACGAAATAACATTGAGCGCCAATGCGCCAATCCATGCCAATCCTTCTGCATATATGGCTGCTGCAAATCCAAATAACGGTAACCCAAAATAAACAACAGGTATCCGAATAATCATTTCCATTATCCCAGAGCACATAGGCATAGCAGGTTTCCCTAATCCTTGTACGCAACTGCGGAAAACAAACAATAAATTTAAAAGAACAATAAATAATGCTAAAAACTTTAGAAATATTGAAGCATATTCAACAGCTTCCTGTCCGGAAAGCATTAATTTTGCCAATAACCCAGAACAGAAAAATAGTATGCTTCCTAGTAACAGTGCTGAAAAAACCGCCATTATGCTTGCAATTTTGGTGCCGCTATGAATTCTTTCAAACTTCTTGCCACCGAAATTCTGGCCTGAAAATGAAGATACTGTAAAGCCAATCGTTATTCCCGGCAACATAAAAAAATTTAGGTATTTATTGCAGACAGAATATGCTGACGTATAAACAATGCCATAACTATTGATGCAACTTTGAACAAACATGCAGCCGACAGAAGTAATTGAATTCATAAATGCCATTGGCAAGCCGTTTTTCAGCAAATCCATTCCTAATCTGAAGCTGAAAATAAAATCACGTTTATTAATCTTTAGTTCATTCATTCTTTGTAATCTGAAATAGCAAATAACAACAGAGATTACTTGTGAAATGATCGTTGCATATGCGGGCCCGGAAACGCCGGAATTAAATAGAAAAATTAACAATAAATCCAATATTATGTTTAATGCAGATGAAACGCCTATCGCTAATAAGGGCGTTTTGCTGTCGCCAACTCCTCTTAAAATTGATGAAAGTAAATTGTATGCTACCGTAATGATCAAACCGCTGAATATAATGTAGCCATAAGCCAAACAATCGTTTAAAAGCTCATCTTCCGTTTGCATGACCTGTAAAATGGGTTTTAAGAGCAATAAACCTATCGCTGAAAAAAGAATCGCGAATACAGCAGATATTGTTATAGACGAAGCAATTATTTCTTTCAGCTTACTAAAATCCTTTTCTCCACAGGCTTGAGATATATTAACAGAAAAGCCATTTGTTATGCCCATAATGAACCCTGTTAAGAAAAATGAAAATGTTGTAAAATTACCGACGGCAGCAAGGGAATTATCCCCCAGTCCCTTTCCGATCATAATCATGTCTGCAAATGAATATACCTGTTGTAATATATTAGCGAACAACATCGGAAAGAAAAACATTAAAAACGATTTTGTGATGGAACCTTTGGTAAAATCTATTTTCTCCATGATCACACCGTCCTCAAACTAATTTTATTTAGTTTTATCACTAATGGCGTAGAATTCATATCGAAACTCTCGCTTTTTTATCGAAATTATGGCATAATCAAAAATAGCTTAAGATTATGCGACTTTATGGATTTGTCATGCGATACAGGAGACTCTTATGAAGATAAGAATAGAGCTTAACAGGCAATTGTATTTGCAAAAGGTACATGGATATCAAAAAAAATCATATTATCTATTAGATGCTGTATTGGACGCAATAACAAGCGGCGATATTGAACAATTGAAAATCCTTATTTCTTCGGGCATGATAAAGCTTTCCGCTGACACGAGGATTTTATCAGAAAATCAATTAAATAATATGAAATATCATTTTGTGATTATTGCAACGCACCTTGCAGAATCAAGCTTGGGCAGCGGATTAGGCCATGATGAAGCTTATATGATTGCAGATATTTACAGCCAAAAATCGGACAAAGTTACTTCATGTGAAGATCTACAGGTTTTACTTGAGGATATGTGCTTAGACTTTGCCAAACGAATATGCGAAATAAAAAAGGACGACATCATATCAATTCATATCAGGAAATGTATAGACCATATTTATGAAGACCTAAATGCAGATTTATCTACTAAAGGCTTAGCTGACTTTGCGAAGCTAAATGTATCCTATCTATCAAAATTATTTAAGCAGGAAACCGGACAAACTATTAAAGCTTATGTTACTGCCGCTAAAATGGATACGGCGCAAAACCTGTTAAAATATAGTGATTTAAGTTATTTTGAAATTTCTGCATCACTTGGATATTCCTCACAAAGCGCTTTTACATATGCTTTTAGAAAATTTACAGGCATGACGCCAAGAAAATACCGGGAAAAAAATATTGGCAGTACAAATCGAGACGGGGGTGCGGATGATTTTCTGGACTTGCTAATCTGCTAATCCAAGACTTCTCCTGTACTCCATAGGACTCATATATCCTAATGATTTCTTTATGAGGTGCCCCCTTAAAGTTATCCTTAACTTGAGAAGCGCATCCTCAAGCTGCTTTACATGTTCGGAACCCCCGTCAACTGGTGTCGTTTCTGTCGATTTATGACTTGTTTTTTGTCTGATGCATTCAATGTTTTTTGCGTCCCTTCTTTTTGGGTCTCAAAGCATCAGAGCCAGCAATCCTGAAATCATTAACCCATTTGGTGGTCAACGCACTGTTTCTGATCTCCTCAAAAAGAGCAAGCACCTGCCTTCTGTTGGTTACGCCATATTTTCGGTGTAACCACCCTCACCCCATAGGTACGCATCTATTACGTAAGCGTCAAATAAGAACGTGTAGTGAAATATATGGCGTTCTCCTGTAAAATCA
>CAJTSL010000075.1 GCA_910578845.1 uncultured Lachnospiraceae bacterium
TTCGCGGTTGAAAAATTTTTATTTTTCAACCTATTATACTATATATAACGTTCCATCCCCATTAAATGTCTTCAAATATTTTCTTAAATTTTTCATAATATTTTCTAACAAATTCGGGAACCCTTCCGGTAACGCTACCTGTCTCATCCAAAGAAACTATAACAACATAACCTTAACGGAATTCACCCACAACCTTAAGTTAACCTTAAAGCTCGATTAACGGTACCTGACAATCCGGTAATATGTCCTAGCCGTTTTCCAATAACTTACAGCATACACAAGGGCGAAACAAGCGGAAGTCCCAACTGCACACTTCTTCAATAACGTTACATGATAAAATGATATAATGATCATCAATTTCTCTACCATGAACATTCCGGCGAAAGTATGTGCCAAAGCAAAGAAAAGCGGAAGCCCAAATACTAAGAATATTTGTTTTCTGATTGTTCCTTTGATCTCTTCTTCGCTCATGCCGACTTTCTGCATGATCGCAAAGCTTCCTTCATCTTCATATCCTTCCGAGATCTGCTTATAATACATAATGATAATCAGGCATAAAAGAAAAGCAATCCCGAAAATAATACCGATGAATATCAAACTTCCATACTCGGCATATACAAATTCCCTGTTCTCCATGCCGTTATAATACGCAAGATATCCGTTCTGCTGTTGCCCCCATACCGCAAGCTCCTCTACAAACGCCGTCCGGGACGCTTCCTCTCCATCCAACGAAATAGCAACTCTTTTATATCGGTTGTTTTCTATGAAAGAATCAATCTCTTCGACCCCGTTTTGCTTCGCCCATTCACCCGCATACAACTCCAATGCCACTTCATCCGGCACGATTAGGGCATATCTTGCATTCAGCTTCTTATCCGCCTTCGGATAGGGATATAGCTCCTGCACCTCTTTCTTGACAGTCCCGTCAATGCCCATAAAAGAAAACGTATCTTCTTTAAAACCGGCAGTATCTGCATAAATCAATATCTCATCTCCGGATAAAGCTTCCTTTTCTCCGCTTATCTTTTCATATGACGAAAGTGTCATCATGACGACGTCGCAGTTTCTCTTATCATACCGCTTTTCTTTAGCAGGCACGAACCGGTTCCCCTCCCTGGCACATGAAAAAGAGATAAAATCAAAAAGATCAGCGCGTTGTATCGTTAACGCATATTTATCGGCAAGCTCCTGCACTTCTTTTTCTATCAGTTCGTCATCCACGCTATCTTTCACCGTAAAATTCATACGCACATCATACGGGTGCAAACATGTTGCCGCATTTTCCAAATCCAAAGACACAAAAACAGTACAAATCAGCGTAACCAGGACCATTGTGGAGAAAATACAGATGTTAACAAGCCCTGCCGCGTTTTTCTTCATCCGGTAATACATCCCGGAAATGGTGATAAAATTCTCCGCTTTGTAATATGCTTTCTTGTTCTTTCGTATATTTTTTAAAAACCAGACACTTCCGGATGTAAATACGAAATACGTGCCGATAATCACCAGGAATACTGCCAGGAAGAAACTAATCAATATCATGTCATCCGCTTGCGCAGATATGGCGAAAAAATACCCGCCGCCAAGCACAAGGACACCGACTAACGACCATAAAGCCAAAAACTTAGGCTCCTTTTCGCCTTTCTTCGCACCGCTTAGCAGTTCCGTTGGGCGTGACTTCCCGACCTCCCATAACTGATTGACCAAAATAATCGCAAATACCCCCGCAAAATACTTTGCCGTTTCCAAAAAAGCTGATAACGTAAAGGTAAAATCTATATTTAGCGGCGCTCCGCATAAGCGTAGCAATAATACAAACAGCAGTTTAGAAAGCATGGTCCCAAACAGCACGCCGCCAAAGAGCGATACTATATAGAGCATCAGGTTTTCTAAAAACAGCATCATACCGATATGCTTCTTCTCCAATCCAAGCAGGCTATAGAGACCAACCTCTTTCTTGCGCCTCTTTACGACAAAACTGCCTGCATAGAAGAGGAATGCCAGCAAAATAATCTGTAACAGTCCCTTGCCAAGCTCTAACATCATCCATGCGTATGCGTGATAAGGCAATATGGATATCAAGTCATTGTGTAAAATAGACGTAAAGACAAAGTGCACAAATACTGAAAAAATTGCTGCAATCATGTAAGGAAAATAAACCATTCCATTCGTAAGGATTCCTTTCAACGCCATTTTAGGCAATAATTTCCACTTTTTCATATCATCCACCATTCCTTTCTTCCCTACTGTCCTGCAATCCCTAATGACTGTGCGCTATCTGCTTTCAGGAGCGTCCTTGCGCCATCTGCTCCGTCAGCATATACTTTATCCGCCACGGCTTCTTCACTGTTTTCTGTCTGCAGCACGGTAAGCGTATCCGAAATCATCTTATACATCGTCTCTTTGCTCTGTTCGCCACGATAAATCTGATGGAAGACACTGCCGTCTTTGATGAACAGGACACGCCCGGCATAGCTTGCGGCCTGTATGCTATGGGTCACCATCAAGATCGTCTGCCCCTCTTTGTTAATCTCCTCGAAAAGGCTGAGCATTTTCTTAGACGCCCTCGAATCCAGCGCCCCTGTCGGCTCATCTGCCAGAATGATGTCCGGATTGGTAATCAGTGCCCGGCACGCCGCGGCACGCTGTTTCTGCCCACCGGAAACCTCATAAGGATACTTCTCTAAAATGTCTGCGATCGCAAGCTGTTTCGCAAGCGGCACAATCCGTTTTTCCATCTCTGTATGATCCTGCCCCGAGAGCACCATCGGCAAGAAAATATTGTCCTTGAGCGAAAGCGTATCTAACAGGTTAAAATCCTGAAAAATGAAACCGAGATGCTCTCTCCTAAAAGCGCATATCTCCCTATGTTTTATCTGCGACAGGTTCTGTCCCCGTAAAAGCACCTGCCCGCTTGTCGCCCGGTCCAAAGATGCCAGGATATTTAAAAGGGTCGTCTTGCCAGAACCAGACTCTCCCATGATTGCTACATATTCCCCCTCCTCAACGGAAAAGCTTACATCATTTAACGCCTGTACCTTTACCGATCCTAAACGCGCCGTATATACTTTCTTTACATTTTTCACTTCTAATATTGCCATTGTGATAAACCACCTTTCTCTTATCTATTTTCATCCAAGACGGCTCTTGCCGTGCTTTTATAGTAATAGCATAAAAGAAAAGGAAATGCGCTGCCATCGTTTCAGCTTACATTTCCTTTTCTAAACTTACATTTCTGTCACATTCTATCAAATTTATCAAAATGGCCATATGGCACTTCTTCCGTGTCGTCTCTGGCAAATCCAAGAATGACCTTCGTCCCTTCGCCGATACGGGACTCCACCTGGATCGTATGGGAAAGCCTGTCAAGGATCTGTTTACACAAGTAAAGGCCAATCCCTGTAGATTTTTGATCCAGCCGGCCATTATAGCCGGTGAAGCCACGTTCGAAAATCCTTGGCAAATCCTCCTGCCTGATACCAATCCCGCTGTCTTCAATGACAATAAATGACGCATTTTCCCGCGTCTCCTGACCCAGTCTGTCCGTCCCGTAAATCCGAATGCCGCCCGTATATGTATATTTGAGCGCATTTGATAAAATCTGCTCTATAACGAATGACATCCACTTTTCATCTGTTATCGCCTGTGCGCAAAACTCATCCATTGAAAAAGAAAGGCCGCTGCCGATAAATAGAATAGAATACTTCTTTACCGCTTTCTTAACCATTGCATAGATATCCTGCTCCTGGAACAACAAATCCGATGAGAGAGAATCCAATCTGGCAAAATGCAGAGCCATCTCCGCATATTGTTCAATCTTAAAAAGCTCTTCTAAAGGCTGCTTCTCCCCTTGCAGCAAAAGCCGTAACGCCGCAATTGGCGTTTTAATCTGATGCGTCCACATCGTATAGTAGTCTGTCATGTCCTGCTTCTTCCCGTCATATTTCGAAACAAGCGCAGATCCTTCCCGCTCCATAACACTGATTAAGTCACGGTACAATTCATCCACATAGGAATTGCTATCTGCCAAATAGCAATAGCGTTCTCCACTTTTGTGGACAGCTTCCATCAGCATAATGCATTTCTTGCGATAGTGCGTATAATCCCAGAGGCCATATAAGAACCCGAAAACGGCAAGCAAAAACACCGCATACAACATATTCGCATATGCGCCCTCATACCGGTAGAGCTTCGCTATCCCCAGCAAAAAAGCAATCATGGCTCCATCCAAAGCGACTACTCTGATATGCTCCTTACAATATGCCTTTATCATAGGCATTTCCTTTTTTCCCATGTCCTGCCACCAATACTACCGATACAGTTGATAGCCTACTCCTTTTTTTGTTTTGACAAAATCATGAAGCCCTATGCTTTCTAATGACTTCCGTAAGCGGTTTATATTCACGGTCAGCGTATTATCGTCAACAAAACATTCATTGTCCCATAATCGCTTCATAATATCTTCCCGCATCACAGTATTGCCTGCATTCTCGAATAGAACCTGAAGTGTCCTGAATTCATTCTTGGACAGTTCTACCTTCTCTCCTTCATATAAAAGTGACATATCCGCCATATTCAAGATCACGCCATGATATTCCAATACTGATGCCTGTTCCTGAAAGGAATACGCCCTCCGCAAAACCGCCTGCATCTTAGCCACTAGCACTTCCAAATCAAACGGCTTCGCCACAAAATCATCGCCGCCCATGTTCACCGCCATGATGATATTCATATTATCGGAAGCTGATGACAGGAAAAGAATAGGCACTTGGGAAATTTTGCGGATTTCTCCACACCAATAATATCCATTATAGTAAGGGAGGCCGATATCCATCAGCACAAGATGGGGATTACATCTCGTAAAATCTGATAAGACATTGCTAAATTCAGAGACCGTTTCCACCTCATATCCCCATTTTTCCAAGTATTTGCTAACTTGCTTTGCAATAATAACGTCATCTTCCACCAATAATATGCGATACACGCTATCGCCTCCATTTCACTTACTATATAGAATCATAATCCCAGAAATGCCAAACTTAGAGATCAGGCGCTTGGCATACGGGTCTTAGAAGCTCTTCTCACGCTACTGCCCTCTTTCAAGACCGGGCTGAGTGATTTATATACAAGAAGCGTAACCACTGATACGCTTGCTCCTTTTATCAGGTTCAGCGGTGCTACCGCAAAACAGACGAAACTCGTAATATCCGTAATTGCCCCGTTAATTTCACTGCCCATGCCAATCAGCGCCTCGAGCGGCATGCCGTATAACTGCGCGAACTTCGGAAGCAGATAAACCGCATTGAACGCTGTGCCAAAAACCGTCATGCAGAGCGTACCCGTCACACTTCCGATGACTGCCGTCTTCTTATTCTTGCAAAACAGATATATAATAGATGCAGGCAGTATGAAGCTACAGCCTACCGCGAAATTGGCCAGTTCTCCTACAAACGCGGTAGATGTTGATTTCATTAAAAGCTTCAACACAATTTTGCAAAACTCAATCATCACGCCAGCCGCCGGCCCAAACGCAAACGCCGCAACCAACGCCGGTAATTCGCTAAAATCCAGTTTATAAAATCCCGGTGCAAAAGGCATCGGAAGCTCAAATAACATCAAAATCGCAGAAATTGCGGAAAACATGCCTATCATGGCAATCTTCCTCGTACTCAAAATCCGCTCAGCAGACTCTTTCTTCTTCGCCGCGATTTTCTCCGCTGCATAGGCTATCAGAAAAAGCGCTGCGACCACCGCTAAAAACTCCAACAAAAAAATTACATTTTCCTGCATACTCTTCATTAATTCACTCATGTTACCATTTTCTCCTTCCAAACATTTGTCTTCATTTCATAAATTGACAAAAAAGGAAGCCTTCGCTTTTATGCATCGGCGGCCTCACAATGCATAAAAAAATCCCTGGACATAAAAATCCAGGGGACGCTCACACAAAATAAAATGCAGCTTCTTCTTTCATCCAGACTTTACTGTTGGTTACGGATTTTAACCGTATCAGCTAATGACAGACAATTAAGATTCCAGGCATACAACCAACTAGGTTCCTGCCTTTCATTTTCCGCCATCAGGTCGTGGACTCGTCTTGCTCCCTGCTGCCCCGGCTCTATGTATTACATTCCCTGTGCATACACAATCGCCATTGCTGCGGCAAGCTTCACCACCAGTAGGGAATCGCACCCAACCCCGAAGAACTTACCTTTATGTATCGGCATTATTGTAATACTGTTCCCCGGAAAATGCAAGAATTTTTTCTAAAAGCTGCTCTCCTTCGCCCGCTGATACTCTTCCGGCGTTACGCCAATAATTTCACATGCCCTTACTACTTCTACCTTTAAGTTCTTCATAACTGATTCTGCGCTTTTGATTATCCTTAACGCATCGCCTTTTACCATACCTTCTGCCTTTCCTTCGGTTTTTCCTTCCGCAATCAAATCCTCAATCGCTTTACACATCATATATGAATCCCCTCCATTCCTCTCTTTTTGTCTTTTTATTAATCTCCTCATATCCATATTCAACATCTTTGCCAACGTCCACGTTGTTTCCTCATCTATAGACATGCATTTACTATCATAGTTTAAATACTGGCAAAACGCCTCCTTATCGTTTCTCCTGCTATAAAGTTCAAATAATGTCCTTATCTCACTATGGAAACATTGATAGTCCAGCTCTTCTGACAGGTTCAAAAAATGCAACGGATACTCTGGAATAAGTCTTTTTAATGCGCTGGCAAGAGTCTCATCTTCTCCAAAGCAGATCATATCATGCAAGCTTTTAGCTCCCAGCCATTTATCTTCTCCCCAATATACCACAAGAGTCACAACTGGATATAGACGGTCAGCTTTTGTTACCTTGGATAAAAACTCCCCGGCTTCCGTAAAATCTCTTCCCCGAAGCTTATCCCTATTTTCCCTTTTAATTTCTTTTAACTGTCTGTCATAAGCAAGCGCCTCCTGCATCATCACGCGCACAGGCATACTATAATCAACCTTCTCCTGGTTAGCTACCACCCATACTGCAAATATGCTACCGTCCTTCGTCTGTTTCATAGCAATATCATTCGTCCGTTCCAATACCACAAGAGCATCTGATTTTGCCTGTACCGTATCTACCCCTTGTAGCTCGTCCGCCTGAATCATCTGCGCTCCCTGGAACACACTTCCATTAATTAGGTCAGCATACCTTCTGCTGTCAGAAAAATAGTCTTTTAACGTAATGTCCTTTTTCCCCATACTGCCTCCTTTACAGAAGGCGTTCCTATCTATTTACGAAACCTTCTGCCTTATTCTTTTATCTACAGGTAATTTACTCTGCTAAGTTGATTTGGAATATAAAGCATGATTTCGTTTGAAGATCGTGATGAAACAGATGCCAAAGCCATATGCTGCAATTGAAACAAACCCCAATGCAGAAAGCGGCAGGTATTTACTATTATTAAGAAATGAAATGTATGCTTTTTGGATATTATAGCACGTCATATATAATTTGTCACTATATTTTATCCAGAAGACATATAATCTTCCGGAAAGCCATCCGATAAGATGCTTCGCACAACTTACCGCAAAAGCCGAGTTGCCACCGCTTTCATTTCGTTGTATAATGCATATGATTATTATGCAAAATTTACCATATCCGGTAAGAAAGGGTCGCATAATCGTATGAAAAAACACAGGCTCACTACTACCAGAATCATAATGCTCGGTTTCTTTTTGGGCGCGGTCATCGGCACAATATGCCTAATGCTCCCTATTAGCGCAAGACAAGGACAGGACGTCCCTTTTTTTGACGCTTTATTCGTTGCTATGTCAAGCATCTGTGTCACCGGGCTATCAACGGTTAATATCGGGCAGACATTCTCTACATTCGGCCAGGTGATCATCCTACTCCTCATCCAGTTTGGCGGCCTGGGCATTGTGACATTCACGACTATCGTATTATATATCTTCCGCCGCAGGATTACGCTTTCTGACAGAATGTTAATCCAAAGCGCCTATAACCTTGATACATTGTCAGGTTTGGTAAAACTGACAATTAGGATCCTTAAAGTAACGTTATGCCTGGAAGGACTGGGTGCCATCGGATATGCGTTCGTTTTCATCCCTGCATATGGCATACAGGGAATCTGGTTCAGTATCTTTCATGCAGTTTCAGCTTTCTGTAATGCCGGCATCGACCTTTTAGGCGGCAACAGTTTCTGTCAATATGCCGATAACTTCATCATAAACTTCACTACTATCTTCCTGATCATCCTAAGCGGATTAGGTTTTCCAGTATACTGGGAAGTCGTAAGGGTCACAACTTCCCGCTTACGCAAGCGTCAGACTCCCTATGTCCGTAAAATGAACCTGCATACGAAAATCGTCCTTCTTGCGACTTTGTTCTTCGTTGTAACAGGCGCCATTCTTACGCTGTTGTTCGAATATGATAATCCTGATACGCTCGGCGCCATGAGCATGCCACACAAGCTGATGGCCTCCCTGTTCCAGTCCGTTACGCTGCGCACCGCCGGTTTTGCAACGATTTCACAGGAATATTTCAGGCCGGCATCTTGCCTTGTATATCTGATTTTCATGTTCGTCGGCGGCTCTCCTGCCGGTACGGCAGGCGGCGTCAAGACGGTCACGATTACGTTGCTGATTGCTTCCATGTTCGCCAACATCAAAGGGAAAAATAATGTCATCGTCATGAACCGGAAAATTTCAGACGATACCATCAGAAGATGCGTCGCTATCGTCACTTTTTCGCTTTCCTCGCTATTCGTGCTGACGATAGCCCTCCTGGCGGTACAACAAAGCAATTTTCTGGATACGTTATACGAGATGACTTCTGCAATCGCCACTGTCGGTCTATCAAGAGGCCTGACCGGGTCTTTGCATCCCATAGGGAAACTGATTGTCACCCTGACCATGTATTTGGGACGCATCGGCCCCATAACGTTTGCCCTTGCCTTTAACAGCCATACAACGGCTGACAATATTTCCTGTGCGGAGAGCAAAGTCATCATCGGCTAAACCTATGAACATAGAAAAAGAAGACGGCAAAGCAGGGTTTTGGGAAAGCAAAGCGATATCATACCAAGAATACAACGGTAACTTTTACCAATTATGAATTCCAGGAAAGGCAGGTTATCCTCATGAAAAAGAGCACACAGAAAGAATATATTGTCATTGGCCTTGGCAGATTCGGCCGCAGCGTAGCAAAGCAATTAGAAGCAAACGGCTGCAAAGTACTTGCCATCGACCGTCGCGAACAGCCAGTCAAACAAATTGCAGAGTACGTGACGCTTGCCATGTGCGTGGATGTCACGAATGAAGATTCCCTAGAAGAGCTGGGTGGGAAAAACTTCGATGGAGCAGTCATTTCCATCGGGCATAGCTTAGAAGCCTCCGTGCTAACTGCGATTTGGGCCAAAGAACAGGGGATCAAACAGATCATTGCCAAAGCATATGATGAGACACAGGGAAAAATATTGACTAAAATAGGTGTAGACGAAATTGTTTACCCGGAAAATGAAATGGGCGTCCACCTGGCAAATAATCTCGCCTTCAACAACTTATTCGATGCCATCGAACTGACTTCGGAATATTCCATTGCCGATGTCTGCGCCCTTCGAAGCTGGACCGGGAAAAATCTCAAGGAATTAAAGCTTCGCGAAAAGTATGGAGTCAATGTCGTTGCTATTAAGCGGGCCGGTACCTTAATCATTAACCCTCCTGCGGACGCGCCGACCCAGAAAAGCGATGTCTTCGTCCTTCTTGGCATGAACAATACGCTACAGAAAATAGCCAATGCCTACCATTCCGACAAAGAAAAGCAATCATAATCATTAAAACAGCCGCCGGAATCCCGGCGGCTGAAACTTACTGAACAGATCTTTATCCTTTTGGCTGAACGTCTTTGCCTATCTTCATTGTCAAGGCAATTCTCTTTTTCTCCATATCGACGGAAAGGACTTGTACATCCACTACATCACCTACACTGACAGCCTCTAACGGATGCTTGATGAACTTATCCGTCATTTGGGATACATGTACAAGGCCATCCTGATGTACCCCGATATCCACAAATGCGCCAAAATCAATGACATTGCGGACTGTGCCTTTCAAAATCATGCCTGGCTTTAAGTCTTTCATATCTAATACGTCGCTTCTTAAAATCGGGGCAGGCATATCATCCCTCGGGTCTCTGGCTGGCTTCTCCAATTCCTTCAAAATATCTGTCAGCGTAATCTCACCGATTCCCAGTTCCTCAGCCAGCTTCTTCTTGTCTTTGATCTTCTTCTCCAAGCTGCTGATGGAAGCCTCAGCTCCTTTAGCATCCTGCTTTGCCGTCTCCTTTTTCTCAGCTTTCCCAGGATTTTCTAACGAAACGCCTCCCATTGCTGCGGCTAGGGCCCTGCCCATCGCCGTATTCGTGTTACGGATGACAATTTCTTTCTGTTTTTTAACAGGTTTTTCTTTGGCTGCGACTGCTTTTTTACCTGCGGCTTTCTCTGCCGCCGCTTTCTTCTGTGCCTCTTTGACGTCCGCCATCGTCAGTCCCATCTTATCTAAGAGCAGCTTCGCCGCCTCGTAAGATTCCGGGTGTACGCTTGTAGCATCTAACGGGTTGTCCCCGTCCGTAATCCGCATGAACCCTGCACACTGCTCGAATGCCTTCGGCCCTAGTTTCGCCACTTTCAAAAGCTGTTTCCTATCTGTAAAACGCCCGTTTGTCTCTCTATATTCCACGATATTCCTGGCTATCACTTTCGTAACGCCGGATACATATTCTAACAAAGAGGCTGATGCTGTATTCAAATCCACTCCTACTTTATTCACACTATCTTCCACAACGCCGTTTAACGCTTCGCTTAGCTTTTTCTGGTTCATGTCATGCTGGTACTGTCCTACGCCGATAGATTTCGGATCAATCTTCACCAGTTCAGCAAGCGGGTCTTGCAAACGCCTCGCTATAGAAGCCGCGCTTCTTTGCCCGACGTCAAAGTTCGGGAATTCTTCAGTCGCAAGCTTGCTTGCAGAATATACGGATGCTCCCGCTTCATTGACAATGACATACTGTACCGGCATATCCAATTCTTTTAGCAATTCTACAATGACCTGTTCCGATTCCCTAGATGCCGTACCATTGCCTACGGAAATCAAAGAAACATGATATTTCTTGATCAGCTTCTTCAGCTCCGCCTTCGCTTCCTCTACTTTATTCTGCGGCGCGGTCGGATAGATGACTTTGGTATCCAATACTTTCCCCGTCTCATCGACTACGGCAAGCTTACAGCCTGTCCGGAATGCAGGATCCCATCCAAGCACGACTTTCCCGGCGATCGGCGGCTGCAATAAAAGCTGTTCCAGATTTTTGCCAAATACAGAAATCGCTCCATCCTCCGCTTTCTCCGTCAAATCATTACGGATTTCCCTTTCAATTGCAGGTGCAATCAATCTGACATAGCTGTCAGATATTACCTCTTCCAAAACCGGCGTTGTGACAGGATTGTCGTTTTTTATGACCTTTGTACGCAAGAACTGTAGTATTCGTTCTTCCGGCGCGGCAACCTTGATCGTCAGGATCTTCTCATTTTCCCCCCTGTTAATAGCGAGAATACGATGTCCTGCCGCCTTTTTGACAGGTTCTTCATAATCATAATACATTTCATATACGCTCTGCGCTTTTTCATCTTTTGCAAGACTGACAAGTTTGCCCTCTTCCATCGTAATGTTACGGATATAAATACGGTAATCCGCTTCATCGGAAATCATTTCCGCAATAATATCCTTGGCGCCCTGGATTGCCTCCTCTACAGTCTTGACCGCTTTGGCAGCGTCCTCGTCCTCATGCAGGTATTTTGCCGCCTCTTCTTCGATTGGCGCATTGGCCTCCTGTGCCAAGATATAATCTGCCAAGCCGCCTAGCCCCTTCTCTTTTGCCACGCTTGCCCTGGTCTTTCTCTTCGGCCGATATGGGCGGTACAGGTCGTCCACCACTACCATAGTCTCCGCCTGGACAATCCTCTCTTTTAATTCTTCCGTCAGTTTCCCCTGTTCCTCAATGCTCTTTAAAACTTGCTCCTTCTTCTCTTCCAGATTCCGAAGGTACGTCAGCCTCTCGTACAAATCACGCAACACTTCGTCATTCAAAGAACCGGTAGCCTCTTTGCGGTATCTGGAGATAAAAGGAATGGTATTTCCTTCATCTATCAGTTTCACAGCAGCTTCCACCTGCCATTTTTCTACCTTCAGTTCCTCTTTCAGTTTTAAAATAATATCCATTTTGGTACCTTATCCCCTTCTTGATATGTTTCTATGTTCCTAACATAATACTATCCCATTATCAGGGATTTTTGTCAAGGGCAGGCATCTAACGCCGTCAGGATTATCAAGTCCGGCTACTGTACCGTCATCCCGGATGCCACTCTACAGTTTGCCACCATTCTGTATCCCGATAGAAATCCGTGTAGTGTTCTCACACTCCTTCGAGCAGACAGCCCATCGAACATCGTTTTTTTATTCAATGGACGTATTTGCCTTCTCATAATTTATCTATTGATTATTTAATTTCTCCTTAACAAGTTTTTCATGGTAAAAGTAATTGACATAATCTAATCCCAGTTCATCACAATACGTGTTGAGCAAATCAGCCAGCGTATCCCAATATGTATTATCTTTATTTAAATAAATTGCTTCATATTTTTCTTTTAAGTCTGGATAGTGTGCATTGATATAAGAAAGGATGCTGCTTTTATATTCCCCTCTAAGATTCAGATTTTCAAACCAATATTCACATACATTCTCTTTCGTACTATCAATGATGTCTTTCCATTCTGTGATATACGGAAAAATAGGAGACATAAATAAAACCGTATGGATACCCACATTATGTAATTTTTCTATTGCATGAAGCCTGTCTTTAATGGAACTGCCTTTATCCATATCCGCCCTAAATACGTCATCCAAAGTATTGACTGAAAATGCCACTTTGAGATTAGGCATCCTTTTCAATAATTCTATATCCCGTAGAATAAGCATTGATTTTGTTGAAATTGTAATTTGACAGTCTGCATTTAAAAGCTGTTCTAAAATCTTTCTAGTGATGCCGTATTTCTCCTCGTAAGAATTATAACAATCTGTTACAGACGACATAAAAACAGATTTTCCCTTTAATCTCTTTAGGTTAATAGGTTTTTCACACTGCTTAATGTCTATAAATTTCCCCCATTCTTCCTTATGCCCTGTAAACCTTTTCATAAATCTTGCATAGCAGTATTTACAAGCATGAGTACAGCCGACATAGGGATTTATCACATAATCACTTGCTGGCAAATTTGATTTCGTTAAATAGTCCTTCGTATTTATTTTTTGTTCTATAATATCCATCTATTGAATCACGCCTCCATGAAAATAACATTCATATATTTTTTCATCCAAATAAAAGATATCCTCATATCCTTGAAACCAAACAAATTCACCATCTACTTTACAATGATAATGATAATCGCCTTTTGTATACATTTGAGGCCCCCGATAAGGAAATTTTTCCGTAACCTGCAACAAAACTTCTTTCAAAAAGCCATTGTTAAAATTATCCCCTATAATCCGACCAGTATAATTCATGCACCAAATAGGATTATCATAGTACCATACCGCTTCTTCACCAGTAAATTTTTCTCCACCTAAATAT
>CAJTSL010000076.1 GCA_910578845.1 uncultured Lachnospiraceae bacterium
TCTATTGTCACATATTTTGCCGCTATAGTCGAGGTACGCACTATCTACCGTTTACAATATTCCGGCCTGTATTTATCCTGTTGGAAAACACAATTAATTCCCTCAATCTGTTTTACACGTTCATAAAGGGGCTGTAATTCATTTTTGGGAGCAATCAATGTAAAGTAGCACGTTTTCCCTTCAAACAATTTATCTTCTGTATCAACCATATGAATACGCCTGTCCGTAGAATGGTTTTGCAAATAATCCTGAAAGCCTTCATTCGTTCTTCCTGCCAGGCATAATTTTACTTCATTCGAGCCAAAATAAGCAGTTGCGAATCCAGGGATAGCGGTGCCAGTTAAGGCCCGCCTTATGTGCTGTAATTCTTTTCCAAACATCGAAATTTCCATTTCTCTCTTAGACAGAGGATCGGCAAGAATTGTTCCGTTGCGGATAATGACAGGCAGGTGAAAGGAAATATTTCTTGTAATTTTAGAAGCAGAATCCAGCGATCTTGCGGTTGCATATGTAAGATATATACCTTGGCGAAGCAGACGGTTCAATATCGCAACGCTTTCATTTGAAATTGTTTTATCATCCCGCATTAAAGTCCCATCTAAATCAGTAACATACAATGTTTTCATAATAGAATTACTGTATCCTTTCCGCAATCATAATATCCATACAGTGCTGATGTGGGGTTCCGCCGCTATTGCAGTCAAAAATGATCTCTTCTGTCGTATGCAATTTCCAATCATGATAGAGCATAAAAAGCTCTCCGGAATTCCACCGAAACCGATTGGCATCCTTATCTGGCGGTACTTCCACAAACGGTTTATCTACAAATACATTGATTGCGTGTATGCCCCTTTTGTTTGTGTATTCTTTCAGGTTTGCTGTGATTTCTTTCCGGATTTCCGGCTGAATAAAATGAAATACTCCACTGCTATAAATAATGTCATAGTATTCGGCTACACGAAAATCAGTTATGTCAGCTTTAAAAAAGTCTACATAGGCATTACATTTTTCGGCAAGCTTTTTCCCCTTCTCTATTCCGGCTCCGGACAAATCAAAAGCTGTTACAATATAACCGTTCCGGGCAAGAAAAACGGCGTCTTTCCCCTCTCCACAGCCAATATCCAGCACTTTTAACGGTTTAACCGGGGGTCGCAACTTCATTATTTCATAGCATAAATTATTAGGGGTTATTCCCCAATAATAATCTGCTGTGTCATATCGCTTATCATAATCAGAGACCACAAAAGACTTATATCCCAGAAGGGAATCAATACTTGTATCCAACACACTTGCAATCATAGGAAGAATTTCCATGTCCGGATAATTTGTTCCATTCTCCCATTTTGATACTGCCTGAAAAGATACATTTAATTTATCCGCCAAAGTTTGTTGCGTATAACCTAATGCCTTTCTTTTATTCATAATTACGGATCCAATATTCATTTAAACATCTCCCTGTTTCATAATGACATAACTGCATAGATTTTAAGCCAAAAAACTAGAATCCTCCTAGTCCGGCATACAAGGCAAACATATTTTTAATCCTTGTTTCTTTTGATCCCATTTTACTATGGATGATTGAGATAATCCATAACCGTGCCGGTTAGTTCATCTTACAAATTCAACCAATAGTAGAAATAGAAATTATTGACAAATAAGAAAAAATAATATATAATTCATGTTATATAACATAAATAATATATTGATAGGAAGAGGTATGCGCAGTGCCACCAAAAGCTAAAATCACAAAAGAGATGATTATTGACGCTGCATTTCATGTTGCTCGTGAAGCAGGCGCGGAAAATATCAACGCAAGGACCGTTGCAGAGAAATTGAAATGTTCCACGCAGCCAGTTATGTATCATTTTGAAACTATCGAAGAACTGAAAAAAGCAGCTTATGCAAAAGCGGACAGATTTCATACAGAATATTTAATGAGCGTAAAAAGACCACAGGAAGGAACCATGCTTGGAATCGGATTAAATTATATCCGCTTTGCGATTGAAGAACCCCAGTTATTCCGTTTCCTTTTCCAGTCTGGTTTTGCCAAGAGCAGCATGCTTGAAATGATAGACTCGGAAGAACTTACTCCTATCCTTTCTGTCATGCAAAAAGCAATGGATGCGAGCATGGAACAGACAAAGAAAGTATTTTTAACGATCGCCTTATTTGCTCACGGATACGCAAGCATCATTGCCAACAATTCATTGGCGTATGATGAAGAACTTGTAGCCTCTCATTTGGAGCAGGCATACAAAGGCGCAGTTTTAGCTGCTCAGGAGGAAGCATAATGAAAAAATTATATGAGAAAAACGAATTGACATTTACACTTATATGGATTGGAATCTATTGCATTTTACAATCCTTAGCCAATCCACTTAATGAAATAATCGGAATTAAGAACTTTGCAAGCGCTATTCTTTGTATCATACAGACTATTGTTTTGTTTTCCTTTATGTGGCAAAACAAGCTGCTTGAAAAGTACGGGATTTGTAAATCGTCCATTTCTGCCCGCCGTTTTCTTTATTATGTTCCATTGATTATCTTGGCTACAAGCAATCTTTGGCATGGAGTTACGATGAACTACTCCTGTTTTGAAATGATCTGTCATATCTTCCTCATGCTTTGTGTTGGATTTATCGAAGAAGTGATTTTCCGTGGCTTCCTTTTCCGGGCGATTGCGAAGGACAATGTAAAAACAGCGATTATCATTTCAAGCATTACATTTGGCATCGGCCATTTGATAAACTTAGTAAATGGCAGCGGTATGGGACTTGCCGCAAATTTGTTTCAAGTTGTGTACGCAATTGCTTTGGGTTTCCTGTTTGTAATTCTGTTTTATCGTAGCGGAACCTTACTTCCGTGCATCATAACGCATTCTGCAATCAATATACTTAGTGCTTTTGCAGATAAAACAGGCCTAACTGTAGAGAAGCGCATTGCTTTCCTATTGATTGAATTTATAATGATTGCTATCTATATCTTAATCCTCACAAAAACATTACCAAAAAACAAGGATGAACAATAATAAACCCTTCCATGTTTTCAGTGCCAGCACAATACCTTACCGCAAGATTTAGATAATTTTCACGCAAGCAGGAACGTAATTATGTTTTTTATTATACTGTTCCCCATACATGCTCTTTCAGATAAATATTTCCATTATCAAAATCTGCCGCTTTGATCTCATAAAGATTATTAATAGCTTCCACAATCGCTCCCCTTTCAATTTCCTTTCCTTCTTTCTGCCGGTACCATTCCCGCAGTTCACTGATAAACCGTTCCTCTTCGACTCCCGTATCATACGCTCCCTTTTTGTGCAATAAATAAACAACATAAGCCTCTATCCTGCCCAGTTCCTGTTTCGTTGATTTTTCAATGAGAAAAGCCAAAACAATCATCACTTGAATATAGTTAAATATGCTCTCTGGTTTGCTGATGGAGGCTACAAACTCAAACCCGGATATGATCGCTTTCTTAAAATCAATTTTTACATTGCCAGCCTTATAGGATGCAGGATCTTTTCCTAAAAATATCATACCCTTTCTTGCATCTTCTGGTATGACAGTAATATAATTGTCCACTATATATGACCCTGCCGACTCCTCCAATCCAAGCTGTAACGCTGCCTGTTCCAATTTCCTTTTCAGCCTGTCATTATATTCCATTGCTTCCTTCCTGTTCATTATCATTCCTCCTCATAAGTCCTCTTCTTTCTGTCCACACAATCTTATCCAGTTTTCCTCTTTCCATCTTCAAAAGAAGCTGGTCTCTAAATTCGTCATACACATCCAGGAATCCACTGTAAAGATGATTCCCGTCCACAGTATTGAAATCATACTCCTCTTTGTAAGCAACCGCAAACAACCTGTTCTTACGCTTGATTGGTGACGGATGCTTCCAATCATGGAATACCGTTTTATACAATACTCTGTCGGTATAATAATATAGGTCGAAAAAATCCATATAGATCATCGGTGCCAAATACGTATATTCTTCAAGAACCACATCCACGCCCTTTTCTTCCATGATGATCTTCAGCACAATATGGTAAGCTATCATATCAGCCTCATACTCTTCCTTCTCGGGATGTTTCTCCGTATATTTCTTTCCAATGCATGCAAGATAGGCATGTGCAATCTCATGTGCCAGGCTGAATACTACGATTGTCCAATAACAGTCCTCGGCAAGCTGAAGTATCTGGATATCCCCATCTACTGTATCCATTAATGCGTAATTCGCATCCATGCCCTGCATTTCCCCAAATATGCACACATCATTCATCAGGAACAATACATATTTAAAGCACTCCCCATAAGTATCCAAATTTTCAAAATCCTTAGACCATTTAAACATTGCCAGTAAAAACCCCATGACCGTTGATTCAAACAGCTCATCAATATGTACAAACGCCGGATTTATACAGTCATTGTAAATGTAGCTGTTGATCGTGTTCTGATAAAGGTTGCTTAATTCAATTTCTGTTCCGGTATAATCATATTCTTTGGCAAAATACTTTTTGACGATATCAAACATTGTCTGTAGATTATACTGTGTCATATTCTTTTTTAACTGTTCTTCCGTAAAATAAGAAGAAAAATATTTTAACATGGTTTGAATCCCACGTTCCTCATCTTTTATGGAACTTCCGCCAAATTTGAAGATTTCATAATTATCTGGCGGAAGCATGAATTTTTCTAAAAATGGACAGTCATTTCTTTGTTTTTCCATCTCGCTCCCTCCTTATACCATTATACAACAAATCTTCCAAATTTTAATCGTTTATCATAATCATTATGGAAGCTATTTCTGCTCTGACCTGTCAATCATTGTTGAGGCAGACGTTGATCATTGTATTCCTACGTCTTCTCTGTATAATGAAAAGCATGTAGAAAAATAGTTATAAAAAAATGAACCGTTTGCAAAGTCACGGCGAATATAGGGTGAACAGATAGAGGAGGTGAAACAGTGGACGCAACAGAAATAGAAAAATGTATTGATGATTTCGGTACAGATATTTATAGGTTTTGCCTAAAACTCTGTGCGGACAAAACGGATGCCGAAGATTTATATCAACAGACCTTCTTAAAAGCGTTAGAAACAGAATGGACGCTCGACTGGAAGAGAAACCCAAAAGCGTTATTTTTCTCTCTAGCTTATAACCTTTGGAAAAGCGACAGAAGAAAACAGGCACGCCGGAACATGATTGCTCCTTGTAGCAATTTCGATGATGAAACGGAAACAGTGCTACATTCTGAAGAAAACATTGAACAAGGTTATCTTCAGAAAGAATTGGCGCAAGAAGTCCGGCAGATCATTCAAACTCTCCCGGAAAGGTTCCAAGTACCGCTAATATTATTTTACCTTTCCGATTGTCCCATAGAACAGATCGCGGCTATTATAAAAAAGCCGCCTGGCACCGTGAAAAGCCGATTATTCAAGGGAAGAAGCTTAATTAAAAAAAGATTGGAGGATACTGGTTATGAGAGATAATCATACTAATATGGAAATAGAAGAAATCATCCGGGCTTCTATGCAAATGACTGATATTCCATCCCCGGAACTAAACGGTAAGCTCAAAGCGGCTCTGTACCAACAGGAAGCTGTCTTACGTAAACAACCTGTCACACATCAATTATCACTTTGGTATTTGCCGATGGTTTTAAACTTGATAACGTTCTCTTTGTTAGCGCTTTTTGCCCTGCTAACGATTGAAAACACTTATCTATCTTACTTTGCCGCTGGCATCTGCTTTTATATTGGCGTGGCTGGCATATTGCTGACTATAGTAGGAGTCAAGAGAACAAATATAAAAGAGGATATCACAATCCGCATTAAGAAAAGAGGTGTGTTAGCATGAATCATACGAAGAAAGACAGTCTTCTACTCTATATTGGCATCCCGGTTATCATATTGTTGATTTTATTACGGTTTGGCTTATATTTTCTGAAAAGCGATGATTTTAGCGGTCTTTCCATGCTGCTTCCTATCCTGCTCCTTTGCTTTATCCTTTTTGCATTATGTACCTCTGCGCTTTTTGCAGCATGGGTATACCAGGATTGTAAGAGGCGGGGCGATGACCCGTTACTATGGGCGGTTGTCGTTTTCGTAACCACCCCCTTTATCGGCGTACTGATTTACTTTCTGCGCCGCTCAGAGATTAAAACAATCTGTCCGGCCTGCCAACATCGAATTTCTATAAAAGCAAAATATTGCGAAGAATGTGGAACACCTGTCAAAAAGGAGGATAATAGCATTATGACAAGACAAGGAACACATCACTTAAAATTTATTATTGCCGGTATGATAAGCATGGTGCTTATGCTGGTATGTCTAACAGGTTTTATCGTCAGTGCAGCCACTGGCAATGGCATCAACACAAATGTTATTTCTAACGATCATATATGGAACTTAGGGACGATCAGCATGAATTATAACGCCTACCAGAATGATGTTTGGAAGCTGGACTTTAGAAGCGCTAGTGAAGGTTTTGTGAAAGAACAGAATATGACGGTTACGGACGCAAGCGCCCAACTGCTTTACGCCGATATTTCCTGTGGCACAGTCCCAGATGGTGCAACGCTTGTCCTTTGGCTGGTACAGGGAGATGTTGCGAAATCTATTGATGTGACCAATCTTCCCGAGCCGTTAGAATATCCTTTGAACGAATTTCAGAATGGGAAAATTTACGTCAGGCTGCAAATCAATGGTGTGGAAGATACTATCTCAGAAATTTATATCCAGTAACTAGCAAATCCAAGCAGGATTGCCAACAATCCATCCATACAAAACAACTAAGAATAACAGTGGTCAAAGAGCCTGGCGCACAGACACAGAGCCGGTAACACGCAGATGCAAAATGCGGTTATCGGCCCTTTTCATTTGAAAGATACAGCAACAGCTCGTATTACTTGAACATGCCCTTTAAAGTATCGGCAGCCTTCGATACACTGTCAATAGTCAGCTTTGCCTTTACCCCATCAATGATATTCATGACAACATCATCCGGCAAATCAATACCGATCACTTTTTCTATTACCTTTACAGGCTCCTTTTCAAATTCTTCTTTAATATTTGGATTGTTAGAAACTTCCTCTACAATCTTGTTGATTTGTCCTTTAAGATCCATTACTGATTCCTCCATAATCTATATCTCTTTATTTGACATTATTGTATAATATATTCTAACAAAGTTCAAGAAATTATCATCGTGATATCATACGGCTATTCTTCGTCAACAAAAATCTCTAAATACGACTGGATTCTTGCTTTTGGATATAATTCTTCCGTCACTCCAAATTCAGGATCATAGTATTTCCCATCATAATATAAAACCCAATGCCCATATTTGGGCAAGAGGACTTTAAGGATACATGCTTTTGGCAAAACAGATGCGCGATCTGCTTTGGTCATCGTCTTGGCCTGTCTGATCCCATAATAGTTCAAAGCTTTCTCGATATCTTTTTTCCCTGTGCCCTTATCATTTTCCATGACGGAAACTACCTCTTCTACCGTTACATCTGCAAGCATGGCGACACAAGCCTGCCCGCACAGATAATCCGTAGGCTGCTTCTTATAATTGATTTCTTTCATCGTATCATCCTCCGCTCGTTTCATCTAAGGCTCAACCTGAGCTTCTGTTCAGCTAAACATTGAAAAAACATCCGCTTTTGTCACACCATCCACATGAATAAACACATCCATGAACGTGATATCATTTTTCTTGTACTCATATTCAAAGCAGCTAATGATGTTCTCCTGCTTCTTTTCTTTGAAGTTATTAGCCTCGAAGACACTCAAATTGTTATCCGAATAACATTCAGCATCTATGATTATGCCACAACGAAGAATACTAATCTACCAACTATTAAATGCTTTTTTCGGCATCCATGTAACATGGCATGTTACTACGGGAACTCTTTTGTCATTCCCGTTCATAAGCCCTCTATTCCCAAAAGTATTTCTCCTATGCTATACTGAAACTGTGTAAGCGCATAACTCATTATAACACAGATCAATGGAATGTACGGGTTGATCGCAATGCTCTTATTGGTTCTTCCAAACGCTTTTACAAAACAAACGGAGGATTATCATGAATCATGTTATTTTCCTGGATATAGACGGCGTTCTCAACTCAAAATCCTGGAATGAGACGCATCAAAAGGAAATCAGTGACGGGATTTGGATTGATGAGGAAAAAATAGCGTTACTGGCACAATTAATCAGAAATACAAATGCCAAAATAGTCCTTCACTCAGGTTGGCGGTTTTGGTTTGACAATAACGGAATGCCAATCCGCCGGGAATCTGAGCGACTAGTGAGACTACTATCTGATGCAGGATTAAAGATTTCAGGAATGACCCCCGACCTGACAACGGAAGAAATAAGGAAAACGAAAAAATTCAGCCTGGTAAAAGCTGCTGAAATCCTCTTATGGTTAGAAAGACACCCTAATGTAAACGGCTGGGCCGTCATAGATGACTTGGCATTACATAATGAAACGGTTTCCCGTCATCAGGTTATGCCAGACCAAGCCATCGGCTTGGCATGGGACGATATTGACAAAGCAGAAAAAATAATAAGCTATGAATGGCATACAGATTCTTGACAACGATTCTATCAAGTGCTATAGTAAGAACCAACTAAAGTATTTCGTTTCAGATAGGAGGCTCCCCATGTAATACGATATTCCGACAAATAGAAACAGATAAAACCACAGTCACCGTAAGCATACAGTTACGGGCAATGACTGTTATTTTTGATATCTGTAAAATCGGAATATACCAACAGCATGGAACCTCTTTTGACAGAGTGCCTAATAGTGCCTACACGACACTTTTATTTGCGTATGCTGTGAAGATATTCCTTCACGGCTTTTTTATTGCCATCGCTAACATGGGCAGCATGTCTTTGACCTAGTGCTTATTGGCATGAGCAACGCCGTATTTTACAGTGTCAGGCCTAAAAAACCTACAGCAAACTGATAGGACATCAAAAAAGCCAAAAGAAAGGCATGGTGAGAATATGGAACAGATTTTTAAATACCCAAGAACCAGGCATCTGGAAGGTTCCAGGGAGCAATTGGGCGATGAAGACCTAAAATGTGTAAAATTAGAAGATATAAAAGACAAATATTTAGTATTGGAAGAAAAAGTAGACGGTGCAAACTGTGGCATCAGCTTTAACAAGGATGGGAAGATGCTCCTACAGAGCCGCGGGCACTTTTTAAATGGCGGATATGGCGAGCGGCAGTTTGATTTATGGAAGCTCTGGGCAAGCTGCTTTGAAGACAGGCTGCGCCGATTGTTAGAAGACAGATATATCATGTATGGCGAATGGCTGTATGCTAAGCATACTGTGTTCTATGACAAGCTTCCCCATTATTTCATGGAATTTGATATTTTTGACAAAAAGAAACAACGCTTCTTCTCTACCCGTAAACGCCGGGAATTTCTGGCTAAAGCCCCTTTTATCCGCTCCGTCCGCGTACTCGCGCAAGGTTACTGCGAGACACTAGGAAGCATCGGGGATTGGATAGGGCCAAGCCTTTTTATCTCCAACAAACCGGAACAAAGCTTCCTTGCCCAGTGCCGAAAAAGCGGGGTAGATTCTGGATTAGCCATCCGCCAGACAGATTTGAGCGGAATCATGGAAGGAATTTATATCAAAGTAGAGGACGGCGATTATGTCACCGACCGCCTGAAGTTCGTACGCGGCTCTTTCCTCAATACGATTCTTGATTCGGAAAGCCACTGGGCCAACAGGCCAATGATCGCTAATCGCTTAGCAGACGGAGTCGATTTATTTGCAATGCCGGAGGAAGAAGGCGATCTATTTATAATGACAGAGGAAAGAGACGATTTATTTATAATGACAGAGGAAAGAGACGATTTATTTGGACTGTCAAAGGAAGGAGACACGCATGAACCAGGAAATTCTAAAAGAAATACAAATCCATGATTTCTCCTTTGTTTGGCTTGCTGACTATTGCCCTGTATTATCCACGCTGAAGAATATTCCCCAAAACCCGGAATATCACGCAGAAGGCGATGTATACCGTCATACGGAATTGGTCTGCGAGAGACTGCCAGCGCTTCCTGAATGGCTAAGCCTTGGACAAGAGGAACAGGCAATATTATTCTTAGCGGCAGCTTTCCACGATATTGGAAAGGTTACCTGCACCAAAAAAGAAGACGGCTCATGGATCTCTCCAAATCACACCAGGATCGGTGAAAAATCTTTCCGTCAGATGGCCTATAAGCAGGCATCACAATTTGGCCTGACCTTCCACCAGCGGGAAACAGTGGCTAAGCTGATTCGCTACCATGGCCTGCCAGTGTGGTTCTGGACAAAGAAAAGAACGGAATTTGACTTATTAAAAGCTGCCGAACACATCCCTTTGCGGCTTTTATATCTGCTTGCCAAAGCCGACGTGCAGGGACGGTTTGCCAAAGACTACGGACAGTTAGAGGAACAGACGGACTTATTTGCAGACTATGCAAAAGAATTAGACATCTGGGCGAAACCCTATGCATTTGCAAATCCTTATACGAAGTATCAGTACTTTCATAAAGAAGGGCTATGGCATAAAGGTTCCTTATACGATGATACGGAATTCGATGTCATTTTAATGTCGGGACTGCCTTTGGCGGGAAAAGATAGCTGGATCCAAAAGCATGGCATGGGCATGCCCGTCATCTCCCTGGATGAAATCCGTGAACAGCTAGGGATACCGCCCACGAAAAGCTCCGGCAGAGTGATCCAGGCTGCCATGGAACAGGCTAAAACCCTTTTAAGGCAAAAGAAACCGTTTATTTGGAATGCCACGAATATCATTCTGGAAACCAGGCAAAAGCTAACTTGCCTCTTCGCCGGATATGGCGCCCGGGTACACATTCTGTACTTAGAAGCACCTTATCAGGAACTTTGTGAAAGGAACCAGAAAAGAGAGCGCCATATCCCGGAACCTGTTTTGGAAGAAATGATCCGCAAGCTGGAACTACCGGCGCCGTGGGAGGCGTATGAAGTTACATACGCTCTTTCCGGCTAGGAACAATCCCCCCGCTGCAAGCAATGTGGCATCAAGCTTGCAACACTGGCTGGCAGCGGGCATTTGGTTGCCGCAGCACCCGTCAAGTGTCTGCTTTGCAGGCGCTTGGCTGATTTGCAGACGCTTGGCTGGTTGCAGGCAAGCATCAAGGGAATGGCTATCTTCTTCCCTTATCTCTTTTCACTGCGACCCCACAAATATGAAGTTCGTTCAAATTTCCTCTTGGCTCCTTCACCCAGACTGATTGGAACACTCGCAGCTCCAACCCAGGTATGCTACACTGCACTGTTCTCTCGCAGCCACATTCATCCAATATGACATATCCTTTCTTTACAATGTCTACAATAATAGTCTGATAAGTACGGTCACACCTGATCTTCTTCCTATCCAGCGCATACTTAATTGTCCTTAAGATTTCATCTGATACTTCTCGCATATATTTACCTCCAAATACGAATTTTTATTGTAATTCTACCAATTTACTTGTAATTTCTTTGTGTTTAAAGACTGCAAATCCCGTAACAACGCTTCGGCTGATGTCCGGTTGGTAACATTGGGCAAGGATACATGGATTTCATTATGGACTACTGGCTGAATATCCTTATTCGTAATATTGTTGATAATATTATGATTTGTTATCTCCTTTACCATTTGTTCCATTTGTTTGTCATGGGCAATCAGTGCGTTACCAGCCAGGTACCCGACATTGCCGTCTATCTTGGCGATGAGCGGCTCAAAAGCTTTCTGAAGCTCCCACGCGCGGTCGCCTGGCCCTATGGGCATCAGCACCTGTCCGTCTGGCGACAGGCTCTTGCCGCCGCCGACAGTGCCGTCAGCATATGCCTTGCCACGGCCGGAGATACGCCCATGCTTTAAGAGCTGCCTGCTCTGCTCATGGTTGAAGACAATGTCCCCGCGCTTTATGGGGAACATCTCGGCCCCATAGTTGCCAACGGTGAAGAAACGGCCGTTCCTGACGACGATCTCATAGCCGAGCTCGCCCACAAGGACAGGGCCTTCGCTTGACTGCGCCGCCCAGTTGCCGGATACGAGCGCAGTCCCTTGGGCGCCTGCTTTCCCGGTGATCACGGGCGTGTATATGTTACTGAGGATATTCATGCCAGTGCTCATGACGATAGCCTTAGGCAGGCTGCCATTCATTTCCACATTGATGCTGATCGTGCATTCCACGTCCGTCCCGTCGATGTCCTTTAGGCCACCGTTTATGCTCTGCACATGTTCGTCAGCTTCCCTGATCGGCTCCTTGAACTGTTCGAAC
>CAJTSL010000077.1 GCA_910578845.1 uncultured Lachnospiraceae bacterium
CAGTCGCCAAATGTCTGCAAGCAGCCACTTGGCTCGTTGCCCGCGGGAATAAAGATATGATCAATCTGTGCACCTGCTAAGCCTGCCTTTTACGGAAGTAAAAGACTAGCAGGACGACTGCTGTAATAATAAACGGGATCCCACCGATAATGCCTATCGGCGCAGGCCCAAGAAAAGGATTCCCGGCATCTGCCATGAAGAAAATGCCAAGGCCGCTCAGGCTATTGATTGCCCCATGCCCTAAAACCGCTGGGATACAGCTCTGCGCCTTCATGGATACATAGGAGAGGAAAATGCCTGTTACAATGCAGAAGCCACACATTGCTACAATTCCCACAAATGGAAACCCCGGATATCCTACGCCATAATTATGCCCGATCGCGATCACTGGCGCATGCCATAATCCCCAGATGATACCGTTTATCAGAAGCATCGGGATTGCCGGGAGTTTTTTCGCCATTTTAGGCAATAAATATCCTCGCCATCCCCATTCCTCGCCAAAACAGGTAATAAAATTCAACACCGGGCCAAGGAGAAATCCTGTCAAAGTCTGGACGATCATCAAGGTAAATAATGCCGTTTCTTCCATTTCCACACCATTTCCGACTGCCGCCAACGCCGTCTTCATATATCCAAACCCAGGGTCAAACCTACTTGGGAAAACCAGGAAATATATGCCAATCCCTAAGACAATTAGAATCCCGGGGCCAAAATAAGCAAGCAGATACGTCTTCACATTCCCTTTTAAATGAGGATGAAGCCACGCATCCTGAAACCCTTCCTTCGTAATCAGTCTTGTTAAAAGCACTCCCACCGCAGGGAAGAACATAAGCGCCGCTTTCAATAACGTAACCAAGGCTACTATCTTCGGGTTCGTGCTTCCTAAATGAATCACCGGGTAGATCACGCCGAAGCAATAAGCATATGTGATCAAAAAAGTGATCCCTATAAAAATCCCTATTCTTTTGGTTTCTAATTTCTTATCCGTATTTTCCATAAGCAACTCCTACTCTCTTCATTCTCCCGTTTGACCATTTCCACGATTCTACGGGGCGATGGCTTTCGCGCCTTATAGATTGCTATGTTCCTATCTATAAATATACCATCCGCATCAAAGCAACCGCAATATCTAAAATGAAAATACGCTCCTCACCACTGTCCGTTATAAATCTGTTCCCACTCTACAGCCGTCAGCCTAGGCGTATACCAGGTTTCCTCATAATAATCTGTAGAAGGAATGATATGGTTTGACACGTATTCTGTCCTGCCGTTTGCTAACGGGCGGATGACTACTTCATGCACATAGACTGATGAAAGGCTCTCATACGGAAATACCACGTGTACCGTAAGCGTTATCGTCTTGTCGCTATTTTCCCGGTATGCTGTCACTTCCGGATACGGTACATTAGAATAT
Organism: uncultured Lachnospiraceae bacterium; assembly: GCA_910578845.1. Lineage (GTDB taxonomy): Bacteria > Bacillota > Clostridia > Lachnospirales > Lachnospiraceae > UBA3282. The sequence continues at coordinate 1,415 of CAJTSL010000077.1, forward strand.
CCTGCCTCATAGAGGCCTCTTGGCTTATATACATACGTCCCTTTCCCTGTATCATAATCTGTTTTTGCCTGTAGCGTCTGGCTATCAACCCGGAAATAAGAGAAGATGACACTTTCAAATTCTTCGGGCAAGATATCATACACCGTACCGATATTGGGGTTTTCATCCGCGCTATAGGGCGAATCCTTTCCCATTACGAGAGGATAAAAGCAATCGAAAAGATCATAAAAATCAAGCTCCCCATAGTCCGTCTCATCCCAATTTGTCACGAACATATTGTTCTGGTGATAGCCGACGGGCATGATATACTTCCTGTTCAGTTCCCTGCATGTCTCATCTAGCGGCTGCACGCGAAATGCCGTATGCTCCGCTTCTTCGCTCAACATTAATACATATAATTCCTGCGAGACCCAGGTGCCGGAGAACATGATATAGCCATCTTCCGTATACTGCCAGTTGTCCGCCGTATAAGAACCTTCCGCCATCTTCTCTACCTTTGCGCCCTCCCATGCATAGTAACTCTTAGAAACGTCTACTTTCCCGTTTTCTGTATGCAAATCATAGCAGGCAAATCCGCCTGTATCGCTCACTTCTATGACAGTCATGTCATCTTCTTTTTCCCCATCTACTGACCTGTTAAAGTCTATAAGCCGCTTAGCCTGCGCCATGTCCACCTGATTCCCGCCATCAATCGCCGTATAGCCATATTCGCCAAGCCGCTTGACGATATCCTTGATGACCGCTAAATCAAGCGGTTGCCCCAGGTGCGGCTGCTCCCATGTTCTCTGGCGCGCTGCTATTGCTTCCCGGACAATCTCCTCATAAGTTTCTACCAATCTTTTTTCCTTTTCCCAATCGCTCCGTACATGCCTATCGCTCCCGGATCCTGTCAATGATCGAAAAGGCGCATTATGCATTCCCGGGGTCAGCGTTTTCACCATCCCGATCCATGACGCCATCACCGTTAGTGATATTGCTAGTAATGGTATCGCTATTAACGGTATCGCCACTATTGGCATCGCCGCCACGAAACCAGTCTTCCAAGACTTGTTTTTCTTTATCCACCACATAGCCGCTGCCTCCTCTGCCCTTTACGTCCTCTACCATGCTCACGATCAACACTGGCTTGTCCTGTCCCCTTTGTGCCGTAAACACAGCAAACCAGCCAAGCTCCGTGCCGGAAATATCTTCTTTGGAATCTTTGATTTCCGCCGTTCCCGTCTTACCTGCCAGCACCATGTCTGCCCGGTGCGCTCCGTATCCGGTTCCGTTTGTATCATTCACTACCTTTACCAATGCGCCCAGAACCATGTCAGCCGTTTCCTCCGAAAACGCTGCGGGAAGCCAATATTCCGCCACAGCTTCCTCCTGATATGTCAAATACGGCTTTATGATGTTCCCATCGTTGCAAAAAGCGGTATAAATGCATGCCAAGTGCAACGGGTTCATTAACACCTCGCCCTGTCCGTAGCCGCTATCGGCAAGCTGTATCTCCGATCCGATATGCTCTGCATTGGCATACTGTGATTCTTGCATCACAACCTCGAACGGCACCCGAACGCCAAACCCAAGCTGCGCAAGAGAACCTTCCAGTTGGGCAGCGCCAATCTTTAACGCCGCCTTGGCAAAATAAATATTGTCGGAATAAACCAGCGCATTCTCCATAGTGACAGGCTCATATGTATGCAGTGTCGTTACATAATAGCCGCCCCAAGAAGTATCTTTCTGCCAGCTTAATCCTGCATTGCCAAAGTCCTCCGTATAGCCGACTGCCCCTGATTCTAATCCAATCGCCGCAATTACAGGCTTCAGAGAAGAGCCAGGACACCAAACCTGCCGGAAGCGGTTATAAAGAGGCCTTTCTTCGTCCTCATTCATCGCATTCCACTTCTCGCTTGATAATCCCATGATGAAATCATTGCTATCATAGGCAGGCGTGCTGACCAATGCCAATACCTCTCCCGTATAAGGGTTCATGGAAACAGAGCAGCTCTTATCTTCTTTAAATGCCTCATAGAGGGAAAGCTGCAACCCGGCATCAATTGTCAGCCGGATATCCTTCCCGTCCTCTACCGGCAGGCTGGCAAGCTCTTCTTTTTCATTGCCGTCCGCATCGACAATGTAAATCCGGCATCCATTCCTGCCTTTTAACTCCTTCTCAAAGAGGCTTTCCATGCCGCTCCTGCCGATCACGCTGTTGGCAGTATAACCTTCTCCCTCATGTTTCTCTAAGTCCTCCGCCGTCACGTTCTGGACATACCCGGTCAAATGCGAAGCCGCTTCCCCTAGCGGATATTCCCGGACTTCCACATCGGAAAGCATCACTCCCGGTATCTTTAACAACTGCTCCTGGCATTCCTTCTCACGCAGGATCTCTTCATCCGTTTCCATCCCCATCAGATCCGTCTCTTCTATCTTCGGCCTAGTCTGGATTGGCACAAAATAATCGTCCTTCACCCACTTTGCCGACAGCTTCTTCTCAATGGTTTCCGGATCCATTTCTAATAAGGAAGCTATTTCTTCAATTGCCACATCCTTATCTTCCAATTTCCCCGGAACAATCCCAACCGAGGAGGCAATGCCTGCTCCCGCTAACATATACCCATTTCTGTCAAAGATCTCTCCCCGCTTCGCCTGCGTAACGGAAACCTTCACTCTATCTGTCTTGTGCAGTTCCGGGAAAATCAGGGTATCATCCCATGCCAGTTTGTATCCTTCCTCTTCCTCTAAGAAATAGGCATTCCCCTGGAACTCAATCTTGCCCGCAGTCGTGTCAAAAGCAGTCTCATACATTACTCCCTTATGCTCCTTGTCATAAGAGAGAACCGTTACCGTGAGATTGCTTATGCCAATGCCTTCATAAATGGCCGCATTCCGTTCTACGAAATCTTCCCGGCTGATATGACCTGATGCCTCCACAGATAGCATCGCATACATCTCATCATATTCCTGTAGCGGGATATGGTTCATATAGGCTACCAGAAGCTCCTCCGGAGAAACCCGGATGCTTCGCTTATAAAGGTAGCGGGTGCCAGCCACAGCTCCCACAAGGATGGCGGCTCCTATCAATATACCGACGATTTTCGAAAATATGCCCCGGCTTCTCTTGCTTCTACGCCCATACCTGCGCCTGTGATTACGGTTATGATTGCCTTTCATTGTTACCTCCTGTCATCGCTGTCTCCTGCTATTACGATCTTCTGGCATTATGGTCTTATGCCATTGATTTCTTCTTACAATTTTCTAATATTTCCCGGTATTCTCTTATGTCTTTGCAAATCTATCTCCATATAGGAGAGTTTGCAACATAGATTGGAGCCAGATGTCAAAATGCGCTTCTCATGGACTGAATAAACATATTGCACGAGAACTTCCTTTGACGTCCATTGCTTCCCTTTTAAATATTACGCTTGTAAGATTTATGTGTCAAGAGATTTTTCTGACAACGCTAGATTCTCCGCATTTTTCTAATAGGCATATCATGATTCAATATCCTGAACTGAAGGCATGACGCCTAAAATACCCTCCCCTTTTAGAACAGTTTATCAACCCGTACCGGAAAATACTGTACCGCTTTATTCTACAGCCTCAACAATCATATGCACACTATCGCCGGCTCCTTTGCCAAGCTGTGTGCGGATGGCTTTTAACATGCCAATGATATAACAGATATTACCGTCTTCATCTTTCACGCCCATATTGACAATACTGCCATCATAAGGCACACCGTCAAAAGTAGCATGGACTTTCACACGGCCTTTCCCGAATTCTTCCCGGATATTCCATGGGAAAGCCACATAAGCGCCGCCTTTTTGTGGCACTTCCTGGATGATGGTGTCATATTCATACTGTTTGCTCATAAAGGGACTCCTTTTTTTGCCCCTATTGTAACATGGGTGCCAAGAACCCGCAAGCCACGCTTACCTATAAAAATATTTCCCTTACTGACACGCTCTCGCTCTATTAAAAACGCAATAACCGCTATGTTCCATAAAGCTTCATGAAGCGCTGGCGTTTTTACTAGGTCAGTTCAGGAAATATTTTTATCCGTAGCAGGTATTTCTCATTTCATGGACGTAACGCTTTCAAGCATGATTTCCGTATGGACACCAAGCCAGAAAAGGCATCTTACGAGCAACCGACTTCCTTCATCAACATTTTCAACATCATGATATGATATTCTTCATCCTGGATAATCCGTCTTAATACTGCATTCACATTTTCGTCTTTGATCCACGAGATATGCATCTCATATTGGCTAATCGTTGATTTCTCCGCTTCCATATCGGCAGCAAGCATCTTGCCACACTCCGAGGGGATATTCAGGCACGATGGCGACCACATGACTGGCCTGCCATTTCTCCCGCTCGCCGAAAAGCCAATATTGCCGCCGAGCAAGACAATGAGTTCCCCTAGCTTTTGTAAATGCATCATTTCACAGATTGCCATGCCTAAAAGCGTTTTTGCCATAGGGCATTGATCCCCTGCCAAACGGTTTTCATTATTAATGTACTGTGCGATAGCCGTCAACTCTGATACGGCTCCGCAATAGTCCACACTAAGTAAATCTGCATAGGAAAGATTCCTCTCGCTTACTTGGATCGGCGGATATGGCAGCTCTACCATGACAGGTTTGATATCCGTAAAGCAACAGCCGCTTTCTATTATTTTCCTTTCCATCCAAACATTTCTCCATGATATCATTCATCTCCATATTTTATGCGAAGGCCTACGCCTTGATGTCTATATTTGATCAGGCATATCGTAGAGATCATCAAAACCAATGCGCCGGCAAAGAGCCATCCTGCATTTTGGCTCTTCTCCCCATGGCTCATAGGGAAAAGGAAAAATAAGCCCAACCTTTCTTTCAAGCCATAATTAGCAAGATAATAAAGCATGGATGCCATATAACCTGCGATAGCATTGCCCGCCATACCGGCTACCGTGAATCCGACCGCTCCTAAAAAGAGCGCGCTTGATGTGCCTCCAATGATATGATAGATTCTGACGTCACTTTCACATAACTTCATCACGCCCACACAAATGGCCATGAGCAATACAAGCGTTAGGAACGCATATAGCACCCTCATGATACATAACCTACCGTAATCAAACCGCTTGGCGCAAATCACGTCCCTTACGTTTTCGTCCTGTTCCGGTGAGAAAACCGGGACGAGCAATATGGCACCAAGCAAACAAAGCCAGAATTCGATCGGTTTGGCAGCTTCTATCTCCGTCAAGGCATTTACATTAAACAAAACCGGTGTTACTATCGCGGCAGAGACTGCCACCAGAAACGGTAACCTGAAATGATGCTTTAGATTCACGCTAATGATTTTTCCATATATCCTGATGCCGAAACCTGTTTGCACGCCATAATCCCCCTTTCCTCGCCTTATTATATATAACTGCGCTCCCGATCACTGTGAGAAAAGCCAAAACCAGATATCCGATCCGGTTTTCTAAGAAAAGCTTCTCCTTCGCCAAGAACAACGACGGGTCCCCTAATGTATTATGCCGTATCACCAGCGCATACCTGGTGAAATCTGCAATAAGCTGCTGAGATGAAGTCGCCATATACCACCAGACACCCTGTATGAAAATCGCAAAAAACGGGGAAACCAATTCGGATAACAACGCGCCAATCGCCGTTACAGCCAAAATAGACGGGCAAAGCCATATCGCCATGAGAATGAGCGCCCTTCCTATTAATATCTGTTTATCGGGATACAACGCGCATACCCCTACCAGTGCATGAGCAAATGTCAAGAACACCGGTATGAGCATGCAGCATACCATCGCCAGATATCTTGTCAGAACAAGCTTAAAAGAAGAGATCTCCCTGGTGTATACTAACATTTCCATGCGGCTCCTCTTATCCGCCTGCCATAATCCCGCACAGACGAAAGCCGGCATGATGCTTAGCAATATCCCCATATAATCACAATAGAGCCTGCCATAAGATTCGGCAATCCGGGACGCATCCGTTACTTCCTCATATTCTGCTAACGCTTCCTCATACGTCATCGGGGTTTTCGCAAAATTGGACTGCAAATAGCGCACGGAATATTTTGATCCTCCCCCGATCAACTTGTCTGCCCGCTCCATCAGTTCTAAGAACCGCTCATAGGTGACCTGCTCCGGGATCCGGTATTGCGGAAGCTTTGCCTCATGATAAGTCGTGACCGGATTCTGATTCTCATCGAAAACTGTCTCATAGTGAGCGTTTTCATATCCCGTGAAGCCATCCAGCTCTTCTTTTTCCAATCCGGTCAGTTCCTTAAGGATATATGCCATTTCGATGCTATCGCTCTCTTTTAGCCTCACTGCCTTATAGCCAAAGACGGGATAAGCCACGTAGCTTCCTTCTAAATACTCGCATAACAGGCTTTCTGTCGCAGCAGGCATTACAACCTCCGGCGTCTCTTTGATCCTGTCCCCGTATGTCTCTCCTTCGCGTGGCGGCATAAGCGGCGCCTCTAGCTCCGGCATGAACTGCGATGCGTACATGGCGATTATGGCAACGGTATATAGGATAAACACAAGGGAACATACTGTCTTCTTACTTTCCTTCCAGAACAAAGCCATGGCTATCTCTCCCCCCTCTCTGCCCGTAACTGCCCACACCCATGCTGGTCAAGGCAATACATATAGGCATCCTCACAATTTGGCTCCACCATCCATGCGTCAAACCGCTCCGGCATCTTGTCTGCGATCAGCCGGACATGCACCGACGCACCCTGATTTGCCATACCGGTCACCATATAATCCTTCTTGATTTCCTGCAAGCGCTCTTTCAAAAGCTTCGCTTCAAATACCTTGCCTCTGGCATTTTCAAGCAGCTCTTCCACCGTCCCCTGCCATAGGATCTCCCCTTCATTCATCACTGCGACTTTCTCGCACGTCGCTTCGATATCCCCTGCAATATGTGTTGACAGGATGACAATCCTCTCCTGCGCCACCTCGCAGAGAAGATTACGGAAACGGATTCTTTCCTCCGGGTCAAGGCCTGCGGTCGGCTCATCTACAATCAGCACCCTTGGATCATGTAAAAGCGCCTGCGCAATGCCAAGCCTCCTCTTCATGCCCCCTGAAAGCTTCTTGACCTTTTTCTTCTTCTGTCCTTCCAGGTTGACTTTTTCGGTCAATATATCGATGCGTTTTTCCCTCTCCTTGGCAGGCATCCCGGATAACGCCCCCAAATAATCAAGGCATTCGTAAACTGTCATGGATGGGTACATAGAAAACTCCTGCGGCAGGTAGCCAATCATTCCCCGGATTTTTTTCCCATTTTCAATGGGTACGCCGCATACCCGGATTTCCCCTGACTGCTTGGCATGCAGCGTCGCCAGAGTCTTCATTAACGTCGTCTTGCCGGCCCCGTTCCTCCCCAACAGGCCGAACATCCCTTGGGGAATATATAGCGTAATATCCTTCAACGCCTGCTTCTTCCCATAGAACTTATTCACATGCTCCATAATAATTTCATCTTTCATTAGAAAATAGCGCTCCTTTCACGAAGTATTAGATAGGCAGTAACCAATCAGCGATTGCATCGCATCACCAAAAATAATGGCATGACGACTTCCTATTCATCGCCATGCCATTATCATAAACGCTACTTTTCAACTTTTTATCTACTTTCCCATCTTTTTATCCGCATCTTCTTCCAAAGCTTCTCCAAACCACGCCGTAACTTTTCCCCCATATCTTCCGTTTTCAAGGAGTAATTCCCCATGACATTTCTCACAGATGATCTTGCTCATATATAATCCTACCCCGAAATGTATCTTCTCGTTCTGCCATGTCTCTTGCTCGCCCCGGTAAAATGGTTTCGTAGCCTGTCGCAACGCCTCTTTCGAGAAACCTTCCCCATCGTCTTCTACCGATAGCATAAGCTTTCCGTCTTCTAACATGATGGTGATTTCCAGCCTGCTCTTCGCATAACGCACCGCATTGGAGAGCAGATTCTCATATACTTCCAATACAAGCGCCTCGTCTATCCGTATGTTTGTCATCGGCACATCCATCGCTTTCGTGATAGATACGCTTGCATTTGCTCCTGCTTTCACATATGCCTTCCCATTTGCGCTTACGCCTCCGTCCACACATGTCACATAAGCGGTCTGCAACTCCCCCGATAGCAGAGCGCCGATTTCCATACACTTTCCTACCAATTCTCCGAAATCGGTCTCATCCCGTTCCGGCACGATATCCTCTAGTTTCTGCAACGCATTCATTTTCTGCGTATAACGCTCTAGCCTGTCAATCTGCGCCCCCATCATTTTAAGGATTTCCATCACTTTCTCTTCCGGCACTTCTCCGCCCGGTATATATTTCTCGAGCAAATCGCGATATCCTTTCAACACCGTAATCGGCGTACGCATATCATGGGAAAATGCGGCATTGACGCTCTTTCTCTCTTCTAGTGTCCTCCACATCTCCTGATTATTCTGGTAGAGCGTGCTTCTCATTTTCTCAAAAGACTGACATAGCATGCCAAGCTCATTTTTCTTATGATATGCAACGGAGAAATCAAGGCGATTATCCGCAATCTTAGATGTGGCATCCGCCAGAGCCTGTATCGGTTCTTCGAGTTCCCGCTTATAAAAGAATGCGCCTGTCATAAAAAGAGCGAACAAAACCCACAAAGGTATCAAGACAAGCTGCCCATAATAAATAAACCAGAAGATTATTTCCTCCCAACCCGTATCCCACGCATTATAATTCTGAAAATCCTGTAAATAATTGCATATTATCCCAATAACATAACTTCCCCCATATGCCACAATGACGCCAAAAGGTATATAAAAGATAAAGCTCCATTTCATTGACCGTGACAGCTTTTTCATACGTCTTTTCATACCCATTTATATCCCATCCCCCATATGGTCTCCAGATGATATTCTTCCCCATATCCTTTGAGCTTTGCGCGGATGCGCCTGATATGCTCCGCTACGACACTGGCATCCCCAAGCGCATCATATCCCCATATTTTCTCATAAATACGTTCTTTGTCGAACACTTGCCCCGCATTCATAGACAGTAGTTCAATAATCTCAAACTCTTTCTTTGCCAGGCTGACCACATTTTCCTCTACGGTAAGCGTCTTCGCAGAATAATCAATGGCACATTGCCCGAAGAAACGCACATTCGCTTCCACCGGCTTCCTTCTCTCTCTGCGGATATGCGCCGCCACCCTTGCGCCAAGCTCATCAATGGAAAACGGCTTTATGATATAATCATCCCCGCCCGCTGCAAAGCCTTTGATCTTATCACTGTCCTCTATTCTCGCTGTCAGGAAGAGAATCGGGCACGCCACATATTTCCTGATCTTTTCACAAAGGACAGTCCCCTCCATATCCGGCATATTGACATCAAGCAGGATCAAGTCCGGGTTCATGGTAATTTTCTCCAATGCCTCTGTCCCGCTGTATGCACATATCGCCTCATAATGGTTGATTTCGAAATAATCTTTCAATAGGCTAACAACGTCCTTTTCATCATCTACAATCAACAACCTGTATGCCATTTACGACTCCCCTTTTCTCTTGCATAATAGTTAGGCAATTATGAAACACCCTCTCCATAACCAGATCCTTTGCAAAATGAACGCGCGCCCAGATCCTATTCTTAAAATATCATACTACCTATTTTTCAACTATTTATCAACTTTTTAAACATGCCTGATATAATTCTTTTCCCATCTTCTCTTCAAAATACTTCTTTAACTCGATATTCCTATCCCACTTCTCCTGTGGATAATAGCCATATCTACCTTTCACATCGTTCATGCGCTCCTCGAGAGAGACAATGCCATCGGCCTTTGCTATAGAGTCGCATAACTGGATAAGATAATCATAATCATCATAAGTCATCCCAGACAGCAGCGCCGCAATCTCTTCCTGTTTCTCCTTGGCAACGTCAAACTTCCCGATATAGTCATCCAGCTTCTGCAAATTAAAAGAATGCGATAACGCAACTTTCGCCGCCTCTGGATAGCCAAGCTCCATCAGATAATGATAACCGTCATAGACATGAGCAAGATGGCTTACGCCAAAGCGCCTGCCAATATCGTGGAGCAACCCAAGCACATATGCCTTATCCGGGTCAAGCCCACCACATTGGCCCGCCACTGCGCGTGCCGCGTTCGCCACATGAACACTATGCATCTCCCACGCGCCCGGATTGCATTCCACAGCTTCCTCTAACATCATCTTCGCCACTGCCACGGAAGGGAACGTTGCTGCCTCACGCTCCTTATAAAACTGAAACAACACTGGCGTGATGTCCGGATAAGTCACATTGTCCGGGAGCGTAGGAAATGTTCCCACTTCCGCCATTTCGCTATTTGGCATCTTCCCAAGCTCATGAATGACTGCCTGGAAAACCATTCCTCCCAAACCGCCCGCACAATAATCACAAAGCGGCGCTATATAGAAATCTGTCGCCCCCGATTCTTCGTACAATTCCCGCTTCGCTGCTTCCATCGGCGTCTCTCCTGACTCCACATGTCCGCCCTGCGTCTCCCAGGTCTCCCGCTTTTGGTGGCGGCTTAAGAGCAGCTTTCCCTGATAGCTTGATAAAACCACCACATAGGTATATTCTTGCAAAGTACCGGCTTCGTATATTTGACAAGTCATTCTCTTTGTCTCCTTTTATTGTATATAATCATAGGCGATTGCGAAACTCCTATTTCCCAAAACCTAATTATGCAAAATAGACAAGATCACGAG
>CAJTSL010000078.1 GCA_910578845.1 uncultured Lachnospiraceae bacterium
GCCTATATTTTTTCTTGTCATTTCAAAATCTCTATCGGGAAATAATCTTTCACAAAAACAATTTGTTTCGGGAGACGCCCCCATTAAAGCTGTTACAAGCGAATTAGTGTCAAACTGTCCTAACACTTCTTTCAGTTCCTTTTCAGAGATTGTTGAAATCTGCTCAAAATCCGTTATCCTCTGTGGCTGTATCTTTGGTTCTAATATGTCATTTATCGTAATGTCATATAATTTAGAAATTTTCAATAAAACTTCTAAGTCGGGAATAGTCGTTCCAGTTTCCCATTTCGATACCGCCTGCCTTGATATACCTAATTCTTTTGCTAAATCATCTTGTGTGTAGTTGTTGCTTTTACGCAGAAACTGTAAGTATTTCGATATAATATTCATATTCATAAAAATCACCCTCCTAATTGCCATTATAAGGTATATGGCAATTAGAATAAAGAATTTGCTAAGTGCCAAAAAGCAAATAACAGTTGCGCATTATTTTACAATTCTTCCTCTCTCCGCTGATGACGTATCACAAGTTTCGCAAAATAATTTCATAAAAATTGACATGGCCTATAGCCGTTTGAAAGAATTAAGCCACCACAACAAAACCTACTAAAGGGAACAAAACCTATTTGATATCCCTTATGCTTGCAAACATAGCCCCGTCTGACCTATGCCCGGATTACAGGAAGCCGTATAAATAATACAATGGAAAGCCTATATAGCCTATCTATCTTATCTTGTAATAACAGGCAGCCTTGCACCCATCCTGCATAGTAACTCATTGCTGATGCTGCCGGAATTATCTGCAATCACAGGGACAGACAATTGATCATATCCGCTTGCACCTGCCAGCGTTGCAAGATCACCCACAGTCACATCTTCCGCATCTGTAATGTCCACGGCAAGCTGATCCATACAGATGCGCCCGACAATCGGCACAACATATTGTTTTATCAGGATACTGCCCTTTCCTCCCGACAAATTCCTCGGGAAACCGTCACCATACCCAATGGGCAGTATAGCGATCCGGGTATCACGTCCGGCTGTAAAGTCCCTGCCATATCCAACGCTCTCGCCTGCTGCCACTTCTCTAATCAACACCACCCGGCTTCTCAAAGAAAGCACCGGACGCAATTCAAGTTTTAACACAGTATCATCATCCGGAGAACTAAGGACTCCATACAAAGCTATGCCAACCCTCACATAATCGCAGGCAAGATGGGGATAATTTAAGAGTCCGTAGCTGCTCTGGATATGCAGCTTTGGCAGGGTTATCCCGCTATCCCTCAAAGCATCTGCCATCCTATAAAAGCTGGCAATCTGGCCTTTTGTAAATGAGACATCATCCGGATGCCTGCTGTCTGAACAACATAAATGGGTAAACATCCCGCATACCTTGATGTTTTCCATAAAAAAGACCTTCCGCACCGAAGACAGCTCCCCACATGCTATCCCAAGCCTGTGCATGCCCGTATCAATTTTGATATGTCCCTTTACGGCAATGCCCTGATGATTCAAAGCTTCTGCATACGCAAAACTGATGAGAGCCTGCATCAGATCATATTCCTTCAGCTCGGATGCCCGCTCCACCTCTGTATGCCCAAGTATCAGTATTTCCCCACAGATGCCGCCTTTCCTTAAAGCAATGCCTTCATCAAGCGTGGCAACCGCAAATGCCCGGACTCCCAACTTATTCAGATGGGAAGCAGTCAGGATCGCCCCATGCCCGTATGCCTGCGCCTTTACAACAGCCATCAGCTCACACCCCGGCTGCATGGCCTTTTTCAGGGTTTCTGCATTATGGCGCAGATTCTCTATATTTATTTCTATCCATGCACGTCCCGTCTTAGATTCTACATTCTTCATTTTCTTGCTTTTCCCTTATCATACGTACTGCCTGCGAAACAACCGTGCAGCCATCCGGAACATCCGTGCTTACCACTGCACCTGCACCCACTTTCACATAGCTGCCAATCCTTACTCCCCCAATAATGACCGCACCCGCCCCGATCAGACAGTTGTCCCCTATGACTGGCGCTTTCCTATTCACTTCACCAATCGTTACATTTTGATAAATCCAGCAGTTTTCCCCAATCTCCGCATACCTTGAAATAAAAATCCCATGCAGCCCATGCGGGAGCGTCAGATTGTCTTTTATTACTGTGTCAGGACCGATATATCCCCCATGCTTATGGGCGCACCGGCTCATCATAAATGTAAGGACATCATGTAGAAATCCCTCACCTGTCTTTTTCTGCAATCTGTACAGCCTCCAGAAATAATGCAGATTGTTCCCTCTTGCATACTCAATAATCCTTCTTCTGATACTCATCATAATCCCTCATTCTTGCCCAATTTGTGGCCTTCCTGTATTTTTATCCCGTCCGGAAGCTTGTAGGCTATCTCACACTGGTTGACATACAGCTCTGTCTCCGTTTGCTTTCCAGTACTCCTGTCCGTTTCCCTACGCCAGACGGGCGCAATCTGGTATATTGTTTGGCCCTGTTTCCGATAAATAACAGACGGATTAAATACGGAATACTCGAAACCTACAACATTGTCTGCTAAAATACGCCCATGCATATGTTTATCATCGAAGCTGACCTCAATCTGAAACGAATTGGCTGTCTCATTACGGACTTTCAGATCGAGCCAGCCTTCTCCTACTGTCGCATCCGTTCCGCAGGGGATATCTTCTGACGTCCCCGGAAATGACTTAACGGCATGTCCGTGTCGCTCCATAATTGTCAGAGGCGTATGCAGGAACATCCAAAAAAGCGTATCGCTCAGCATACACAGTCCTCCGCCATAGGATGCAACAATTTTCCCGTCAACAAGATTTAATCCGTCCTTATATTTTTCCTCCCGGTCTGCCCATCTTACAAGCTGCCAGAAGGAAAAGGTTTCATCCGGCCCGATAATAAGCCGGTGAAGCGTCCTGGCGGCAAGCTGTAGATTGTGAACCTTGTTCTTCTGGTATTGCATATCGAACCCGCTGTTTTCATTCAGCATTGGTATCGAAGTTTCAAATACCATATAAGGCAGTGACCTGTCAGCTATCCTTTTTGCATACCGGCACCCATCTTTCCGCATTTTATAATAAAAAAATTTCTTTCTCTGCCATTTACGGAGCGGGAGCAGAAATGGAAATACCTGTGTTAATCTTTTCCTTGCCATACAAACAACTCCTCATCTTTTTATACAAAATAAAAGCACTCCTGCTGTCGATACTATGATTGTACCAATAACAGGAGTGTAGTTTATTTGTTTACGCATAAAGTATTCTGTTAATTTTCTATAGAATTTCTTACGATTTACCTACGAAATGAGGGAAAGAAAGGGTTATTTTTCCTGATACCATTTTGTCTGTTCTGTCCAAATGTGATAAAAATATCCGTTTAAGCGCATCAGTTCATCGAAACTCCCCATTTCCGCTATACTTCCCTTCTCCATCACAATGATCTTATCTGCATTGCGTACCGCGCCAAGCCTGTGTGTAACAAGAATAACTGTCTTTTCTCCCGCAAGTTCGTCCAGTTTTCCATAAAGCGCCATTTCCTCCAACGGGTCTATTGCAGCAGTGGGCTCGTCAAAAAGCAGCACCTTGCGTTTCCTGTAATAACTTCTTGCAAGGGCAATCCTTTGCCACTGGCCACCTGAGAGCTCGCTTCCTCCGAATTCCTTTCCCAGAACCATTTTATCCGGCTTCGCATCAAACCGGACATCCGCCCATGCAAGGGCATGGCAAATCCTTTCCACGTCCGGCTCTTTTAAGCCGTGATCCTTGCCCATTGTATCACTCAGATAAACATTCTCTGCCAAGGTCAGCTTATATCGCCCATACTCTTGATATACGGCGCTGATATGATCAAATATACTTCTCTCCCGTAACATGTGGCGGTCTATACCGCCCAACTCCATATGCCCTTCTACAGGCAGTAAAAATCCTGATAAAAGCTTCGCCAGTGTCGTCTTCCCCGCGCCATTTTCTCCGACGATGGCTACCCGCTCTCCTTTCTTTATGGCTAGTGAAATATCATTTAACGCTGTTTGTGCGCTGTTCGGATATCTGTAAGAAACATGCGCAAGCCTTGCATATTCGCCGCTATCTTCCAGATTTCTGTCGCCATCCTTGACTTCGAACTCCATCAATTCAAAAAAAGCAGAGGACATGATACCTGTCTGCATAATCTCGCCTGCGTGATCAAATAACTGTGTAAAGATATTAGTCAGGGCTGCAAAGCTTGTAAGGAGCACGGAGAAGCCTCCTATCGTGATTTTCCCGCTGATCAGCAAAAAGGCCATCAAAAATAGCGCCGCACAGTGAAACAAAGTTTTTATTCCTGCATACGCCAGCCCATGTTTACCGATCAGACGGATATGCTGTATTTCTTTCTTATCCAGTTCTTTACATGCTGATAAATATTTATCCGCAATATAATCCCCTGCTCCATAATGAACAATCTCTTTCTTCTGGTCACTGACAGCGAGAAGGCCAAACGCATATTTCTTTCTTCTGCTCGGTTGTACGGTATCCTGCACAAACGCAGACTGGAATTTCCCCTCCTGTAGCTTCTCCAGAATAGCCGGGATGCTCACGAACACCACAAAAATACACAAGACCGGATTCAGGCTGGTAAGGTATGTTCCCACTGATAAAAGATGAAAAACAAGAATAAACGACATCACAGCCAGATTCGTCGTAAATACGAGAAACATAGAAGCATTTTTCGCATTTTGCACAATCTCATAATACTCGGCATTATCATAATACTCCAATGAAATCTCCGCGCTCTTTTTGTGGATCCGATTATCCAGTCCAAGGAAAACATCCCGGAAATATCCGAATTCCATATATTGCCTAGAAACCAGTTCAAACATTTTCATGATCATATAAATTCCGATCATCATAAGGACCGGTATCATATAATAGCGAAACGGCTGCCTACCGTCATAAAGAGCTGCACGATCCACGGCAGTCTTTTGCATGTATAGCATAAAAGCCGGCAATATCGCCCCCGGCAGGGACAACAGCAAATAGAATGTCATTCCTAAAGGTGCGATAGGAATAACCAGTTTTAGTGCCTTTGTAATATTCCCAATCTTTTTCATTCATACATTCCTTTCTGTGCCTCAAACATGCTCCTATACAGGCCGTCTTTCTTCTGCATCAGTTGTGCATGGCTTCCCTGCTCCACAAAGTGCCCGTCCGCCAAAACACAGATCTCATCTGCACTGACACAAGCTCCCAGACGGTGGGTTATGAAAATGTTGGTCAGGTTGTTTGAGCGTTTTTTCAGAAACGCAGTGTATAGTCTTGATTCTGCCAACGGATCCATCGCGGCAGTGGGTTCATCCCATATGTAAATACTGGCGTTCCGGTAAAGCATACGGGCAATCGCCAGACGCTGCCACTGGCCTCCCGAAAGATTTACCCCGCCTTCTGTGAGGTTACCAAGCGTAGTATCATATTCATCAGGAAGGTCCGATATCCATTCACCCAGTCCAGCCTCTCTAGCCGCCCGTTCCATTTGCGGTCTTACAGCGCCATCCACAGCAGACATGGCTATATTTTCCCTGATGGTGTAATCATATCGGTTAAAATCCTGAAATACCGCAGAATAACAGCTCTGTAGCTTAGAAAACGGCATCTCCTGAATATCCATGCCATCAATGGTAATTTTACCACTCTCCGGTTTGTAAAAACCCATCAGCAGCTTGACAAAAGTAGATTTGCCACACCCGTTTTCTCCTACCAATGCATAATTTTTCCCTGCATTGAATGTAAAATTTAAGCCGTTCAAAACCGGTTTGTCACTTCCGGGATAACAGAAGACAATATTTTCCCCTTTGACTTCATGAAAGGGCAATGGCCGTTGATCCGCCGGATTATCTCCCGGGTTCTGTGTTTCCTTTAATGCAGGAACATAAAACTGCTCTTCTAGTTCTTCCAAAGCTGTGATATCTTTAAGACATGCGCGATATTCCTGATAAGTCGGAAGATATTCACTGCCTACCGCGACAAAGAAAGCGCCAAGCCTTGTCAAAGCAGGAATGATTGCGATATATAAGCCGATATTGATCTCCCCCCTGCTCAATGGTATCAGAAAAACCAAATAGGCAGAAGCGGAGAAAAGAAATGTAATATTATCATAAAACCATAAAATTAAATTAGAAGCAAAAATTCTGCTAAGAAGTTTTCTGTTGGACTGAATATTTTCTTCCTCATATATTTTTTGAATATAAGATGTATATCCAAACAGCTTTTTTTCCTGGGCAAGTCCCCTGTCAAACAAAATCCCTGACAAATAGTCTCCCCGCCTTCCAATCTCCTGTCTGGCATGATACAGCTTTACTCTGTTCTCGCCGATTATTCTAAAGACAATTACCATCAGCCCCAGTAGCAACAAGATTACCACCCAAAAGTAAGGCACGCTTCCTGCAAGTAAAAACAGTACCCCTACTGTCTGCATCAATCCGCCAGCAATTCCCAGTATTGCAAATAATCCGTTTGTATAGCGCTTTTCCGGTGCATCCTGCACCCGCCCAAGGAGCGCCTGATGATCTGCCTGTTCCAATGCTACAAGCGAGATGCGCTCTGCCTTTTTTATCATCAGGTAATCCAATGATTCACGCAATTGTAGCGCAATGCTGCCTTTTAGCCAGTTTAAAAGTGGTGTCTGGCAATACCGGAAAGCAAACATAACCGCCAGAGCCGCAATATAGCTTAACGATTGCCCAGGCTTAAAGTCCCCTGCCGAAAATCCATCTAAAAAACGCTGTAGGACAATCACTTCCAGCACGGTAAAAGCAGCTTGTGCCATTACCAATATACCAGCTACAATCGTTGCACATACCGCATGCTTTTTTTGAATAAGCAAGTTCCAAATATTCTTTGAATCGTTCATCTCTACTCCCCACCATAAGTTACAATGTATCCAGATTTTCTATCTTCTATTTCCTCATTCAGATTCTTCCCTCTGTTCAAAGACAATCCACTTTTCATTCATATAAATCTCTATCGTATCGTCTGCTCCATACTGATAACCAAATCCATCTCCAAAATTAGACTGGTCATCTTCCATCGGAATTTCCGTTCCATCAACAGATGTCGTTATTTCACCATCCATAGTGCCACAGCGTCTACTGATGGTACTTTCTCTCCCTGTATCAAAATACAATTTGCCGTTTACTCTTACCATCGGAATCCTATCCCACATTCCGTCTGCTTCTGCCTCTTCTATCAATACAATTTTATATACCTTACCTAATTGTACCGGATATGATTCTAATATTTCTCCATTATATGTAATTTCCAATAAATCGTCAATTTGTACATTCAGTTGCTCCTTATTTGGTATACTAACCTGATCAGACGAGCTAAGTTCCAAAGAACCGTCAACAGGTTTTACCAAAATCGAATTATCAAACACTTCCGTTACTGTTGCCTGAAATATTACAGCATCTGAAGCCTCTGCGGAATCAGGCATTTCTGTTATATCACCCAAAACCGGGTCAGGCTCATGGATCTCCTGATCCGGCTGTTTTCCGCATGCACACAACAGAATGATAATAAAACTCCATAAACAAACAATACTATACAATTTCTTTTTCATGTCAATCCCTCCATAGTATTTTTGATATCTCTTTCATTTGCCGGAAAGCCAAGGATACCTGCCTGTGATTGGCTACAAGCTGGAATCTGCTCATTTCTCACTCTCTTATAGTCATCTCATAGATTCCCGATCCCCCATATCCGACTACATTTTCTTCCACCATCTGACCGCTTTGGACTTCTACATTAATCTGGTTAGGCAGGAACATAATATGAAGCGTCCTCATCCCGCCCCAGCCATCATCGGTGAATTCATAAAATAGCTCACCATTTTGAATCGTGCCTACAATATCTTCCACCGACGCAATCTGTCCTGTTGCTTCCTGTTCTACATAAAAGGCGCCATAAAATTCATTGCCATTGCTGATGCTACATGTCAGTTTGTTTTCACTTTCCGGCATAGGGTTCTCATATGCCGCAACAAATCCGGGGGCTACAGTCCATTCTCCCGTGTAGCTTTCATAATTCGTAAGTGGCTCATTTCCATTTGCCAGTTGCAGAAGCCGATCGATATCTTTCGCCAGTACATTGCTTTCCCATGGAAGATAGTCGTTGATCTGGTCGCTAAGTCCCTCATTATAAGTAAAATAGCCACTACAATCCTCATATATCCGCACTACTACATGCGGTATCGCACCCTGTGGCCCGCTGCCCGTCATATACTCCGCTCCTATGACCACGTCCTCCTTCCCATCAGCATTCGTATCCGTAAACATGACGAATTTTACGTCCCAATAAGAGCCATGGACACTGGTATGGTCTTCACCTATATATGGAAACTGATACAAAATCTCTTCATCTTTTAATAGATAGAAAGTGACATCCTCCTGCAAGCCGTTCTCCGAAGGAGCAGGTTCATAGGATACAAACCTTACTTCTCCCCAGTCATTTAACCCTACTTGGAAAGACTGCTCCTCTAAGATTCTCTCCCCATCCAATTTCTCCTCTACCTTATCACCGGAAATGTTTTCGCTGATCACCATCTCATCCAGCGAAGACACGCTTCCCTCATTCAAAGCAAACTCATACTGAATCTGCTGTTCCTTATCCTGATAAAGCCAGCCATCATATGGGATGTCACTTTCCACTTTCGTAAGAGAGCCTCCTGCCTCCCCGACTGCTTCCTCCAGATCTGAAAAAGACATTCCCAGCATAAACCGTCCGTCCCGGCTCCCACCTTCCTGAATCATGATTCTGTCCAACCCGTTCTGGCTGTCAAAATAGCAGTAATACTGGCTATTCTGCGCTACAAGAGTCCTTTCATCAACTTCGAAGGTACGCATGCCGGCACTGCTTAAAATCTCACGGACTTCCTCTATAGCCATGCCAAACTCCAACTTTCTCAAGATTGCCATATTGTTGTCTACAGAGTATTCTACTACTTGCATTGGAACGAAAACATCACTATAGCGATTAGTCTGGGTTTCCACAAGATCCCCGTTCACTTGGGTTACTTTCTCCTTATCACCTATGTCCAGTCCAACAGCCAGCAAATCGTTGTCCTCTGTCAATATAAAAGTATTATATATATAATCCGTTTCCCATCTTACAAACTCCGAAGACCGGCTTATGGGGTCACTAAAGACGATTCTCTCCGTCCAGGCCATTTTCACGTTATCCATGACCTTTGTAGGCGTGCGGACAAAATCATCCTCTGTCACAGGCACGCCGCATTGTCCAAAGACATTAAGCCCCCATGTATACAATTCTCCCGACTCACTGATGGCAGCACCGGTAAATGTCCCTGTGGTAACATATTTACATTGCTCCATGATCTTCTTGGGCTCGGCAGCAAACATTTTCACCGGGTTAGATGCATCCTCTTCCAATTTCCAGTATTCCTCATAGCTGTCACTTACATAGGTATGTGTTAAGGGCGCATACTGCCCCCACCAGTAAGCAGTCTTATTATTTTGGAGCGCAACGATACATTCCCTTCCTGCTCTTGCATAAGCTACATCTGTCATTAGAAGAACCGGTTCCGTTACTTTTTGGAAATCGTAATGGGAGTAAACTTGAGACTCGCTTCCTTCTCCCAAAAGGACTTCCGAATGATTCAAACCGACACCATAGAGTTCTCCGCCTTCTGTCAGATAAATACAAAAATAGTCGTTCCAAGAGGCATCCACGGAAATTACATTTTCTGCAATCTTCACTGGCTCTTCATAGGATTCCTCCATATCATAAGTACCTGTACCAAGCTGTCCGAATTCATTCTTCCCGGTGCCCCAGAGCACTTTGTTTTCATCTATATAATAATGATTTGACGCAGTATAGCGGCTGGTAATATAGTAATCTTCCAACGAAAAACTATCCCCAATTTGAACCGTATCCAAATCTTCCACATAAAAAACCGGAAGCGCTTCTGCTTCTTCGCTATTTACCATGTCTGGATCTTCTTTCCCAATTTCGTCTACAGAATCTTCACCCGGTTCTTCCGCTTTTACCTTCTCCTCTACATTACTCCCCTTTCTTTCTGTCAGAAATATCACTGACAGCGCTACGATCACAATTACTATTATAATTCCAATTCCCGGAAATGTATATTTGTATCTCATAATATTCCTGATCCTTGACTTTACATTTCCCTCATCAAAACAAATCGGTGCAATAAAGACACTTTTCTTTCTCGCCCCATTCTCTGCGGCAATATGAAGCAGCGCATAAGCGTACTCCTTCCGCCTCTCCCTGCTCATGCTCCGAATGACTTCTTCATCACATGCCTTTTCCATATCGCTTCCAAACAGGAAATATGCCATCCAAATAAAAGGATTAAACCAATGAATCAGACATACTACATACGCAAATATTTTAAACAACCCATCTTTTCTTCTGACATGCATCTTTTCATGGGCAATGACATAAGAAAGTTCCTCGGATTCCATAGAAACCGGAAGATAGATTTGAGGGCAGATCAAACCAAAGACCATAGGCATATCAATATTTTCTGCCCACCAGATATTATCATCTACTAAAACGCTCAACCGCAATTTTCTCTTTAGTGCAAAATAAGAATACAGCATATGCCCGAAAAGGCCGCTGAAACCTACCAACCATATAAATCCTATCATACTCCAAACGCCAAATCTTACCGGAGCATTATCTTTTATCTTATTCATTCCTGCTATATTTTGTCCCCCAGATTCCATGGGAAGCACAGCAACATTCTTTACAGGTTCTTTTTCCATAATGCCCGGCGCAGCGCCCATCGCATTGCCGGCATTACCGGCCGGATTCACAATATCTTCTGTATCATAAGTTTCTTCATATCTTTCGCCTGCCACCGGCCGGTATTCTGAAATCTCCCTCATTTCTTCCAAAATACTGTCATTACTCCAAAAACCGACCGACAGGCTCAGCTTCCATGGAAAAATGAAATACAGAAAAACCATCGCCCATAAGCCAAGAATATATTTATGCCCAATTTGCAATTTCTTCAGCAATAATCTGACAAACAGAGCAACAAGAATAATAACGACTCCACGCAGGCTCATTTTGATAAGCATACTCATAAAAACATCCATGACTTTTTCTCCATCATCTTATTAGTTTTCCTCGATAATCCGCTTCAGTTCTTCTATTTCTTCTCTGGAAAGTTTTTTCTGTGAGACAAAAGCCGCAACAAAATTAGGGAGAGACCCTCCAAAAGCCCCTTCCACAAACTCTTCACTCTGTTTTGCCTGAAATAACTTTTTGGACACCAACGAAGATACAATACCATTATCATTTTTAAAGATGCCTTTGTCACATAGTCTTTTCAACACCGTGTAGGTGGTAGTTCTCTTCCAGTTCAGCTCTTTCAGGCTTAAAGATGCCAGCTCTCCTGAAGGAATCGGCTCGTTTTCCCAGATAAGCTCTGCAAATTTCATTTCTATTTCGCCTAATCTATACTCTGCCATAATCCCCTCCTGTCTACACGATGTAGAACCTATATCAACATTCTACATTGTGTAGACACAATTGTCAAGACTTTAGCCGATAGCACGAAACGACTATTTTTCGGGAATAGAAAATGCCGATGTCAGGTCTGTTGGATAGTTGGAATAGGTGACTAAGAAAATATCCATTATTCAAGGGTTTCCAGTGCCCCTATGAACTTGTAATGGATCGTAAGCCGTTGAATTTTCTGCCCGTCTATCTCTACGGGTTCAGAAACAAGAATTTTTTCTATCAGTTTGTTGATTATCTTGCAATTGAGTTCTGTTACTCCTGCATTTTCCTTGCGTGGAGTGCGCTCTTGATTTTCCTTGACGAGTCCTTTGCGTACATTTCATTGATGATGTTGCGGAACGGTGTAATGTCCATTTGTGCGTTGTCTATGGAGCCCACACCGCCATTGACCGCAATGTAAGTACATTGTGGTTGGGGAAAAACACCTCGATATATATACCCATTTCAAGGTAATTCCTCCCCAAACGTGACAGTTCTTTATGATGAGCGTTGACACTTCCCTGTCCTGTATGTCCTCGATAAGCTGTCGGAAAGCGGGGCGGTCGTAGTTCGTACCGCTGTAACCATCATCAA
>CAJTSL010000079.1 GCA_910578845.1 uncultured Lachnospiraceae bacterium
CTCGTAACGGCACATAAGGCGCTGCCAAACAGCGCCAAAGTGCCGACGGTGCTAAAGTACCCTGTTCGTGATCTTGTCTATTTTGTACAACTAGGTTTTGAAAAATAGGAGTTTCGCAAATGCCTAATATATAAAATGAAGGAAAGGAAGAAGATTATGAGGATTGGAATGGGTTATGACGTGCATCGTCTTACAAGTGAGAGGAAACTGATCCTGGGGGGCGTGGAGATCCCGTATGAGAAAGGGCTGCTTGGGCATTCGGATGCGGATGTCCTTATCCATGCGATTATGGATGCGCTCTTAGGCGCAGCGGCTTTGGGGGATATCGGCAAGCATTTTCCCGATACCGATCCGGCATATAAAGGGATTTCTTCCATAACATTATTGGAGCACGTAGGCAGCCTGTTAGAAAAGCATCTCTTCTTTATTGAGAATATTGATGCGACCATCATTGCCCAGGCGCCGAAAATGCGCCCGTATATCGACACGATGCGGCAAAACATTGCTGATGCGTTACAGATCGAGGTTTCCCAGATAAATGTCAAAGCCACGACAGAAGAAGGGCTTGGCTTTACTGGAAGTGGGGAGGGCATTAGCGCGCAGGCAATTTGTATGCTGACAACACCTGCCGGGTTGTATGACCGTGATGTGTCGCAGGCCAAGAAATGTGAAGGATGCGGCGGGTGCGCAAAGTAGCTTTGCCGTAAGAGATAGCCTTGCCAAAGGAAAGAGAATATGCTACTATTTTTGAGTAAGAGACTGAAAACCAGGGGGATATTATAGTGAAATATAAGACCTTAATTACAGGGAAAAATACGGCGGTCATTGATGAGTTCTTTATCCAGATGGATGATGTGTTTGAAGTGATCTCTACGTCTTTACGCTTTAACGATATTATGAGACATATTAAATACTTTAATCCGGATATTTTCGTATATTGTGTCAACAATGAGGCGCGGGAAAATATCGCCCAGATGGCGACGCTCAAGGGCAGCTTGTCACGTGCCAGGATTCCGGTTATTCTGATTGGATCAAAGGAAGAATGTAATGAGTTTGAGAAGATTGCAGTGAATGTTGCCAATTTGACACTGGAAAAGCCATTTACGGCGGCGACGCTCAAGGAGCATATTCTTAAATTCATGAAAGAGCGGAAGCTGTCGATGGAAATGCGGGCGGCTGAACAGGAAAGAGAAGAGCAGATCAGATCCGAAATCAGGAAAAGGACAGATTCCAAAGAAGATCTAGAGCAGGCGTTCCAATCTCTTGCAGCAATGCTAGAAGAGGATGATATCCCGCAGCCGGCGCCAAGGAAACAGGCTGCTTGGCAAGGGCAATCTGACTCAGCCAAACAATTTGCCGGAGACAATGAATTTCTCTCGGCAAAAGAAATGGATTTTGCAAGTGAAACGGCTAAGGAGCAGGAATCTGCTAAACGGCAGCATATATTGGTAGTGGATGATGACCCGCTGATGCTTAAAATGTTGAAAGAGCATTTGCATGGCGATTATGATGTGGCGACCGCGGTAAGCGGCAAAATTGCGCTAAAGTTTTTAGAGCGCAAGAAAACGAATTTGATTTTATTAGATTATGAAATGCCCGGAGAGAACGGCCTGGATGTTTTGGAGAAAGTAAGGGCAAATAGTGCGACGAAGGATATACCAGTCATTTTCCTGACAGGTGTTTCTGACAGTGAGAAGATCCAGGAAGCGCTTGTGCTTAGGCCGCAGAGTTATCTGCTAAAACCGATTAACCGTGAAAAACTGCTAGAGGCAATTACAAAGATAATCGGATGAAGCGTATGATATACGTACTGCCAAAGATGTAAGCGACTACAGTGATTACATAGAAGAGAGGTTTCTGCATGGAGAAGGATTATGATGTATATTTGACTGATTTAATTGATAGAAAGACATTGCAGAATATTCAGGATGCTTTCTCGCGTGTGACCGGTATAGCGGCTCTTACAACAGATGCCAATGGCGTGGCGGTCACGAACGGTTCTCATTTTTCTGATTTTTGTATGAAATATACGAGGAATGCCCCTATGGGGTGCATCCGTTGTGCGCAATGCGATAAAGCAGGCGCGGAACTTGCCATGAGAGAGGGCCGGCCGATCGTCTATACCTGCCATGCGGGGTTGATGGATTTTGCGGCGCCGATTATGGCGGACAATAAATTAGTAGGATGCTTCATCGGCGGTCAGGTTCTGGCAGAGAAACCGGACCGGGAGAAAATCGTGAAGGTAGCAGAGGAACTTGGCATTGATGCTGAGGAATATTATGAAGCGGCGCTGAAAGTGAAACTGATAGAGAAAGAGGCGCTTGATAATGCAACGGATTTTCTATCGACGATCGCCACTGTCCTATCTGATATGGCATATAATAAATATTTCGTACAGCAGGCGAAAGCGGATCTGGAGAGGACTTCTAATATGAAATCCGATTTCCTTGCGAATATGAGCCACGAGATCCGTACGCCGATGAACGCGGTGATTGGCATGGCGGAAATGGCGCTGAGGGAGGATCTGCCTCCTGCGGCAAAGCAATATATTAACCAGATTAAAGATGCCGGGAAGTCGTTGCTGACAATTATCAATGATATTTTAGACTTTTCTAAAATTGAATCCGGTAAAATGACCATTAATGTAGTAGATTATGAACCAATGTCTGTAATCGCCGATGTGACGAATATTGTCATGACGAGGCTAAAAGGCAAAGACGTAGAAATGATCCTCGATATTGCGCCTGATATACCGGATAAACTTTTGGGGGATAATATCAGGATCAAGCAGGTTCTTTTAAATATAGCCAATAATGCGGCAAAATTTACGGCCAAAGGGAAAATCACCCTGAAGATGGATTATGCAAGGATAGGAGACAACGAAATTGAGCTGCATATTTCTGTAGAAGATACCGGGATTGGCATTAAGAAAGAGGATCGCGAGAAGCTGTTCCATTCTTTCCAACAGTTGGATAGTAAACGGAACCGTGATATAGAAGGGACAGGGTTAGGCCTTGCTATTTCTAAGCAGCTTCTTGAACTGATGCACGGAGACATCTGGGTAGAGAGCGAATATGAGAAGGGAAGCAAGTTTTCTTTTGTGGTGCCCCAGAAGGTCGTAGAGAATGTTCCCTGTATCAGCGTAAAAGAGCCGGATGCCTGCATTGCGGCAGGGCTGTTTGCAAATCCGTGCATAAAAGATCATTTTATGAAAGATTGCAAAGCGCTGGGCGTAGAGTGCATAGAGCTGCATTCTGAGGAAGACCTTATTATGCCCGGTTGCAAGAAGAAGCGTTTCCTTTTCATAGAACAGCAGATGTTTACGGCGTCTGTAAAGGCATTTGTCCAGGAACATCCGCAGATCACAGCGGTTCTGATAGTTGACTTCTTCGATAATGTGAAACATGATATACAGAATCTTCATGTCATGAAGAAACCGCTTTTCATTTTAGCGATAGCCATGATATTAAATGAAGAAGATATGCATTTTGAGGATAATGAGGCGGAAGGCAGCGAGTTTGATTTCATTGCTCCTGAAGCGGAAATTCTGATTGTAGATGATAATGCGGTGAACCTGACGGTCGCGGAGGGACTGTTAGAGCCGCTTAAGATGGATGTGGATACGGCCTCTAGCGGCAAAGAAGCAATTGATAAGATCAGCCAGCACCATTATGATCTTGTTTTCATGGATCATATGATGCCGGAACTTGACGGAGTTGAAACAACGCGTATTATCAGGCGGTTCCATCAGGAATACAATGACGTGCCGATCATCGCGCTGACTGCGAATGCCGTGGAAGGTACGAAAGAGATGTTCTGCCAGGAAGGCATGAATGATTTTGTGGCGAAGCCGATTGAGCTGCGTATCCTTGTGTCCAAGGTAAGGCAATGGCTTCCGATAGAGAAGATACAGAAAACCTATATGCTAGGAGGCACGGCAAAAGACAATAAAGCGGCTAACATTGTGGTCGGCGACCTGGATGTGTCATTTGCTTTAAAATTCCTTGGCAATGAGGACTTGTTCTGGTCGGTCCTGAAAGTATATTATAAAGCAATTGAGAAAAAGGCAAAACTGATAAAATCTTTAGAAGAAGCAGAGGACTGGCCGGCTTATACGATAGAAGTACATGCGCTCAAAAGCTCTTCCAAGCAGATTGGCGCCATTACGCTCTCTGATAGGGCGGCTGCGTTAGAGCAGGCGGGCAATGCCAGGAATTCCTCTTTTATACACAAGCATACGGGCAGGATGCTGCAACAGTATTTGAGCTACCGGGATGTCTTTGCACCGTTTTGCCCGGACGAGGAGGAAGGGGAGAATCACAAAGATGAGATAACGATTGCTTGTTTGTTGAAATATTTTGCGGATATGAGAATGGCGCTGGAAGATTTGGACATGGATAAGATGGAAGAAGTCGTCCATGAGATGAACCGTTATTCGTATGAAGGGTGGCAGCAGGAATTGTTTACGCGGTTAAAGGATGCTGTGGAGGAAATTGATGTGGATAGCTGTGAATTCATCTTACAGGAGTGGGAGAATAAATTATCCGCTGTCTAGAGCCGTTTGTCTTTGGCGAAAACGGATGTGCTGCATATGTTGGAATATATGCTTAGCAAAGGAGCAAACCGAACATGGGATTTATCAGTCACATACGCGAAGAAATAAAGCTCATAAAGGAGCGTGACCCGGCAATCCATTCCAATATGGAAGTATTTCTCTATCCGAGTTTTAAAGTAATGTTTTATTATAGGGCGGCACATAAGCTGTATGAGAAAAAACATTTTTTCCTGGCGAGGTGGGTTTCCCAGAAAGGGGCGCGCAAGACGGGGATTGAGATCCATCCGGGCGCGCAGATTGGGAAAGGGTTTTTCATCGACCATGGCAATGGTGTGATCATCGGAGAGACCACGGTAATTGGCGATAACGTGACACTTTATCAGGGCGTGACCCTGGGGGGCACGGGCAAAGAGCAAGGCAAAAGGCATCCGACGATTGGGAACAATGTCATGATTAGTACGGGAGCTAAAATATTAGGGTCTTTTACGATTGGGGATAATAGTAAAATCGGCGCCGGGAGCGTTGTCTTGAAAGAAGTGCCACCTGATTCGACTGTGGTAGGCGTGCCGGGGCGTGTAGTGAAGCGCCATAATATATCGCTTCCGCAAGAGGAGATGGATCATGTCCATTTGCCGGATCCCGTGACAGAAGATTTGGCGTTATTACAGCGTGCCAATGAAGAGCTGACAAACCGCCTGCTTGATTTAGAGCGTGAAGTGCGGGAGCTGAAGCGTACGAAAACATGATAACAAAAGGGGAGGATTATGATGAAGATTTATAATACGTTATCCGGGAAAAAGGAAGAGTTTGAGCCGAAGGAGGCCGGAAAAGTCAGCATGTATGTGTGCGGGCCGACGGTCTATAACTTAATCCATATCGGGAATGCAAGGCCGATGATCATATTTGATACGGTCAGAAGGTATATGGAATATAAAGGATATGATGTGAACTTTGTTTCCAACTTCACTGATGTAGATGATAAAATCATCAAAAAAGCGATTGAGGAAGGCGTTGATCCATCCGTTATTTCGGAGCGTTATATTGAAGAATGCAAGAAAGACATGAAAGCAATGAATGTCAGGCCGGCAACGACACATCCGAAAGCAACCAATGAGATCGAAGGCATGATTGGGATGATAGAAGAGCTGATCGCGAAAGGGCACGCCTATGTAGCAAAAGACGGCACTGTTTATTTCAAGACGAGAAGCTTCCGGGAATACGGCAAGCTTTCCCATAAGAATCTGGATGATCTGCGCGGCGGCAACCGTTCTTTGCTGGTATCAGGAGAAGAGCAGAAAGAAGACGTGTTGGATTTTGTGCTATGGAAGCCAAAGAAAGACGGAGAGCCATACTGGGAAGCGCCATGGTGCGAGGGGCGCCCGGGATGGCATATTGAGTGTTCCGTTATGAGCAAGAAATATTTAGGGGATGAAATTGATATCCATGCAGGCGGTGAAGATTTAATATTCCCTCATCATGAGAATGAAATTGCGCAGTCGGAGGCGGCAAACGGAAAGGCTTTCGCCAGATATTGGATGCATAATGCATTTTTAAATATTGATAATCGGAAAATGTCTAAGTCTGAGGGCAACTTTTTCACAGTCCGGGACATTAGTGAGAAATACGATCTGCAAATCTTACGTTTTTTCATGCTCTCAGCGCATTATAGAAGCCCGCTCAATTTCAGCGCGGATTTGATGGAAGCGGCGAAGAGCGGATATGACAGGATTGTCACTAGCGTCTCCAATCTGGATTATTTGCTGGAAAATGCACCGGAAAGAGAGCCGGATGCAGCAGAGAGAGCCGATATGGAAGCGGCGAAAGGCTATATGGCCAAATTCGAAGAAGCAATGGAAGATGATTTTAATACGGCAGATGCTATTTCTGTTATTTTTGAGCTGGTAAAGTTTGTGAATACCAAGGCAAAAGAGCAGAGCAGCCAGACTTTCCTTCAGGCAATGAAAAAGGAGATTGTCACGCTTACCGATCTATGTGGCCTGATCGTGGAAAAAGAAGCGGAGATCCTTGATGAAGATATCGAAAAGCTGATCCAGGAGCGGCAGAGCGCAAGAAAAGAAAAGAACTTCCAAAGGGCGGATGAGATTCGTGATGAATTGCAAAAGCAAGGCATTATTCTGGAAGATACCAGGGAAGGTGTAAAATGGAAGAGGGCATAACGCTGCTAGAAGCAATTAAACAGACGTTTGACTGTAAAGAGGTGGATATTAGGACATATTCACCTCTTACATTAGCTTATATCGGAGACGCCATTTACGACCTGATCATCCGCAGCATCGTCGTAGAACGTGCCAACCGTTCGGCAAACCAGTTGCATAAAGTGACAATCCATTATGTAAATGCCAGAACGCAGGCGCAGATGGTCATGGCGTTAGAGGAATTTTTTTCAGAGGAAGAGATGGCGGTATATCACCGCGGCAGGAACGCGAAATCTTACACAAGCGCCAAAAATGCTTCTATCGCGGAGTACCGTAAGGCGACAGGGTTAGAAGCGGTGTTTGGCTATCTATATTTGCAGGGCAGGATGGACAGGCTCTTAAGCTTGGTAAAGATGGCGCTTGAAAAGATGGATATGAAGATATGATATAGGAAAGGATAGAACAGAATGGGATATACGGAGATGACAATTGAAGGAAGGAATGCGGTGCTTGAGGCATTCCGTTCGGGAAAGACGATAGATAAGCTCTTTATACAGGATGGCTGTCAGGACGGGCCTATCATGACGATCAAACGGGAGGCAAAGAAACAGAATTGCCTGGTAAAGTATGTGACGAAAGAACGCTTAGACCAGCTTTCCGAAACGGGAAAGCATCAGGGCGTCATTGCTCATGCGGCGGCATATGGATACGTAGAAGTAGAAGATATTTTGGGGCAGGCAAAAGAAAAGGGCGAAGCGCCATTTATTTTTTTGTTGGATAATATGGAAGACCCCCATAATCTGGGCGCGATTATCAGGACGGCAAATCTTGCTGGCGCACATGGCGTCATCATCCCCAAAAACCGTGCAGTCGGATTGACAGCAGCGGTCGCAAGGGCATCTGCCGGAGCGCTCAATTATACACCGGTAGCGAAAGTGACGAATCTGGCAAAGACAATAGAAGAATTGAAAAAACAAGGCATGTGGTTTGTCTGTGCGGACATGGACGGCACAACGATGTACCAGCTTGACTTAAATGGTGCGATCGGGCTTGTCATTGGCGGCGAAGGTGAAGGAGTAGGAAGGCTGGTTAAGGAAAAATGTGATTTCACCGCTTCTATTCCGATGAAAGGAGACATTGATTCCCTGAATGCATCTGTGGCAGCAGGCGTGCTTGCTTATGAAATCGTGAGGCAGCGGATGCTATCATGAAAAAAGCGTATGAATATCTATTGATTGGTATCTTTACGATGACGGCGCTTTTAGTGGCGGCGGTCGGATTGAAAATGTATTCAGGATATATGGATGAGCAGGAGATGCAAGCGGAAGCAGATCGTCTGCGGCTGGAAGAGATCATGGCCAGGAATACAGAAGCGCATAACCGAGTCATGGAAATGGAATCGGAAATTGCATCCATGATCGAAGATGTGGAATCCTTACAGACATTCATTGATCATGCGGTAGAGATAGCCAATGAGGTGCAGAACCGGAAGAAGTTGGAAAACCAGCAAGAGGAGGTTCCGGTGATGTCGGAATCTGTCTCCGATGATACGGCAGTATCAGGAAATGAAAACTTTGGCGGAGAAACAACTGTCTCAGGGAATGAAAGCGATCCTGACGGTATGGCTGTATCGGGTAATGAAATGTCCCTTGAAGGCGTAACGGTATCCGGCAATGTTCTCGTCTTAGATGGCGCTGATACGCCGGAAGAGGCAGTTGCCTTAAGCGGTATGACGGTTTCTGGCAATACAATTGTCTTTGGCGGTGCTGCCATATCGGAAGATAGTGTGGTTTCTAACGGCGTAACGGTGTCCGGGAACATGGCGATTCCTAATGAATGGGCAGTATCAGGTAAGATGCTGCTTTCCGATGGCATGACGATATGGGGGAACCTTATCTTATCCGATACGGAGGCTGATGATGAGAGAGTCATTAATACTGACAGCATGGCCAGTGATGAGAGCGCCATGAATACTGACAGCATGGCTGGTGATGAGAGCATCATCAATAGCGACAGTATGGCTGGTGATGGAGAGGCGGTGAGCGCTGACGGCAATGCCATATATTATTCCGGTGAGATGACAGTCTCTGGCAATACGATTGTCTTAAAGGACTTGATTATACCGGAAGACGGTGCGCAGACAGCGGATGGGAAACAGCCGGAGAGCGAAGCGCAGACAGCAGCCGGGACGCAACCGGAGAGCGAAGCGCAGACAGCAGCCGGAGCGCAGCCGGAGAGCGAAGCGCAGACAGCGGATGGGACGCAGCCGGAGAGCGAGGCGCAGGTAGCAGCCGGAGCGCAGCCGGAGAACGCAGCGCAGACAGTAGATGGAGTGCAGCCGGAGAGTGAAGCGCAGGTAGCAGCCGGGACGCAGCCGGAGAACGATGCACTCTCATCAGGCGGGGCAGACGAAATGACAGCTTCCGACAATACGACGGCGTCCGGCAATATAACGGTTTCCGGTGTGATACTCTTGATCGGAGATGCAGTAGTATCGGGAGATTTTATCCTTTCCGAAGATATGACCGTATCCGGGAATCTGCTTGTCCCAATAGACAGAGGAGACGCAGCCGGGATGGAGAATGGAGATCCTGACGGATGGAGCTATAATGACGGGCAAGAGGAGATGAGCTTAGAAGAGAGGAAGGCGCTCCGCTCTTCTTATCAGGAAACGCTGGAAGTGAACCAGAAGGACAAGGAATGGATTGCCGGAAACGAATATGATTTCTCAGAGATGAAGATCGCTTGTTTAGGTGACAGCCTGACGGCGGCTGCGAACCTGGAAGGGGAAGAGAACTATGAACAATATACTTATCCTACGAAATTACAACAGCTTCTAGGCGCGCAGGAGGTATATAATCTCGGGATTGGCGGCTCTTCTATCGGTAGGTATTGGGCGGACGCCTTCGTAGAACGCTATACGGCGATTCCACAGGATACGGATATTATTATCGTTATGGGCGGCACGAATGATGGGTTCTGTGTTTCCGATGATGAATTTGGTAACCTGGATGAAAGGACGTATCGAACATTCTGTGGTGATTTGAATGAACTGATGGGAGGACTACGGGCGAATTACCCCGATGCGACTATTTTCTTTGCGACGCCACTGCCGAATGTCTTACAGGATTATCTGATGGGCGAGCGGGAATATCTGCTGCCACAGAGGGATTTTGTGGAAGTGATTAAGACTCTGGCAGATGAGTATGATTTTGAAGTGGTGGATTTATATAATTCTAATATTCTGGATTCGCATGACGCCAAAGTCATTGCAGAATATATGCCTGACGGCGTGCATGGCAACCCGGATGGCTACCAGGTGATCGCTGAACATTTTGCAAGTGAGATTGTACAGCATTATCAGGAAGACAGGATTTCACAAGAAAGTGATAATGATGCTGCCATGGAGGAAGCTGGCAATGTCCAAGAAGGGACGGCTGCGAGCACGAGCGCCGGAAGCACCGGGAGCGGAAATACCAGTATAGGAAATGGAAGTAACGCAGGCGCAGGCTTAGGAACAAATAGCGCAGCAATAGACGGAAGCAGCACGGCAGCAGGAGCCGGCACGGGCGGTGCAGAAGCGAATGGAAGCGGTGCGGGCGTAGGCACGGGACCAAGCAGTGGCATAGATATAGGAGCAGTAACGGATAAAGGAAATGTGAGCTCGGGCATTCCTGAAGAGAGTGGAACAGATAGCGGAAGCGGCAAGAGCCGCTACGGGTATTGACATAGGTGGGCGCATGAAGGAAGAATACCAACAGCACAGTGATGAAGAATTGATGATCTATCTGCGTGACGGGGAAACCGGCATCATGGATTTTATTATGGACAAATATAAAAACCTTGTGAAAAGCAAGGCGAAGTCTATGTACATCCTTGGAGCGGACAGGGATGATTTGATCCAGGAAGGCATGATAGGACTTTTCAAGGCAGTGCGGGATTTTGACAGTGGCAGGGACGCTAGTTTCTTTACTTTCGCGGATTTATGTATTTCCAGGCAAATGTATACGGCGGTGCAGGCTTCCAGAAGACAGAAGCATATTCCCCTGAATACTTATATTTCGCTTTATGCGACGGCGAAGGAGGATTTTTCGCAGAGTGATGAGGACAGGGAGCTTGTCAATATATTGGCGCGTAAGTCTGAGCAGAGCCCGGAAGAGATGCTGATAGATAAGGAAAACGTAGAACAGCTTGAGAAGGCTATTGAAAAGGAACTCAGCAGTTTTGAAAAGCAGGTGCTCGATTTATATCTGACCGGTATGTCATATACGCAGATCGCCAGAGTGCTTGGCAGGGACGAGAAGTCTACGGATAATGCGCTGCAGCGTATCAAAAATAAGCTGCGCAAGGCGATTCCTACGGAATATTGACAGCTTTATTGCTACAGGTTATAATGAGGGAAAATAGAAGGCGGTGATTTTGCTCATTTCGCTCAATCTATTTGCGAATGTCGGAATCTATGCGGATGAGAATAATACGACGCCACTGTTAGTATATGGCGGAAATGCTGCGCTGCTTGCTACATGGCTCCGCCTTGCGCTATCCGGGATCGTGACTGTGATCTTCGGGATAGAATTATTCGCCTTGTCTAGGAAATAAGCCGTTATGAATTTCATTATAGGGAAAAGTGATGAAAAGATGAAAATACGCAGAAGAGTGACTGACATCATAATATGTTTGTTGCTCATAGGGGTTGATTATATTACTAAGCTGTTGGCAATCCGTTTCCTGAAAGGCCATCAGAATGTTATCCTTCTGAAGAATGTATTAGAACTGGAATACTTCGAGAATTTCGGGGCGGCATTCAGTTCTTTTGTCGGGAGAAGAGTTTTATTGATAGCAGCGAGCTTACTGGTAATTATTTTCCTTTTATGGAAATGGCTTCTTCTGCCGGAAGGCAAAAGATATGCCGGGATGCGTTTTTGTATTTTGTTATTGGTGGGGGGAGCTATGGGCAATCTGATAGACAGGATTGTCCGGGGATATGTCGTGGATTTCATCTATTTTGTGCCTATTGATTTCCCTAAATTCAATTTCGCCGATATGTGCGTAACGTGTGGCGTTGTACTGCTCGGTGTATTATTATTTTTCTATTATGATGAAAAGGAACTGGATTTGTTCCTATCGTTCAAAAAATAAGCCTGGTGTCCGCCATTGCCGTTTTGTCGGTGATTGTGCGGCACCCGGCTTTTTTATTCCCGCGAGCA
>CAJTSL010000080.1 GCA_910578845.1 uncultured Lachnospiraceae bacterium
CTCTGGAGGCGCTTCTATTTGTACACTGTGCAGTTGCCAAAACTTAGTTTCGCAAACGCCTATATAAACAATAAACCTGAAAGGAATCTAAAATTTATGTTATATGCATTCATCGCAGCAGGGATTTTCCTTCTGGATCTGGGGATTAAGGATTATATAGAGCGCACGGGAGAAGAAGGCAAGGAGCGCAGGATTGGGAAGGGCATGTTGTTGCTTAGAAAGCACCATAATAAAGGAGCCGCTTTGAACGCGGGGCAGGATAGGAGCGGATGGGTAACGGTTCTGTCAATCGTATTGACGCTTGCGATGACTATGCTCTTTCTCGTGACATTTAGCTGTAAAGGCAACCGCATGCTAAAGACCGGGCTGGCATTTCTGTTAGGAGGCGCATATAGCAATACGTATGACAGGGTAAGGAGACATTATGTAGTCGATTATGTAAGCTTTCCGGTGAAAAATAAGATGATCCGGCAGATTGTATTCAATATTTCAGATTTCTTCATTATGATAGGAGCTTTTCTAATGGTGATTGGGAGCGCAGAGCAGTAACGCATGTCCGCTTCACGGACAGAGCCTGGGTGATAAGATTTCTCCATAACCAGAGTCTGGGCAGAATAAACAAAAAAGGGAGGAGTTGCTACCGCATCCTACTCCCTTTTTATTTATTTATTTTGTCTAAACACATAGCATGGCATAGCCGTTTCGCAATTACTTATTTATGCCTATAAACCCGTGAGCATAACATTTCAAGCAGTAATGGTGTTATGCGGTAAATGTTGTTAAGCAGTAATGGTGGTTCCTTGCTTTCCTTTTATGGCGTCAGCGATAGCATTTAGAGAAGTGATCAGGACGCTTCCGTTTGGATTTGCTTCCAAATAGGTAATAGCGGCTTCGATTTTGGGAAGCATGGTGCCTTTTCCAAATTCGTCTTTGGAGATCATTTCTTTTGCTTCCGATAAAGACATCCGCTCAATTGGCGCCTGGCTTTCTTTGCCGAAATCCCGGTACACGAAAGGAACGCTTGTTAAAATAATCAGTTCATCTACTTTTAAGTCACTGGCAAGCTTACCTGCGATCGCATCTTTCTCAATGACAGCGGAAGCGCCTTTTAACACATGGTTCTGTTCGATAACAGGAATGCCGCCTCCTCCGCATGCGATCACGACTTGTCCGGCGTCCGCAAGCGTACGGATTGCTTCGATTTCAACAATATCAATTGGCTTAGGCGCCGCAACGACACGGCGGAATCCTTTGCCGGGAACTTCTATGACATAATTGCCTTTTTTGGTTTCTATTTCTGCGTCCTCTTTGGACATATGCCTGCCGATCACTTTCGTAGGCTCATAGAATGCTTCATCGTACGGATCTACCGTGACCTGGGTTAAAATGGTGCTGACGGATTTGGAAATGCCGCGGGCGAGTAATTCGGTACGCAGGGCGTTTTGGATATCATATCCGACATATCCCTGGCTCATTGCGGAGCAGACGCACATAGGAGCAGGCGTATAGTCGATATAGACGCGGCGCAGCTCAGTCATGGCTTTGTGGATCATGCTGACTTGGGGGCCGTTGCTATGGGTAATGGTGAGCTGATAATCCGATTCTACCAGGTCAGCAAGCGCTTTTGCGGTCACTTTTACGGCGTCCCACTGTTCCGTGGTGGTATAGCCTAATGCTTCATGTCCAAGAGATACGACAACTTTCTTTTTGCTCATAAGATTCCTTTCTCTTCTTTCCGTTGATTATTTTTGGTTATTTTGATCATTTTATAATACATCTGTTTGGATTACCGTACAGATAGTCTGTGATAAACATGTTGCAATCATTATAGCAAAAAAGGACTGAAAAATCAAAGATTTTATTCCTTCGGCCAATGAAGGGCCGGGAAGGGGCTCTGTCTTTTCTTTTTGGATGCCGATCCATATGCTAAATAGAACACTTATGCCATAATTCCTTCCTATATTTCATGCAAAGATTTATTATTCTTACTAAAATCTATCTAAACATAATCATAGCGGAGTGGCAAGCC
The DNA here is from genome assembly GCA_910578845.1 of uncultured Lachnospiraceae bacterium. GTDB lineage: Bacteria > Bacillota > Clostridia > Lachnospirales > Lachnospiraceae > UBA3282. Next base: position 2,030 of record CAJTSL010000080.1, read on the forward strand.
TCCTTTCTTTTATCTAATGTGATAAGAGAGAAAAGTCAATTAAAATAATCCAAAAAAAGTTTAAAAGTACTTGACATGGATTTTGTGTTTTGAAAATTTGGGATGAAGATAAGACGGATTTGGAAATACCAATGTTTGGCTTGTAGAAAGTGCCAAAATAAATGTTAAAAGACATATAAAAGGACTGTTAAAATGGACAAATTCGGGTTGACAGTTTAGGCATCAATGGTTAATATTAATATAAGGTTTTCTTTGCATGGGGATATGTTATTGAAAATATTCACAAACAATAAAACACTAATAAATACAACTTAGCTTTGTGGTCAAGAAATAAAAAGGAGGTACATCATGCTGTACATAGGTGTTGATTTAGGGACATCCGCGGTCAAATTACTTTTAATGGATAGTGAAGGAAAGATACAGAACATTGTTTCCAAAGAGTATCCTTTGTATTTTCCGCATCCGGGCTGGTCTGAGCAGAAGCCGGAGGATTGGTATGAGCAGACAATGATTGGCATCAAAGAACTGCTGAAAGATTCCGATAAGAGCCAGGTGGCGGGCATTAGCTTTGGCGGACAGATGCATGGTCTTGTGATTCTGGATGAGAACGATGAAGTAATCCGTCCCGCGATTCTCTGGAACGATGGAAGGACTTCTAAGGAATGCGATTATTTGAACAATGTGATCGGGAAAGATAAGCTTTCCGAATATACGGCGAATATTTCTTTTACAGGATTTACTGCGCCGAAGATCCTTTGGGTGAAAAATGAGGAACCGGAACATTTTGCAAGAATTAAAAAGATCATGCTGCCGAAGGATTATATCGCCTATAAACTGACAGGCGTTCATTGCACAGATGTATCGGATGCATCCGGTATGCTGGTCTTTGACGTGAAGAACCGCTGCTGGTCGAAGGAGATGTGTGAGATATGCGGCATAAGGGAAGAACAGCTTGCCAAGATTTATGAAAGCTATGAGACTGTTGGATGCGTGCTGCCTGAGATCGCAGATGAGCTTGGCATTCCTGCGCATGTTAAAGTAGCGGCAGGCGCTGGTGATAATGCGGCGGCGGCTGTTGGGACAGGAACCGTTGGGGATGGTATGTGTAACATTTCGCTTGGGACGAGCGGGACGATTTTCATCTCTTCGAATAAATTCGGCGTTGATAAATATAATGCCCTGCATGCTTTTGCCCATGCTGACGGACATTATCATCTGATGGGATGTATGCTTAGCGCGGCTTCTTGCAATAAGTGGTGGATGGACGAGATTATCGGCACGGATGAATATAGCGCACAACAGAAGGAGATTACGAAATTAGGAGAGAACCATGTCTATTTCCTGCCTTATTTGATGGGAGAGCGTTCTCCCCATAATAACCCGAATGCGAGAGGCACGTTCATCGGTATGACAATGGACACATCAAGAGCTGATATGACACAGGCAGTTTTAGAAGGCGTGGCGTTTGCTCTCAGGGATTCTTTTGAGGTAGCGAAATCTTTGGGGATCCAGATAGATAGAACCAAAATATGCGGTGGAGGCGCAAAGAGCCCGCTCTGGAAGCAAATCATCGCAAATGTCTTGAATTTAAAAGTTGACATTATAGAAAGCGAAGAAGGACCGGCAATGGGAGGCGCTATGTTAGCAGCGGTTGCTTGTGGTGAGTATGCTGATGTAGAAGCGGCTGCCGCTAAGATTGTAAAAGTCGTGGATACGGTAGAGCCAACACCTGCGCTGGTAGAAAAATATGAGGCGCGTTACCAGCAGTTTAAGGAGATTTATCCGGCTTGCAAGGCATTGTTTGATAAGTTGCTGTAACGTTTCAGAAGTAGGAAGATAGGAAAAACATGAAAGGAGTTCAAAGTTGTATGGAAATTAAAAAGATTACAGACCCCGCATTCCGGAAATACGGCAGGGTGATACAGGGAATTGATTTCACCGATTTAGTGGAAGCGATTAAGAAAGAGACGCCACTACCAGAGGGCGTTGCCTATGAGCCGTCTATTAAGGCATTGGAGGCGACAACGGCTGCGAAGGCGTTACAGAAAAGGACTTATGGGGAACTGCCGATTGAAGTAGGGTATTGTAACGGACATAATTATAAGCTGAATGCGATTGAATATCATAGAAGCTCTGAAATCAACGTGGCGGCAACGGACGCTGTCCTGATCGTTGGCATGCAGCAGGATATTACCGATGATTTTACCTATGATACTTCTTTGATGGAGGCATTCTTAGTACCGGAAGGCATCGCAGTGGAAATATATGCGACGACGCTTCATTATGCGCCTTGTAGTGCGAACGATGGCGGGTTCAAGGTAGGGATTGTCCTTCCGGCAGGTACAAACTATCCTTTGGAAGAGAAACATGAGGGATGGGAAGACGCCCTGATCACCGCACAGAACAAATGGCTGATCGGGCATGCGGAAGGCGGCTTAGATGAAGGCGCACATATCGGGTTAGTCGGCAAGAACCTGGATATCAGGGAATGAATTTTGTATATTACCGGTAGAACCGGTTAAAGGAGGATATATATATGAATAACTTACCAAAAGTAAAAATCGGTATCGTGGCAGTGAGCCGTGACTGTTTCCCAGCTTCTTTGGCAGTTAACAGAAGAAAGGCACTGGTAGAGGCTTACCAGAATGCATATGATGCGGCAGATATTTATGAATGCCCAATCTGCATTATCGAAAGCGAAATCGATATGGTCAATGCACTAAAAGATGTGAAAGAGAATGGATGTAATGCTCTCTGTGTATATCTTGGCAATTTCGGCCCCGAGATTTCCGAAACATTGCTCGCAAAGCATTTTGAAGGCCCGAAGATGTTCGTAGCGGCAGCAGAAGAATCACAGAATGATTTAATACAGGGACGTGGCGATGCTTATTGCGGTATGCTGAATGCAAGCTATAACCTGAAGCTCCGCAATGTGAAAGCGTATATCCCGGAGTATCCGGTAGGCGATGCGCAGGATTGTGCACAGATGATCCATGAGTTCATTCCGATTGCACGTGCTATCGTTGGTCTTTCAAGCTTGAAGATCATTTCTTTTGGTCCTCGCCCGCTCAACTTCTTGGCATGTAACGCACCGATCAAACAGCTCTATAATCTGGGCGTAGAAATTGAAGAAAATTCGGAACTGGATCTGTTCGAAGCGTTTAATAAACATGAAGGCGATGTCCGTATCCCGGATGTTGTCAAAGATATGGAAGAAGAACTCGGCGCAGGCAACAATAAGCCTGAAATCCTGCCGAAACTTGCACAGTATGAGCTTACGCTGCTCGATTGGATCGAAGAGCATAAGGGTTATAGAGAGTACGTTGCTATTGCAGGAAAATGCTGGCCTGCATTCCAGACACAGTTCGGATTTGTTCCTTGCTATGTTAATAGCCGTCTGACAGGAAGAGGCATACCGGTATCTTGTGAAGTGGATATTTACGGCTGCTTAAGCGAGTTTATTGGTGAGGCAGTGAGTGATGATATCGTAACGCTGCTTGATATTAACAATTCTGTGCCGAAGGATATGTTCAAAGAAGCAATTGAGAATAAATTTGATTATCAGTTTACCGATACATTCATGGGATTCCATTGTGGAAACACCTGCTCGAAGAAGCTTTCTAAGTGCAGCATGGAATATCAGATGATTATGGCGAGAAGCCTTCCGGAAGAAGTGACACAGGGTACGCTTGAAGGAGACATTGTTCCTGGCAATATCACGTTCTATCGTTTGCAAAGCACAGCGGATAATATCTTACGCGCTTACGTGGCAGAAGGAGAAGTCCTACCGGTAGCGACAAAATCATTCGGCGGAATCGGTGTATTCGCGATTCATGAGATGGGAAGATTCTATCGTCACGTATTGATTGAGAAGAATTATCCTCATCATGGCGCAGTTGCATTTGGGCATTTCGGAAAAGCACTTTATGAAGTATTCAAATATATTGGCGTGGAAGTAAGTGAAATTGGCTATAACCAGCCTAAAAACATTCCTTACCCAACAGAGAACCCATTTGCATAAAACAGCCTGCAAAAGCATGAAACAGAAAAAATCTCGCAAGGAAACTTGCGAGATTTTTTATATACTTAATAACGCGAAAGCTTATGAATCATTACATAACTGTGTCTAACATGGAACCTACATTGGCAGCGCTGTAACCACCCTGGCTCGTATAAGCTTGCCCATTCAAGGACTCGCCTTGTGTAGCATAACGGTAAATCTGATTAATCCGGTCTGTCATCTTCTCTGCGAAAGAGTATGTGCCATTGAAAAGGTTCTTCACATTGCCCATATCGGATTCTTTGAACTTTTCTTCATCAATAGAAAGCGTTTTATCGGAATTTACCTTAACGCCCATTCTAGAGAATGCGCTCTTATTGTTGCTGACCAGTTCTTGCAAGTATTTTGTCTGTTTTATTACGTTGGAATTCTCGCTTTCCGAAGATTTCTTTACAAGAGCATTGTAATCTTTGATAAAAGCAGAGAACGCATCGTAAACGTTGTCTTTGTTGTTATTGTCGATTGACATTGCGCCTAACTTCTCAACAGATTTATAAAGAGTGCTCGCCAAAGTAGCTGATTTTGAATCTTTGGCAGTTGTAGAAGAGCCTGGCGTAGTAGTGCTGTCGTCTGTTTTATCGCTTGAAGAAATGCTGCCTGTTGTGCCGGCATATTTCGCTTTAGAAGAAGTAACTGATTCGCCTTCTCCTGCGGCACGGTAAATCTTACTTGCTCTGTCAGCCGCTTTGTCGGCAAAGGAATTAATGCCTTTGAATAACGTAGTAAGCGTAGGAACGTTGGTAGCGCCAGTTTTCGGGTTAACTCTCTTGAAAGTGTCTTCGTCAATGGAGAGCGTACGGTCTGCGTTCATGGTAATGCCGACTTTAGCAAATAATTTGTAATTCTGGTAAGTGTAATCATTTAAAGCGTCTGCCTGTGCCTTAACAGAAGCATTTTTGCTCTTAGAGGCATTGGTCATCATAGAATTATAATCTTTGACAAAAGCAGATACCTTGTCATACAGCTCGTCGATATTGTCAGCGCTATAATCCAGACTGCTCATCCCGGAAGCAGTTTCGTAGAATTTTCTTGCTGCGCTTGCAGAGGAAGCGTCTTTTTCCTTCTTGGATTTGCTAGAAGTTGCAGATTCTTCGTCTTCTGCGGCTTTTTGTTTTGCATAGTATGCTTTCATCATTTTGCCATAACTGCCATTCTTGATGGAAGCATAATCGCTAAGTAATGTAGAAGAGCCTGCGCCACTGGCTGCCCCTCCGCCTAATAGAGCGGAATAAATGTTTGATGCACCGGAATCTAAACCGGAAATACTAGTTCCCATAAGTATCACTCCTTTGATAATAAATAATGGTATACGGCATCCGTGCCTGTATCTTGCTAATGCTTCTTATGTATATTATTTCGGCATTTCCTAATAATTGTAAAGGGGAAATTAGCAATATTTTCATTTTTTTACTACAATTTTTGGCCTGTTCATACAGCCGGGTGTCTTTTCGTGATAAATGATACCGGATTTGCTTGCAGAGACATTGGATTTCCGTCATAATAAAAGAAAACGTGGTAGAGAAAAGTTAGAAAGGCGGGAGCGGATGTATGAAAAAAGCGGGGAATGAGTTATTGCAATTTCTAGGAGGCCTTGGCATGCTGGTAGTAGGGTTATACATTTTCTCACAAAAGGTGATGGTTTCTTCTTCTTTTTTTGGCGGTGGCATAAGGTTTGGTGGCTTCCATGTCAGTAACGGCTTGATCATGGTGCCGTTTATCATAGGGATTGTATGGATGTTTGCTTCGGGGGGAAGCTTTGCAGCCAAAGTATTAACCGGTGTAGGGGTGCTTTTTATAGTCGTATCCATTATTGCATCAACGAATATTTCCCTGGTACGGATTACATTATATGAATGGGTCCTGATTTTGATTCTTATTTTCGGCGGCGCAGGGTTATTGGCAAAAGTCTTGCTGGCGGTGCCAGTGAGGCATGGGGATGCGAAGACAAGGGACGGCATAACGGATCGCAAAGATACGATGCGTGAAATTGAAGAAGAGATCGAGAAGATAAAAAAGGACAATAGGTAGCACATAAAATATTTCAAAGATTGGAGATTCCCGGCATATACTGTACAAATAATAGCGCAGGGTGATTTTCATGAGTGGAAATAAAAGAACATGGAATGAGAAATGCAAGCTGATTCTGAACGAATTAGAGAAAAGAATTTACATCGAGGATATAACAGAGGAGAGAAAGCGCAAGCGGCGCGGGAACGACCGGAGACAATACCAGACGAAAGCAGAGTGGAAGAAAGAGAACTTCAGACAGGAAGTCATGTTGCGTGCAGTGATGTCAGTAGCGTTTATCCTGACGACGATCGCTTTAATCCAAGGCATTGCGAAAGTTCTGCCCGAATCTATTACTGTCAGTAATACGGTAAACGGCCGGGAGCTGCCGATTTATTGTGTACAAACGGAAAAACCGCAGATTGCCCTTAGTTTTGACGCAGCTTGGGGGAACGAAGATACAGCAACGATTTTGGAGATTCTACGGAAACATAATGTCAAAGTGACTTTTTTCATGACCGGGGGATGGGTGGAAAGCTACCCGGAGGATGTGAAGGCGATCTTGGCGGATGGTGATTGAGTTATAATAATGACAGAGGGATAACTCTAGGAATTATCAGGGTTTTCACCTTTTGTCCTTATTACGAAAGGGCGGGCTCGCACAAGTTCACAAAGGAGGGTCGAGGAAACCTGCAATTAGCTAATTGTATAGTAAGGACTATTCAAGTGTATTTGGGTAGTCCTTTTATTGTTGCAAAAAATAAAGGTAAAGGAGCAAAAAGTATGGAACAGATTTACAGGATAGGGATCGACCATGGGTATGGCAACATCAAGACCGCCCACCACATTTTTGAATCCGGCGTAATTGAAAGGGAGAGGGCATCAGAACTGGCAGGGATGACCGTAGAGTATGAGGGGAAATTCTACGAGATCGGCTCTACACACAAAGAGTACCAGATGGATAAAGTATGGGATGAGGATTATTATGTCCTGACGCTGGCGGCACTGGCAAAGGAACTGAAGGGGAGGGGCTTATGCAATGCTTCTGTCATCCTTGCAGTGGGGCTTCCCATCAAGTGGCTTGGGGAGCAGGGAGAAGATTTCCGGAAATATTTATTACGGAATAAGGAAGTCACCTTCCGGTGCAATGATACCCGATACCATGTGAAGATTGAGGACGTGGAAGTCTATGCACAGGGTTTTGCGGCTGTTGCGGCGGACTTGCCCGGCTACCAGGGGTTTAACATTGTGGCGGATATCGGAAACGGTACAATGAATGTTATCTTTATCATTGACGGGAAGCCGGATTCCAGCCGCTATTATACGGAGCGGTTCGGCGTGGAATGCTGTGTGGTTGAGATGCGGAGCGAACTGACGAACAAGGTACATAGCGTTGTGGATGACTGTATTGTGAAAAAGGTATTGAAAGACGGTACAGCGGATATCGGGGAGAAATACCTGAAAGCTATCGGTGAGTGTGCATCAGACTATACCGACAGGATCATGCGGAAACTGCGTGAGTATGGCTATAATGAAGAACTGGCAAAGCTCCATTTCCTTGGAGGCGGCGCTATGCTGGTGAAGCATTTCGCAAAGCTGGACCAGGATAAAGTACATTTCATTGAAGATATCCATGCAAATGCAAAAGGCTATGAGTATCTTTCTAACCAGAGGCGGCTGCGGAATATCAGGCGTGGATAGGGGGTATGCACTATGGGGAAGAGACAGGCAATAAAAAACATTAAGCGAGTGTCCTGCCGGTTTGATATGGATGTGCCGGAAGAGCGGCGGGCGTGGCAGATATTACAGGGCAATTACCGGGAGCCGCCGGACGGGAAGAAGCAGGATTACACCAGCATTATCACAAAGGCAATGATCGGGCATTATGACAGGGGAAAGGAAGCCCATCTTACCCATGAGGAGCTTCTTGTAAAAATACAGGAGGGCATCCGGCAGGAAGCGGCGGAGATAAAGAAATGTTTTCCACTGACGCCTTATCCCATGATGTACCCGTATATGCCGATGGCAATGCCGGGGATGCAGGCAGAGGTGGTGAAGACAGGGAAAACGGGGGAGCAAATTAAAACGCCGGAAACAGAAGAACTGAATGAGGCTGCCCTTGACTTTATGGACAGCTTCATGGGCGGATAGAAAGCTGCTGCTGCCTCCTGCCTGTATATATAATTAAATAAAAATAACCAAAAGGGCATTCCATCCTGTGTCAGGCGGGTGTCCTTTTTTCATGCAGATTTTTAGGGAAAGAAAAAGGATATGGAACTGAATGAAATGGAAAAACGGATGCTGTACCAGATGATGGCCTGACGCAGTTTGCAGGGGCATACTATGATACTTACCGCATCACCAGAGATACAGATTTTTATGCGAAATGGGAGAAGTCAAAAGAAAACAGTGGCGGTAATGAAGATTCAGGAAACAGTGGAAATACAGAAAATGGAGACAGTAACAGCGGTGACAATACACAGGATGGAGATAATTCTAATGAAACCTTAAATACCTACACCATCAAATATGATGCCAATGGTGGCAAGACAAAGAATGCATCCGTCAAAGTGGTAAAAGGCGGCAGTGTGAAGCTCCCGGCTGCAGAGCGTGAAGGATATATTTTTAAGGGCTGGTACACAGACCGGCAGGTATTTATCGGAACAGAAGGAGAGACCTATAAGCCCAGCAGGAGCATCAGCCTCTATGCAAGATGGGAAAAGGTTGAAAATGATGGTAAGGATGATTCGGACAATAACAGTACAGAAAATACCAACGATAAGGACAATAAGAACACTTCGGACAAAAATCAGAATACAAGCGGCACTGTCTCCGGCAATTCGGCAGGCAGCCCTTCAGATAAAAATACAGATACCAATACCAGAACGGAAGGAGGAAATGGAAATGCAGGAAAAGGATCAGAGCCGGTTATCCAGACTGGCCATGCGTCACCCTTTTATCTTCTTGCTGCCCTTGGGCTGTGCGGCGTTATGCTTGCTGCTGCATCTGTGCTTGAAGGGAAGAAAATCTGTCCTTGAAGGACAGATGGAGAAATGCTGCCTGTAGTGGGTGCGTATTATAAGGAAATATTTTATGGTGCAGGAACAGGCAGGGATCAAATAATGCTGTGATAACCACAGTTTGAAATGCGGGGCTGTCGCACTAAGTAATTAGTGCGCAGCTCCTTTTCTATGCAAAAAAATAA
>CAJTSL010000081.1:0-217 GCA_910578845.1 uncultured Lachnospiraceae bacterium
CCCACATCACATTTCGTAATGCTCATCACATGCTCTTTACTTAATTCAGCATAACTAATAGGCTGCCCGCCTGCAATTTTTTCCCCGTCTATGCTTATTTCATAATCTGCTTCATTGTATTGTAAGGTAAACTGACAAGAAGAAGCACATGTGGGCAGGAAAAAATAACACTTGTCATATGCAACATACAATTTTATGCCTTTGGAAACACTGTCAT
>CAJTSL010000081.1:347-10637 GCA_910578845.1 uncultured Lachnospiraceae bacterium
GTTATCTCTGCCGCATCTGTTGCACCTGTTATCTCTGCTGCGTCTAATGTACCTGTTATCTCTGCCGCATTTGTTACTTCCGTTGTCCCTGTCATTTCTGTTACACCTGTTATGTTTATCTCTTCTGTTCCCCTCCCAGTAATCTCAATAAAACCAGGCTGCATAGTCGCTGTTATTTCGCCATGCTTATGGAAAGAAAGAAACAGATAACAGGAAATTGCCAAAACAAAAATGCCAATGAAACAGTTTGCCAACCTATGTATCATCTGTGCCCGCTCCCGTCTATCCCTCTGTCCCATAGTATTTGTCAAGAACCTCCATCCTCTCGGTCAGATACCGAATCAGTTCCCCGATCTTTTCCTCATAATGATTCTCGCCGTCCTTATTTGCTCCGCTCCTTGCGATATATCCTGACTCACATAGATATGCCTGTAATTCGTCAACCAGTTTAAAAAGCGCATCATCCGAAATCGTCTCTTTCCTTAATTCCCTGTAACGCTCTCCCATCCGCTGCTCCAAGTCCCCATCTTCCGTAACGCCTTCCTTTGCAGCCAAATCAACCAGCTCAGGCGTCAGCATTCTTTCCTGCGCTCTCCATGTCATATATTGCAATCGGTTAGGGAAAATGCCAAAACTATATTCTATTTTCCCCGGCAACAAAAATGTCTGCCCCTGTTCCTCATCCCATGCAACATAGAAATCATTGGCAACATTTTCAAACGCATATGTCATCTCTAAAAACAAGAAATACTCTACAAGATTATCAAAACGAAATGCTTCCGCCTCATAGATATTCCCTACACTATTTTCTGGAGCAACACCTCTTTTTGCACCTGTATTTTCAGTCACACCGACCGTAGCGCTTTCTCCTGTACCGTCTCTTCGCATATCTATCGAAACAACTTTCCCATTTTCCTCAAGATCCAGATAATTTTCGTCTATACGAGGCGCCAACAGATACAGGCCACTATACTCACCGTTTATAATGACTTCTGCATATCGGCACGGCCGATCAAGGCGTTCTCCTACATTTATGCGATTCCAAACAAGATACGCCAGCATAGAGCGAATATACGTCATATCCTGCTTACTTACTTCATATAGTTTCCATGCATCATATTTCCCCATATCTAAGACAGATAATTTCCTATGTTCATTTCCCTCTTTATTCATAAACTTTACCGTGTAGGTTTCCATGCTTTGGCTGCACTTAATCTCCGCATCTCCTTTTTTACATGAAATTGTGCCAATTTCTTCATCCATAGGATTCCATACATGAATGGCTCCTTGTATATATTGCATCCCAGCTTTTTCTTGTGTATCAAGAACAACCACCGGCAATCCAGTAAATACAATTTTACATATCGTGTAGCTATCTTGCGTCGCAATCCAAACAGAAAAAGAATGGCTTTGCCGGAGAGCTTCGGCAAATTCATAGGCATAATCATCCTCCAGCATCCAAATAGCAATATTCTCTGATGCGGCAGTAATTGTCCCCCTATACTCCTTCTGCCTCATGTCCTGGCAGATGTAAAAGCTATTACTTGCTTCATCATAAGGAATTGCCTGGTTCTCAAAAAGGAGCAAATCTTTTGCATTATCTGCATGCGCAATATAATCTTTACCCGCACATATTTGTAGCAATCTTTCTTCGCTTTCGAGCTTAACATTACAAACCCTTCCACGATCCATAATATGAAAGACCAAGGTAAAAGCGCAAAGCAGCGTCATAAGGATAACACACCAGACTATCTTTTTATCAACTAACCTACTCATCTATTTACACAGACCAACATAATCCTTCCATTCTATATCATGTGGATACATGTATTTATTAGTATACCTTTTACATTTCGTTAAGTCAACTAAATAAAGTTATTATCAACCAAACAAATACATACAATATAGTATGATAGCCTAAAAGGAGGTTTTAAATGGTTGACTTTGGAAGCTCATTAAAAGTTTTGCGTTTAAAAGCAAATATGACGCAAGCACAGCTCGCCCTGAAACTAGGCCTGACAAAATCAGTCATAAGTGCTTATGAAACTGGGCTGCGCTTACCGTCCTACGATATTCTCATTCATATCGCCAAAATATTTAATGTCAGCACCGATTATCTCTTAGGATTGGAAAATAGAAAAGACATTGATTTATCAGGACTTACACAGGAGGAAATTGATGCATTATTGCATCTGATTAGAGTCATGAAAAAATGAAAGGAACAGAAAAACCTTACAGATTATCCAATCTAGGCAATCTGTAAGGTTCTATACTTAATACCAACCACATGTTATTCTATTGTAGTTTATCAAAGACCTCAAAACAATCTAACGTAGCAAAATAATCCTTTGGCGTCTCCGCCCTTCTGATCAGTTCCACACTGCCATCCGTTTTCAGCAGAAGTTCCGCCGACCTTAACTTACCATTATAATTATACCCCATTGCATGGCCATGCGCACCGGTATCATGGATGACCAGATAATCACCTTTCTCAATTACCGGAAGCATCCTGTCAATAGCAAATTTATCATTATTCTCACATAAGGAACCCGTTACGTCATATTGATGGCTGCATGGGGATTCCTCTTTACCCAAGACCGTAATATGGTGGTATGCGCCATACATTGCAGGCCGCATCAGGTTAACGGCACAAGCATCTACGCCGATATACTCCTTATGCGTATGCTTCTCATGAATCACCTTCGTTACAAGCTCTCCATAAGGCCCCATCATAAAGCGCCCCATCTCCGTATAGATCGCGACATTTCCCATGTCGGCTGTAACCAGCACCTCTTCGTATACTTTCCTGACGCCTTCCCCAATTGCTCTGATATCATTGGGTTCCTGGTCAGGCGTATAAGGAATGCCAACGCCACCGGATAAATTGATGAACGCAATCTCTACGCCAATCTCCTCTTTTAATCTGACCGCTACTTCAAAAAGCTGTTTTGCAAGCTGCGGATAATATTCATTTGTGACAGTATTGCTTGCTAGGAAAGCATGCAATCCGAAATGCTGTACTCCTTTTTCCTTTAAAATCCGGTATCCCTCAAATAACTGCTCAGTCGTGAAACCGTATTTAGCGTCCCCAGGGTTATCCATGATGCCATTGCCCATCTGAAAGACACCGCCCGGGTTATACCGGCAGCTCATCGTCTCTGGCAATTTCCCCAATATTCCTTCTAAGAAATCAATATGCGTAATATCATCCAAATTAATGATAGCACCTATCTTAGCCGCGTATTCATAATCTTCTGCCGGCGTATCATTAGAAGAAAACATCACTTCATTTCCATCAATCCCCATTGCATGGCTTAACATCAACTCCGTCAGGGAAGAACAATCACATCCACAGCCATATTCATGCAGGATATTGATTAAGAAAGGATTCGGTGTCGCTTTTACTGCAAAATATTCCTTAAAACCTTTATTCCAGGAAAAAGCCTCCTTGACTGCTTCTACATTCTCCCGAATGCCTTTCTCATCATAAATATGGAATGGAGTGGGATATGTTTTTACAATCTCCTCAACTTTCTCTTTCGTGACAAACGGTATTTTCTTCATTGGTACCTTATTCTCCTTATTTCCTAATTTTCTAACTATCATATTACTTTGCTATTCTATCACCCAACCGTTTATCCGTAAATAGCATTCTATAAATATCTGTAATTCATTTTCTTCATAATTATATTTCCGCTCTTACTCAGGAATCTATGTTTTCAATCTGCCAGTCAATTGGCTCTATCCCATGTTCTTCCAAAAAAGCATTTGCCTGGCTAAAATGCTTGCATCCAAAAAAACCGCGGTAAGCAGACAACGGACTAGGATGCGGCGCTTTTAGAATTAAATGATTCGGATTCGTCAACATGGAAATCTTGCTCTGGGCAGGCCGTCCCCACAATAAATACACAATCGGCCTGTCTTGTGCATTGACCGCATGGATGACCGCATCCGTAAACTGCTCCCATCCCTTTCCCTGATGGGAATTCGCCTGATGCGCGCGCACGGTCAATACTGTATTTAATAACAGTACGCCTTGATCGGCCCACTTTTCCAGATAACCGTTATTCGGAATGTAACACCCCAGATCATCGTGCAATTCCTGATATATATTCTGCAAGGACGGTGGTATCTCCTTCTGGTCCCGCGGTACGGAAAAGCTCATCCCATGCGCCTGATGCTCATTGTGATACGGGTCTTGTCCTAATAATAACACTTTCACTTTACTTAACGGTGTAAAATGAAATGCATTAAAAATATCATCCGCTGGCGGATAAACCACAACACGGCTATATTCTTCTTTAATAAATTGATATAACTGCTTATAATAAGGCTTTCTAAATTCTTCCGTAAGAGCTGCCGCCCAGTCATTGCTCAACATCGCCATATTGCTATCCTTCGTCTTTCTTTATAATCTGACAGAAATCCCTTTTTCATGCAAATATTGTTTTAAATCCCGTATTTCCATCTCTTTAAAGTGAAAAAGAGAAGCAGCAAGCGCCGCATCCGCTTTTCCTTCTGTAAAAGCCTCATAAAAATGCGCCATAGTACCCGCTCCGCCGGATGCAATGACAGGAATAGATACATTCTCAGATATCATCCTTGTCAGTTCCAGATCATAACCAGCTTTCGTACCATCCCCATCCATGCTGGTCAAAAGGATTTCCCCAGCGCCAAGCTGGTCGGCCTGTATTGCCCACTCCACGGCATCTATTCCCATATCGACACGGCCACCGTTCTTATAAATATTCCAGCCGCTCCCATCCATGCGCCTTTTAGCGTCAATTGCGACGACAACACACTGGCTGCCGAATTTATCTGCCGCATCAGCAATCAGCTTAGGGTTCATAATAGCAGCCGAATTGACAGCTACCTTGTCTGCCCCTTCACGCAGGATCACCTTGAAGTCCTCTACGCTACGGATACCACCACCCACAGTAAATGGGATGAACACCTTTTCTGCAACTCGTCTGACCATTTCCACAGCCGTCTTCCTGGCATCCGAAGAAGCCGTAATATCTAAGAAGACCAGTTCGTCCGCACCTGATTGGTCATAGGCAGCTCCAACTTCCGCAGGATCTCCTGCATCTCTAAAATTAATGAAATTAACGCCTTTGACAACTCTGCCATCTTTTACATCCAGACAGGGAATAATTCTTTTCGTGTGCATCACTCAACCTCCCCGGCATTTTCATGGCTTTGCTTGGATAATGCCAAGAAATTATTTAAAATTGTCAGGCCAACTTCAGAACTTTTCTCTGGATGGAACTGACAAGCAAATACATTGTCCCGCTCAACCGATGCATGGATATGAGTCCCATACTCAGTAGACGCCGTCACGATGTTAGGATCTCCCGCCTGCAAATAATAGGAATGTACAAAATATACATAGGATTGTTCCGGTATATTCCAAAACAATCTGCCACGGTTAGGGTACGACAAAGAATTCCATCCGATATGGGGGATCTTCAAATCTCCCTGTTCCGGGATCTTTACAATTTTCCCTGGCAAGATGCCAAGCCCTTCTACCCCTGGGCTTTCTTCACTATTTTCAAATAACAACTGTAATCCAAGACAAATTCCCAAAAATGGAGTCTTCTGTTCTACAATTGAACGAATGATATCTACCAGGCCATACTGATGGAGTTTACTCATTGCATCGCCAAAAGATCCTACTCCCGGTAAAATTACATGTGTTGCGGATAAAAGCTGCTCTGGTTCTCGCGTCACAACTGCACTCTTTCCTAAAGACATCACAGCTTTCTCCACACTTTTCATGTTGCCGGCATCATAATCAATAATCGCTACCATTATTGCTTCCTTCCGTTTCTACCTGCTCATTTAGCGTGCCATTCGTTATACCTTCCAGCACATCAAGCCCTATAATCTCAGGTTGTATATCCTCTGAGCCTTCCGGCATACCATCGAGAATTTCCTGTTCCTCTGGCAGGATATCTTCCATCGCTTCTGCTCCGTCTTCCTCATCGCTTCCAAAATAGTTGCCATAGACAATAGACGCCAGCTTCTGTGTATAGATCGTATCATCCTCGGAAGCGATAATATCCATAACATCTATTTCTGAAATACCATATTGCTCATATAATGCTGAAAGCACTTCCTGATAGATTCCTGTCACTTCATTTTCTACATGATACTGTTCCGCTTCCGGAAGCAAATCAAAATACAAAACGACGCCTTGCACCAATGTATTCAACGTAGCGAGTTCGTCAGAACCAATCTTTGAAGCATTCTGATATGCGGTCAATTTTCGCTTCATCTGTAAAATAATGGTACTCTTATGTAGGATAATTTCCTCTTCTTCGTTCAATTCTTTACCATACAGTAAATCAAACACCTCGTCATAATTCCCCATATCATAAGCAACTTGCGCATCCCGCTTCTGTAAATAGTCCGGCACAATGGAAGAAAGAATCAAAATGCCAGCCAATATGGTAGCGCTAAAAAGAATAATCGGCATTACCTTTTTCTTAGACAGCTTCTTACCTGTAGATTCACTTGCTGTGTCCTCTTCTACAGCCTTTTCTTTCTTTTCCTTTTTCGGTTTCTTCTTTTTAGCTGCTTTTGCACCTTCTTCGCCCTCTTCTTCAGCGGACGCTTTCTTCGCTTTCTTGCCCTTTTTCTCTTTCTTCTCCTTCTTTTCTTTCTTCTTTTTCTCTTTTTTATCTTCTGCGCTTAATTCCTCTAACAATTCTGTATTTTCATCTGTAGCTGTACCATCCGCATTCTCTTCCTCTTCATCCGTTTCTGTTAAGAATGAAAGAAATCTTGCAAAAGCACCTGGTTTTTTCTCTTTTTTCTCCTTTTGAACCGACTCGCTTCCCTCTGCGCCGTCTGTTTCTGCAAGATTATCCTGCAATTTTGAATCTTTCTTATTTTTCTTCTTTCTTCTGCTTTTTTTCTTTTTCTCTTTAGGCGAATCGGTATCTTCTTCACCTACATTATCATCTGCAAAGGTATCTTCACCGCCGCTTCCCGCATTCTGAAGAAAAGCAAAATCATTATTATCTTCATCTGCCATGCCTCCGTCTGTAGAATCAGAAACACTCTCTAATAACGCGAGCATTTCATCATCAACATCGCTCTGATCCGTCTGGTCTAATAAATCATGGATCTCTGCAAGATCATCTTCCATTCCGTTTTCTTCTAACGAAAAATCATCTGTCAATCCGTCCATGCCAGAATCATCCAATGACATATCGTCCAAATCTAATCCATCCAGCGACATTTCATCCGGCACAGAGCCTTCTGCTGTCAGATCTTCTAACCCAGAATCATCCAATGAGATATCATTCATGTCTAATCCCTCTAATGCAGTATCGTCTGTTGTTGACGAATCCAACAACATTTCATCCAAATCTAATTCATCTAATGACATATCGTCCATATCAGACTCTTCTAATGCCAGCTCATCTACGGCTGACTCATCTAATAACATATCATCCAAATCCAACCCATCCAATAACGGATCATCAGAGGCATCAGCACTATCGTTATCTGCCATTGACGTCTCTTCTATTGGTATCTCATCCAATAACATATCGTCTAGGCTCAGATCGTCTAACGAAAATTCATCACTAGAATCTTCTGCCTCAGCTTCCACCGTGAGTTCTTCCATTCCAGTCTCTTCCATCGGAAGCTCATCTGACATTAATTCATCCAAAGATAATTCCCCCAGTGAAGAATCGTCTAATGTAACATCGTCCACCAATGAATCATCCGGTAACGAATCATCTAACATGGAAACGTCTTCTCCGGATTCATTTAAGATAGGTTCTTCTAAAGACGGATTGATATCCATATCGCTTAAAATTGCGTCCATATCAGATTCTTCTAGACCCGGCTCATCTAACAAGCCTATATCATCCAAGCCCTCTTCCTCTATGCCTAAAGATGATAGATCAAGCTCTGTCTCATCTTCTTCACTCATATCATCTGTTATTTCAATATCGGCAGCGATCCCTTCATCTGATTCGTCCAAATTTGCAACCATTTCAGCAAGCATAGCTTCCATATTGTCCATTCCGTCAGAAGATGCAGCCCCGCCTACTGTCGAATTTCCCGTGATCGGCGCCTGTTCCGGTTCCTCTCCCGATAGCATTGCTATCGCGCTCTTCTGCCTATCTGGATTATTCAAATCATCTTCTGATGGAGTTGCAACCTTTCCATTCATCATAGATTGTAATAAATTCTCTAAATATTCTTCACTTGAACTCATAGTCTCTCTCCAATACCATTTATGTTCAGACAGGATTCTCTCCGAGCCTTCCTTGTTATTTTATCACATACGCTCCTATTTCACAAATCCATTTGCTAAAAATTTGACAGATTTTTCTCTCAAACCAACACCGCGGCTTCCTATTTCTTCCCCTAACTGATATAGCGATGGATGAATACGATATAAAAAGGACTTTTGATTATAATAGATCATCTTTTCAAAAGGCCATCTGATCACAGTTGGCAACTGCATCCCCACGCCTAATTCAATAACACATACTTTTTTATTCATTGTTCCTTGTAGCCACTTCGTATAATTGGCCCATTGCGGCAAATAGCCTTCTTCCGCATATTGGCTGACTCCTAACTGGTTAAATCTCTTCTTTCCCCCACAAAGTTCACATAATGGTTCTTGCAGATCAGCCAATGATAACTCCTGATCGAAATACGCTTTCACCTTCCGGTATGCTTCCCTGTCAATATCCATTATCTTTCCATTACAATTGTTATCACACTGCATTTTGCGAAAACCCCCACATGGCGTTACAACCCTTTCTTCTTTAAACCCATGCTGATATACGCAATCGTCCAATGCAATGGAAAGAATAAAGTAATTTTTCCCATCTATTATTGCATTCAAATTTCTATATGCCTTATCAAGCTGTTCATCTGGATATTTCTCAAGAAACAGCTTTTGCAAAAAAGGAACGATCCATCTATATTCTTCCCTTTCATTGATTTCTTCCTCTATCTCCTGATATCGCTCATTTTGTATTAAAGTATCCCAATCATATTGGAACTCTTCCCCTATTCCAACTAATACCATATCTGCGTCATCGCATCTTGCACATAATTCCGACATTATATGATCCATAGCCATTTTAGATATACTCTCTTTCTTCTCCAATTAGAAACCACAAGACCTATAATTAATAGAAGCCGGGAAATCCCGGCTTCTAAGGTACCTTACTTCAACACCAACTTATCAACTACCCTTACTAAATTTCCAATTTCCGGTTTAGAAAGCTGCGCATCAGCGCCTAATGCCTCTCCCTTTCTCTTCATCTCCTCATTTACCAATGAAGAGAAGATAACAACTGGTATATGTTTTGTCGCATCGTCTTCTTTGATCAATTTCGTTAATCTATGACCATCCATTATTGGCATTTCAATATCTGTAATAATACATTTTATATGTTCATCCAATGTGCCTTCTTCCTTACAATCCATAACGACATCATAAGCCTGCTGTCCATTTTCTGTACGGATTAGATTCACATATCCTGCTTTATGTAAGGAGTCTACAATCAACTTATTCAATAATGGCGAATCCTCTGCAATTAGAATCGGTACATCATACCTTCCTCTCTCACCCAGCTCTTCTATATCCGTCATCTTCAAACCTGTCTCCGGATTTATGTCACTCATAATCTTCTCAAAATCAAGGATTATGATCAATCTCCCATCCAGCTTGATAATACCAGTTGAGATCCCTTCTTCGACAGAAGACATCGTTGAATCCGGCTTAATAATATCTTTCCATGATACTCTATGAATTCCTACAACAGAATCAACATGGAACGCAACATCCAGCTTATTAAAATTGGTGATAATAAATAAACCACCTGCTTGCGAAACACCGCGTTGCAGACAATTCTTCAAATCAATGGCTGTAATCATCGTATCACGCGGCATAAATATACCTTCTATGCTTGGGTGCGCATTAGGCACCGGCGTAACATCCTGATATGTAATAATTTCTTTGATCTTCGCTACATTAATCCCATAAGCATTCCCATCCAGTTTAAATTCAAGTACCTCTAACTCGTTCGTTCCATTTTCAAGCAGAATCTTTGTATCCATGTAATCCACCTCACGTTATATAGTTTGCAATTCGTCATTAGATATAATCTACCACAAAATATATTATATCACAGATTAAAATAAAAAAAAACACTATTTACACTTTTTTGCAAATAGCGTCTTCCTGTTTGAACATACCCTCAAAGCCAAACACCAAAAACCAACAACCGGACATGATGGTTAAGCCCGCGG
>CAJTSL010000082.1 GCA_910578845.1 uncultured Lachnospiraceae bacterium
CCGCTGCTCTGCAGTGCTGCAAGTTTGATACCACGTTGCTTGCAGCGGGGTCTTTGATTGTTGAGAAGATTATATAACAATGTTGGCGCTTTGACAAACGAAATTTCTATGAGCGTATGATTGTGCTGCTTGAATTAACATCAATAAAATGATATGATAAAGTACAAGATTTAGTATACTGTTTTGAGTATTTTGAAGAAATGAGGACAGAGGATTGTTATTTATAATTGCTGATGACTATGAATATGATGCCGACCCTAATCATATTTATTTAATCAATAACAATTGGGATGACTGGTTTGAGTTCGAAACGGTTTATAATGTCCATTACCGTAATGAACATATAGGGAATATTAAGATAGGCAGGATTGGGCAAACAGAGCGCCGAGCCCCGCTTCCTGATTCCTTTGACAGGTTACCGGACGAGTATTTTTCACTTGGCGTTAATTGGGGCTATTATGCAACACTTAGGGATTATGAGGAACGGGTTGATATTCTGACCGCTCTTCATGATATTGCTTATGATTTAGCGCTCTTTGAAAAAGTACGTTGGGAGCGAGTGACCTGTAAATCACTTCTTAGGGATGTTACGCCTAGTACAGTGAAAGGTCAGTTCCATCGTGTAGCGGACGGCGGGGCTATCCTGACGGATTATGATTTCAAATATATCCTGCCGGACATAGATTTTAGGACAGGAGAAAACCAACAACTGGAGTTTAAGGTCGATGGGGATCGTAAGACGCCGTCTAGTAATATCCATGTATTAATCGGGAACAATGGCATCGGTAAGACAACAATCATAAAAGGGATGCTCCATGCTTTGTTATTTTATGATCTACATGATACCTATGGAAGAATAGAGACCGGATGGGGTGAAACATTCTCCAATATAGTCAATATTTCTTTTAGCGCTTTTGACGACCCCATTTGCGAGGCAGATATAAATGATAATCGGCTTCCTTATACATATATTGGCCTAATAGACGCCAGAAATGAGGATGGGGAGCGAAAGAAATATGCCAGATATAACCAGCTTCCCAAAATGTTTTCGGATAACTATTATCCAATTATCAGAAGCAGTACCAAAAAAGAACTGTGGAACCGTTCTATTGGCATACTGGAATCGGATAACACTTTTAAGGAATTAAATATTCGGACATGGGGAAAGAAAGGCCAGGAGAAATTTACGTTTATCCGGGGAAAGGTACCACGCAAGCCAGGGGAATCTGACAGTGCCTATAAAAACCGGTTAGAAGAGAAAGCTTACCAAGCGGTCGTGAATGAGAACTTTTCAATACTTAGTTCTGGGCATAAGAATATCTTATTAACTTTAGTCAGTTTAATCAATCATGTCGAAGAAAAAACATTAGTCATATTAGACGAGCCCGAAGAACACTTGCACCCGCCGCTTGTTTCGGCATTTATCCGGGCGCTTTCGGATTTATTGACTTATAGGAATGGAGTGGCCATTATAGCGACGCATTCCCCGGTGATTGTTCAGGAAGTTCCCCAAAAGTGTGTGTGGAAAATACGTAGGGAAGGCAAATTCCGTGCTTTTGACAGACCAAGAATCGAGACGTTTGGTGAAAACCTGGGCGAGATAACAACGGAGATATTCAGTTACGATGTTGAAAATTCAGGTTTCCATGCGTTGCTAAAAGATGCTGCCGAGAAATACAACACATATGACAAAGCACTCGCCAGTTTCGACGGCGAGCTTGGAAATGAAGCCAAATCTATATTAAGAGCTTACATGTATGATAAGGAAAACGAATAAATGCAAAAGATTCCTAAACCTGAAAACAATATAGAAACGATTCTGGATAACTGCACGGCAAACATGCAAAATCCGAGAAAGAACAGAATCATCCAGGCAAAAGATACGATTGTGGAAAAGACCAGACAATATGATGACCTAGCAAACTCCGGGGAATTATATACGATTCCGAAGCATGATATGGTAGGTTCATCGGCAAATAAGGATGACATGGAGGCTTTATATACGCAGAAATTTGTCCCGAAAAGTGAGCCAAATCGGGATATTTATGATAAACTTTTTCTTTTAGCCCCTTACGGCATATGCCCATTTTGCCAACAAAATCCGGTAAAGAATCTTGATCACTTTCTGCCCAAGGCAAAGTATGTTACCTATACGGTGACGCCATACAATCTTGTTCCTTGCTGTTCAGATTGCAATAAGGACAAAGCCGATTCAGCGTTTGACAGTTATGAAAAACAGCCATTTCATCCCTATTATGATGACTTTGACGATTTTGTCTGGATGAAGGCTGAATTAATAGAAAAAGAGCCAGTTTCGTTCCAGTTTTATGCAGACCCGCCAGAGACTTTTTCCTTAGAAAAAAGAAACCGAATCCGGCATAGTTTCTCTAAGGACGGCTTTGGATTGAATGATATCTATAGGCTGCATGCATCAGAGTTATATAGGACTTGTTTCCATCGGATTAAAATCCTCTTTGAGAAAGGCGGGAAGGATCTTGCAGTAGAACGATTACGGGAAAACATAGAAGATGAGCAGGCCATTGCCAAAAATTCGTGGAAAGCGGCAATGTATCAGGCAATGATAGACAGTAAATGGTATTGGGAAATTTATATGCCAAGCTTATAATAACACCCGATGCTTAGATTTTATTTTGCTGTTATTCTGATTGGATAAGCGAAATGCTATGGATGGCATAAGAAGATATAGGAGAAAAAACAAATGGAACAATTATATACACGCTGGGGCAAAAATTTGGACTGTCATCATGTTTTACAGGAATATCCGCGCCCGCTGTTACAAAGGGAAAGCTATATTAATTTAAACGGCTATTGGGAATATGCCATAACGAAGGCCTTTAAAAGGCCAAAGAGGTACGACGGCAGGATACTTGTGCCATTTTCCCCGGAAAGCGTGCTCTCTGGCGTTGGCAGGCAGCTAATGCCGGACGAGTATCTGTGGTATCGTACCAGGCTATCTGTTGACTTTGCTAAAATGAGAGACGGTTTGCGGCTGATCTTGCATTTCGGTGCAGTAGACCAGGCGTGTCGCGTCTATGTGAATGGCAGGGAAGCGGCGAGGCATACGGGAGGCTACCTGCCTTTTTCAGTAGATATTACGGAATATTGCCTGTATGCAGAAAAGAGACAGGAAGATACGCCGGAGCAATTAGAGCCACCGGAACTCGTTGTTGCTGTGCGGGATGTCAGCGATACTTCTTACCATACGAGGGGGAAGCAGAAGCTAAAGCGGGGCGGGATGTTCTATACGGCGCAGAGCGGCATCTGGCAGACAGTCTGGATGGAGTACGTACCGGATTGCTATATAGAAGGAATAGAAACGGAGCCGGTTCTAGAGTATGCACAAGGCATAGCGCATGGAAAGGTAAGGATATGTGTCCGCGCGGGAGCTGACAGGCCGGTGCTTCTGAAAATCAAAGAGCCTGCGCTATATCAGGAAGCAACCGAGAGACTGGACAAAGAAAGAGTGGGAATAGGGAGAGAAAAGACTGCGTCAGCGGACGGTTTAAAGTGGGAGGCCGCCATGGAGAATGTGGCTGTCATCACGCAGGCGAAGGGCATGTCAAACCAAGAGATAGAAATAACTTTGCCCAATGTCCGCCCTTGGACGTGTGAGGAGCCGTATTTGTATTATGTTGTGGCGACAATGGGAGAGGACGAGGCGACCAGCTATTTTGCGCTGCGTACTTTTTCGGTGGAGAAGGATGGGGAAGGCATACCGCGTATATGCTTAAACGGTGAGGTACAGTTCCAGAACGGGGTGCTTGACCAGGGATACTGGCCGGACGGCTTATATACGGCGCCATCGGATGAGGCGCTTATTTTTGATATAACGGAAATGAAGAAAATGGGGTTCAATATGCTGCGCAAGCATATTAAAATCGAACCTGACAGATGGTACTATCATTGTGACAGGCTGGGGATGGTCGTGTGGCAGGATATGGTCAATGGCGGCACTTACTATAAGCATTGGTTTGTGACCTATGCCGCGACTCTTTTTTCCAGGAAAAGATGGCTGCTGCAAGATAATTGCCTGCCGCTATTGTCGCGCGCGCATAGAGAGGGAAGAGCGGAATTTGTCCGTGAAATGAAAGAAACGATCCGGTTGCTAAGAGGGCATCCGAGCATTGCTGCGTGGGTTATTTTCAATGAGGGATGGGGGCAGTTTCATGCGAAGAAGATGACGCAGATCGCAAGGGCATGTGACAGCACCCGTCTCATAGATGAGGCGAGCGGATGGTTTGACCAAAGCGGTGGTGATATGCAAAGCATACATCATTATTTCTTCAATTTGAAGTTTGCACCGGAGAAAACGCGTGTGACGGTAGTATCGGAGTTTGGCGGCTATTCTTTGCGGATACCCGGGCATAGCGCTTATGAGAAATTGTATGGATATGGGATACATAAGAACCTGAAGGATTTAAATGCCGCTTATAGGGAGCGGATGCGGAAGATGGAAGAACAGATTGCGGACGGACTGTGTGCCTGTGTGTACACACAGTTGTCCGATGTGGAAGAAGAAGTAAACGGCATCTTCACTTATGACCGGGAGATCAAGAAGATAGAGAAATACCCGAGCCTAATCTGATTTTTGCAGTCGCCGGATTGATGCGGGTTATAGGCTTAATAGAAAGACAATCAGCACGATCACAGGCAGCAGATAAGTCATATATAGACGCATCCACCGGGCAAGCTTCAAGCCTTTGCCTTGATTGGCTTCTGCAACGAGCTTATCCCAGCCCCATCCATAGCGGCTTGTCGCAAACACGACATAAATCAGGCTGCCGAGAGGAAGGAATAAATTGCTGACCAGAAAATCTTCTAAATCCAGTACGGTCGAACCCGCGCCTCTTGGCTGAAAACCGGAGAGCAGATTGTAACCGACTGCGCAAGGCAGGGATAATAAGATGACTGCCAGCGCATTGATATAACATGCTTTTCTGCGTCCCCATCCGAACAGATCCATGCAGCAGGAGATGATATTCTCGAAAACGGCAAGGACCGTGGAAAAAGCAGCAAAAAACATAAAGACGAAAAACAGGCTTCCCCATAACCTGCCTGCCGGCATATGATTAAAGATATTCGGCAAGGTGACAAAAATAAGGCTAGGGCCGCTGTCAGGGCTTACGCCATAGGCAAAACAAGCCGGGAAGATAATGAGGCCGGAGACGAAAGCGACAAAGGTGTCTAAAATAGCGACATTTACGGCTTCGCCAAGAAGCGTCCGTTCTTTCCCGATATAACTTCCCCAGATTGCCATGGCGCCGATGCCAAGGCTGAGGGTGAAGAAGGCCTGTGTCATAGCCCCAAGCAGTACATTGCCAATGCCAAGCTCCGCCATGCGGTTAAAATCAGGCAGAAGATAAAAGCTAAGACCTTCGCCTGCGCCTTCCAGCAAAATACTGTTGACAGCCAGGACGACCATAATGGCAAGCAAGGCTAACATTAGGAATTTACTGACTCTTTCTAACCCGTTGCGCAATCCTATGGAGCATATGCCGAATCCCAGTAAGACAACGATGGCCATAAAGCCGATCATCCCATAAGGATCGGCAAGCATATCGGCGAAGATGTTGCCTACGGCTTCTACATCCGTGCCGGTAAAGGTGCCGTCCGCCATGTAAAAGAAGTAATGGAGCATCCATCCGGCTACCGTCGTGTAAAACATCATCAAAAGGTAATTGCCCGCCATGGCGGCATACCCGTGCAGATGCCATTTATGCCCTGGCTTTTCCAGCGCATGATACAGCTTGACCGGGCTTTTCCTAGATGCGCGTCCCAGTGAAAATTCAATGGTCATGACAGGTATCCCCAATATGATTAGAAAAAACAAGTAGCATAGCACAAAGGCGCCTCCGCCATATTGCCCTGCCATATACGGGAACTTCCAGACATTGCCGATGCCAATGGCGCAGCCTGCGCTC
This sequence comes from uncultured Lachnospiraceae bacterium, assembly GCA_910578845.1. Classification (GTDB taxonomy): domain Bacteria; phylum Bacillota; class Clostridia; order Lachnospirales; family Lachnospiraceae; genus UBA3282. The sequence continues at coordinate 5,943 of CAJTSL010000082.1, forward strand.
AACAGGATAAAGCCAAGGCGGCTTCCTAGACGTTCTCTTTCCATTATAATATCCTCCCTAATGTTTGATTCCCACGGTAAGCATGATACCTTGTTGCTTGCCGTGGGGCATTTGTTTTGATAGACATATTAATTTGGGGCAAGCGTAAACTGGCCTACCAACTGTTTTAAGCTGCTTGCTTCGGCAGAAAGCTGTTCGCTTGCGGATGCGCCTTCTTCTGCGGTGGCGCTGTTGCTTTGTACGACAATGGAGATCTGATTGATCCCTTCCGATACCTGCCAGACGGCATCGGATTGTTCGTTAGATACAGTTGCGATATTGTCGATGGAATCGACTACAGCCTGAATGCTGTTTACTACGCCAAGCAAAATATCAGCCGTATTTCTGGCGATTTCTGTACCGGTATGTACTGCTTCCGTGGAATGCTCGATCAGGGATGAAGTATTCTGTGCAGCTTCTGCGGATTTGCTTGCGAGGCTGCGGACTTCTTCTGCGACAACGGCAAATCCCTTACCTGCGCTGCCTGCCCTTGCGGCTTCTACGGCGGCGTTGAGGGCGAGGATATTCGTCTGGAATGCGATATCGTCTATTGTTTTCAGGATCTTCTCGATTTCATTGGAGCTGGTCTGGATTTTATCCATAGCTTCTACAAGAGCCTGCATCTTCTGGTTGCAAAGAGAGACTTCCTCGCCGGTCTGATGGGTCTGGCTGCGTACGTCTAATGCGCCGCTTGCCGTGCTCTTAGCCTGTTCAGAAATTTCATTGACCCGTGCGGCTAATTCCTGAACGGAGCTTGCCTGTTCTGCGGTCCCCTGGCTAAGCGTCTGTGCACTTGCTGATAATTGGTTACTTGCTGCCGATACCTGTCCTGCGGAATGGTTGACTTGCCGCATGGCATTGCTTAATTCCACTTTCATATGCCGCATGGAGAGCAGGATGTTACGGAAGCTGCCGACATAAACCTCTTCATGCTGCGTCTTCACATCCAGGTTCTGGCTTGCCATCTCGGTCAGCAGGAATCCGATATCATTGATAACAGTGCTTAATCCTTCCACAAGCGATGCGGTGGATTTGGCGAGCATACCGGTTTCGTCTTTGTTCGTGATCTTGGGCATCGGTGTGTCCAAATCGCCTTCTACCAACAATTTCATCCGGTCTGCGCAGGCTTTCATCGGTTTGCCGATGTTGTGGGCAAGAATGAAGGCGACTATGCTAGAGAGCAGAATGGAAATGATGATGACTGCGATATTAATGACCATAGCGTCTCTTGTAGAGGCAAGGTAATTCAGTTGCGGCGCGGTAACGGCAAGGCTCCAGCCGTCCGTGTCCTTGACAGGCGCATAGGCGATGAACATGCTGTCTTCCCCGCTTATGTAGCTGCCAAATCCGTTTTTGCCCTGGCGCATGGCTGCATGGACGTTTGCCAGTTCTTTCAGCGAAGGATCGCTTTGGGATTCGGTTTCGATATTTTGGACGGTGATAGTATCAAGGGTGATATCAGCTATCGTATCGCCGGTCTTATTGATCATATAAGCTCTGCTGTTTTCACCGATTTGGATAGAAGATACAATATCGTTCAAAAAGGTTTCTTGTGGGACAAAATATACGACCCCGACAATTGAAGAGCCATAAATGCCATCCGCATAAAGAGGAGCAGCGACCATAATGGACAATTCACCAGTAATCTTACTGATCAATGGCTCTGAAACATAAATATTGCCTTCCATGGCTTGTTTGACATATTCGCGGTCAGAATAATCTTTTCCGTCGAAAATGCTAAGACCGTCCAGGCCGATGACATTACCGCGCTGGAAATTGTGCATGGAGGCACGTTCGTTTATAATAGCTTGTTTTTCATCCAGCGTTACGCTTGGATCGGATAACTGCGGGATACAGCCGGCATCCATAACAGCGTTCTTATAAGCTATCAGCTCTTGTTCTACGCGCTCGGATGCTAAAACGGCAGTTTCGCTCATCATACGTTCAACAGTGGACATTGTGCTATAATAGTTGGGTATAATACTAGAGATGCCAGATGCAACAAGTCCGATAAGAACAGTCAGAATGAGACATAAGGTGATTTTGGTACGAATGCTTTTCATTTAATTGTTCCCCCTGTTTGTATTGTTACGATTTTATGCTTCTCTTAGTGTTGCCGATGGCTATAAGTAGCATATCAGCTATCTACAGATGAAAGCATATTTTTCCACGATTCATTATAGCAGATTTTGGCTAGTTTTTAAAAGAGGTTTTTCCGATTTTTCTTAACGATTGTATAAACCCGCTTGGATAAGAATACGCTACCAGAATGTGAGGATCTATGGTATACTAAAAAAACAAGCTGAATGAAGAGCAAAGGCATAGAAATGGAATGAGGCATAGCGATGCGGGAAATGGAATTTAAAATGGAACGTCCCGGCTTATTGAAAGCCGGAGACCATGTTACAGTGACAGAAGGCGTATTACCAAGTAATTATTACTATACAATCGACCCTTCTCTTGCGATGTCAGGTAATTTCCCTTTTAGGGAGCGCATGTTAGAGCGGGAAGGAGAAGTAATAGAAGTGCTTGAGAATGAAAGAGGGTTCTATGTGAAAGCAAGGTTTTCTTAGGATCGGGTCTGGCGCCAGATGCGGTGGCAACTCATCCCTTATTTTTCATTTGTCCAAACGCTGGTTATGGAGATTTCCAAAACCTAATTATGCAAAATAGACAAGATCACGAGCAGGGTACTTTGGCATCGTCGGCACTTAGACGCTGTATTGTAGCGTCTTATGTGCCGCTACGAGTGCCAATGTAGCGAAAGCGACCCTGCGACGATTTGCCTATTTTGCACAACTAGGTTTTGAAAAATAACCGTTTCGCAAAACCTAATTACTTATATTATAGAAAGGAAGGACACAAATTATGTTAAAAAAAGTAGCAACAGACAAGGCGCCGGCGGCAATCGGGCCATATTCCCAGGGGATCATTGCCGGGCAGATGCTCTTCGCATCGGGACAGATCCCGATTGATCCTGCTAATGGCGAGATTACCGGAGAGGATATTACCGGACAGGCAGAGCAAGTGATGAAGAATGTGGGAGAAATCCTCAAAGAAGCAGGCACGGATTTTGAAAATGTGGTGAAAACAACTTGCTTCCTTGCAGAGATGGCTGATTTTGCAGCTTTCAATGCAGTTTACGAGAAATATTTCACCCAGAAGCCAGCCAGAAGCTGTGTGGCTGTCAAACAGCTTCCCAAAGATGTCTTATGCGAGGTGGAAGTCATCGCTTATCTGGGATAATATCGGTCAAAGGATAATTTTGGAAAAAAGAGATCCGGGAGATCTTTTTGGAAGATCTTTTATAGAAATGAATCACCAGAATGCATAACATAGGAAGATAATGCAGACAATACCGGATAGAGATAACAATTTATAATAATAACAGTAACAGCGATATGGAAATATAAATTGATAGAAACGAGGTCATGCATATGGATTATGTGAATGCTTTCTGGGTCGGAGGGATCATCTGTGCATTGGTACAGATATTGATGGAGAAAACCAAAATGATGCCGGGGCGCATTATGGTCCTGCTCGTCTGCCTGGGAGCGGTTATCAGCGTATTTGGCTGGTATGAGCCGTTCATGGAATATGCGGGGGCAGGAGCCAGCGTGCCACTGATTGGATATGGGAATATCTTAATGAAAGGCGTGAAGGAAGCAGTTGATAAAGACGGCTTCATCGGCTTATTCAAAGGCGGTTTCACGAATGGCGCGGTAGGATGTAGCGCGGCGCTCATTTTTGCCTATCTGGCGAGCTTGGTCTTCCGTTCTAAGATGAAGAAATAAGAATACGAAACAAAGCAGAATCATAAGAGAAGCAGGTATGTCCACGAATTAATTTGTTGACATACCTGCTTTTTCGGTCTATTCTAGAAGTATAGAGGGTTAGCATAGAAAGGAGAAGGCAGTATGGCGAGAAATGAGCGAGGAGCGGGCAGGAAACCGGCATTGTCCGCAAATGAAGTGAGCCGGATCAGAGAACGTCATGAAGCTGGGGAGACGGTAACGGCACTGGCAAAGGAATATGGGATTTCCAGGCAGGTGCTGTCAGGATATTTGAACCAGAGCAATGAGAAAGAAAAAGAAAATTATAATACCGTGAAATCCTGGGAACGGTTGAACCGCGCTTTTGAGGGGATCCAACCGGCGGATTATACGCTACGCATGGAATTTATGTGTGGGGAAGACTGCTGTAGCGTGATGCTGATCAATAAAGAGGAAGAAAAAATTGAAGTGATAAATGAGACAGATGATTTGCTGCACTGTGCTTTCGGCATGAAAGCAAAGCCGACATGGGAAGACTTTGAAGAATTTCTGGAAAGCCGTTGCTTTCCGAGGGAGCGGGAAGACGTGGATATGCTTTTGGAGGATCTGGATCTTTCCTCATATGAGCCGCTTGCCATCGTGGAACGGACAGAGGGCAGAATGGCGGAAGATAAGCAATGGATAAAAATCAGGCATTTCAAGGCGTGAAAGTCCAGCTAATAAATGTCAATAGGAGAATGAAAAAACTTTGATCTTATTT
>CAJTSL010000083.1 GCA_910578845.1 uncultured Lachnospiraceae bacterium
ATTCTGTTTCTCCATATATATTAATATTAATGTATTCTATTATTCATTCTTTTCATTTATTGATATAGTATGGGAAAGTCTTACAGGCTTATGTGTCTGGTCATAGAATAATTTTTTCTTTCAACATTTCACAATTATAATTCACCATGATTGAAAAGGTTATACAGTTATTTATAGATTTTTGAGCATGTCAGAAGCATCTTCGATTATTCTTCACGGTTTTATCAGATTTTATGGATACCCTTATTTTAAAAATCATGACCTTTGTTTTGATACATCACGGAAATCCTTTTGGAGTCGGGAAGGTTTTTGAAGTAATGGTTTAGACTGTATTTTCGCGGATATACTACAGTATGAATCTGATCATTAGGAAGTCCCCGCTTCTTTTGGCACTGTTTTTGCGAAATGAGTCCAAAAAAGTCGAAAATGATAATGACGGGCAAAGAATAGTCTGTTATAATAAGGGCGATTGGAAAGGAGCTGGATAGATGAAAAAGATAATTCCGGTGATTGTTGCAGTCGTCCTTATTTTTGTGATTGCGGCAGTCGGATTTGGAGCCAAAATAATAGAGAAATATTCATACTCCAAGGAACATGCTGATTTGGAAGAATATTTTGGCAATACTGGGGCAGATGATGTGCCGATCATTTTACAGAATGAGCAGATCGAGGAGCATGCTAAAGTTTGGGATAACGTATGTTATTTTGATTTTGCTACAGTGCATCTTTATTTTAACGACAGATTTTATGAAGACAAGCAGGAAGGCCTTCTGCTGTATACGCTACCGGATTCGATCGTGAAAACGGAAATCGGTTCTTCGGAATACTGGACGAGCTACCATGTCCTAGACGAGGCAGCGAATAAGGAGAATGCCGGATATGTGATCGCGAGATATGAAGGAGACACGCTTTATGTGGCGGCTGATTTTGTGAAGCGGTATGCGAATTTCTCTTATGAGCTATTCACAGAGCCTTACCATATGCAAGTCTATACGGAATGGGCTGAGCGTGAGATGGCGGACATCAAGAAAAACACGCAGGTCAGATACCAGGGAGGCATTAAGAGCGATATCCTGACAGATGTGGCAGCCGGAGATAGCGTGATCATATTAGAAGAAATGGAAAACTGGACGAAAGTAAAGACAAGGGATGCCTATATTGGTTACGTGGAGAACAAAAGGCTCACCGAGAAATATTATGAGACGCCTGTAGCGGTAACGGACTATGTGCAGCCGGAATATAAGAATATAACAAGGGAAGGAAAGATTAATCTGGCGTGGCATGCAATTTATAGTGTGACAGGGAATGATACGCTAAGAGAAGTGCTTGCCACAACGCAAAGCGTCAATGTCATTTCACCGACATGGTTTGTCCTGACCGGAAATGATGGTGATTTCACGAGCCTTGCGTCGAAAGAGTACGTCCGTACAGCGCATGATATGGGATTGGAAGTATGGGCATTGATCAGTAATATAACGGACACAGAGACGATTGATATGTATGAGCTCCTTTCTAAGACGAGCAAGAGGGCGCGGTTAATAGATAATTTGATCCTGACGGCAGAGGAATATGAGCTAGACGGCATCAATATTGATTTTGAAAATATCGGGGTCGATGCGGGCGAAGCATTTATTGAGTTTATCAGAGAGCTTTCGATCCCTTGCAGGGAAAAGGGGATTGTTTTATCGGTAGATAATTATGTGCCGATGGGTTATAACAATTATTATCATAGGAAAGAGCAGGGCGTGGTAGCTGATTATGTGATCATCATGGGATATGATGAACATCATGGCAACAGCGAGGAAGCAGGCTCGGTAGCTTCTATTGATTTCGTAGAAAACGGGATTGCCAAAACAGTAGAGGAAGTGCCGCCGGAGAAGGTCATCAACGCGATTCCTTTCTACACGAGGATCTGGGAGACAAACGGCTCGACGGTGACAAGCCAGGTAGTCGGTATGGACATGGCACAGCAATATCTGGCTAACCATGGGATCGAAAAAAGATGGGATGAAGAGACCTGTCAGAACTATGGGGAATACCAGTCCGACAACAGTCATTTCCAGGTATGGCTTGAAGATGCGGAATCCATCAAAGTGAAATTAAACGTTATGGACAAATACCATATTGCCGGTGTAGCAGAATGGAGGTTAGGATTGGAATCACCAAGCGTATGGGATGAGATTGCGGCCTACGTGAATAGGAACTGAGTAAGACTTAAAAAAGAAACACGATTGAAAATAGTATATATTTAGTATATAATATATGCGGATAATATGATTATTTCACACAAAAGAAGTATCTTGGAATAGATACATAGGAAAGCAGGAGGAGATGTGAGATGAAGAGTAAATTTGGTATTAAAGAGGTAGTGGCAATTGGGATCGGTACTGCGCTGTTCGTGGCATTGACGCAGGTACAGATTCCTTTGGGATTTATCCCGAATACGGCATTGCAGCCAAGGGCGGCATTGCTTGCATTCCTTGCAGCAGTATTTGGACCTGTTGTCGGCGGCGTAGTCGGTCTGCTTGGACATGCCCTGGGTGATGCGCTTTTCTATGGCAGCATCTGGTGGAGCTGGGTCATCCCGGAAGCGGTTGTGGGAATTGGCGTTGGCCTGTTTGCGAAGAAACTGGCAATTAAAGACGGCGGATTTGCTGTAAAAGAGATTATTCTCTTCAATATTATACAGGTTATTTCTAATGCGGTAGCATGGATTGTCGCAGCGCCGGTATTTGATATTGTCATCTATGCGGAGCCGGCAAACAAGGTTTTTGCACAAGGCGCATGGGCATTCTTAGGAAACATTATTATTGCCGGTATTTTAGGTACGTTGCTCGCTATTGCATATTCCAAAGTAGGCGGAAAATCATCCAGCCTGAGTAAAGAAGACGAATGAAACCAATAATAGAATTCAAAAATTTTTCTTTTAAATATCGTTCTCAGAAAGAAGCGACGATTAAAGACATTAATCTGGCAATCTATCCAGGGGAAAAGGTATTGATTGTAGGGCCTTCAGGTTCCGGCAAGTCCACTTTGGCGCATTGCATCAATGGGCTTGTGCCTTTTGCCTATAAAGGTGAGATTACGGGCACTTATACGATTAACGGGCAAAATCCCCATGACTTGGGGATTTTCGGCCTCTCTAAGCTGGTAGGGACGGTGCTACAGGATACAGACGGACAGTTTATTGGCTTGACGGTCGCGGAGGATATTGCATTTTCACTGGAAAATGATATGGTGCCGCAGCCGGAGATGTTCGAGAGGGTAGCAAAGGTTGCCGAGACAGTGGAAGTGCAATCGGTGCTTGGACATGCGCCGGGCGCTCTTTCCGGAGGACAGAAGCAGAGGGTATCTATGGCAGGGGTCATGATTGACCAGGTAGATATCCTTCTGTTTGATGAGCCGTTGGCAAATCTAGACCCGGCGACAGGCAAGCGGGCAATTGAATTGATTGACCAAATTTATCGGCAAGATAAAACAACGGTTGTTATTATCGAGCATCGGTTAGAGGATGCGCTTACTTGTGGAGCCGACCGGATCATCGTGATAGGAGACGGCAGGATTGTAGCGGATATGACACCGGATGAATTGCTGCCGCAAGATATATTGCAGCAAGAGGGCATCAGGGAACCTTTGTATGTCACGGCGCTGAAGTATGCAGGATGTAAGCTGGCGAAAGAAGATCACCCCGCGGATATCCAGACAATGGATAGGGAAGGGCATTTGGCAGGTTATAAAGGACAGGTCAGGGATTGGTTTACACAGACGCGTGTCCCTAAGACAGAGCAGGAGCGGGAAATTATATTGGAAGTGAAGAACCTGGATTTTGCTTATCGTAAAGACAAACCGGTTCTGAAAGACGTGTCCTTTCGGATACATAAAGGTGAAATGCTTAGTATCGTTGGCAAGAACGGTGCGGGAAAGTCAACGCTCTCTAATTTGATCTGCGGGTTTCTGTTGCCGGATCAGGGGAGCATTTCGCTCCATGGCGAAGACATCCTAGAGCGCTCGATTAAGGAAAGGGGAGAGAGCATCGGGCTGGTCATGCAGAACCCTAACCAGATGATCAGTAAGACGATGATTTTCGAAGAGGTAGCGCTTGGCTTACAGGTGAGAGGCGTTGCACCTGAGGAAATCGAAACAAAAGTCTTTGATACGCTTAAGATCTGTGGCCTATATCCTTTCCGGAACTGGCCGATATCGGCGCTTAGCTATGGACAGAAGAAGCGCGTGACGATTGCTTCTATTCTCGTGATGAACCCGGATATCATTATTTTGGATGAGCCGACTGCGGGACAGGATTATCGACATTATACAGAGATCATGGAATTTTTGAAAGGCATTAATAAGGAAAAAGGAATTACAATTGTTATGATAACGCATGATATGCATTTAATGCTGGAATATACGGATCGTGCATTGGTAATTGCGGAAGGACAATTGTTAGCTGATAAACGCCCGAGTGAGGTTTTGACGGATGATGTCCTGACGAAAAAGGCATATTTAAAGAGGACATCTCTATATGATCTTGCAGTAGGGTGCGGTATCAACCCGCCGTCTGATTTGGTGGATTGTTTTATCTATTATGAGCGGGAGAACGGCAGGAAGATGGAGGAGACAGAACCGTGTCAAGAATATTAAGTTATGAAGAAAAAGATACATGGATTCATAGATTGAGCGGCGTTACGAAGTTAATATTCTTTCTCCTCTGGTCTATTACTTGCATGATTTCTTATGATACGAGAGTTTTGGCGGTTATGTTTGTGCTTAGCCTGATCATTTTTGCGATGTCTAAAACCAAATGGAAACAGGTTGGCACGGTGTTTAAATTCATAATGTTCTTTTTGTGCATCAACTTGATAGCTATTTTCTTTTTTTCTCCTACGCAGGGAACGAAGATCTATGGAACGGAAACTCCGATATGCCATCTGTTTGGCAACTATACGCTGACGAAAGAGCAGCTTTTCTATGAAGCGAATGTGATGTTAAAGTATCTGACGATTATCCCGGCGGTCTTTATGTTTATTGTGACGACGAACCCAAGTGAATTTGCGGCGTCTATGAATAAAGTCGGCATCCATTATAACATAGGGTATTCCGTTGCATTGGCGCTTCGTTATATTCCTGATGTGCAGGATGATTTCGCCAAGATCAAACATGCGCAGGAAGCTAGGGGAATTGAAATGTCAAAGAAAGCATCTTTTGCCAGCCGGATTAAAAATATGGCTGCGATTATTTTCCCATTGGTTTTCTCTAGTATGGACAGGATCGATATTGTCAGTAACGCAATGGAGCTGCGCGGCTTCGGGAAGAACAAGAAGCGTACGTGGTATTCGGCCAAGCCGTTTAAGCGAAATGATTATATAACGCTTGGCGTGGTGATACTATTTACAATTGTGGCATTCTGTATTACTTTCCAGGACGGAAGCAGATTCTATAATCCGTTCGTATAATGGGGCAGTTATGCCGGACAGTATCAGTCATGGACGGAGGGCATAGGATAACAGGACATGCAGATGCAGGATCAATTTGAAAGAACCCGGATGTTGCTTGGGCAAGAAGCAATGGATAAGCTGCGTAAAGCGCATGTGGCAGTCTTTGGCGCAGGAGGCGTGGGAGGCTATATTGTAGAAGCTCTTGTGCGGAGCGGCGTAGGGAATCTGGATATCATAGATAAAGACGAGGTCTCGGTGACTAATCTTAACAGGCAGATTATAGCTACCTGGGATACGATTGGAAGAGACAAGGTCGATGTCATGAAAGAGAGAGCCTTGTCCATCAATCCGGATGTAAAAGTGAATACCCATAAATGTTTCTATCTGCCGGAGAACGCGGACGAGTTTGATTTGGGCAGGTTTTCTTATGTTGCGGATGCGGTTGATACCGTAACAGCCAAGATCGAGCTGGCCATACGGGCGAAAAGAGCCAAGGTGCCGATTATCAGTAGCATGGGAACCGGCAATAAGCTAAATCCGATGCAGTTAGAGATAGCGGATATCTATCAGACATCTGTATGCCCGTTGGCAAGAGTCATGAGGAGAGAATTACGCAAGCGGGATATTCAGGAATTAAAAGTGCTGTATTCGAAGGAAGAACCGATCCCGGTGGGAAATGCCGTTCCCGGCAGCGTTTCTTTTGTCCCTTCGGCAGCAGGCCTGATGATCGCTTCGGAGATTATAAAGGATATCATAGATAGGAAATGAATTGCAGAAATGAATTGCATAGGGACTTGTCATGGAAGGACGTTTAGATCATAAAATACGCAGGAAGACGGTTAGAGAGGTCAGACAGTAATGAAAATATCAACAAAAGGGAGATATGCGCTACGGTTGATGTTGGATTTGGCGACATATAGCGTAGATGGCCCCGTATGTTTGAAAGACGTAGCTAGAAGACAGGAAATTTCGGATAAATATTTGGAACAGATTATTGCAGTATTAAATAAGGCAGGTTATGTGAAAAGCGTTAGAGGCGCGCAGGGAGGTTATTTGTTAAAAAAGAAACCGGAGGAATATACGGTGGGCATGATCCTTCGCTTGACGGAGGGAGACCTTGCGCCTGTCGGGTGTGTCGGGGAAGAGAAAGAAGAAAGGGAAGAGTGCGCTCGCAGGACAGAATGCGTTACGATCCGGGTCTGGCAGCAAATCAAGGATGCCGTGAATGGCGTGGTAGATCATATAACGCTTGCCGACTTGTTAAAATGGCAGGAAGAGATAAAGGAAGAACATGCTAATGAATAAAATAGCGAATGTTATTTGTGAGATCACGTATTGTGAGGAAAGGGCATGGACATAAAGATGAAAGAATTGATTTATTTGGATAATGCGGCGACTACACAAGTCTACCCGGAAGTATTAGATGCTATGACGCCTTATTTTACCCAGTATTATGGGAATCCTTCTGCGATATATTCTTTTGCAAGCGATGCGTTAAAAGCCGTCAGTGAAGCGAGGAAGATATTGTCGGAAGGGATTGGTGCAAAGCCAGAGGAAATATATTTTACTGCGGGTGGCAGTGAATCTGATAATTGGGCAATGAAAGCAGCGGTGGAAGCATACGCGGCAAAAGGCAAGCATATCATTACCACGAAGATAGAGCATCATGCCATTTTGCATACGGCACAGTACTTGGAGAAGCACGGATATGAAGTAACCTATCTGGATGTGGATGAGAACGGCATGGTGTCCCCGGAGGCGGTAGTAGCAGCAATACGACCGGGAACGGTGCTGATTTCCGTTATGGCGGCGAACAATGAGATTGGAACGATAGAGCCGTTAGAAGAAATCGGTGCAATTGCCAAAGAAAACGGTATTTTGTTCCATACGGATGCTGTACAGGCATTTGGACATGTGCCACTGGATGTTGAGAAGATGCATATAGATATGCTGAGTGCAAGCGCGCACAAACTGAACGGCCCTAAAGGGATCGGGTTTCTCTATATCCGGCAGGGCGTCAAGATGCAGGCCCTGATTCACGGTGGCGGGCAGGAGAGACAGAGAAGAGCAGGGACACATAATGTACCGGGCATTGTTGGATTTGGGGAAGCAGCTAAGATTGCTTTTCGGGAGATGGACAAGCGAAACGCCTATGAATGTGCGCTTCGGGATCACCTGATAGAGCGTGTGCTGGCAGAAATACCTTATTCCAGGTTAAACGGGGATAGAACGAATAGGCTTCCCGGCAATGCGAGCTTCTGTTTCCGCTTTATTGAAGGAGAGTCGTTGCTGATCTTATTAGACCAGAATGGGATCTGCGCTTCAAGCGGTTCCGCATGTACGTCCGGTTCCTTAGATCCTTCCCACGTATTGCTCGCGATCGGGCTGCCGCATGAAATCGCACATGGTTCTCTGAGACTGACATTATCAGAGAAAACGACAAAAGAAGAGATTGATTTTACTGTGGATAAAATAAAGGAGATTGTAGAGAGATTGAGAAATATGTCTCCTTTATACGAAGATTTTGTGAAAAAGAACGGAAAAGCATAGAATAGTAAAGTATAGAAGTATTTAACGGAAAAGCATAAAAGTATAGAATAGAAAAGTAAAGAAGCATAGAACGGAAGATCATAGAGACATAGAATAGAAAGGCTGGGTGGAACAATGTATAGCGATAAAGTAATGGATCATTTTAACAATCCAAGGAATGTCGGAGAAATAGAAGATCCTAGCGGCGTGGGCACGGTAGGCAATGCAAAATGCGGCGATATCATGCGGATGTATCTGGATATAGATGATAATGGGATCATCCGGGAAGCGAAGTTTAAGACATTTGGCTGTGGCGCGGCAGTGGCGACAAGCAGCATGGCGACAGAGCTGGTGAAAGGCAAGACTGTACAGGAAGCGCTGCAAGTGACGAACAAAGCGGTCATGGAAGCATTAGATGGCCTTCCGCCAGCCAAAGTACATTGTTCTTTGCTGGCAGAAGAGGCAATCCATGCGGCACTATGGGACTATGCCGAGAAGAACCATATCGAGATAGAAGGCCTGGAAAAACCGGTCAGTGACATTGAAGAAAGAGAAGAAACGGAACATTCACTATAACTTCGCTTCCATCAGGCTGCTGGAAGAGTACCTTCTCAATCCCCGATAAAATACGAACGCGGCAGAAGCCGAAAGAAGGAAAGTATAACCAAGCACGATCAAAAGAGTGGAGAGACTGAAATCTATCATGATATGCACAGGCTGGTAAATCGCCATTCCTACCGGGATGATCAGATATAATATGAACTTTGTCTTCGTGTTAAAGATGCCGTCCGGGTAAGTCGCAAAGCTAATCATGATATTGACCAGTTGCTGCCCAAGCATTTCAGAGCGCACGAGCCAGAACGTAAGGCTTCCCATCAGGAGGGAGAATGCCGTAAGCGTTACGGCTCCCGTTATGGTGAAGAAGAGGAAGAGGAGAAGCCTCTCTATGCTGAAGCAGAAGACGCAGACAACCAGTATCCCATATAGGAAGTCTCCGATGGCTGATGTACTGGTAGCAGAAGTCATTACGCTTAACAGGACATTTTTGGGCAAGACCAGATAGGCGTCTAATTTCCCATTGACAATGAGCTCTGGCAGGGAAAACACTCTTGCGAACAGAACATGCGCCAATCCGAAAGTGCTGGCAGATAGGCCCCATAATAACATGACTTCTTTCATAGAGTAGCCACCGATGTCTTCCTTCAAATGGAACAGAATGAACCATTGTACGATGAAGGAAGCGTTGTTGAGCATCATGAAAAGGATATTACTGATAAAGGTGACTTTATTGAGCATATCCCGCATAATATTATACTTGACGGAGAGCAGGCATACCCGGATTTCGTTTTTAACCGCCGTTAACATATAATTTCTTAACCCCCTTTCCATAGATGAACAACATCAGCATGCATCCTGCGCTTAGGTACAAGAACTGTGCCGATAAGACTTCAAGACATTTTTCCACGCTGAAATCAACTACAAGCTTGGCTGGCCCATAACATACCGTGTATATAGGCGTTAATTTAAATAACGACTGTAATTCATCTGGGAATATCTCTATCGGGAAGATGGTACCCACTACCAGGATTAATTTATTATAAATCCATTGGAAAGGAGTGGAATCTTCTATCCAGAAAGAGAACAGGCTGATGCATAATTTAAATAACGCATGTATGGTAATGCCAAGTATGATACAAGGCGCAATAGCCAAAAGCATAGCGGGATGAAAATGCGGTAGATTCCCGACCATGGTATTCCCTATTACCAAAGTGAATAGAGAGCAAATGGGCAGCCGTATGCTCCATTCCCCACTGTAACGGGAGAGGATATAGAGCGTGTAATGGTAAGGCTTGTTCATCGAATACGCGATATTGCCGCCCCGGATATCTGTAGCCACTTGTCTGGTGATCGTCAGCGATTGCGCGCTAAACCAGATCATTTCTGTAATCATGACATACCAGATCATTTGTTCTTTCGTATATCCGGCTATTAAATCTTGCGGATTATCATACATATAATTCCACAGGTTAATGAAAACGAAAATCATGATGAAGTAGCCGATAAACCCCATGGCAATATTGGCAGCATATTGGAAATTTTCCATTAACACGGACTTATAAATGACAGTATATTTTCTCATAATGTCTCTGTGACGCTCCTTTCCGGATTGTGTACATCTAGGTGATTGCGAAAATCCTATTTTTCAAAACTTAGTTGTACAAAATAGACAAGATCACGAGCAGGGTACTTTAG
>CAJTSL010000084.1 GCA_910578845.1 uncultured Lachnospiraceae bacterium
AAGAACAGGATAGAATCCTTTCGTTTAAGGTGTCTATGTGGGCGGGGACGGTTCACCATCTTAAGTCATTTATGCCAAAATAAGGAGAGGTAATAGCCAGCCAGGTTGACTGGTCAGGAACGCTTACAGGATGATATTTTGTTGTCAAGGAACGGAGCCTCATCATATCCATGAGATCCCCACTGGCTTGGAATGTCTGAAATGCCTCTATTAGCCCTGATGTATCGTCCCTGGCTTCGGTTGCCTTTTGGAGTGCGTCTTCATAGCTATAAAGATCCGTTTTCTCAAGCGAGATAACCTGTGCGGCTCCGATATATGCCGATACCTTATCTGGATGTTCCAGGGCATATTCGCTTCCGAGGATTGTGCCATAAGAATGGCCGAGAATGATAACCTGTTCTTTCCCAAAACGTTTTAATACATAATCTACAAGTTCATCTAAATCAGCTTTGGCCTGTTCAAAGTTAGCGGTCGTATTATCGGAATCGTTCTCTAGATTATGGAAATAAGTTCTTCCGCATCCCCTTTGATCCCATGCAACTGTGGTATATTCATTAAGAAGATAATCCGTAAAACCATATGTCACGTAGGTATCAGGAGATGATGGGCCTCCATGGAGATAAATGATGACAGGATTGTCGTTATTCATTCCGCGTATTAATAGATGCTGTTCCTGGCCTCCCAATGTTACATATGTTTCCTCATCTACACCATGCGCAATTATCTTATAGTGTTTGCTATAATTTGCATTCCTGCATCCTATGATTAGAACGCTTATTGAGATGAGAAGAATACTGAAAATCCTTCCTGCCCATTTTAATATCTGGATTGGGAGCTTGCTCTTTGGTTTTTGTATTATTTGGTTTCTATGTTGTATGTGAATGCCGATGTGCCCAATGCCAAGGATAAGGACTGATAGGAGCAAAAAGACATTGCTTCCATATATTCCCAATACATAAATGGCGCAGACTGGAAGAGTAGCGCCTGCTACCGGGATGCCACAAATGCTTCTATAAAAATCTGACATATTTTTTTCGCTTCTAAAATAGCGTACCCAGTAGACTTCATATAAAAGCATGAGAGCAAATGAAATCAATAGCCATATAGCCCATAAGGAATCAAGCCGTATATTAAAATCAGAGAATGCCAGTATACAACAACATACTAGTGCTTCTCCGATTTTCTCCATGATTTGCAAGACTTTATTTTCTTTTTGAACATATTGCTCATAATCTTTGGGTTTGTGTTTTGCCCATATAATATTGGGTATGAACAGCATCAATAGATATATAAGCCCTACATATGAAAATCCAAAATGGAACATATTGACCACTCCTAGTTAAATTACGCTTGTGCTTCTAAGCTTTTGCGTATTCCATTATATCAAAGGATAGCCTTTGATGCCACTGATATCTTGTAGAATTGATATTTTGTAAAATGTGCATAAGGTTTATAAAAGAAAATAGGAATCCCCCCTAGAAATCCAGATGCTTAAAAATATTGGGATCTATGGGAGATTCCTATTTTGGTGTGAAGGATTATAGCTAAATAATAAATTATCTTGGCACAATTTCCATGAGAGTTGAGTGAAGACCATACCCAACAGGTAAAGTAGAAGAAGTGCTACACCTTAAAATCACTTTATCTCCTTTAGTAACTTTGCAAGTATAAATGCAGAATAAATTTGGATTAACAGAATAACTTGCGTCTATAGCGGAACCATTAATAGTACAGGCTATACTAGTGCTCACAGAATTGCTGCCTTTCGATACTAAACCAATAAGATATCCATCATTTTCAATTGTGGCACTTACATCACAGGTTTCAGGCGTTGCTGCACTTATATATTTTTGTGATAACAAAGAAAAACTGCTTTCAGTTATAGATCTAAAAGGGAAAACTGTATCCGCACCTCCTACATTCGTTTTGTATCCTGTTATTTTCCCCGCGGCATCCAGGACAGGCTCAAAGCCTCCTAACTTATTATTTAACTCATTAACCACCTTAATAGATGCTGCAATATTATCAGAGTCTCCATTGATATCTGATGTGATGCCATTAATCATGCCGAGTTTCGTTTCGGCGTTTTTGCCGTCCTCGAATTCTACGTCAGAGGCCTTTGTCCAGAAGGAAATCCTCTGCCATAATTTTGCTGTTTCGTCAACTAATTTCCTGAATTTTCTACCTGTTACGGTTACTTCGTTAATTGCCATTTGTAATTTCTCCTTTCATTGCAATAAAATGCACCCTAATGGGTGCATATTGCTTGTTACTTTTTAATTTTGTTTTTTTGATATCTTCTTTACCAATATGAAATTGTGTGTCTCATTTTATATCCAGTTATATCCAGATAGTAGTCCCGTCTGCGTTAGGCGGTTGGCCTTTTTCAGTTACGATCATAAAAAGCCTATTAATAGATTCCTGTTCATCATCGTCAGTGAATAAGGAAATAACCGTTAAATCTTCCTCTTCTTCGGTGTCGGTGAATATATGGATATCCTCCATAGGGTAATATTCTTCTTCGTCGTAGTATAAAAAGGGCTGTTTCTTGGGCGGTTTTTGCAAAAGATGCTCCTGAAGGGCAGCAATACGATTCTCAATGAGATTATAAAAATCGGCGAAGAATCCATAAATGCCTTCTTGGCGTTGTATGTAATCGCTGGCCTTTGTGTAGCTGCCTTGTGAGATGAGATGGTCATATGCATTGATGATATCGACGTTTTCAAGATTATTATCCTGGAAAAAGACCATTTCATCTATCTTGTCAGGATAATAGGATGCTGGGTTACATAACATTGTTCTTACTCACCTCCAAGCCAGACATCGCCTTCAATGCCATCAAAATCATCCTCAGATTCATCAAAATAAATGGACTGCTGGATCTGTCTGGCATATTTTTGTGCATTGTAGATCTCCTCTTCCCATGTTCGGAATGTGACAGCATCAGCGATGTATTGCCCTAAGGCATCATGGTTGTTCTGGATGATACGGGCGGCCTGGTTATATAAGCCTTGCGCCCGAAGTGTGTTGATCTGGTTGATGATGTCTGCGATGTTATCATCTACGTTTTTAAAATTGTGCTTGGTAATTTTCTTATTAGGAAAACTACTAAATTCATTTTCATATATTGACACTATATTTATTCCTTTCTATGACATAGTAAAATGTACTTGTGTCGTTGCGTCATATGTTCCAAGTAATTCAATTCTTATAAGATCATAATTTGACACAGCTATGTTTTGCCCAACATAAGCGCTTAATTTATGCCCGCCACTAACATAATAGAGAGAGGAGCCATTTTCTTCAAGATCAGAATCACTATAGCAAGAATAATATATGTCACATTTATTATTATTGAAATGCATAATTTCAGTGATGGTTATTTTGCTATAATTCTTACAATTCAAAAATAGCAGGGCACTACTTGGAAAGCTGCTGTTATTTGATATTTTTCTATTAGTTAATACAAATGATATTGGCGTAGATGTATTAACAGTCTTATTGTGGTTTGCGTTTGTCCTTCCTCTCATGTTCATATCACCCCAATCCTTATGGTAGCTTTTATTGTCCCTGTAAATGGATTGTTTGCTGTCAATTTTACATTTTTATCATATGTCTCGACATATATATCTGCATTTTCTGCTGTGGCTATTGTGTCAGAAGTGAAATACACATCAGCCAGGCTATTTACAGTGATCCTCTCATCAAAAATAGTGCAGATATTATTAGTAAAATTTAATCCTTGTTGATTTATAAGTATAAAGTCTTTTATCTCATCAAGCTCACAGTATTTAACATTATAGACAGCATTGTCAGGGAGAGAGTCTACTTGTTCATCTTTCCATGTAATATCAAATTTCCCCTGGTTCCTTGAGCTGCTTTTTAATACTTGGAATACAGTCAGGTTATCATGTCCGCCATCATCATATTTTTTGACATAGAAATCCCAAGTGCCTTCTCCTGACCTAGCTATGCTGATTTGATTGTCTATTCCTTGATAAGTTATTTTATTTAGCTCAGGATCTTTTGTAGAAGTCCCATTGAACAATATTGATACTTTAGTTGGGATGCCTAAATGCCTTTTGGACAATATAAGAGTGATCGGGTGGTCTACAAATGTGCTATTGATTTTTAAGCTTGCAAATTTTACATAACCTTTTTGGCCAGCTATGCCGTATGCAGAATGTACCCCCTCGCCTGTTGTGGGCAATGCATCGCCAGCAAACAAAATTTTATACCATTTACTGTATTTGTTGTTGTTTAAATTGCGATAATATAATGCGTCAATAGTCTCACCTGCCGCTAACTGGGCAAGGTATTTTTGATCAACATCATCACCTTGCATTGTAATAATATGATACCAATTGGAGGTAGGTATATTATTACTATTGTTACTAAATTCTTTTATTTCAAAAATGTCTTTTCCCGGCTTATAGTTAGCATTGCCACTGTAAACCCGCGGAAGTTTTATTGAATCAGCGGGATCACCCTGCACAAGGATTTCTTTTAGAGCCCCTGTCTTATAATCATGGATCTGTCTTTGTGTTTCACTGACTGCAAACAAATTGAGAATCTCATTTAATTCATTCTGACGAATGACAAGAAACTGATTGCCCGATTCCCTGTAATTTGATTGTATTAAAATGCCGCCCTTTGTGCCGTTTCCTGGCGTAAGCTTAAGAGAAGCAGATCCGCCCTCTGTGGTTCTTTCAATATTTAAAAGAGGATTTGTATTGCCTGATATTTTGCCTCCTGTTGCCGGAAGTGCTTCGCCTTCTACTAAAATTTTTTTCAATGATTTACTATTTGAGTCATAAACTTTTCTGTTTGATTCTGACAATTGAAATAAATTCTTTGTCTCTTCTGTAACTTCTTGTATCATGAATCTTTTTTCTGAGCTAGTTGCTTCTGATGTCAAACGTATATTTGATTCGCCAAAAGCATTAGAATCAGCTTTTAATATGACTCCTAAATAGTTCCCGCCATTATTAGATATAACGAGCGGAACGTTTCCGCCTTTTGTTATCGTTCCTCCCGTCAACGGCAGATATGCCCCTAATGCCTCTTTGTCCGCCTTTTTGCCAATTGCTTCATTGATGGCATCGGCGACGGTTTCATTTTCGGTAATGGCATCGGCGATTTCTTTTAGCGTATCGAGCGTTTCCGGTGCGCCGTTGATTAGATCGGCAATTTTCCTGTCCGTATAGGTGCCGGATCTTGTCACTGCGTCAAGGATGGCGCTTTGCTGCGCTACGGATACGGGTTTGTCCATATCCGATGTATTGTCAGCGTTGCCCAGGCCGACTTGCTCTTTGGAGACTGCGTGGGGGTTGGCGTGATCTGTGGCATGCGCCTGTACGGATTCTTTTGTTGCCAGTAAGCCGTCCTGGCTTTCGTTCTTTTTCTCAATGCGGTTTAATACGGAGTCAATTAAGTCCATGTTCGTATTAAAGACGCTTATGTTGTATTTTTCTTCAGAAACGGGTTTCTGAAATGAAAATGTAGAGCTGTAGTTAATGGTTGTCACCACCTTTCCAATTTGTCATAGTTCGTCGCCGCTTATAACCGTGGCTAGCTCCTCATGTGTATATTTGCTTAATACGCCGTGACTGTATTCTGAAAGGGCTTTATGTGTACCGGCGCTTTTTAGGAGTGATTCATACATGGGGTAAAAACGGTACATTGTAATAGAGGTCGTATAACCAGAGAAGTCATGAGAGATAGAGGATATGACATATTGATGTTCTCTGTCGGCATCGCTTCTTTTGTAAGATACTTTTTTGTTCACATCCAGGAATGGCAGGAGAGCAGTTGTAATGGAGATATTGTCGGTTAGCCGGCAATTCTTCCAGTTTTCCCATTTTGCCCTGTCCGCCGCCAAATCGTCAGATGTGATATTCTCATATTCGCCGCCTGTCTTAACGTCCGGTATTTCCCCTAGCTTTTCTACCGTGAAAGGAGAATTAGCGATAATTGTCATATCGACACGGTCGCAGTTATAGAATGCCTGGAAATATTCTTTGGAATATAGCTCATATTCTTTCTCGTCAGGGCCTGTTACGTATTTCCCGCTTTTCCTGCCGTTTGTGAGGACATTGATCGCATGGACTTGGTACTGCCCTAACAGATATGCTTTGATGACGTCTTGTTTATCAACGTGCTGTTTCTTGATCTGGAAGGAATATACTTTGTTCGGCTTTAACTCGTCTGCCTTGATTGGCTTCTCGGTTGCTTCGTTATAGATTCCTATTACGCCTAACTGGTTTATCTTCATTTGCGCGTTTGCCTGGTTAGGAGCCGGGATTTTGATGCTTATGATATCGCCGTTGTAGTATCCTTCTTGATATCCCGCAATAGAAGCTGTATAGATGTTGCCAATATAAGAGCATTCTTCACTGTAGTAATCGGTGTCGATGGTCTTGCCCCAGATTTCACAGATGTTGCGTACAGTAGACATATCAAACGAAGTGTTCTCTGATATTACGACTCTTTGCAGGAAACTGTTATCCAGATAGATATCGTCTTCATAGCAAAGAGGCTTCAATTGGCAGACAAATGTGTTATTTTCCATGTCAAAGAACATTTCGTAGTAGGGATATAAGTCGCGGAAAGTAGACAGGATAGAGAGGACGCTACAGCCGGAAGCAAATTCCTGGTCAAAGGGGATTGCGTCCCATGTTGTGTTTTCTTCGCGGTATGCCTGCCAGTTGTCATTATATTCGGGCATTGCCTTATATTCACCGATATCGTCTATCCTGTGATTGGTAATGTGTGCGAACTTTTCCAGCGTCTCGATGACGGCATTGCGGATGGTATTATACTTGATCGGCTCGCCTGTCTCCGGGTTTTCCTGATAGGCAGGATAAAGGATCGTGAGCGCGCCTAGTTGTCCATTCTTCGAACCGTCGAGCTTCTTCATGAAATCAGAGCAGTTAATGGTCAGTTCATTTGCTGCCGCATCATAAGTGCCTGACGTATCGGTATAGACGTAATAGCCAAGGGGATAATAGCGATATTGTTTAGTCCTGGGGTCATATAATCCGACAGACATCCGGATATCGTTGTTGAGCCATAATAAACTGTTCTCCGATAAGGTTATTTTGTCCTTCAAGGTAGGATGGATGGTAAAATTGGCAGTGCGCCGCAAGTCGGATTCACCGTTTATGGATACGCTGCCGCTTGTGATACTGCATTCCAGGGTGCCGATAATCTGTAGCTTATCGTCAAGCGCCTCGATTTTCAGGCGCATTGTCTGGGGAGCCGCTGATTGTTGGAGAACAATCAACAGGTCTTCTTGTGTAATGATATCAGACATGGCTCCACCACTCGGGGCCTACATTGGAAAATCCCAGATAATACAAGTCTTCTTCTGAGTCGATATCTCCAACTTCAACCCATGACCATGATATCTCACGATTATTGTATGTCTGGTTTGCCGTATCCGCGGGATTTGGCGTAATCTGGATGAGCCAAAGGCGCCCGTCTGGCAGCTTGAGGATTTTGGGTATGCCGTCACAGATATAATCCATGAATTCCCGTTGATAGCGGATACGTTCATAATCATGCTCTTTGGTATAAGCCAGTTCGCAGTTTTCTTCGTCTGCGAAAGGGACAAAGGCGCCGCTGCAATTCCCAGTGTCGTAATTTGCTAAGGTATTCCTTACGAAAATGGGGTATTTGCGGTTCAATAAGGTAACGGTGGAAGAGGGGAGATTGCGGGTAGTGTCACACAAGCCGTCCGTGAGATCGGTTCCCCAGACCGTGTTGCCTTCGATTAAGAACATTTTGGTAAAAGAAGCAGTCGCGCTTGTCTTAGCATAGATGCCTTCGCATCCGTATAAGACAGGGACGATGGCATATTCGACCGGCTGGCCGGATGCCACGAAATAGTCAGGATAGTTGATCATGAAATCTTCGAGTGAATTCACTTCCCTGACAGCAATGGTTTTCCAGGCAAAATGTCCTTGCGTCCTGCTCTTAAGGATAATATGGGATGTTGTTTCCAGATTCCAGTCTACATTTCCGGCGCTTGTATTATGATTGAATTTCGCCCATAGTATGGTGTCAAAATCCCATTCTTGTGGGCATTGGTTCGTTAGTACGAAATCAGTTGCCTTGGATATGTATAAATCGTCGTATATCCCGTTCTTTAGTTCAATATAGTTGATGTTTTCTATGCCGGTAGGCGTAAGCGCACATGCGAATGCGCCACCGACGAAATTACTTCCGCATAAGTACATATGCTCTAATCACCTCCAAACCATAAATCATCTATGATTGCATCTTGCGGTTCTGATCTGCCTAAATAGGATGTGTATAGATCTTTGCTTACAACGTAGGTCTCCCCGTCCGTATTGATCCAGGCGTCGTTATCGTGCATCAGGTGGCGGTCAGGCCTTTGTGTGCCATACCATAAATCACCTTCTTTGGCATCGCCAAGCTCAATGAAGACTTTGAGCTGGTAAACATTGTTCTTTCGCCTGACAGCAATTGTTACCATGTCTGTATTGTTAAAGACTTGTTCGTCTGAGTACAGGAGATAATTGCTTACGCCGTTTGGCGCCATCAGACGGAAGCGCAATTTCCCTTCCGGATATATGCGGGAGCTTATAGTGATACCTGATCCCCCATTGCTCATTTTAAAGATGTCCGCATCCTGCCAGAGATGGATCCCTCTGATGATGAGCGTGAAATCATTCTCAATAAGAAAGCCTTCGTGATAATATAATGTCTTGTCAATGAGGTTTATCATCCCGTCTATATAGGAAAAAGTATCCGTACCATCATATTGGATGATGATTAGATTCGTTGCGACTTGTATGCAGCCTTGCGATGGGTTTGGCGTCGCATAGATGCGGGCATAGGTGTTAGGGTTTTCGTATTTTACATTAATTTCAACGTAGCCGGTGTCCAGCTCCATGCCGTTGACTGTGACACCACGGCATCTGACATAGTAAACAGTATTATTATCCAGGCCTTTATAGGTGTAACCGATGTCATGGGCATCGGTCATTTCACTGCTTTCTAAGAGTTGTTTCCTGGTAGCGTCATACAGATAGAAAACATATTTGCTGATGTCTTCCCAATCCTCGGAATAATAACGGATAGTAGCGTGGAAAGATGAAGTGGTTATGTCCGCGTTCTCTGCTAAGCCCTCAAAGTAAAAATCAGGCGTCTTAAAGGTATAGAAGAGGACTTTATTGGATAATGGGGACGGTATGTTCTCAACATCATATGTCTGCGCCTGGATCGTGTATTTGTGGTTATTGCTTAGCGTGCGTGCGGGTATGGTATGCCGTAGCGCGAACGAAGATATGGTATCGTCAAATACGACTGCGTTAGTATCGTTATCGTATATGATGATCCTGTTTGCATGTGCGCGGCTGCCTATCCAAGAGAGCGTGATTTCATAGTCTTTATCAGCATCAAATGGATGGATGCGCATGATCGTAGGTTTTGCCATTTGTCTCACCTCCTTTCAAATTATACGATGCCGCAGATATGAAGTTTTCCAATATTGCCCAGGGGTTCTTTCACCCAGACTCTTTGCATTTTCCGAAGCTTCATATCCGGTATGCAGCATTTGACGGTTCTGTCATTTCCCATATCATCTAAGATAATGTAGCCTTTTGGGGTAATTTCTTTGATGATGGATTCATAGGTGCGGTCAGTCTTATGAGCTGCAATGCGCCTGTCAATTATTGTCTGGATAGAACGGAAGAGTTCTGTCTTGAAGTTCATTTGGGTTTATCACCTCCTTTCAGGAATGCTTCGGCGCCATGGTTATCGCATCATGCTTAGCTGTAGGGCGTCGAGGTGAAGGCCGCTGAATAGGTGGTTTATTTCAGCGCCGACTTGTCTGGCGACATCCCTGCTGGTAATGCCTGGGCAGGTTATATTGATATCGCCTATGGTGATGCTTGGCATGTTGTTGGTGACAATGTTGTTAGTATTTAAATGGTTGATCATTTCTTGCATTTGTTTGTCATGGGCAATCAGTGCGTTACCAGCCAGGTACCCGACATTGCCG
>CAJTSL010000085.1 GCA_910578845.1 uncultured Lachnospiraceae bacterium
TTTTC
The DNA here is from genome assembly GCA_910578845.1 of uncultured Lachnospiraceae bacterium. Taxonomy (GTDB): domain Bacteria; phylum Bacillota; class Clostridia; order Lachnospirales; family Lachnospiraceae; genus UBA3282. Next base: position 6 of record CAJTSL010000085.1, read on the forward strand.
AACCGCGAATTTGTGCCGACGCTGATAGTGTCTTGGCCCCCAAATTCGCAAGTTGAGCAAGAATGGAGGATACTAAGATGACATATGCAGAGTTTTTTGCACAAGTAAAAGGAAAGTTCATGGAAGCGGATGTCAGTGATGTGACAGAACATCTGGCTTATCAGTTTAATATTATCGGTGAGGCTGAAGGCATTTTTTATGTAGAAGTAAAAGAGGGCAAGCTGTATGTAGAGCCGTATGAATATTTCGACAGAGACGCTATGTTCACAGCGAAAGCAGAGACGTTAATGAAAATTGCGGCAGGAGAGCAGGACCCGATTATGGCGGTCACGCTACAGAAATTGAAAGTGGAAGGGAATATAGATAAAGCCCTAAAGCTGAAAAGCTTAATTGATAAGAAGCAAAAGAAGGGAAAATAATGAAGCAGGGCGTGTGAAGGGAGAATAGGCATGAAGAAAGCAGTAAAAGGAGCAGTTATCGCTGCGGGCACAATTGCTATGTGTCAGATAGCAGAAGCGGCATATTTCTACCGTAGGACGATGCAGCGGGGAGAAGCGAAGACAGAGCGTACGATTAAGATGGCGGGAACTGACTGGAACCAATATATGCCGATGATCCAGGAACGCAGAGACAGGCTTCAGATCAGGGAACACGAAGATGTGTATTGCCAGTCTGAGGATGGGTTAGAGCTACATGCGACTTATTACCCGGGCAAAGAGGGAAAGAAGCTGGTAATTTGTTTCCATGGATATACGAGCGAGGGCACGAAAGATTTTAATGCGCTATCAGATTACTACTTCAGACACGATTTTGGCTTGCTATTAGTAGACGCACGGGCGCACGGGCTAAGTGAAGGAAAGTATATCGGTTTTGGCTGTCTTGACAGGCATGACGCTCTCCGGTGGATAGCTTGGGCGATCCGTACTTGCGGCGAAGACGTAGGGATCATGCTACATGGAATCTCTATGGGCGGTGCGACCGTATTGATGACAAGCGGCCTCACATTGCCGAAGCAGGTCAAAGGGATTATCTCTGACTGTGGTTTTACGTCACCTAAATACGTTTTCACACATGTGCTGCGTACGATGTATCATCTCCCGGCGTTTCCGCTCATGCAGATATCAGATTATGTAAACCGGAGGAAAGCCGGGTACGGAATGGATGAATGCAATGCGGCAAGAGAGGTGCAGAAAGCGACGGTGCCGATCCTGATGATCCACGGCTCGGCAGATGCTTTCGTGCCATGCAGCATGTGCGAGGAAATCTATGAGAACTGTAATGCGCCGAAAAGGAAGCTGATCGTGGAAGGCGCTGCGCATGCGGAGAGCTACTATAAAGATACGGAAGCATATGAAAAAGCGATGGATGAGCTGTTAGAAGAGACCGGTATGAAATAGAGATTAGGATGAAATAGAAATTAGGATGAATTGGAAATTGGTATAAAATAGAAATTACGCTGAAATAGAAAAAGTGCTTAAACGGGAATCATAGGATAGGAAAATATGTTGCAGGAAAATGTGTTATAAGAGGAAACATGTTGTACGAAAACCGGATTAAAGGAAGGAAAAGGTTATAAAAAATGATGCATACAAGAAAAGGGTATAAAGTATACCCGTTGACGGTCGCACAGAAATTTCATTTGTATTACCAGGATTTTTGTCCGAAAAAACAAGTCGTGAACATTGGCACAAGCTTGACCATCGAAGTGGAGTTAAATTGGGACGAATTAAAGAAAGCGATTTATAAGGCATATGAGCGTTGCGAGTCGATGCGCCTGCGCCTGGCACAGGATAAGGAAGGCAACTGGTATCAATATGTAGTCGAGAAAGAAGAACGTGATATCGAATTTGTGGATTTCTCCGGTAAGACGATGGAAGAAGCGGAAAGCATCATGCGGCAATGGACGGAGGTCCCATTTGCACATCAGGATAAACCACTGAATCGGATTGTCATGATTCATATGCCTGACGGTTATAATGGCATTTATTTCCTGGCTGACCATATTACGATGGACGCACAGTCTTTGATTTGCTTCATGAAAGACATTATCGAGCTGTATTGTAACGCTAATTATGAAGGGATCGAGTATCCGTCTGAGATGGCATCTTATATTGAACAGTTGCAAAAAGACTTGGCATATGAGGCAGGGTGCAAAGCGAAGACGCGCGATGAGGAATTTTTCCGTAAATTAATAGAGAGCTCGGAGCCGATCTACAATGGCTTAGACGGTACGCGGAAGTTAGAGGAAGAGCGTAAGAAGACAGGGGAACCGGATCTGCGCGCGGCAGTCAATGTATCCGATTCGGTAGATTCTGCACTGGATATTTTTCATTTGGAAGAGGAGCCGACAAGGCGCCTGATGTCATTTTGTGAAAAATATCATGTTTCGCTTGCTTGTCTGTTGATTATGGGGCTTAGGACTTATTTCCAGAAAATGAACGGTAATGATGACGTTTCGATCAATACGGCAATTGCCAGGAGAGCGACCCTGATGGAGAAAAAGTCAGGCGGGACGAGAATCCACTCTTTTCCTTTCCGGACGATCATATCCGAAGATAAGACGTTTTTAGAAGGGATTTATGAAATCCGCGATAAGCAAAATGAGATGTTCCGCCATGCCAATTATAATCCGGTTTCTTACTTTGCATATCGTGCACAGCTTTATCATACACAGAACGGGCAGACCTACGAGCCGATGTCTTTGACCTACCAGCCGCTTACTTTGCGGGAAAAGGGATTGGATAAGCTAGGCGGCATCAAATATAAGACGAAATGGTACCCAAATGGGGCGACGACGCAGGGGATGTACCTGACAGTGATGCACAGGTCAGATGATAATGGCCTGGATTTTAACTTTGAGCATCAGATCAAGGCGGTTTCTAAGAAGGAACTGGAATACTTATATTATTATCTTTGTAAGATTATGTTCAAAGGCACAGAAAACCCGAATTTACCGATTGGAGATATCATGAAATTAATATAATGACAAAAGGAGAGCGACGATATGTATGAGAAATTAGTAAACTTGATCTGTAATTATGTGGAAGTAAAGCCTGAGAATATCACGCCGGATTCACGATTCATGGAAGATCTTGGTTTTACGTCTTTTGACTTTATGAGCATGCTAGGAGAGCTGGAAGACGAATTCGACATTGAGGTGGACGAACAGAAAGCAGCGGATATCAGGACCATACAGGAAGCGGTGACATATCTGGAGGGACTGGTTGGGCAGGAATAAGCCGACTGGTTTGTGAGAGGAAACTTTGTGTGTAAAAGGTTTGGATATAAAGATGAGCCTGCCTTGACAGCAAGAATGGATATGCTGAGGCAGGCTTATCCGCTTAGGAGGGAAGGATATGGTTTATAGTACAATTCGGGATATTTTGCAACACGCAGCAGAAAAGTTTGGCACGGAAGAAGCAATCCGCTACAAGGTTGGGAAAGGGGCAACGGAAAGTAAGACATATTTGCAATTGAAAGGAGACAGCGAATGCTTCTCCCTTGCATTGCAGGAACTGGGAGAACAGGGGAGCCATATCGCTGTAACAGGGCCTACCTCTTATGAATGGCTTGTTGCCTATATGGGCATTGTGAACGGCGGAAGCGTTGCCGTGCCGCTCGATGTTTCCCTGCCGGCGCAGGAGATGTGCGAACTGCTTGACCGGGCGGATGTGACAACGTTCGTATTCGATGAAGCACGTCAGGATGTGGCGGACATGGCAAAAGAATGCTGTCCGAAGCTTAAATATCTGATTTCCATGCAGAAAGAAAGCCGGACGGAAGCGGAGCAAGGAACAGAAGCGGGCGACGTCCTCTCTTTTCACGGGTTAGTAGGGCGACAGACAGGCAAGTTTACGGATATGCCTGACCCGGATAAGCTCTGTACGATCATGTATACTTCCGGCACTACCGGGAAAAGTAAAGGTGTTATGTTAACTCATAGGAATATGGCGGAGAATGCGACATGTCTCGACATGAAGATACCGGAGAGAACCGTGATCATGTCCGTGCTTCCTATCCACCATGCATATTGCCTAAGCATGGATATCTTAAAGGCGATTTCGCTTGGAGCCATTATCTGTATCAACGATTCCTTGCTTCGTGTCGTTAAGAATATTAAACTGTTCCAGCCGAACATGATCCTGATGGTGCCGCTGATGATCGAGACGATAGCCAAGAAATTAGAAGATGTCTCGGGACTGCCGAAGAAACTTGTGAAAAGGCAGATCTTCGGCAGCCAGTTCCATACAATTTGCAGCGGAGGCGCCTATTTAAATCCGGCGTATATTGACCTGTTCGAGAAATACGGCATTACGATCCTTCAAGGCTATGGCATGACGGAATGCGCGCCTGTCATCAGCACGACGGTAAGCTGGAACATCAAGAAGGAGTCTGTAGGGCAACTGATCCCTAACTGTGAGGCGAAGACCGTAGGGGAAGAGCTATGGGTGCGTGGGAGCAGTGTCATGATGGGATATTATAAGATGCCGGAAGAGACAGCAGAGACATTGCACGAGGGATGGCTTGCCACCGGGGATCTGGGGTATGTAGACGACGAAGGGTTCGTATTCCTGACAGGCAGAAAGAAAAACCTGATTATTACCAAAAATGGAGAGAACGTCTCGCCAGAAGAATTGGAGAACAAGATGAGCGAGGAACGTCTGGTACAGGAAATCCTGGTACGCGAGAACGAGGGCGTGATTGAAGCGGAAATCTATCCGGATTATGAATATGCGAAGAAAAAGAGGATAACGGATATGGAAGCCGCTCTTCAGAAGATAATTGACAATTATAATCAGGGAGCGCCAGTTTATAAGCGTATTTACCGGATGAAGATCAGGGAGACAGAGTTTGAGAAGACACCGTCGAAGAAGATCAAACGCTATTAATGATAGGAAAGTATGCAATTGCGAAGGCAGGATTGCCTAAGCGGCAAAAAAAGAGAAAGGCATGAAGCGCTTACCGAGGCGATTCCATACCTTTCTTTTTTGTGTTCTTTTCCGTTATTGCCGCGAATAATCTCCCCTGAAGCCAAGAATCCATAAAGACCCATAAGAATCCTTATAGCTCAGAAGCAGGCAGACATATTACAGATAGTAACTATGACGTAAGTGATGTCCGCTTAACCTGCCTGGCCTTGTCGTCTGGGCGCTTGCATACGGACATACGCCATTTGTATGCAAATGTGCATCGTGACCGTCACAGTAATAATAATCTGCCGCAGGCGCGGAACTTTTGCTTGTCGTACTGCTGCTTGCCGCACTGTTGTCCGTTGTACTGCTATCCGTTGTAGTGCTGCTGGAAGCCGGAGCCGCGTAAGGGCACATGTCATTCTCGTGCAGATGCGCTTCATGCCCTCCACAGTAGTAGTAGCTTTCCGTAGGAGCAGCGCTTACGCTATTGTCAGTAGCCGGAGCCGCATAAGGGCACATATCATTTGCATGCAGGTGCGCTTCATGTCCCCCGCAGTAGTAGTAGCTTTCTGTAGGGGCAACGCTTGTAGAGGGCGTTACATAAGGACACATGCCGCCGTTGTGCAAGTGCGCGTCATGTCCGTCGCAGTAATAATAGTTTGCGCTTGACTGAGAATAGTTATTGTGATGCCCGCCGCCACGGTGGCCATGAGCATTTACTGTTGCAGGAACTTGCCCTATGATACTGGCAGCAGGAGATAAAGCTAGCACGCCCGCAAAAGCAACAGCCAGAAAAGCGCGTGTCATTCGTTTCATAAGATTCTCCTTTCTGTTTTTGATGATGTTTCATGTCTTTCATAATATATTATGCCGAATCTATTAAGTATAGTTTATTATAAGCCATATATAGGGGAAAATCAATATGGTTCATTGATTTTGGGAAGAGAAACAGCTATACTATATCCGAAGGAGAATAATACCAATGAACTATGATATGACTGAAGGAAATATTATGGGAAACTTGCTAAAGTTTGCTTTCCCGATCATGATAGGCAATATGCTGCAGCAGTTGTACAATATTGTGGATACTTTGATCGTAGGGCGTTATCTGGGAGAACATGCGCTTGCGGCGGTAGGTTCTTCGTATACGCTGATGGTATTCGTGACATCTATTATCCTGGGCCTTTGCATGGGCAGCAGTGCCTTTTTCTCCATGCAGTTTGGCAGCAGGTCATATGACAGGCTCGAAAAAGGCATATTTATTGCCTTTGTGTCGATCGGAGGCGTTGCTGTATTTCTCAATCTGCTTGTTTATGCCGGATTGGCAGGCATTTTGCTCTTCATGAGGGTGCCGGAAACCGTGGTGCCGCTTATGAGAGAATATCTAGTATGGATTTTTGCAGGGATCATGGCGACTTTCCTGTATAATTTCGTAGCGAACCTTTTGCGCGCAGTCGGCAATTCCATTGTGCCGCTCTGCTTCCTGGGGATTTCCGCCGTATGCAATATTATATTGGACATACTCTTTATCAGGTCATTTGGCTGGGGAGTTGCTGGTGCCGCGATAGCGACGGTGATTTCGCAATATTTAGCAGGACTGGGGATTTTGGCATATTACTTGCTGAAATACCCGAACCTGAAAGTGAAGAGGGAAAACCGTTGCTTTGACGGTAAGATTTTAAAGGAACTGGCAGGTCTTTCTTCTCTTACCTGCCTGCAACAGTCAATTATGAACTTTGGCATTTTGATGGTACAGGGGCTTGTGAACAGTTTCGGCGCGGTCGTGATGGCAGCTTTTGCGGCGGCGGTGAAAATAGATTCTTTTGCCTATGCGCCCGTGCAGGACTTCGGGAATGCTTTTTCCACCTATGTCGCACAAAATTATGGCGCAGGGAAAGAAGAACGGATCCGAAAAGGAATGCGGGATGCCGTGCTTAGCGCATTCTTTTTCTGTTTGCTGATCACGATTCTGGTAATCGGTTTTGCCGGAACGCTCATGTCGCTGTTCATTGATAAAAACAGTGTGGAGACGATCGCGGTCGGGGTCGGCTATCTGCGGATCGAAGCGGCATTCTATTTTGGGATCGGGTTGCTCTTCTTGTTTTATGGCTATTACCGTGCCATCAATAAACCGGGCATCTCAGTTGTCCTGACCATAACATCATTAGGGACGAGAGTAGCGCTTGCCTATCTATTATCCGCGATCCCGGCCGTCGGCGTGAAAGGCATCTGGATGTCAGTGCCGATAGGATGGGTGTTAGCGGACATTGTTGGGACATGTTACTATATGCATTATAAGAAATGGCGGAATGAAAATTAGGAAAAGAAAGGAGCAAGATTATTAAAATGGAGCAACAAAGCCAATTACAATCATTATTTCGTTTTATTGAAGAAAGCCCTACGGCCTTTCATGCCGTAGCAAATCTGGAAAAGATATTAGAGGAAGCAGGATTTAGGAAGCTAAAGGAATCAAAGCCATGGGAAATTGAGCTGGGAGGGAAGTATTATGTAAATCGCAACGGATCTTCTTTGATTGCGTTTTCCTTGCCGGAGAAAGTCCCGATGGGCTTGCGCATGGTAGCGGCACATAGCGATTCCCCCTGCTTTAAGATAAAAGAATCGCCAGAAATCACCGTAGATGATTTCTATGTGAAGCTCAATACGGAGAAATATGGAGGCATGATTCTCTCCACATGGTTAGATAGGCCGCTCTCTGTTGCCGGCAGGCTGATCGTCAAAGGAAGGGAGGGCATGGAGAGCAAGCTTGTGAACCTTGATAAGGATGCGGCGATGATCCCCAATGTGGCGATCCATATGAATAAGGATATGAATAAAGGGGTCGAATATAATCCGCAGACGGATATGGAAGCGATCATCGGGGAAGCGAAGACGAAAGGATGCCTGATGGCAGCTCTGGCGGAAAACGTTGGCGTAGAGGAAAGCGATATCATGGGAGCAGACCTTTTTCTGTACAATAGGGACAAGTGCCGGCTGATCGGGTTGGATGATGCTTTTATCGCCGGGCCTAGATTGGATGATTTGGAGTGCGCTTATGCCGGGATTGCGGCGTTGGTGAGCGCAAAGCCGCAAGCATATGCTGATCTCTGCGTCATATTCGATAATGAGGAAGTTGGGAGCGGAACAAAACAAGGAGCTGACTCTACTTTCTTAAAAGATGTGCTGGAGAGGATCTGTAGCCGTCTGGGCATTGAAGAAGAGGCATACCGTTGTATGCTTGCAGAGAGTTTCTTAATCTCTGCTGACAATGCGCATGCCATCCATCCCAACCACCCGGAGAAGGCAGATGTAGCTAACCGTCCGCATATGAACGGCGGGATCGTCATCAAGTATCATGGAAGCCAGCGCTATGCTACGGACGCTTATTCGGCAGCAGTGATGAAGGATATCTGCAACAGGGCGGCTGTCCCGTATCAGTCGTACGCGAACCGGTCCGATATCGCAGGGGGCAGCACGCTTGGCAATATATCGACAGCGCAGGTATCAGTAAATACAGTCGATATTGGACTTGCCCAGCTTGCCATGCATTCAGCATTAGAGACTGCCGGAGCAGAAGATCTCGGGTATCTGATAAGTGCGCTGCAAACCTATTATAGAGATTGAAAAAGTAGCTTTTCAGGTGAAAACTGGTTCTGGCACTAGAAAAGCGGGATCGCAAAAGGCTCCATTTCGATGCTGGACGCCGATTCTGCGACACGTTCCCTATATTCAGTTGGTGTACAGTTCAAGTATCGCTTGAAAAGCTTGTTAAAATAGCTGATGCTGTTAAAGCCTACGGACAACGCGAAGTCAGCAATAGAATGCCTGCCTTCCCTGTCATCCAGGATTAGCTTGCTTGCTTCGAAGACCCTGTATTTCATCAGATATTCGAAAGGCGTCATCTGGATTGTGGCTTTGAAGCATCGGCAGCATTCGCTTTTACTGACGGAAATGCTATCAGCGATGTCATCAAGCGTAATGGCATCCGCGTGATGGAGGCGTATGAAAAGCATAGCTTTTTTCACACGTTGTTCATTTAAAGATATATTCGGCGGCTGCGGGATTTCCGATAAAGGAAGTTTATTTAGAAGCGTAGCCCAAAATTGGCACAAATACCCCTTTGTTACCATTTCATAACCGAAGTTTTTGGTTTGATTAACAGAAAGTACTTTATTCAGTATCGACAGCATGCTCTTATGCCAGGCATTCTTTTCATCCATCTGCATTGTCTTTAAGATTGAAAAACTCTGCATCGGCAGCAGGAAATTCGTCCGCAGATAAGAATTATTATAACCAAATAGAAAATCCGGATGGAAGATAAGCGAATAATAGGTGCATTTGCTTCCATCCATGCTATGTATGGAATGCATGACGTTCTGGTTCAGGATAAGGCCCTGGCCAGGGCTTAATATATGATCATCGTCATCCGTCGTGACTTTGGCATAACCGTTATCGATCAAAAGGATTTCCATTTCTTCATGCCAATGCCAGCGAATGGATTTGGTATGCGCCTGCTCCAAATCAACCTGATAGATGCTGACCGGGTATTCTAAATTGCCATGTTCGCTTTTATCGTAAAAATCATTATAAGCCGTAGCAGCGCCCATGTCAGCAGGAATCTCGAGTTTCTTTTCTTCTGTTATTTTCAATTATATTACCTGTTTAGTCGCTTTCTTTGGTGAGGGGTTTTCGAGTTGTGTTTACTGTTTGAACAAAATGATTAATTAATAAGGATTTGCGAAATTTGATTTACGAATCGTGATTAATTAATTGGAATCAAATAAATTGTAACTTGGAATTAAATACATTATAACATAGAAAAGGAATAAGTCAAAAGATTTTCTTGACAAAAACCCCTCAAGAGGTATATATTCTTTGTAAATATATACCCCCCATGGGTATTGTGAGCGAGATTAGTGTTAGTGCGTTGCTTACCGGAAACTTATTCATGAGCAGGCTCAACAGACTGAGCCAAAAACAGCGCAGAAATGGAGTAAAAAATGATAAATAAACATCTGTCAGGACAAACAGAAGTGGAAGAGCCAGCAGAAGTGGAAGAGCCAGCAGAAGTGGAAGAGCCAGC
>CAJTSL010000086.1 GCA_910578845.1 uncultured Lachnospiraceae bacterium
AAAGAAGCGTGTTATGAAAAATGTAGAAAGAGGACAGGCACATATTCAGTCTTCTTTTAACAATACAATCGTTACGCTGACAGATAACGAAGGTAATGCGTTAAGTTGGGCAAGTGCCGGTGGTCTTGGTTTTAGAGGTTCAAGGAAATCTACTCCATATGCAGCACAGATGGCGGCTGAAACAGCTACTAAAGCTGCTTTAGTGCATGGTTTGAAAACAGTTGATGTTATGGTAAAAGGACCTGGCTCGGGACGTGAAGCAGCAATTCGTGCGCTTCAAGCGTGCGGGTTGGAAGTGACAAGTATCCGTGACGTGACACCTGTGCCTCATAACGGATGCCGTCCGCCGAAACGCCGTCGTGTCTAATGGAATAACGAGCGGATGTTATTTACGTTGGAAGAAAATATCGTATGTGTAAGATATGGTATTGTAAACAACCGATTTTGCCTGTAAAGGCAGAGTTTTGAAGGAGAGGCAGACCCTCTCGGAAAGGAGCCGGATATGGCAGTAAACAGAGTTCCTGTATTGAAAAGATGCAGATCCCTAGATTTAGATCCTACTTATTTAGGATATGATAAGAAATCAAAAAGAACATCACCAAGAGCTGGTAAGAAGATCAGTGAGTATGGCCTTCAGTTAAGAGAGAAACAGAAAGCAAAATTTATCTATGGCGTATTAGAGAAACCTTTCAGGAATTATTATAAGAAAGCAGATAGAATGAAAGGCATGACAGGTGAAAACCTCATGGTTATGCTTGAGAGCAGACTTGATAGCGTAGTTTTCAGAATGGGCTTTGCAAGAACGAGAAGAGAGGCAAGGCAGATTGTCGGGCATAAACATTTCCTTGTAAACGGCAGTCCTGTACAGATCCCTTCTTATTTGGTAAAAGCTGGAGATGTCATTGAAATAAAAGAAAAGGCAAAATCCTTGCAGAGATACAAAGATATCCTTGAAGTAACAGGCGGAAGATTAGTTCCGGAATGGATGGATGTAGACCAGGAAGCATTAAAGGGGACTATAAAATATCTTCCTACGAGAGAAATGATTGACGTGCCTGTAGATGAAATGCTTATCGTCGAGTTGTATTCCAAATAATAGGATAAGAGGATAGTGTTATTCGTAAAGGAGGGTATTTGCAGTGTTTGATTTTGAAAGACCAAATATTGAGGTTGTAGAAATCTCTGAAGACAAAAAGTACGGTAAATTCGTAGTAGAACCACTGGAGAGAGGTTATGGTATTACCCTTGGCAATTCTCTGAGAAGAATTATGCTGTCTTCTTTGCCGGGAGCGGCTGTCAGTCAGGTGAAAATCGAAGGCGTTTTGCATGAGTTCAGCTCTATACCGGGTGTAAAAGAAGATGTTACAGAAATCATCATGAATATCAAGAGTCTTGCAATCAGAAATGACAGTGAGACGAATGAACCTAAGACAGCCTATATTGAGTATGAAGGCGAAGGTGTTGTAAGAGCTGCAGATATCCAAGTGTCTTCAGATATTGAGATTTTGAATCCGGAACTGCCTATTGCTACGTTAAGTGGCAAAGATACGAAATTGTACATGGAACTGACCATTACAAAGGGCAGAGGATATGTAAGTTCTGAGAAGAATAAGAGCGAAGACCTACCGATTGGTGTGATTGCCATTGATTCTATCTATACACCTGTCGAAAGAGTGAACATTACGATTGAGAATACTCGTGTAGGTCAGATTACGGATTTCGATAAGCTGACGCTTGATGTCCATACGAACGGAACACTGGTTCCTGACGAAGCAGTTAGTTTAGCTGCAAAAGTACTTAGTGAGCACTTAAATCTTTTCATTGATCTATCTGAAAATGCCAAGACTGCGGAAGTCATGGTTGAGAAGGAAGATGACGAGAAAGAGAAAGTATTGGAAATGAGCATTGACGAGTTAGAACTGTCTGTTCGTTCCTACAATTGCTTAAAGAGAGCCGGTATTAATACGGTTGAAGAATTGACGAACAAAACTTCTGAGGATATGATGAAAGTCCGTAATCTGGGACGGAAATCATTAGAAGAAGTATTGGCGAAATTAAAGGAGTTAGGCCTTCAGTTAAATCCTAGCGACGAAGCCTGACTGGATAGTTCATGTAACAAAGGGACACTAGATTTCAAATCTAGCTTTGTGCTTGGCACGATGAGGTAAGTCCAAAGAGCGCACACGTGCCTGCTCATGAATGGAACTATAAACTGCATTCGGTAAGTAAGACCAAAAGAGCGTAGCCGGATGTACCATAAAATGAGAATGGAGAATAATTTACTATGGCAAAGTACAGAAAACTTGGCAGAACATCTGACCAGAGAAAAGCATTACTTAGAAATCAAGTAACAAACTTAATCTATCATGGCAAGATCGTTACGACAGAAGCAAGAGCGAAAGAAGTGCGTAAATTCGTAGAACCGTTGATCACTATGGCTGTGAAAGAGAAAGATAATTTTGAAACCGTAAAAGTAACTGCAAAAGTGCCGAAGAAAGACAAAGATGGCAAGAGAATCAAAGAAGTCGTAGATGGCAAGAAGGTTACGGTATATGATACGGTTGAGAAAGAGATCAAGAAAGACTTACCTTCCAGGCTTCATGCAAGAAGACAGATGCTGAGAGTTTTATATCCGGTAACGGAAGTTCCTACAACAGCGGCAGGAAGAAAAAGAGGGACAAAAGAAGTCGATCTCGTTGCAAAGCTTTTTGATGAGTATGGGCCAAAATATGCGAACCGTCATGGTGGTTATACAAGAATCGTTAAGATTGGGCCACGTAAAGGTGATGCCGCTATGGAAGTTATATTAGAATTAGTTTAAGATAAACTGATCATAAAGAGAACAGAGCAGATAAGTCTGCTCTGTTTTTATGTGCGTCAATTTTCAATTACCTTACAATATATTTCATGCAACCGGCAAGGGATACAGAGGAGAATGCCTGCGATAACGCCAATTCCCGCTTGTAAGACTTCATAGGGAAGCTTGATCACGGCATACTCCGGCGTGCTATATAGGTAGGCGCGTCCTAGCGTGTAACCGGTGACCATTATGATGGCACCGACAAGGGAGCCTATGTAAGCGCCTAATTTATGGTTTTTCCGAAAGAGCCTATTCGCAAACAGCGATATGACAATTGCCTGTAAACCGTGGGTGACAAGCGACACAAACATTGGCGCCGGATAGAAGAACATGTCACCGAGGAAAGAGCCGATGCCGCCGACTACGAAAGCATGAAAGGGGTCTAATAAGATCGCTGCGGTACAAATCACTGCATCACATAAGTAGAAATGACCGCCAGGGACCGGGATGCCGTAGGAACTAAGCGCAATATTGAGTGCCATGAAGATCGCTGCGATGGTCATTTTTTTGGTAGAGATTTTCTTCTCCATGAGATTTTCCTCCTCATCAAAAGTTAGTTTTTCTGATGAGTCCATCGTAGCATAATATCATATATTTGTAAAAAAGATTATTTGAATATCAGTAATCTAATTATACGATTATTAAATTATTGATTCACTAGATTACTGAATAACAAAATTACTAAATTACTGAATTACTGATTTACTAGATTATTGGATTACTGGATCACCGAGCCTGCAACTATTCTACTACTTTCTGGAAATGTTGGTAATCTTTACAGGAATTCCAATTCCCGCCCCAGACAAAGCCATGTTCTTTGAATAAGCGGTAGCACAAATCGTTTTCATCAATCTTATACGGGAAATTTTTGGAGCGGTCAGCGTAGGCTTCACTGCCTGCGGGTGAAATATAAGTCTCATCCGTGCCATCTTTATGGAAGACGACATAAGGATTATAAAAAGGGTTAATGTCGATCGCGCATCCAAGCGCATGTTTTGACAGACTGGATGTGCCATCAACGACTCTGTAATTGAAGCAGGAAGTATTGTTATCTAGCATAGAGGCGGTATCATCGCCCAGATATTCATCGATCAGCTTTATTTTCTCAATCTGATATTCATTTCGGTAGAGCTCATAAAATATCTCTGCTAAATCCTGGACGATTCCTTTGTGACAGATTAGTTCGCCGCTTTGTACTTCCCCGTTAAAGTCGTAATATAATACGGTGAGGTAGCGCAGGTCTTCATAGGAAACGGCAGGCGTTTCTCCGTGCGCTAATACATTCAAGGCAGGCGCCTCCGACGCTGATGGCGAGGCAGCAGGAATCTCTGATGATGATGGCGAGGTAGTGGGAACCTCTGATGCCGAAGGGACTGTCGCGGGAGCAATAGAAGCAGAAGCCTCCTGCGCAGAGTCGGTAAGCGGATAGGATATGCCCGTAATCCGCTTTTTGATTTCGTCAGTCAATTCACAATATGCAAATCCGTCCTGATAGACGGTCAGATGATCTGGGAGATTGGTAACTGTATTTATGTCTGTTGTAGCTTCAGTGGCAGTATCTGTTGTAGCTTCAGTGGCAGTATCTGTTGTAGCTTTAGAGGCAGTATCCGCTGTAGCTTTAGAGGCAGATTCCATTGTAGCTTTCGTCGTAGTGTCCATTGTCGTCGCTATGTCCTGTTCCGTCATTTTTTTCTCTTGGCTCACTAGCGCATCCTCTTTTATTTCCTTATTATTCGTTTCATCTATATGTGTGGCTTCGTCCGAATATGCTTCCTCTTGTGGTGTGTCGCTAACCGAGGATGTGCCTGTGCCATGTTTTTTTGAGGCATGATCAGTGAGCGTTTCTGCTTTTGTCAGCGTGCGTGTCAGGAAAGCGCAGATAAGCGTGAGCAAGAACAGAAAGAGCACAGGTTTTAGCAGTTGTTTGATAAGTGGTTGTTTCATTGATAAGATTCCTTTCATAGAAAACTGTCGTTTTATCATATCATTCCCTAAGAGGTCGTCTGGTATGATCCTATAGTCTATAAATAGTGTATCATAAAATAAGGCGGCTATGGGAATCTATTTTGACAATTAGGTTGACGAAAAGAGAAAATTATCCGAAAATATTACTAAAGTATGTAAAAAAGCCGTATGAGAATGAAAATGCCATAGAAATGCCATAAAACGGCATAGAAATGAAATAGAAATGAACGGATGGCAAAGAAGATTATTTGAGGTCAGTTTATGTATAAAATTATTATTATTGATGATGAAGAAAAAATTGCGGAGGGCATTGCCCATCTTTTCCCATGGGAGCAGATGGGATTTAGTGTGGCGGCATATTTCCGGAGCGGCAAAAAGGCGTTGGAATATATCCGGGAGCATCCGGTCGATGTATTAGTCAGTGACATAGAGATGCCGGACTTATCGGGGCTTGCATTATGTGATCATCTGACTGGCAGCGCTATCAGGATAGTTTTTATTAGCAGTTACCAGAATTATGAATACTTCAGGTCAGCGATCCGTTATAAAGTGGAAGATTATTTATTGAAGCCGATTAAGTTCCAGGAATTGAGCGAGTGCTTTAGGAAGATTAAAGAAGAACTGGATGAGGAGAATCATGTGCCGGAAGTGACGCCGGTTGCCTATTATGACCAGATCGTCCGGGAAGTGAAGCATTATATTGAACAAAATTACCGGGACGCTTCCCAGAATGAGGCGGCGGTTTTGGTGGGCATGAGCTCGGGCTATCTTTCGAAGATCTTCAAAGAGAAGTCCGGAAAAGGGTTAATGGAATATTTGACGGAGATACGGATGCAGAAGGCGTGCGAGCTTTTGGATAATATCCAGTTTAAAAGTTATGATGTGGCATATTATGTAGGATATGATAATCCGAAGAATTTTTCCAGGGCGTTTAAGGCATATTACGGAATGACGCCGAAAGAATACCGAAGCCATAAAGGGATAAACGGATGAAAAGAAAATATTTTATCAGGAATTTCTTAAATTATTGTAGGCTTATGATGCTGCCGTTGCTTTTACTGTTCGTGGCATGTATGATGCTTGTGGTGGTCCAGATGCAGAAAGAGTTGGAAGAGAGAGCGCAGAATACGCTTACGAATGTCAATACCAGTCTAGACTTTGTCGTCAGTAACGTGATTTTCCAGAATGACCAGTTGACCAATAATTCGTCTATGTTACTCGCATTGAAGAAGCTGCTAATGAGGGAGCCGACGATCGAATATAGCGAAGCGATTTATCTGCGGAATATTAAAACGCTGATGCGCAGCATTACGCAGGCATATCCCTATGTGGACTCCGTATATCTGTATTTGGATGGCTATGATAATTTTTTCTCTTCCGAGAGCGCCGTGACGAGGTTTGAGAAGGAAGAGGACTTGGCATGGAGGCAGGAATATTTGCAGATGGCGCCGGAAGAGAAGAACCATGTGACAGTCTTAGAGACGGAAGATGAGAAAATGATCACTATTTTCCAAAGGATGCTCTTATTAGATGGCATCGTGGTCATGAATATTGAAATTGATAAGTACCAGAACCTGCTAAACCAGATCCTGTACAGTAACCATGAGACAATCCTTTTTTATAACCGGGAAGGGGAATATCTTTTCCAATGGAACACGGGAGAGAGAAACGGGCTGGAGAATCTGTCATTGGAAACGCTCCTGGAAGATGAGGGGAATTGGAGCCGTATAGGGAATACATCCTTTATGGTCCATACGAGCATAGAGAATAGTTATCAGCTAAGGATCGTTTCCCTGATCTCTCAGGATATTGTATGGGAAAATATAAAAGGGACCGCGAACTTCTTCTTCTTGGTGCTAGGCGTCAGCGCTGTGGTATTGATGTTCATGGCATACCGGACGGCCAAGGAGTCTTTTGACCGTATCGACTATATGGTGAATGTGTTTAGGGATGCAGAGCTGGGAGAGTATCCGACAGAGCCGAGGCAGGAAGAAAAGAATGAATACGATGTCGTGTTAAATAATATCATCTATCTTTTCCTGCATAATATGCAATTGAATGACAGCTTAAAGCAGAAGCAGCAAGAACAGGAGATTGCAGAGCTGACGGCGCTACAGCTCCAGATCAATCCTCATTTTCTGTTTAATGTGCTGCAAAATGTAGAATTCGAAATGAAAAAGCTGGGGAACGGGGCAGACTCCGTATGTAAGATGTTAGAGGACTTGTCGGAGATCTTACAGTACGCCTTGAAAGATCCGCTAGAGACGATTACGCTAAGACAGGAAATTGAATACTTGAAAAAGTATGTGGCAATCCAGCGGCTGCGGTTTGGGGATAATTTCATCGTGTATTACGAAATTGACGAGGAGCTATGGGAATTCCCGGTTTTCCGCCTGATGTTACAGCCTTTGGTAGAGAACAGCATCTTGCATGGCGTGAGGCGTTTGTCTACGAAAGGTTATATTAAAGTTAAGATATTTGCCAGAAAAGACCGGGTGGTTTTCCGGGTAGTGGACAATGGCATTGGCATGACAGGGGAAGAAATAAAAGAGCTACAGAACCGTATTCAGAAAATCAATGTCCGGCACATTGGTATGGCGAATGTAAACAGCCGACTGAAGATCTATTACGGGGAAGAATCTGCAATCCATGTGAAAAGCAGGAAAAACAGAGGATGTGTCATCAATGTCATTTATTTACCGAATTTTCCGTTAAGTTTACTTGATAATAACATAAAAATTTTCGCAAATAATTTGTTGAATTTCTAAAGTTTTTATAGGATAATGCCGAAATATAATATGTATATGTCGAACCAACGAACAAATGAAAAATGAAATGCACCCATTGACTTACTATTCGTTTAGCTAGGAGGAATAGCTATGAAGAAATTTGATGTTAGCATTGATGGTGTTTTTTTGTTTTGTTGGACTTTCAAAATGAACCCGGCGACAATGTATGACGATGTGAACAGATTGGTTGAAAAAATCGAATATGAGATTATGCTTTCGTTTTGGAAACAATTTGTAGAAGGCAAAAAAAACGCCAAAGTTGTTGTAACAATACCGGGAGTTGTCGGCTACAATTTTACCCGCGAATTGACATTCAAGGGGTTCTCCGAAACAGAGCACCAAGTTCAAGAAACAGCATATGAATTGGCGTTAAAATGCCGGGATGGAATTATTGCAAACACTTTATGCTCAGAAGAATTTCGGAAACTTGAAATTGCAAAAGATTAAAGATTTTTAAAAATACCAGAGATAGTTTGACATAACAAATCAAGGAAGGCTTCCCAGTTTCAAAGGGTAGCTTTCCTTTTTCCGTTATTTCCATATCAGAAAGGAATTGTAAATATGAATAATAAGAGATATACTCCCAACATAATAAAAGCTGAATTAGAAACAGCTATCAAGCAAGCGATAGAAAATCCCAAAAAAGAGTTTGGAGAATCAGAGTGCAGTTTTGCGCGCAACCGTATTTTGACGGCGGAGAAAATAGTAAAATTACTATTATCCATGCAAGGGGGCAGTTTAGATAAGGAACTGCATGAAGCTGGAATCAATGCAACGAAATCAGCTTTTGTGCAACAGCGCGACAAAATTTCACATACGATTTTTGAAGATATTTTAGAGAACTTCAACGCGCTCCATCAGGATATGAAAATGTATAAAGGCTACCGTGTTCTCGCCGTAGATGGCAGTACTATCAATATGGCGAGAAACCCAAAATCATCAAGTTTTATGCAGCATGCAGGAACTCCAAAGGGCTATAATCAACTTCATATCAACCCATTATATGATGTCCTTAACAAAACATATATTCACTGTCACATTCAGCCACAACCGCAGCAAGATGAAATCGGAGCTTTGCTTTTTTTGTTGAATTGGTATGATTATAAGGAAAAAACAATCATCACTGGTGATCGCGGATACGAATCCTACAATCTATTGGCATATTTATTGGAGAAACCAAATATTGATTTTCTTATTAGAGTTAAACAAGACAGGTCAGCTATGAGAGAAATACGCAAACTTCCAATGAAAGAATTAGACACTAAAGTATCTTTTACCATTACTACTTCTCAAACTAATATAGACAAAAAGAACGATTATATTTTTTTGCAGACACGAAAAAATGAAAATCGAATATACAGCACAAAAACTAAAAGCGGAAGATGGGATTTCCCTAGTCCTTATCATATGTCATTTCGTGTTATACGATTCATGCTGGATACTGGCGAGTATGAAACGTTGGTAACAAGTCTTCCAAATAGTTTTACACTATCTGAAATCAAAGAATTGTACCATTCCCGTTGGGGTATTGAATCCGGTTTCAGGGAGCTCAAGTACAGTTTAGGACTGGTTAACCTCCATGGCAGAAAAGATGAGTTTGTAAAACAGGAAATTTATGCAGCAATGATTATGTCAAATTTTTCCTCACGCATTGCGAATCAAGTTGTAATAGAAAATAAAAAATCAAACATACATACTTATAAAGTCAATATGAAAATGGCAATTTATCTTTGCAAAAAGTTTTACAGAGCAAACAAGGGAAATGGTAAACAACTTATGCGTGATATAGCAAAGTATACCGAACCCGTCCGCCCAGACCGCAAAGACGAACGGAATATAAAGGCAAAATCTTTTGTCGGATTTACATATAGAGTTTCTGCGTAGCACTGGTAAGGGTGGAGAATTTCCACCCTTATATATTGTAATTATTTCAGTTTTTATTTGATAACTGTTTCCTTATTACGATAATTTTGATTACTTTAAGAATACATATATTT
>CAJTSL010000087.1 GCA_910578845.1 uncultured Lachnospiraceae bacterium
CGCTGATAGCGTCTTGGCCCCAAAATTCGCAAGTTGAGCAAGAATGGAGGATTAATATGAAAAGAGCATGGTGGAAAGAAGCGGTTATCTATCAGATTTATCCGCGTAGCTTCATGGATAGCGATGGTGACGGAATCGGTGATTTGCAGGGGATTATCAGCAGGTTGGATTATTTAAAATATTTGGGGATTGATGTGATCTGGCTCTCGCCAGTGTATAAGTCGCCTAATGACGACAACGGGTATGATATCAGTGATTATCAGGATATCATGGATGAATTCGGCACAATGGCGGATTTTGACCAGATGCTGGCGGCTGCACATGAGCGCGGGATCAAGATTGTCATGGACCTGGTGGTAAACCATACGTCAGATGAACACAGGTGGTTTATGGAGAGCCGGAAATCCGTGGACAACGCGTACCGTGATTATTATATCTGGCGTGAGGGGAAGGACGCGCAGACGCCGCCTAATAACTGGGGTTCCTGCTTTGGCGGTTCGGCATGGCAGTATGATGAGAAAACCGGGATGTATTACCTACACCTTTTCTCGCCCAAGCAGCCGGACTTAAATTGGGATAATCCTAGAGTGCGTAAGGAAGTGTTTGATATGATGACATGGTGGTGCGACAAGGGGATCGACGGCTTTCGCATGGATGTCATCAGTATGATCTCCAAGACGAAGGAGATGCCGGATGGCGAGGTACACGGCCTGTATGGCAATTTTGGGCCTTATTGCGTGCATGGGCCTAATGTCCATCAGTATTTGCAGGAAATGAACGAAAAAGTGCTCTCTCAGTATGATATCATGACGGTCGGAGAGACTGCTGGCGTGACCACAGAGCTGGCGAAACAGTATGCGGGCGAGGATGCCCATGAGCTGAATATGGTATTCCAGTTCGAGCATGTGGAAGGGGACGGCAAATACGGTAAATGGACGGATGAGAAAATACCGCTCACGACGCTTAAGAAAACTTTATCACGTTGGCAGAACGAGCTATACGGTAAGGCATGGAACAGCCTGTTCTGGGATAATCATGACCAGCCGCGCGCTGTCTCCCGCTTCGGTGATGACCGTCCGCAGTACAGAGAGAGATCTGCGAAGATGCTGGCTACCTGTCTGCATATGTTGCAGGGTACGCCATACATCTATCAGGGAGAAGAGCTTGGGATGACGAATTATCCGTTCCAGAGCCCGGAGGACTTCCGTGATATCGAGAGCATCAATGCCTACAGGGAATGGTGTGAAGAAGGTTCTATATCCCATGAGGTTTTCTGGCCCTGTATTACTTTTAAGAGCCGCGATAACGCAAGAACACCGGTACAGTGGGATGATTCGCCACAGGCAGGCTTTACCAAGGGCAATCCATGGATCGCAGTCAATCCCAATTATACGCAGATCAATGCAAAAGCGGAAACGGCTGATCCCGATTCGGTGTTCCATTATTATAAGAAACTGATCGCTCTCAGGAAAGCGCATCCGATCATCGTGTATGGCAAGTATGAGTTGATGATGGAAGACAACGAGGAGCTGTTCGTCTATACACGGGAGCTGGACGGAGAGAAGCTTTTGGTCGTATGTAGCTTCTCTGACCATGAGGCAAGCTTTAGCATACCGGCGGAATTTGTAGGAGCTTCCTGCCTGATCTCCAATACAGGGAATACGTATGACAGAGGCGAGATAACGCTGAAGCCGTATGAGGCTTTTGTATTGCAGATAAACGAGCGAAGATAACAGACG
Source organism: uncultured Lachnospiraceae bacterium (assembly GCA_910578845.1). GTDB lineage: Bacteria > Bacillota > Clostridia > Lachnospirales > Lachnospiraceae > UBA3282. The sequence goes on from CAJTSL010000087.1 coordinate 1,740, forward strand.
GGTTTTTCATCTGTCTGTGCATGCAAGCATTTACATTTTTCCTCCATTCCGAACCGCTTTGCGCTGAGGACGTGATCAACAGAATTTGTGGCGCATCGCCATAAATTCTTGGTTGGATAAATTGCTCATCAGAGAATTAATTAACCTTGTGGTCAGGATAAAGCCTTCAAGTTTCTATAAACTTGGGGGCTTTATTTTGCGCATTCTGCGCGCAGAGAATCTGTGCGAACAACAAAGCATAGTATGGCAAAAATTGGAAGAACAAATGTTCTAAAAAGCATTTACAGCAAACAAACGTTCTGTTAGAATGATATTGTGCATAAAGATAATAAAGAAGAAAAAAGATAACGAAGAAAGAGATAAAAAAGATAACGAAGAAAGAGATAAAAAAGATAACGAAGAAAGAGATAAAAGAGACAACAAAAGACAAAAGAAAAGACGGGCAGGAGCGGAATGCTTTTGTCTGTTTATTTTACGAAAGAAGCGGAGGAAAGGAAATGTAGAAGATATGGGAAAAAAGGTGTGATGGCATGAGTGGGAGCGTGGTTTTTCATATTGATGTGAACAGTGCTTTTTTATCATGGGAGGCGGTGCATAGGATCAAGCATCTTGGCGCGCAACTGGATCTGCGGACAATACCGTCTGCGATTGGCGGGGATCTTACTACAAGGCATGGCATTATCTTGGCAAAATCTATTCCTGCTAAAAAATTTAATATCCAGACAGGAGAACCGGTGACAGACGCGCTGCGGAAATGCCCTAATCTGGTACTGGCGCCGCCTGACTATGAATTATATGAAAAAAATGCCAAAGCTTTTATGGCAATCTTAAGGAAATATTCGGATAAGGTGGAGCAGTACAGCATTGATGAGGCATTTATGGACATGTCAGGCACGGAGCGCCTTTTTGGGACACCTGTGATAGCGGCGAGCGCCATAAAAGATGAGATACGCCAGAAGCTTGGGTTTACGGTAAATGTAGGCATATCAAGCAATAAACTGCTTGCGAAAATGGCAAGTGATTTTAGTAAGCCGGATCGTGTGCATACGTTGTTCCCCGAAGAAATAGAGAAGAAGATGTGGCCGTTACCTGTCAGGGATTTATTTTTTGTCGGAAACGCTTCAGAGAAGAAGCTGCATGCGCTCGGGATACGGACGATTGGCGAACTGGCGGGAGCAGATGTTCATATGCTAAAGGCGGTATTGAAAAAGCATGGGGAAGTGATCTGGGATTTTGCCAATGGCAGGGACGTATCAATGGTGGAACCGGTACCTATGGACAATAAAGGCTATGGCAATTCCACAACGGTTTCCTTTGATGTGACGGATGCCTGGACGGCTAAGATAGTCTTATTGTCTCTGGCGGAAACAGTGGGGCGCCGTCTTCGTAAGGATGATGTCCGGATAGAAGTAGTAGCTGTAAGCATCCGCTTTTATGATTTTAGTTATGCCTCACATCAGAGCGTGTTAAAGGCGGCGACCAATATCACGAAGGAGATACATGAGATAGCATGTAAGCTGTTTGACGAATTGTGGGACGGCACGCCGATCAGGCATCTTGGCATACACACCAGCCGGGTGAGGAGAAACGGGAACAACAGGCAGCTTACTCTATTTGACCATACGGATCATGAGAAGTTAGAAAAGCTGGATCAGGCGATAGACAGCATCCGTGAGAAATTTGGCGCAGATGCCGTCCAGAGGGCATCTTTTTTAAAACAGGATAAGATTAGCCATATGAGCGGGGGCGTTCCAAAAGCAATGAAATTGCCGATAGAAAAAAGAACTGCGGATTATCGGGACGAGAAGGTGAGGTAATGGGGTTTTTATTAGGGGATATCGCAGAAAGGACAGAACATGGCGCTTTGCATGGTATCCAGAGAGAAATCGCGTGCGAATGCTGGTTTACCAGTAAGGGCAGGAGCATTCCGAAGATCATCAAAGTAATGGACGAAGAGGGCGTGTTGCATACGATCAGGGAGATACAGTTGCTGACGTCAGAAGAGAAGACCTATTCCGGCATCCGGACAGTAGAGCATCTATGCAGGATCCATATAGGAGGCAGGATGGAAACGGTCAAACTGGTGTTTACGAAGGAAACTTGTAAATGGGCGCTTGTGGCAATATAACAAAAATAGGGAATAAGATGCCGGTTTGATGCAAAAATGATGCAAACATATGGTAACATAATCTGGAAATAAGATCCGGGTGCCGGATGGTAGCTTTGCCACCCGGAACGGATGATGAAAAGAGAGGGGGCAGTCTTTTGAAACATTTCAGATTGTGGGGCGTTTTGTTGTTTGCAAGCTGCATTTTTTTGCTGATGAAAATGGAGTGCCTGGCGGTGCAATGCCAATATACGCCTCTTGAAAAATTGCCAAAAGGAGCGGATGCGTCGGATTTTATCCGGCTTGGCGTACAGGACGAGCGCTATGAGGTAAAGCCTGGGGATACACTATGGGGAATTTCCAGACAGTTTTTTGGGACCGGGACAAAATATGAGGAAATTTGGCAGGAAAACCGCGACAGTATCGAGGATGCGTCTCTTCTTCTGCCAGGAGAAGTGCTTACGCTTTCGTTGCCTCTCTATATTCCGAGAGACAGATATGACAGGGGCGGCCTTGTGTACGAAGGCGGGTTTCATATCGCAAAGCCGGATATGGTGGAACATCAATATTTCCTAACTACCAGCAATTTGGATGATGGGGATTTTTTCGGCTCCGATATCAGGATCTTTTCCTTGCCGGTCACGAACCATATGGGGGAAAATGCGCTTACGGCAACGGAGCATGACTGGGAAGCATTTGTGGCGGAAGTGAAACGGTGCAGTGAGGAGTGCGGAGGCAGGGTGTCTAATCTTGTATTTGAAAAATATACGGTAGAGAATGGCTGTGACTTATGCGGATATTCTTTTGATTTTGACACCGGGGAAGCGGTTATGGAATATGTCGTATTCTACCGGCTGGGAGAACGGAACATGGCGGAAGTCATCGGCAAACGGGAAAAGGAGGAAGGGAAGCCAGCGGATGGGCGCTTGCTTGATGTAACCCGTTATATCGCCGCGAGCTTTGAAGATTTCGGGGGAAGGATTGGCATGGGATATACGAAGATGGCAGATAATGTGGGCGCCTGGGACTGGGATTACCCGGAATTACATAATCTGTTTACTTCGGCGATGGAAGATTACGTTGTCTATGCTAAGAGGCCGGATCAAAATTACCCGGATGACCATGAAATCATATGGACGGAGCCTATGCTCGAAGAGGCAGTCCGCAATGCGCTCACTGCGCTTTGGCAGCTTACGGAAGAGGAAAGCGCAGCCTTTCAAAAGCGTCCGCTAATGGCAAGCGATATGGCGGTCATCACAGAGGTTGATTGCACCCAGTATGATCCGTGGAGCCGTCCCGTGTCTGACGACCCATTGGCGAAGGGCGGGCCGGTGCTATACTTAAATTGTAACGGGCATTTGGAGAAAATCTATCTGGATGAGGATAGTTCATTTGCTTATGAGGATTTAGGATATTTCACGGAAGCAGAAAAATTCTCGGTGTTCAATATTAAGACAGAAGATCTGTCTTTTATTGCTAATATGACGCATCTAAAGGAGCTTTCCCTATATATGGATACGCTTGTGGAGGACATTGGCTTTCTTTCGGAGTTAAAAGAGTTACGGTTATTGCAGTTACTGGGCGCTTATGTTTGCGGGGATGAGAACCCGGCAGGATTCCTGAAGATTACGGATCTGTCTGTCCTTGCAAATTGCGGGGAGCTACGGTATCTTTATCTATATACGCCGTTAGTGACGGACTATTCCTTCTTAAAAAGCTGTCCCGAGATCTGTACGATCATGCTTTCGGGGGAGTGGAGCGGAAAGGAACCGGTCATCCCGGACTTAGGACTGGTTCCCAATGCGAGGTTTTTGGAGTTTTATGGAGAGAGCTATCGGTTTGATCCATAGGATAAGCAGATTGGGGTTAGCGGGCAGTATGAACAGAGCCGGCGCTATCCCCTTTTTTTCTATATTCATTGGGGCTCATATGGTAATGCTGCCTGAATTTGCGGCAGAAATACCCTGCATTTGTAAATCCTGTTTCTTCTGCTATGGCGGCAACAGTCTTCCCTGTAGTGTGGAGCTGCTTAGCAGCCTGTGCCAGTCGGTATTGGATGAGGTATGCTACCGGCGAAGCGTGGATGAAGGATTTGAAAATCTGTAGGGCGCCGCTAACGCTGACAGAGGCGGAGGCGGCAATTTCTTCAAGTAAGATCCCCTCCCTGTAATGGTCATGGATATATTGCATCATGAGCTGGAGCCTGGCTTGTTGATGGTTTAACTGCCGTGCTTGGGCGAAACGGGAGGCTGTGTCTAAATGTCGGTATAGAAGATCCCATATCTGTAAAAGAAGCTGCATGGTATGCAGTTCATTTTTTCCCTCTGTTTCCTGTAACGTATAAATCTGTGACAGAATCTGTAGGACATGGCCTTGCCATACAATCTGTGGATCGAATATCTGGTACGCGAGAGAAGACCGGATAACGGGATGGATGTATTGTTCATACACAAGGCTTTTCTCCGGAGCCAGCAGAGCTGGCGAGAAAACGATATTCGGGATTATGGCGCGGTCTTTGGCTTCGAAGCGGTGAAGGATGCCGCTGTTGATGAAAATGCCACAGCCAGCGGGCAATTCTATTCTCTCCGTGCCTACAAGACAGATAGCGACGCCTTCTGCGACAGACACGAATTCCAGTTCATGGTGCCAGTGCCAGTCAATGCGGTGGAAATCAAACTGCCAGATATCTTCCAGGTAATACGCGAATGGATAACTTCCGTTGCCATGCTGTATCATTTCCATGAGCGTATCATCGGTCGTGATTTTGAATGTTCCCATGCCAAGCCTCCCTATCTGAAAATATATAGATTGTGATATTGTACCATAAATATGCGATTATGTGCAATGATTTAGCAAGGAATATGCGATATAATCCAAGTTAAATGAAAAGCAATGCGAAAGAAAAGTAAAGCGAAAGAAAAAAAGGCTAAAAGAAAAGCTGGCTAAAAGAAAAGTAAGGCTAAATGGGAGGCAAGGGAAATGAAGAACAAATATAATAAAACGCTTACGGCATGTTTTGTGGGATATATTGTACAGGCGATTGTCAATAATTTTGTCCCCTTATTGTTTCTGACGTTTCAGAGGGAATATCAGATCCCTCTTTCGCAGATTACGCTGTTAGTGACTTTTAACTTTGGGATACAGCTTCTGGTGGATCTTATTTCTATCGGATTTGTGGATAAGATAGGATACCGGGCGGCGATGGTGGCGGCGCATGTATTGTCTGCGGCAGGGCTGCTGCTCTTAACGGTGTTGCCGCAGATGCTGCCTTCCCCCTTTATGGGGATTTTGATCTCGGTCATGGTATATGCTATCGGCGGCGGTTTGCTGGAAGTTCTTGTCAGCCCGGTGGTGGAAGCCTGTCCTTCAGACAATAAGGAGAAGGCAATGAGCATGTTGCATTCTTTTTACTGCTGGGGACATGCGGGAGTCGTGTTGCTCTCAACGTTGTTTTTCTATATAGTAGGAATTGGGAATTGGAGAGTGCTTGCATGGGCGTGGGCGTTAATCCCGATCAGCAATGCTTTCGTATTTACCAAAGTACCGATAGCGTCGCTGATGGAGGAGGGAGAGACAGGGCTTCGGTTAAAAGACTTGTTTGGCATCAAGGTGTTTTGGGTGCTGCTTGTAATGATGGTATGTGCAGGAGCCAGTGAGCAGGCAGTGAGCCAGTGGGCATCTACCTTTGCCGAAAAGGGACTGGGGATCTCTAAGACGGCAGGCGATCTGGCAGGGCCGATGGCGTTTGCAGTGTTAATGGGGGCATCCAGGGCGTTTTATGGAAAATACGGTGACCGTATCCACTTAGAGCGGTTTATGGTCTATAGCTGTCTACTGTGCATCCTTGCCTATCTGGGAATCGCGCTTTTCCCATTCCCACAGCTTAGCCTGGTTGCCTGTGCGGTCTGTGGATTGTCAGTCGGGATCATGTGGCCCGGGACTTTCAGTAAGGCATCAGCGGCTCTTCCAAGGGGCGGCACGGCTATGTTTGCACTGCTAGCTTTAGGCGGGGATATCGGATGCTCCGGGGGGCCTACAGTGGTCGGGATGGTATCAGGCGCGCTAGGGGACAATTTAAAGGTGGGCGTTCTGGCAGGCATTGTCTTTCCGGTGCTGTTACTTGTAGGGATCATTCTTTGCAGGAAAATGAGAATAGAACAAAGAGCATAAACGGAATAAAATGAGAAAAAGTGAAAAGCGAAAGAGAGGAAAAGAAAATGGATTTTCTAAAGTGTGATCCGAAATGGACGAGGAAACCAAAACAGGAAGAAATCGGAGAGGACAAAGTAGTCATCATGACGGAAAAGGGGACGGATTTATGGGCGCGCACCTATTATGGCTTTCAGAATGACAATGCCCCGGTGTTACAGATTGAAACAAGTGAGAAATTTTTCTCATTCGTTGTGAAGACTGAATTTGAAAGCACATGCCGTTTTGACCAATGTGGCGTGGCAATGTATCTGGATAGCGATAACTGGTTTAAAGCATCCATAGAATATGAAAATGAGAAGATACAGCGGCTGGGCAGCGTTGTTACGAACCACGGCTACTCTGACTGGGCAACGACAGATATTTCTTCTGCGATCAAAAGCATGTGGTACCGTTTCTCGCGCAGGAATAGTGATTATTGTATTGAATGCAGCGAAGATGGCGTTAACTTTAAGCAGATGAGGATCTTCCATATGTTGGAGGGCGCGGATAAAATTACTTATGGCATTTACGCTTGCAGTCCGACGGATGGCTCCTATCAGGCAACGTTTTCTGATATGCGCATCATAGAGTGCCAGTGGGAGGCGGATGCAGCATGGCGGGAAGATGAGGCCTGAAAGTACCGGGATGATAAGTGGTAAAAAGGAGGATTTGCGCATGGAAGAGGATATTCAGATCAGAAAAGCCGTTGAAGCAGATCTTGATGACATTGCGAAGCTGTATGAAGAGATATGTGATTACTTAGAAGCGCATCGGAATTACCCTAGATGGAACAAAGACATTTATCCGACCCGCCACGATGCAGGGAAAGGGATAACGGCGAATACGTTGTACATTGCTAAGATGGGGCAGAAAACGATTGGAACGGTTATTTTAAACCACCAGCCGGAAGAAGGGTATAGAAATGGCAAGTGGCTGACCAGGGATGATTATGATCATATCTGTGTAATCCATACGCTTGCTGTCCATCCCGGATTCCTAAAGCGCGGCATTGGATTCAGGCTATTGCAGTTTGCAGAACGGATGGCGCGGGAAGAACAGTGCATAAGCATCAGGTTAGATGTCGTAAAAGATAATATCCCCGCAGAACAGCTTTACCGGAAATGCGGGTATCAGTTAGCCGGGACAGTGAGCCTGGGATACGAGGCGTATGGGATCCCCTGGTTCCGTCTTTATGAAAAAATATTATGAAGGAAACATATTGGCGATTGTGAAACAGCAATTTCAAGCCACGAGTCCGGTCAAAATGAACAAAACGGGAGTCGGA
>CAJTSL010000088.1:0-3047 GCA_910578845.1 uncultured Lachnospiraceae bacterium
GGGTTGCATTACTGTTCGTTTGTCAATGTGCGTTTGTTGTTCTTGTTGCGTTTGCTTTATTTACCGCCGCAACGATATTGAGTATATCACCATAAAATTGTATTGTCAACACATATTTTGATAAATTTTGAAATTTTTTTACAAAAATTTCTTTTTCACCAAAAAAACCCCTAAAATACGGGGTTTTTAAGCTGCCTATAATTTACTGATTTACTGTAAAACAAGTGTTACGCTATCAGTATCATTTTTCAACATGAGAGAAAGATTTTCCACGGACGTCCCTGTCGGCACTTCTACAACCGCTACAAGCTCCGCCAGTTCATATGCTCCTACGGTTCCGCGGTATGTCTGCAAATCATCTAACAACATAGTTGATAAAGCATTCTTGGAAGCTTCTCCATTAACGGATATTTTAAGCTTTGTTCCATAACGTAACATATCCAGTTCCGCTTCCGCGCCGCTCTGGTTGATTGCCTGGAATTTCAAGACTAACAATTGTGTGCCTGGCGTTGCTTCCATTGCAAAAAATGCATCTTCCGGGTTTTCTGCCATCGCCGGATATTGTGCCGTCATGTCATAGCCTACATACTGGAAAGAGAATCCTTGGATCCCGTAAAACTCTTCAATGGATGAAGCCTGTATTTCCTCTGTGGCATCCACAACTTCCGTAGTTGTCGGCTCGGTATCCTGCGGATTATTCTCCGGTGCAGCATCTTCTGTTGACGGTGTGTCTTCTTCCGTCTCACTGTCCAACTCTTCTTCCAAAAGCGCCAGATCTACTAAATGGTCATTATAATTCTTATCATATTTAAGCAGCAGACTGACCGCATATTCTGTGATTATTTCATTCTCCTCTTCCGTCAATTCTACTTCCCTGCCGCATCCTGCCAGAATGCAGGTAAGGCCAAGGCTACATAATAATACACTTATCTTTTTCACTGAAACCACATTCTCCCCTATCTATATTGGCCTGAAGATTTCTATATATATGAAAATTACTATTATATATTCCAATTATATAATTTATTCTATTTATATAATTAGAGCAGAATCACCCATATTGGAATAGGATCATCGCCTTCTGGCCTACTTGTACATTATACTCTATAATTTGTTTTATGACAAATTATTTATTCACAAAAATCCTGCGGCAAAGACCATATGCCTAAAATGCCTATTGTCCCCCCTGCCGTTTACGCCAATTCCAGTTCAAACCAGAATTCCACGCCATTGCTATAATTCTTAACGCCATAATCCTGATTCATGGATTCCATAATTGCCTTGACGATTGAGAGGCCAATCCCGCTTCCGCCATATTCCCGTGTCCTCGCCTTATCCACTTTATAGAATTTCTCCCATAGATGCGAAAGGCTCTCTTCCGGTATCGGATTTCCTGTATTAAATACGGAAACCCTGACTTTGTTCTCATTTTTCAGCAATTTCACGTCTATGATTTTCTCGTGCGTCGCATAATTGATCGCGTTGCTAAAATAGTTCATAAAAACTTCTTCTGTCTTAAACTCTTCCGCCCAAACGAAAATAGGCTCATATTCTTCCATACGGACAGAAATCTCTTTCTGCTTCGTCAAGATCTCCGACGACTGTATATAATTACGGATCAGAAAAACAATATCAAACCGCTCCATTGCCACTACATCATTGCCAAACTCAAGCTGGTTCAAGGTCAGAAGCTTTTTCACCATCGTATTCATCTTTGCAGCTTCATCCATAATGACATCACAGTAGAAGCTTCTGCTTTCAGCATCATCATTAATGCCCTCTTTTAGTCCTTCCGCATATCCTTGGATCAATGCGATCGGCGTTTTCAGTTCATGGGACACATTCGACAGAAATTCCTTACGCATCTCATCAATCTCATTTTTCTTCTCAATATCTTTTTGTAGCTCGTTATTCGCGCTCTTTAATTCCGAAATTGTTTTTTCCAGAATGCAGGAGAGCTCATTGATATTATGCCCAAGCAATGCAATCTCCGTCTTGCTTTTTCCGCTATATTTGGCATCGAAATCTAAATGGATCATCCGCTGTGATATTTTGGTCAGCTCCATGATGGGCCTCGTGATTTTACCTGACACCCATAGTACGATCAGGGCGCTTAAAAGCACTGCAAAAACACCGACATATGCCAAGAACCGGTTAGCAAGCTTCACGCTTTCCTTAATGCTCTCCAATGGATTGCGGAATAAGAAAAGATTCCCATTGTCTAAAACTCCCCACATCTCCACATATTCTGTCTTCGTCCAGTCATCCATCATAATCCAGATTTCATAGTTTTCTCCCTTTACCAGCATCTGGTCATCAGGATCGCTTTCTTTGCCAAATATATTGTTTAAAAGCTGCCTGCTCAAAATCTCATAATTGTGTGCTGACGCCTTCAACGTCTGCGTCTCCGCGTCCAACAAAATAAAGCTAATATTATATTTACCGCTTATTCTCTGGAATTCAATATCAAATTCTTCCGTACTAATTTTCCCTTCGTTCGAAGCAGTATTAATATAATTATATACATTCATCAACACATTCTGCTTATTATTTATATAATACTGCTCCAAAAAGGTGTTGTTGATAAACCAGCACAGCACTATCGTTCCTACCATGAGAAAGCAAAAGACACCTGCAAATTGTTTTTGGATCGAATATTTCATTGTCTTTCCTTTCTGTCTTCTTTCATATTGGGTTATTCGTCTTCGAGTATGTCAAAAGCGCTCCCCTTTGCCCATGGGCTGCCAATGTCACAGCGCCCGTGGTGATACTGGCGTTTCATTTCTCCTTCTGCCACTGTTTCTGATACGTCAATCTTTAATCTGCTTGCCTCGGAACTCGCAAAACCGTCTAACATAGCTATGACTTGCTCTATGTTTTCATCATCCATCTGTTCTACCAAAATATCCTGCCCCATTTTTTTCCTTTCCATATACATCATCTAGGTGATTGCGAAACTCTAATTTCCCAAAACCTAATTATGCAAAATAGACAAAATCACGAGCAGGGTACTTTGGCACCGTCGGCACTTAGACGCTGTACTTTAA
>CAJTSL010000088.1:3057-8847 GCA_910578845.1 uncultured Lachnospiraceae bacterium
ATTTGTATACTGTGCAGTTGCCAAAACTTAGTTTCGCAATCACCTATTCATCATCTCCATAAGTAATTACAAAATTCCCTTTCCATAAGCAAAGTTTGGCCGAAATGAACAAATTAGGGAAAGTTGCCACCGCATCCACTTAATGGATTGCAGCTCCCTATTCCCAATCCAACGCAGTCCATATCCCTGCCTCTTGCTGTCTGTCTTGCCACTTTTGCAATAGATACGCCTTAAGTTCAATATTGTCTTCGCCTAAATCATCTAAGGCATCATGTATGTTCTCTTCACTGATGCCACCAATTTCATATAATTTATCACAATAGGATAACTTATTCCCCGGGCATGCCTTCAAGGCTTCCCATGCGGCTTCGTCGGTGCTTCCTTTTGTCCTTTCCCGTAAATATGCCGTCAAATGCCGCTTCATGACGGTTGTCATCTTTGCCGGATGTAATAACCGCAAAAAGGCAACATTTGCTTTCCGACAGGCATGTTTGCGCAGACAGGCTTCTTGCTTCGCGCCCATATCCTCTTCCGCGCAATATACCAAATCTTTCAAGATGCTCTCCTCCGGTTCCTTTAAAAATGCAAGAATACAGGCATCCACGCTTTGATACCAGCTATCGCTCCCAACCTGAAACGGGGAAAGCAGATATTCCGCCTCCAAAACAGTCACCGCTACAGCAAGCAGGCTTGCAAAGCCTTTGTCCTCCCCTGTGAGCAAAATCTCTTGCAGTTTATCCGACTTTTGGAAGACATGTCTGCCAAAGGAAATCTCTTTTTTAGGGAATTCTATCTTATGCAGCATACGACACCCGGAAAATGCCCAGTCACCCACTACTTCTATGGTATGAGGAAGCTTAGCGCTTCGCAGATACCGGTTCCCGAAAAAGGCTTTTTTACCGACTGCGGTCACCGTCCGCCCTTCTATCTGTGCCGGAATCACAATCTCCTCCGCATCGCCTCTATAAGAAACGATACAGAGCGTACCGTTTCCGGCGCAGCTTGCATGGCTCTGCCCTAAGATATCATAGGAAAGGATTCCTCCCGGTATCGGAATCTGTTCTGTCATATACATATTTTCCACCAAACCATCCGCTTTTATAGCTGTGGCTCAAATTTGTACCCCATGCCCCAAATTGTCTTAATCATATCGCCTTTCTCCCCCATTTTGCTACGGAGTTTTTTCACATGGGTGTCAATTGTCCTTGCATCGCCAAAATAGTCATAGTTCCAGACACTATTCAAAATTTTCTCTCTTGATAGCGCAATTCCTTGATTTTCTATGAAATAAGATAAAAGCTCAAATTCTTTATAGCTTAATTCTACCTGCTTGCCCTCTATCGTTACAATATGTGCAGCCTTATTGATGGAAATGCCACCTGATTCTAACATGTCGTCGGCACTGACCTGATTCGTCCTTCTTAGAATTGCCTCAACCCGGGCAACCAGGATTTTGGGACTGAACGGTTTGGATATATATTCATCCACGCCAAGCTCGAATCCCTGTAATTCGTCTCTCTCGTCCGCCTTCGCCGTCAGCATGATAATCGGCACGCCCGAATAAGCGCGGATTTCTTTACACACCTGCCAGCCGTCTAATTTGGGCATCATCACATCTAAAATCACCAATGCAATATCGTTCTGGGCGAAAAAAATATCCAATGCCTGAGAGCCGTCCTCTGCTTCCACAACATCGTAATTATTTTTCGTAAGGAAGTCTTTTACAAGTTTCCGCATACGGCTTTCGTCGTCTACTACCAATATTTTCAATCTCTCCACCGGAAAAACCATCCTTTCTTCAACCATGCTGTCACATTGCGATATCATTTTTTAGTATATCCTGTAATTATGTCAGAATTGTGACGAAACAGCCGTATCTGTAAAGAAATTTTATGGCGTATCGAGCTTCCGCTCCGCTTCCCGCAGCTCCTTCTCCCTTTGTGTGAGCTCTTGTTCCCATTCGGAATACTCATTGAGGATTTTCGTTCGATAATTGATAATATTGGGATAATCGCTTTTCAAAGATATGACAAACATCGAAACAATGACGATCACCATAATGATATTCAAACAGACCGACGTCTGGAACCGGCCTTTATACTCTGGCCGTCTGGAAGCAATGCTCCGCTGGATGGAACGGTTCGCTTCCGTTTTGTTACTGAAAGTCACATTGAGCGGAATCGGCCTGATTTTGTCTTCCTGTATGCCGCATCGCTTCAAATGTTCCTGTATTTGTAATAAATAGGCATAGCCGATCGGCGTTTGGAATATTCTTGTATCCAACGCTTTATGATAGAGCATGAGCACATTTTGTGGTTTCCGGTAATCCAGATTATCTTCCAGGTTTTTGATCCTTTTCTCATCCAGCCTTGCTGCCTCAGCATCCGCAGATGTAGCAAAATGATACCCCTCTACAATTAAGCCGTCGTTCATTTCCATTCTTTAAACCCATGCCTTTCCATTGCCTCTATGTTAAAAATGAGACAAAACTTAAAATTGGTTCTCACCTAAGTATATGATGCTTAAGTAAGAACCAAAATAAACACTTTTGCCGTATCCATATTAACTGACTTTTAGAAGGATTGTCAAGTATTTACGCATGAAATTTTATCAATTATTCCAATCTTCTACTTTGATCTTTTTCTGATATGGTTTTCTTGGTTCTTCCTCCTGCCTCGATTTGACAGCCGAGATAATGCCGATTGCAAAAATAGCAACGACAAGCAGGATAATGACCCCGCCCCATATTTTGGATTGCTTTGCCTCCATATTGTATTTCTCTACCGTTTCCACGACTAATTTTCCTTCTTCTTCATTCGCTGACATTTCAGCATCCAGACCTTCTACATCCATTTCTTGCATCTGCAAAGCATTTTTATCTACATACCCAACCTTACCCTGATAAAGAACCTGATACCATCCGTCCGCAGTCTCACCTGTTACAAAAATAAGCGCTCCTGTTTCATAAGTCATTAGCGTCTCCGCCCCCGCTTCCGGTCGTGCCTTCATATCGACACTTCTGTTCACGGACATAATCTGGCTAAGGCTAGTCACATTTTCTTCTGTTCCTGACAATGGCTCCGTTATCTCCGGTGCGCCTTCCGTTTCTGAAAACGCTTCTGTCTGTGCGGTCGTTTCGCTTGGCGCGGCAAGCACATCCATGACGCCCCTACTGCCTCCTAAAATCCCCCAACAGATCCCGATCATTACTAATACTCTTTTCATTTTCTATGTACTCCTTTCCTGGCTGGATATTTAAGGTATTTTTATACAATTCCTTTAATGACTCTTTTCGCAGCTTTATGCTCGTTACTTCCATTCTTGCTTCCTCATAATGGATGGCAAATAGAAACAGTAACAGATAAATTGTCACTGTGTTCACATCCGGCGTCCAGAACAAAAGCTGGAGCAAGAAAATGGAAGAAACCAAAATCAGGAACCCTGTAACAGGTCTGTCGAAAGCAAACTTCCGGCACATCTTCCTGGCTAATACGGCTACAAGAGCGATCAGTAAAATGCCGCCTGCCATCCCCATCTGACGGAAAACATAAGAAAAACTACTATTATTTTGGCGGATTCCTTCTAGCAAAGGAGCCACAAAGCTATGGAAAGGTTCTCCTGCAATTATTGTCCCAGAAAGGAAAAGCAAAATAGTTCTCATCAATACTTGATAGCCTCGCCGCATTTTCCGCAACACAAGCCGCTCTAAGTCTATCTTCTCTGGGATCTCCTCCCAATAACGGAAGTAAATTAACCCGCCAATGAGTAATAACAAATCTATATACATGCTATGTTGTAAAGTAGAAGGTATCTTTTCCTGTGCAGTTACCATATTTCCCATCAAAAGGCTCCTGTTGCTTAACATGAAAACAAATAAGAAAAACAATTGCATGTCCCTTTTCACGAGTTTAGCAGTTGGCCGAAGGACGATTGGCATTGCCAGAAAGTAAATCGCCAATATCCAAAAACTTAAAATATCATGGTTCAAAAGAAGCGCCAAAAGCGTAATCGCAAAAACCAGTAAGTAGAAGCTAGCGCGCAGCCTATCTTTGCAAAAGCAATATAAATAAACGCTGCACATACAGACCAAAAGCAAATAAGATGCCGCCTCCCCGGAATTTTCCCACATCATCTCCCGTATAACTGATTCCCTACCTGTCACACAGCCAAAAACAAATACGCCTGCGACAAGCAGCCCGCTATAAACAATGATCTCAAAATACAATTTACGGCATATAATTCGTTCCGAGAATACAAGATATAACAGGGCAAATGCAATGGCGACTGCATTAGCTGAAAAATCAATCGCGTCTTTTTCCGCATCTGCAAAGAGAAAGAACACTGTTAATGCCAGCTCATAACCGACCACTATGAGCGCTGCAATAGCCGTCCGGTCCTTTCTAAAAAAGAGCGTCCGCTTTCCCAGCTTATCCACGAAATTGTTGGCAACTGTTAAGACAGACACGCTCAGGAAAAGAATCAGGACATATAGCGGAAATCCTGTAATTTCTATATTGAAAACAAAAACCATCGACAGGGTGAATAAAAAACCGATGCAAATGTCTGTTAAATATACCTTTTTGCACGCAGTATACATTAGTGATTTCCTTTCTATATGATAAAGGGATATATTTCTTAGGTTATACCTTTTTGCTATTCGTACTTGACTTGGCTCGTTGCCCGCGGGAATAAAACGAGGTCATAGGCGTTTTAATCTGTGGTTACAGCCCCCGCATATCTTGTAAGATATTTCAACCATGCATGGCACTAGTATGCAAACCAGATAAAATATTTTGATATGGCTTATCCCTATCTTTTCACAGACTTCCAACAGATTCAAATGTATTAAATAATAAAATAATGAACGCTTCCCGATATAGCGCATCACGTCAGAGCAAAGGCGGATCCTCGCACATAAGGCACATATGAAAACACTTAAACAGATCCCCGCCAAAACTTTGCACAAATCTATGCCTAGATAATGTCCCTTTCCATAAGTGAATACCCCCCCCGATAGGATAAATGCGCTACCGGATACGAACAGACATGTCGCCCACTTTTTGGGCATGACATCAATTATCTTTTTCTCTAAATAACCGGCTAACATACCAAATGGGAACAAAAACAAACCATTATACCAGCGCGGATTACAATCAAATATATAAAATAATGCCGCCACAGCAATGCTTCCTAAAAAGCTTAAAATAACCAGTCTTTTCTTCTTCCCACGCGATATTTCCCAGGAAATATAAAAAATGAAATATTGTATCATAATGGCAACGATGAACCACGCACCCAAAAAGCTATAAAAGAACAGCCATTGCAAACTGAAATTATGATCCTGCCACATGATGGCCAGGCAGGCAAGAAATTGGATCACTACCGAAGGGACATACACAGCTGATAAACGCTTCTGCCAAAATGCCACGCCCAAACTTTTCCTGTCTGCATATGCCTTATAAATCCCATAACCGGAGATAAAGAAAAAAATCAATACGCCCATGCCTCCAGTGACCCTATAAATATGTAGCGCCACGCCGATTCCTTTAAGCTCCTCTTTCATCGGTATGATCAGGTGTGCAAGGATAATGAGACAAGCGGCGATCCCTTTCCATACATCTGTATCATCCTGATCCAGCAAAACCTTCTTCCCTGCAACACGCCTGACCGGGAACACTGCCAAAAATGGAAAACCAAAAAAACATATAAAATAAATACCTATCATCGTATGTCCCCCTCCTAGTATAATAATGATGTAGTCAATAAGACTACTTGGTTAACAAGTTTCTA
>CAJTSL010000089.1 GCA_910578845.1 uncultured Lachnospiraceae bacterium
ATCCATACCATTTTCCTGCAGTTCATGAACATATCCGATTGGTTTGTAGGAACGATGGGCACCGCCTTTACGTTCAGGATCATAATAACTTTCGTAGATCTGTAGGTAAGTGCCCTTTTTATTGTTTGTTTTTTTTAGAAAATAAGCCATAGATATCACCCATCTACATTATAACACTATAGCACTATACTATCAATCATAAAATAAATTATTTGTCAAGTATTGAAAAAAGAAAAAAGCCAGCATAAATGCTGACTGTCAATGTATTGGGTATTCAGTTGCTTCCAAAGAATCATAGTGCTAAATCCTAAAGACGGGCCTTTGATTGTCCGTTGAAAGTTACTGAAAACAAAACTTATTTTATTTCATGTTGAAATAGCGTATAATATTTGTAAATATGTGAATAGAGAAGGCGAATTTATCCTCTATTTATGATATGATATAGGTAAAGTAAAAAGTGGAACAAGCAAAGAGGTATGGTCATGTTAACACTGGCATTGTGAAATGATGCATAAAATGGTACAATATAGTTATAAAAGGGAGCCGGAGGAGGATCTAGAGCAGGGGAAACAAGGGACAGGTTAGAAAAAGCAGTAAAGGGGAGCATAGGTTATGTTTGGTAAAAAAGCTGTTATCCGGCAGCAGGAATATGACAAAGAGAATTATAAGCCTGTCATAAAATGTAGTATCTGTAATGGGGAGCAAGTAGCGGGATTTAAGGATATCCGCAGCGGTAAGTTCGAGGAAGTCATGCTGATACGAAGCAGCAAGGATTTAGAGGCCTTTGAGCAATTATATGGCGTGACGGACATCAGTAAGGAATATTAGAGGGAACTGAAGAGGGGATAAGGATGAATGTATTGAAGAAAATCTTATATGCTTTGCTTTTGTTTTTTATATTATGTTGTGCGCTGATTGGCTTATGTGCCGTGAAGCCGGAAATGTCGGAGAAAATTGCGGATAAGCTGCATTTGGCACAAGAGGAAGATGATGGCGCGGATGTGGACGATAGCGCGGATGTGGACAGTGATGGCGAAAACGATAATGGCGTTATAGGCGATGGTGAGGAGCAGGATAGCCTCTTAGCCGACACATCGGACGCATCGGAAGACGATGAGAAGGATGCTGCTGATTCCGTCCAGGAAGACAAGGATAGTACCGAAGGCAAATCAGATAAGCCTGTGTATGAGACGCGTCCTGCGCCAGTGAGCAATTCGGACGAGTGGCAGACAGGAAATGTGCCTAACGATCTTAGGATTTATGGGATCACTGCACCGGCGGATGTAGCCGGGAAGAACGGATACCAGCCAATCCAGGATAATAATAGTGAAATTGATGACGAAGAAGCCGCATGGCTACAGAATGAGATAGACGTAGGGCAGACTGGAGACGGGCTTAATTTTGATGCGCGGTTTTATCCTTATTATGCGATGTTAGATGATACGGGAAAACATCTATATCGTCAGATTTATGCCAATGCGATGGCGTTGAATGGCAGATTTGCGCCGATCGAGAGCGTTTCGGTTGGTTCGCTTCGGAATATCTTTGCAGCGGTTTATAATGACCACCCAGAGCTTTTCTGGATGGATACGGCATATTCCTGTAAATATAAAAAAAATGGGCAGTGCGCGGAAATCAATTTGCAGTTTAATTCCACGGCTGATAATTTGGAACAGGAGAAATTGAATTTTGAGACGAAAGCAAAAGCAATAACGGATGGAGCCAGGGTTCTTAGCAGCAATTATGATAAGGAAAAATATGTACATAATAGTTTGATTTCCAGAGTGGATTATGATGCTTCTGCCAGTATGAACCAAAGCGCATACAGTGCGCTTGTAAACGGCAGGACAGTCTGTGCCGGTTATGCGAGGGCATATCAGTATATGTTACAGCAGTTAGGGATCCCTTGCTATTATTGTACGGGATATGCAGGAGAGAACCATGCGTGGAACATCGTAGCGCTTGATGACGGCTACTATAATGTCGATACGACGTGGGATGACACCGGAGCAGGCACATATGACTATTTTAATAAAACAGATGCGGATTATGCCAGGACGCATTTGCGCCAGGAGCTTTCAGTCAACCTGCCGCCTTGTAACGGAACCGCTTATCGGAACTTAGAGCCGGATTCCGGCGGGGATACGGACAATAATGATGTGCCGGTGGATGGGAGAAGAAGGCTTGCTGATCTTGGCGTTACGCCGGAGAGCGCTTTTACAACGTTGGAAGATTACTATAACAACTGTTATAATAACCTTGTCCAGACAGGGAAGGGAAGCTACCGCTTTCAGAACGTTATTAGCGGGGAAGCGCTTTTCCAGAACGTGTATGGCGCTTATCAGACGGAAGGCTACAGGCAGGGATATATGGATAACGCCCTGTCGCAGTTAAATGCCACTTATTATCTGATGAACTGGGCGATCGAGGAGCTACAGGATGGCTATTATCTGATAACGCATGACGTGCTGATACAATAACAGTATGAGAAGGTATCTTAAGTTTTTTTTCATTTATGGCTATTCGGATTTGAGTCATAGCTTGGCTGTGATAGGTAGTTTGCTAAGGAGGAAACATTTACGATGAGAGTTTTAGTAATTAATGGGAGCCCGAAGGGGAAGAATAGTATAACTTATCAGACAATACGTTTTTTGCAGAAGAAATTCCCGAAAGATGAGTTTGATGTGATCCATGCTGGAGCGCAGATCGGTGTATGGGAACAGGACATGTCCGGTGTGGCAGCGTCTGTCAAATGGGCGCAGTTGATTGTATTTGCTTATCCTGTCTATGCTTTTATCGCACCTTCACAGCTTCATCGTTTCATTGCGCTTATGAAAGAGCAGGGGATTGATTTTACAGGGAAATATGCGACACAGATCACAACGTCGAAGCATTTCTATGACGTAACGGCGCATCGTTATATCGAAGAAAACTGTAAGGATATGGGCATGTGTACAATACGCGGCTTTTCAGCGGACATGGATGATCTTCTGGCGAAAAAGGGACAGCTAGAGGTCATTACATATTGGAATTATGTCAAACATATAATAAAGCAGGGGCAGGAAGCTTACGAAGAAAGGCAGGGGCAGGACAAAGCGCCTACACGCGAGAAAAGCGAAAAATACCATGTCGTCATTGTAACCGACTGCACGAAAGAAAACAGGAGATTGCGCCAGATGATCGTTGATTTCAGAAAGGCGCTTCCTTTTGCCAGTCATGTGGTGAATCTACAGAATTTTTCATTCCGTGGCGGCTGCCTTGGGTGCTTTCATTGTGCTACTGAGGGTGATTGTGTTTATCAGGATGGGTTCCATGAATTGCTGAGGAAGATCCAGAAGGCAGATAGCATTGTTTATGCATTTTCCATAAAGGATCATTCAATGGGGACCTTATTCAAGACTTATGATGACAGACAGTTTTGCAACGGGCACCGTATGGTGACGATGGGAAAGCCGACGGCATATTTGATTGACGGGGAGTTCTCGAAGGAAGAGAACTTACAGATGATTTTGGAGGGCAGGAGCCAGGTAGGCGGTAATTTCTTAGCAGGCATAGCGACAAATGAAGGCGTAGGGGGCGATTGTATCCGGACATGTGCGGATAAGCTTGCATACGCGCTTGTTCATCGGATGAGAGTCAATGAGAATTTCTATGGCATTGGCGGGAAGAAGATCTTCAGGGATTTAGTTTATGAGATGCAAGGGATTATGCATGCCGATCACCAATTCTATAAAAAACATCAGTTGTATGACTTCCCACAGAAGAAGATCCGTACGCTTCTGTTCATGAAGCTTGTAGGGATGCTTCTTAGGATGCCTAAGAGCAAGGCAGCGGTGCAGGCGAAAATGACAGAGGGCATGCTGGAGCCTTATGAGAAAGTCATACATGGCAGTACCTTAGAGTAATGGGTAAGGCATGATAAAAAGACGCTATCTTATGACGGCAAAAGGATAAGAGAAGAAAGTCCTAATGCGACAGTTGAAAAAATAAAGCAGGAATTATCTATGGAAATGAAATTATATCAGGATTATATTTTTGATTTATATGGTACGCTTGTTGATATCCGGACTGATGAGGGACAACGTGCGTTATGGAATAAAATGAGCTTATTCTATGGCTATCATGGAGCTGCATATAAGCCGGAGGAATTGCGTACAGCTTATCTTGCGCTTGTTGAAGGGAAAGAGAGCGCGCAGAAGGAGAGGACACAGAAAGCGGAGCAGGGCAAAGCAGTACGGTATGCGCATGAGGCTTATCCAGAGATCCCGATAGAAGAGGTGTTCTTGGATTTATATATGGCTAAAGGCGTGAATCCTTCTGAAGCGTTAGTGCTTCATACCGGGCAGATGTTCCGGGCATTATCGACACATCACGTGAAGCTTTATGCCGGAGTAAGAGAACTATTGTTATCATTACGGAATCGGGGAAGAGGCGTCTATTTGCTCTCGAATGCACAGCGTATCTTTACCGAGTATGAGTTGCGGCATCTGGGCATAGCGGATTGCTTTGATGGGATTTTGATTTCTTCCGATCATGGTGTGAAGAAGCCGGATGAGCGCTTTTTCCGTATCCTTTTGGAGAAATATAAAATCAATCCTGAGCATGCCTTGATGATTGGCAATGATCTAGACAGTGATATTGCAGGGGCAAAGAAAGTCGGCATAGATACTTTTTACATTCATTCCGGCATCTCGCCTAAGCTGACAAGAGCGGTAGATGCCGATTATTCGATGATGCATATGGATTTGAAGAGTTTGCAAAAACAGTTGTTATATGTGGCTGATTAGGTTTTCCATTTCGCTTAGGCTTTTGGGCAGTGGAAGAGCGTTTGATGGCCACCAGGCATAATCTGATGAGAGAGGAGGAGGAGCATGGATAAGAGCATCATGAGCAGGATCGGGGAGACGATTTCCATAAAAGGAAAGGAAATGACGGATAAGGCGAAAAATCTGGCTGAAATCGCGAATCTGAAAAGCCAGGTCAATACATGTGAAGAGGTCGTAAAGAAAAACTATATGGAGATTGGCAGGCGCTACTTTGAGCTGCATGGCAATGAGCCAGAGCCAGAGTATGAAGAACAGTGCATTGCAGTCCAGAATGCGCAGAACGGGATTAAAGAGCTGGAAGAAAAGATTAGAGAAATTAAGGGTATCTGATGAACAGATACCCTTTTTATATGAGATTTATTCTTGTGGCTGTTCCGCTTCTGGAGGCGGAGCAGGAGGATTCTCACCGGCCGCCGCCGCTGCCGCCGCTGCTTCGGCTGCTGCCGCAGCATTCCTGGCATTGATCTCGGCTTGTTGTGCGGCGATAGTCTGTTCATATTCCGGGTTTGCGAAAAACTCTGCTGTATGCGAGCAGATATTTCCGGTCATTGCCGGAACCATAGTCGTAGAACCGTCTTCATTGACGACCTCTGTCATGGCATTTGGAGAACCGCTTTGTAATGCCACATTCTCGATTAGGGGCAGTTCACGTATACCGTCATATTTAAACGGGCAAAATTCCGTAGCGGGCAACTGGTCATAGGCACATACCGGGCCAGCGTAGTGGATATCACATGTCTCTGTAGGAACCGTGCCTTCCGCGAAATATTCCGAACGCATCGTGCCGTCGCATAAGCCTGCAATTGGCTGTTTGCCCGAGCGGGAACATACGGTAGCGGTGACGATGCCGCTTGGTATATTGAAGGACTGGTTTGGCAGTTCTTCGTGGATTTTCGCCATAACGACACGCCATAATTTCTTCGCTAAATTCTTCTCATCCGAGTTGCGTAATTTTACATTGTTGTCGAAACCTGCCCAGACAGTGGCGGTATAGTAAGGCGTATAACCAGAGAACCATACATCGTTATAATCGGAGGTCGTACCGGTCTTGCCTGCGATCGCCATGCCGC
The DNA here is from genome assembly GCA_910578845.1 of uncultured Lachnospiraceae bacterium. GTDB lineage: Bacteria > Bacillota > Clostridia > Lachnospirales > Lachnospiraceae > UBA3282. The sequence continues at coordinate 5,897 of CAJTSL010000089.1, forward strand.
CGAAGTTTACGGAACCGCCGGTACCGCTTGTGACAACGTCTACCATGGCATTTGTCAGTAGGAAAGCGGTGGTCTCTTTGATGACTTGTTTGGACTGCGACGTCGTATTGTCTAATATGACGTTACCGTCATGGTCTATTACTTTTGTATATAGCTTGGGCTTGATATAAGTCCCGCCATTAGCGATACATGCATATGCCGCATTCAGCTCTTCGTTCGTCACACCGTTGGTGATGCCGCCTAAAGCAAGCGACTGTTGGATATCGGAGAATATTTCACCGTTGATTTCCTTTCTGTCTACCAATGTCGTAAAACCGAAGTTCCTCAGATAATCAAAGCCAAGCTGCGGGGTGATCCATGTCAGCGCTTTAACCGTTACGACGTTCATGGAATCCCGGATGCCTTCCCGCAGGGTGGAGATGCCTCTGTAAGCTTCTCCGTACCAGTTGCCGACCGGGCGCCCGCTGGCATAATTGAACGGTGCGTCATTAATGACGGTAGCAAGCGTCAGGCCGGCGCTATCTAATGCAGGCGCATACGTAGATACAATCTTGAAAGTCGAGCCTGGCTGCCTTGCGGTGTCTGTAGCGCGGTTTAAGGTACGGCTCGCTGATTTTGAGCCACGTCCGCCCACCATGGCAACGATATAACCGGTGCTTTGATCCTCAACGACAAGAGAGACTTGTGGCTGTGGCGTCAGGGAGATGATTTCGCTGAACACTTCGTCGTCCGGGCCGAGGATCGCTTCTTTATAGAGATCAATATCCATATACGCTTCATCTTGTGAAGCATAGATCAGGTTATAGCCGGTCTTGGACTCCTTCCAGTAATTACGGAACATTTCAGTACTATAGTTGACCCTGTCTCCGTTTTTGTTCACAACGGTCAGTTCATAATGGAGATACCATTTGGTATTGGCAGGGAAATTGCTCTCATCCGTAAATGCTTCATCGCAGATTCTCTGGATTGCAGGATCCTGCGTAGAATAAATCTTTAGACCGCCGCTGTATAAGAGCGTATAGGCTTGCGTTTCATTATAGCCTGCTGCGATCAGATCTTCTAACACGTCATCGGTAAGCGCATCTACAAAATATGTATTCACGCTTTCTTCTCCATTTTCCGAATCTACGACCTGGATACGGGAATACACATCATCAGCTATCGCTTCGTCATATTCATCTTGGGAAATATAACCCTGTTCTAACATGTTATCAAGGACTTTCTTACGCCGTTCTGCGTTTTTCTCAGGACGCGTAATGGGATTGTATTTCGTAGGGTTCTGCGTAATGCTTGCAATGACCGCACACTCGGATAAAGTCAAGTCACTGACGGACTTGTTGAAGTAACGCAAGGAAGCGGCTTGTACACCTAGTGTATTCTGTCCAAGGTTGATCGAGTTCATGTAATTTATCAGAATATCGTCTTTTTCCATGGATTTTTCGAGTTCCAGGGCAAGATATTGTTCCTGGATCTTTCGCTGTACTTTTTCCGCGAAAGAATTCTCACTTGTCCAATCGGTGAAAACGTTATTCTTTAAAAGCTGTTGCGTAATGGTGCTGGCGCCTTCGGAGAACTTCCCTTTGTTCTTAATGCCGACGGCGGCGGCACGGATAATGCCTTTGATGTCGATGCCGTTATGGTCATAGAAACGTTCGTCTTCGACTGCTACAAAAGCGTGTGCAAGATCTTCCGGGACCATATCCATGCTGACAGGGATACGGTTGGAATCGGTAGACACGAGCTTAGCTGTTTGGTTTCCTTCTATGTCATATACAAATGTAGAAAAGCGTGTTGGTGTAACACTGATATTACTGATATCGGGAGCCGTAGCGAGAATGCCTTTGAATACGCCGATGCCGGCGCTGGCTCCTATGACGGCGACAGAGATACAGAAAAGAAGGACAACCTGTACAAAGGTAAAGCCTAATTTTTTACCCCATTTTACGCCTTTCGCGTTGAGTGCCTTTTGTTTTTTCCTGACACCCCTTTTTCCATAATTCATAATAATGCCTCCATTCTTGACAAACCCATGCACCATTATATCAAATATTATGCTTCAAAGAAAGGATTTTTCTTCCAGATTAATAACATATTAAGAATTGTTCACAATTTTATACACTTTTATTCCCGTATATGTTAAGATAAAGCAGGAATTACTATCAGTAAATATATCATAAAAGAGATTGGAAGCGCGGTCATGGAGGCGGAGAAGAATAAAGAGCCATATAAGGCAGTCGTGCAGGGCGGCAGTGGAGAGATTGAAGAGAAGAAGTCACGTTTCATAGCCAATGTGAGCCCGGTACAGACGGAAGAAGAAGCGTTTGCTTTTATAGAAGCGATGAGAAAGAAATATTGGGATGCGAGGCATAATTGTTATGCGTATGTCCTGGGCGAAAAGGCACAGGTCATGCGCTTCTCGGATGACGGAGAGCCGTCCGGGACGGCAGGGAAGCCGATCCTGGAAGTGCTGCTTGGCATGGACGTGCGGGACGCCGTTATTGTTGTCACGAGATATTTTGGCGGGACGCTGCTTGGGACAGGAGGCCTTGTGCGAGCCTATACGCAGGCGGCACAGGCGGGAATGACGGCAAGCCGGGTCTGTACGATGCGGTATGGCACGCAGTATAAGATAACGACAGACTATAATGGAATTGGCAAGATCCAGTACATTATGGGATTGAGAAAGATTATGATAGAAGAGCCGTCGTATACGGATATCGTGTCTTTGAAGGCCACGGTCCCTTATGAAGATGTGGGAGCGCTTTTGAAGGAGATCACGGAAGCAACGGCAGGGAAGGCGCAGATAGAGAAGGTAGGGAGCTTATATTATATGGCGGATTAGGGGGAAGGCATTTGTAAGCGTTAGTCAGGAAAGTCCAGCTAATAAATGTCAATAGGAGAATGAAAAAACTTTGATCTTATTTG
>CAJTSL010000090.1 GCA_910578845.1 uncultured Lachnospiraceae bacterium
GGTTTGATGAAGCAGTAAAAGCGCTGCCGAAAGCAAAGCAGAAGGACAGCCGCGCATATCTTGCGCTGACCATGATACAGGCCATCTACCGGGAGGAAAAACTGCTTAAGGATCTTCCGGCAAAAGAACGTATGATCCGCCGCCAGCTGAGCGTAAGGCCCCTGGTGGAGGCTTATTTCGTATGGGTGCGTGAAACCCTCCCGAAAGTGCCGCAGAAAAGCAAGACGTGGGAAGGTTTCAATTATTCCCTGAACCAGGAAAAATACCTGAAAGTGTTCCTGGACGACGGCGAAGTGCCGATGGACAATAACGCTGCGGAACAGTCCATCCGCGGATTCTGCATCGGCAAGAAAAACTGGGTGATGATTGATACCATTGCCGGCGCAAAGTCCAGCGCTATCATCTACAGCATTGCGGAAACCGCAAAAGGAAACAATCTGAAACCGTATGATTACTTTGAGTATCTGCTTACCGAGATCCCGAAACATCTGGATGTTCCCGACCGCAGCTTTTTGGATGACCTGCTCCCTTGGTCACCAAGCCTGCCAGAGAACTGCCGGAAGCTTGGTAAGAATGAAGTGAAATAAAGACTGGAGCAAATCTGTTTCTATCATACAGGTTTGCTCCAGTTTTGTATAGGTACTCACTATCTACCGTATACTCAGATATTGATAACTTACCTGTTTCCCAAGCTCCTTATGATTGATTGTCTTCTTCAACCGTTCTTCCAGCTCACGTACGATTAGACTTGAAGCTTCTTTTGTTAAATGTAGAAAATTTAGTTCTTTTGTAAAGCTCTCTTCCGTAATCTGCCTTCGGTTAAGCAAAGAAAAAATCAACCTATCTCCAATAAGCGGCTTGAATACTTCAGCAACATCAAGACAGAGAGAATATCTTCGCACCCCTGGCTCATGCAGATAACTAATCGTAGGATTTATCTGCGTATGGTATATTTCACTCAGGACTTTTGCATAAATCAAGGAGTTCACGAAAGAGATCAGGGAATTGATCATATTATCCGGTGGATGCATGACACGTTTTTCAAAATGGATTTCTTGGTCAACAATAGTATTCCATGCGGCATAATAATGTTTTCTAATATTGCCTTCTACTCCCATTAGCTCTTCAACTGTCTGCGTTGCCGGAATTTTCTTCCTCAGATCATCTATTTCCTTCATATACCCGGAAACATCTTTGCCTCGCCCATTATAATAACGAAGATTCCGATAAATATTATCAGCAGCGGCTTCGATGAATTTTCGTGCAATCGGCATCCGTTTTTCATAATCTGTGTAATGTTCTACTTGCTTCACCAATAGCTGACCCGCAAGCAATTTTTCTTTTGGATAAAAGCTTCCGGTATAAAAATGATAATAATTAAAGAAATGAATAGGTATCCCATATTGCGATATGTAATTGATAAAAGCCGTATTAAACGTCATTTCCGACATTACATAAATATCATCTATACGTTCTATTGGGATATCCCTTTTTTCTCCCTCTGAAGATGTGAACCGTAATGTATTATCTTTCCTTCTTAAATCCCCATTGTTGTATACATAAAAACTCTGCCCCATACTAATCCTCCTTGTCAGAGCAGTTTACTGCGATGACACACATCGGAAATGTCAAATTTCCGACTGTAATCAAGGCATATCTCCGGCTCTGACTCAAATTGCCGATTGAAAAATCAGTGCATCGGCATGATTTTTCAACCTACTCTTTTATCAATTACGCTTATCTTCATGTCTCATAACCATTCATAATCAGATAAAGCACAAATCATGATAAGCACATTTGGCACAGATCTTTTTCGGAATGAATTGCGGCGGCTGCATCAATTCTTTTGTCATGATAATCTCTTGTACGACTTCTTTTAGTTGATCTTCATCTTCTTGTGTCAATTCTACAACGAGGTTTTTCTTCAACAGCGGGTAATCAATCTTTGCTTTTAATCCATCCACGCCCCGCTGCTTCAAATAGTATAAATAATATTTCACCTGCCAAATGCTTGCTTCTTCTATCGCACGGCTTTTCTTAACCTCATGGAGTTCTTTCTGTTCTTTCATAAAATCAATATTAATCACATTATCGATATTGATATGTTTATCATCTCTTTTATAACTACTCTCATCCAGTAGTTTACCAAGCATCACGTTTTCATTCTCATTTTCCATACTGATATCATGAACAAAATACCATAGCTTCCTTTGGCAGATAAAATAATAATAAACCATCACGCCCGTAATTCTCTCTTCCATATAGATCCCCCCAATCTTACCCCATTCGTGTATCTAGGAATTTAGGCGTTAATATAAGCGCTTCGTTGTCAATCTATTCTTATTGCTTACAGCAAAAAGTTCTCATCCTGCTTTTTTTCCAATAACAGGCCGGCTCCTGTGACACCATCGAAGTCATAATCTAACATAGCACGGTGAATATCAAACATTGCTATTGTATCCTTCATTATACTGTCCATAAACTGATACCGAGAATGAAGGCTTAATGTCATTTGCGCTAATCTGTCTTTCTGCAATTTCTTAATGCCTTTATCAACGTGCGGCATACGGAATAGTTCCTGGATTTTCTCAATTTCTTCAATATTGTCCTGATAAACCGATTCGGGAATGACCGTAATGCTTTGAATCCCACGGAAATCTTTCATGGAATCTTTCATGTCATATTCTGCCGGAAATAAAACATGAAGGTGTTCCAGATTCTCTTCTATCTGCCTAAAGTATTTCGTCCTCTTTATCCGTGCCACATCATATACCGCATTAATATACGCTATTTTATCGGCCTCGGAAAACAGCATCCCTTCCTTTTCTCTTAAGAATCGCACCGAACGCTCATAAATGTCCCTATCATATACTGTACCCTGCCCGGAAGCGTTATTGTATATGATAATATTAGCCGCAGAAACATCTTTTCTCCCCGCTCTGTTACATCTTCCCATTCTCTGGAGCAAACTGTCCGCCGTACACATTTCGGTATATAGAATATCAAAGTCAATGTCTAAGCTAGCCTCAACAATCTGTGTCGTAACCCAGACTCCCGTCTCTTTTTCATTCATAGAAAAATCCATAATCCTTTTTTCCAGGATTTCTCTATGTTCTCTGATAAAGCGGGAATGTAAAAGCCCTGGTTCTAAGCCTTCCTCCTTTAACCTCTGATAGACATGCTGTGCTTTGGAAACTAGATTACAGATTACAAGGACTTTTTTCTCACGCGCTGCTTCTGCAATTTCTTCTATATGGAAGTCGTCTTCTATGATTTTCAATCTATGCCTAACCGTATCCGCTTCTTCCGAAAAATTATGCCATACATAATCTCTTCCCTTTATCAGGCCGCTTCTTTCCATGAAATATTGTAATACTGGCGGAAAAGTTGCTGTCATGATCGCAAACTTACCACCCATATGCCTGATCTCTGAAAGGCCAAATAGCAACGCCGCAACAACTCTCGGTTCATACGATTGGATTTCATCAATAACGATTTTGGAATATTTCAATGTCGCTGCGAAAATCTCCGTACCAAGCGCTTTATAGACAAATCGGAATAACTGGTCTACCGTACAGACTGTCAGCGGATTAGAAAGCCGTTTTGCCTTCTCGTAATTCATATAACCATCATCTAAATCATCCATATCTTTCAGATAACTGTTCAGGCTATCGGAATGCAAAAGCGCTACTTCCTGATACTGATATTTTTCCCGGATTCTTTTATAAATCGCATTAGACGAGACTTTTAACGGAAGCGTATAGAATCCTTTTTCCCCATCTATCCATAAAAGCGCCGCTTCGGTCTTGCCAGATCCTGTCGGCGCGATCATGACAACATTATTATCCCTGTTTTCCATCATGAATTTCTGTGCCGGGCGGTATTTTCCCGCCCATACTGCTTCTATATTCCTACATAGCTTTTTCTCTACAAGGTCAGAAGATATCTCGGCATTATCCTGCCCTGCGCTGACTGCCCAATCAAATTTATTCAGCATCCCTTTTACGAGCATATACTCACACCAGACATCTTTTTCCGGACAGAGAAATCCTTTCTTTTTCTGATCTGAAAACAGCAAATTGTTACAATTGTCTATATGAATAGTAATGGAATCATTTTGCATATAATCCCGTACGTAAGGCAGGTAAAACTCCTCACAATAATCCTTCAATTGATTCGCGTCATAAATATCCGGTCGGATATGATGATAATAAATTGATGTAAGCAAGATATTATAATCGTCCCTTGTGCATTGCGGATTTTCTTTTAAAAACTGTTCTTTAGATAAAATAAGCGCACTCAGAAAACCATGTGGAATCTGTCTATTTTGAACCTTTTCTAAATCCGGATTTACAATTGTCTGAAATACATAGTTCGCTTTTCCGACATCATGTAAGCGACAGGCATCCAAGATCAGCCGCTTTTCCTTCTCACTGAAGTAATTGCCATATTGATCAAAAAACCTTTCCGCACAACGGACAGTTTCTTCCAGATGCTCCCGCAGCGTCTTATGTTCTGTCCGAACACGTTCTGTTCTTTCTTTCCCCTCGTCTGATTTACCAACAGCAGAAACTACTACCGGAGATTTCGCGTAATATTCCATGACTTTCCCTCTCATCATTATCCGAGCATTCTTTATCTGCTCATAATTAACGTGCCTACTATTTACGTATTGCATTCTGTTGCTAAGCTTATGCCAATGCTACAATATCTTTATACCGATCTACAAGCATTTTACTGACAGGCTCACCGCATGGGAAATAATATGCCCGTACTTTTCCGCCGTCCGCTTTCCATCGGCGCTGTCCCTGTTTCGTAATTTCGTATTCTCTGGTAAGTGTATAAATTGTTACGCTCCTATTCCCAATATCTACAGAATCCACCGGAATATAAATGTCGTTTTGTGCTATTACGTTTTCCTCCTCATGAAGTTCTACTACTTCCACTTTCCTGATGTCAAGAATGTCCTCATGCCTGCCAAGAGCAAGATAAACCGGCGGATGTAACAGTGAATAATATACTTTCTCAAAATCTTCTTCCATAGGGACGATATGGAACACCATCTCATTACAACAGAGCAGTTCCACATGCGCTATGCCTTTAAAGACACCATAGTCCTTGTTCCCGTCCCGGATGCAGACCTGATGGCGTCCGCTTTCAAATTTCGTATCGAAAGAAAATGAATATCTTGTATACAATTCCGACACTGACCCGGCATTTTTCCCTTGGATGCTAATCTTCATTGGATGAAACTCTCCTTTGGGATAGCCACACGCTGTATGAATCATCCCAAGCACCGTAGAATATGGTGGCAAAGGATAGGATTCTTTTATAATGAAGCTGCTAGGTTTACGGTAATTGACCAGATTCTGGAAACACTCGACTCTAATTGCTCTCTCCATAATAATTTTCCACTTCTTTCTTTAGATGATGGAAGGCATCCGCAACCGATCCTGCTTGCAATGCCTGCTTTAATTCAGCATCATTGGCGAAGATGCCGCTCGTCAACCCAACATAGGTATTATCTTTAATATCACTGCTACTTTCCAAAATCTCTGTCAGCGTATTGACACGGATACTGCCTTTCTCCAAGACAATCCGGTTCTCAAAGAAAGGATTTTTACGCTCATACCGTCCTCCTATGATGAAAACTGGCGTCAGGTTCTCGCGCCTTCCTTTAATATCCCGGTATAGAAACTGTATCGTATCCAATAAAACCGCCATCCGATCCGCCCGGTCTGTCATCGGTATGGAAATTTCTCCGTCGATACCGACTTTATCGAGGTCTACTGTGATCGTATATGCATAAAAAGCACGGTGTATCTCACTCTGTGCAATGCCATTTTCAAGATTTTGTCTTCTGGCAAGCCCCATATTAGTCAAAAATTCCAAGTCGCTTTGATAAGGTTCTAGGGCAATCGCATTGCTGAGCCTTACTACTGCGCTCCTCGTTGAAGCGCCGCCCTTTTCATTTTTCCCCTCTTCTTTGGCACTCGTTTTCATATAGCCGAACAAATCAATCTCCGGATATTCTTTGATCGTCGCTGATGGCGCAAACTGTACGACACCACTTTTACCATCCACAGGCGTGGTATCCCATCCCGCCTGCTGCATGATGTTATAGCGCATTGCCTGCCTGGAAATATAAGTGTACTGTTCGTAATTGCCCCTCGACATTTTCTTCAAAGTTGAGATATTGCCAACGCCTTCCCCATAATTAGCGCTCTCTGCCAAGAAGATCATTGATAACGTCAAACCATTCCTACTCATTTGTTATTTCCTCCTTTTTCTCATAATGGCTCCCCTGCAAGCCAAGCAGGAAAGCATAGCCGTATTCAACAAAAGTATCTTTATCTTTCAAAAACTCAATAAAAGCATTGGGGACTTGTAGTTTCGTTGAACAATAAACACGCATAATAATTTCCATGAAATGTTCTACATTCCCTACCGACAACGCATTTAACAATTGATAGACGGTTCCTCTGATACATGCGTCATCGCTTGTACCTTTTGCCCCTAACAGGACATTCCTCAATTCATATCCTTCATCCCTTACTCTATAACGGTTCATCAATGCACCTCCTGTTTTTCTATTTTTCGATAATAAGCTTGTCCGAAGCTGGATATCATACACAAGCGCCGCCCTATATAGAGTGGTTTCTCTCTCCCTGCTGTCTAGCGCCGTTTTCAATAATTGATTGATTACTGTATACTGGCTGCGGTATCTTAACACATTCAAAATAACCTTTTCATGCAGATTCCAATAATCTTTTCCCGTTTTGATAATAGAATATTTGCTCAACCTTTCCATATCCTTCCGGATATTCTTATCTTCCAGCAATTTCAGGACATCTTTGGAAATCACGTCAAACGTATATCTGTCACTTTCTCCCATTCCTCTTGATATCACCTGGATATTGCCAAGTTCCTGCGTTTTTTCCTGCAATAGAACGTCTATTGTCCTCGCGATCCAGGTAGAATATTTCTCTTCTGTGTCCCGCTTCGACTCTTTGACTAAATTACTATGTACAGAATTGGCTCTCAAAAGCTCCTTTACGCTCAGATTCCTATTAATAAAGACAAAGTTCCTTCCCGTTAATGTAAATCCCAACGGGACAAGCGCGTATACAAAAGCACATACCGGGCAAATCCATGCATCCACCTTGCAGTTCCAGAAAGCCGAGCGCTTTCTGGACAGGTCATCCGCCTGGTCTTTCATAAAAGCAATCGAAACTTTTTCTTTCGCATCCATCTTCCCACTACAGTCAATACATAGCTCCTTCGCCTTCTCATGTCCTGCCGCGGCATATCGCCGCAACGGTTCGGAGAAATCCGCATCGAACACATTCTTCATATCCTTTGCCGCATTTGCCCTTAAGAGAAAACTCTTCCCATCCCAAAAACGGTTGATATTATTATAGATGATGCTTTTCATCGAAAAAGTCTCTTCACATAAAGGCTGTTCCAGGAACTCCCTAAGCTGCCACAATCTGGCACATAGCTCTTCCGTCTCCATGTTCTCTTTCAATTTACTGGTTCTTAACAGTTCATATGCTTTTGCATCTTCAACCGCTTCTTTGATATTCTCAAATCCCGACCGATAACTGTTTGATAAAAGTTTGTCATTGATAAACTTTAAATCTTCTTTGTAGTCAGCTCTCTTGAAATCCTCACGCTCCGCGCGTTCTAAGATTATCTCTATTTTATCAAGCACTGCCTGATAAGCCGTGGCCTGTCCATACTGTTCGACAAAAGCCTTGAAATACATATCTGTCCAGTCTGCATGTTTCGCAAACTCCCGCGCAATCCATAGGCTTTGCCCATCAGCAGACAATCCATACGTATCATTTTCTTTGGCATTGGCAATTTCCAACAGATGTACCAAGCCAACAATCCCGGCATTCTTCAGAAAATCACCGGATGATATTACGATTCTGTCCACTTCTATCCCCCCTTTCTACCCGATTACTTCGAACAGACCGTGCCCCTCTGACCTTCTCGCTCCCATTCCTGCCAAGCATAGCAGATTCAACAACCGGCATGGACCCGATATCTTAAAAATCCCAATAGTGGCATCTACGTTGCGCCCGAATACGGGGACGACTACTTTTTTCCCTTTGATCACTTGAATGGAAAAATCTCCCGCCATAGCATCCAAGCCCATTTTGTCCAGGAAAAAGGCAATGTTCTCCTGTAGCGCCTGCGCAAAGCCTTCGGTTTCGCAAGTATAATAGACATCCGTATTATCCTTTGCATTATGTTTTCTTACAATCAATGGACTTAACATTTTAATCACGATTTCTTCTTCTTTAATCTCTGCAAGCGGCTGCATACGAATGGATACCAGCGTCATAGAGTTATCCTTGATTGGATGTTTCCTGCCCTTCAAAAGCTGGAACCCATTGAAAAACATGAGCAGCTCCTGCTGGTCTGCATCAGAAAAAAATAGGGAAAAAGTATTGCTTCCAAGTATGACTTTCTCCTTCTCAAATTTCGCGCCAGGAAGATAATATGAGAAACTATAACTTTTCATTATAGATTTTCCCTTATCATATAGTTTCTCATAAAATTCCTGGGAGCAAGCCTGCGCTGATGCCTTAAGGAAACTGACCATAAGGCTGTCGAGGTTTCTAGGGAGCCAGCTTTTCTCTAGCGAAAATGTTAATTTATATTGGTACACTGAATAGATTCACCTCCTGTCATGCAAAACGCTCTATGTTTTCACGTTTATTTATGGGATAACTTTAGCACACGTTTCGATATATGTC
>CAJTSL010000091.1 GCA_910578845.1 uncultured Lachnospiraceae bacterium
GCAGCGTGAACCCGACGGCTGTGATTGCACCGGCGATTGTAGCGACATTTATCAGTACGGCAGTGGCAGTGGTTTATTGTAAGGCAAAAGGCAGAGGACGGAGAGTGTGAGGCTCTCCGCTTTTTAATAGCTGAGAGAAGATTTCTAGTAAAACAGTAGGCGAATGCTATATTTGATCACACAAGAGAATGTTATAAACTCTTTTGGTCTCAGGCAATCCATACTAAAGTGGTGGAAGGTAAGGATCAAATAATTTATGAAGAATTGATTGCAGAAGTCTGGTATATGGTGATTGAGTATCATTTAAATCTGGGACCCAGAGGAAGAAATTCTGTATCCAGTATATCAATCTATAAAAAATTGTGGGTTTAAGGACTGGGTTTATAGAGAGTGAAAACAATGGTGAATCAAGTATGACAAAGATGCTATTGAAATATAGAGAAAAATAAAATATGATAAAAATAAATAGTTAGAAGCCTCAAGGAGAGTAGAGAATGGGGTTATTTAAGCCAAGGCTTTCTCCAGTGGAGAAAGAATTACAAAAAATTGAACGAGAGGAGCTAAAGCTGCTCCAATATGCCCAAAAGCATAAAGCTGCCCCAGCCTGGAAAGAGAAACTGGAAGATAAAATTCCTGAAAAGGCCATGGCTGGTTTGCAGAAGGCCTTTTCTAAAGCCTTTTATCTTATTTTTGAAAAGGGCTCGGTTATGATCGAGAAGACATACGATAAAGATTCTCTTGCAAAGGATTTTCAGATTCATGATTTTGCAGTAGACGTCAAAGGCAGCCGGAAAGAGATTGCTAAGATCCGCTCAGGAGCTTTTAACGGTAATATGCTCAATACGGTTGTCACAACTGTTGAAGGAATAGGCCTTGGCATTCTTGGAATCGGATTGCCGGATATTGTGATTTGGATAGGAGTGCTGTTACGTGGCATCTATGAAACGGCACTTAAATATGGGTTCGGTTACGAGACCATAGGGGAAAAGATATTGATATTAAAAATGATAGAGACAGCTATGGCATCTGGGGAGGAATGGATTGCCCTGGACTCTGAGATTAATGAGTACATAGAACATGCTGTCAATAGGGATCTGGACGAAAAAGAGCTAAAGCAACAGATTGAGAAGACAGCGAATGCACTTGCAACAGAATTGTTAGTCATCAAGTTTATTCAGGGACTGCCTGTTGTAGGAGTGCTTGGTGGGGCGACCAATCCCGTTTATTATCAGAAGATTATGAGATACGTGCAGCTTAAATACCGGAAGCGGTATTTGCTCCAGAAAAGAAATCTTACTTAGCCAATACATGCAGGGATGAAGAAAGGATATAATTTGTGAAATGGAAAGAAAACGGATACTTCTTATTGGCACAGGGGGCACAATCGCTTCGGAAATGGGAGATAATGGATTGGTGCCGGAGCTGACAAGCAGACAGTTGTTGCGATATGTTCCGGATATTTCCAAAATCTGTGAGGTTGACTGTATACAGCTTTTTAGTTTGGACAGTACGAATATCCGCCCGGAGCATTGGCTGTGTATTGCAAAAGCGATACAGGAGCGTTATGGACAATACGACGGCTTCGTAGTAAGCCATGGAACGGATACGATGGCATATACCGCGGCTGGCCTTAGCTATCTGATCCAGAACAGCCTTAAGCCGATCGTGCTTACGGGCGCCCAGAAACCAATCGGATATGAAACGACAGACAGTAAGCAGAATCTTAGGGATGCTTTTACCGTGGCTGCATCTGATATGTTTGGCGTGATGCTGGTCTTTAACGGTAAAATCATCATGGGAACCAGAGCCAGGAAGACGCATAGCAAAAGCTTCAAGGCTTTTTCCAGTATTAATTACCCGATTGTAGGAATGGTGCAAGATGGACGGATTTTCCAGTATATCAGGCCGCAAAAGGGCGCACCGACCAGGTTTTATGAAGCGTTGGATTCTAAAGTGGCTTTGTTAAAGCTTGTACCGGGGATTGAATGCGGCGTTTTAGAATACCTTTTGGAACGCAGCAGCGCGTTGATCATTGAAAGCTTTGGTGTAGGCGGATTGCCGGTTTATGAAACAGGAAGTTTTTATGAGACAGTAAAGAAAGGGTTAGATGCTGGTAAGACAGTTGTACTGACCACACAGGTGGAAAATGAAGGCAGCGATCTGTCTGTTTATCATGTAGGCAGCAGTATCAAGCAGAATCTGCCGATATTGGAAGCTTACGACATGACAACCGAGGCGGTGATAGCGAAGCTGATGTGGATTTTAAGCCAGACGACCGAGCGGGAAAAGGTAGCTGAACTGTTTTATACACCGATTGCGTGTGATATTTTGTCAGTTTTTGAAGGCTAGCTTTGGAACTTGAATTTGGTGCTGGAATAAAAAATGGCATATTTTTTACAGATTATAGAGAATGGAAACAGGTTGTAAAATAGCAAATAATTCTTCCAAACATGTTCCTCTTAGGCTTCTTTTCGGATATAATAAAAAAGATTGGAATGAGGTAGATGTGGAAGCAGAGACATATTAAGGTTGCAGAAATTAATGTGAATGGCATTTTAAGGGTTATGACAAATGCATAATGTAAATTGTGTAATTTATGCAATCTACTAATTGTTTTGTCAAAATTGATTTGATAAGATTATATATAATTAATGTAGCCTTACACCTGTGGAGGTTTTGATGCTTAAAGAAATTTCAATAGAAATTATAAGAAAATGCCCTAATAGTTGTATTCATTGTTCATCAATATCTAACGAATACTGTAGCGAAGTCCTTGATTTTGGATTGTTTACCGATGTGATACAAAATGCAGCGGAGTTAGGCGCAAGGACGATATGCTTGTCCGGTGGGGAGCCATTTTTACATAATAGAATTGTAGACATGGTAAAGTTCGCTGCTTCACTTGGCCTACAGGTATATATATATACTAGTGGGATTGTTTTAGATGAGCAGAACCAGAGGACGTTTATTGATAGCGGTATTTTAGAAGCAATTTCGGAAGATGTTACTAAGCTAATATTTAATATAGAGGCGGCGACAGCACAAACATATGATGTAATTATGGGCACAACAGGCTGTTTTGAAATAATGAAACAGTCGGTACGTAATGCGCATGAAATGTCTATTATCACAGAAGCGCATTTTGTCCCAATGAGGCTTAATATTGGCGAGGTGGAAGAGGTCGTTGCTTTATGTAGAGATTTAAATGTTTCCAAAATAAGCTTTCTGCGTTTAGTGCTGCATGGCCGTGCACAGCAGAATGAAGTGCAAATTGCATTGGATCATGAGGAAATAGAACAGTTAAAAGCATTTTTGGAAAAACTGAAAATGCAGGCAGAGATAGACATACGGGTAGGCGTGCCGCTTTCCCTAGAAACAGAATGTCGTAAGTGTGAAGCAGCTAAGGGAAAATTGAATATCAAATACGATGGAAAGGTATATCCGTGTGAAGTTTTTAAAAATGAACGTATGTCAAATTGCTTTAAGGAAATACAGCCAGAAAGTATTTATGATAATTCTCTCGTAAATATTTATAATAACTCTTCGTATTTAAGGCATGTTCGGAAACTGGAACAAGAGTTTTTATGTACAGAAAAATGTGAGACTTGTATAGGGCAATATATGATGCAGTTGGAGGAAAAGAATACCCATGGCAAAAAATAAAGATCGACAAATGTTAAATAAATGTATTAAAGATGCTGCGACAGTATTTCAAAATGCTAAATATGAGCATCCGTTAGATGAAGATATTATTTCTAAGCTTCGTAAGCTTTGTGATAAAATTGATGATGATAGTGACGATTTTTATATATTTAGATTTCGACAGGATATTATAGACCCTCTTTGGAAAGAACTGATAGAAAAGGCTATAAAATGCCTTCGATATTGCGACGAGCGTGAACCTTTTAAAGAGGCTGAGGAAAAGGGAGATAGAAAAGTCCCCAAAGCGTATGGGATTGATGAGCTTAAGGGATATTATGATAAATATATAGAGTTTGAGCGTTTGCTCTATGGCTCAAACCGCTATTATAGAGACCATGTAATCCATGTTTTCAGGACATGGTTATCGGGAACCATGTTAATGGTTAAAAATGATGGGGCATACTTAAAAAAGCTTACGATCAATGAAAAGGGTTCTGAAGTTATGCTCTCTAATGAAGAGAAATTAAGTATGTGGACGATTATTGCGCTCACACACGATTTAGGCTATCCGTTGCAAAAAGCAAAGAATATTATTGATACGACCAGGTCTATGGTATCTACTTTTATCGCAAATCCTAATATTTCCATGGACTTATCTTTTCACGGCGTGCAAAATTATATGAATGATTTTATTGTCCGTCTGATGAGCTCAAAAATGATTAAATATAAGACGATGAAAGTAGAAGATGAAGAAGGAGAAAAAGAGATACAGTTATATGCGGCTAGAATGCAGCCGAAATATTATTTTAAATTTCAAAAATCTTTGGAAAATAATAGCCATGGTATATTAAGCACTCTGATTATATATAAATTGCTTACCTATTTTCTGGAATCTGATTATAGCATAAATGAAGACTATATATTTTATCCAGAGGATCAGCGGCAGTTTTACATCCGAAGAGAAATTTTAAGAGCAATCGCTTCACATACTTGTAACGATATATATCAGCTTTATATGACTTCTTTTTCTTTTCTATTAAGAATATGTGATGATACGCAAGAATGGGGACGCAAGAATATCTCTGAATTATATGTTAGCCAGTCCCAGGAGTATGTGTTAAAGGATATTGATTTGTACATCGAGGATAAGAAGAATTCCTATAAGTGTACAATTGCCGAAGAGTTTACTGTGAGCGAGAAACAGGATGTTATTACTTTGGTTAATAGGTTACGAGATCAATCGCTGGATTATGTTACGATATTTCGTGATGGACAAGATACGGGAATTAGAAATTTTTCTTTTATAAGAAAATTGGCAATTAAATGCGGCGAGATACAAGTTGACCTCGAATTAAAAATTTTGAAAGATTCGGCATCTGAACTGACGGGGAAGATCGAATATACTTCGGATGAAAGTACAAAAAAAGCGTTTGGATTAGATTTTTTTCAGAAAATCAATGTCGATTTTCATAAAGGGGTACATTTTTATGACAGGGAGAAAAATGGCTGCGGAGAAATGAAAATGAATAAGAATGGGAATATAACTGAACTAAAAAATTATCCTGATTGGCTAAACGGAGAATTTGCCATTTATTTGTCAAAATAGGATTGATCATATGAAATTTATTTGTAATGCAACATCTAAATCAGCGGATATTCAGTATACGGTTGAAATTTCTGCTGTTGCTTCAAGTGCATGTGCTTGTTATGAAGATAAAATAAATTTTAATAATCTCTGTAAACAAGGATGCCCTAATTTTTCACATAAATGGTCATGTCCGCCGTATGCTCCGCAGTATGGAGACTTCGCGTTAAAATGGAAAAATTTATATATTATTTTCATGTATGCGGATATGGTTCAATTTGCTTATATTCAAAATGATTATTTGAAGATTAAAGCGGCGAATAGCATGTTGAAATCAAGAGCAGATCGATTTATCCAGGAGATGGCTAAGCTACATGGAGGATGTATTTCAACTGGTAGCTGTAGGCGTTGTAAGCCATGCAAATGTAAATTAGACATGCCATGTGCGCATCCGGAATTAATGACCTATAGTTACGAGGCTTTGGGAATTAATGTAGGCCAAATGATAGAAGATTATTTTCATAAACCGTTATTATGGTATAAAAAGCATTGTTTACCACAGTATACTTCCGTGGTTTGTGGTATTCTGACAAATGACAGCCTTTCCGAAGATTATCTGCAAGCAAGCTATAAAAAATATATTATACATTAAATGATTTTAGGAGCTGCGTTTTATATGTTAAGAAAGGAGAACCAATGAAAATTCTGGTATTAAACTTTATCATGCCATTTGTGATACTTTTAGTGGGCAGTATGTTTAAGAAGCATCCCGTATCGGATATGAGTAGCCAGAATGGCTATAATACGCCTGCTTCGAGGAAGTCGCAGGCGCGTTGGGACTATGCGCAGGAAATTGCACCGGATATTTTCATTTCTTTGGGGAAGACTTTAGGGATAATAGAGGCAGTTTGTTGTTTCATTTTATTATTTTTCGAGGTGTCTCCTACAAATTCGGTGATGATAGGGAATGGCATAGGCGTCGCGTTCTTAATTTATGGGTTCTATGACATAGATAGCAGGATTGAGAAAAAGTTTGCGGATGATGAATAATGTCTATTGGCGCTTGAATGCTAAGAATCACCTATAAGAATGATGCTGGGAAAGGAAAATATGATAATTCGAAAATCATACGGGTCAGGTTATGTGTACGGCAGCAACATATAAAACAAAGGACTTTTATTTCGGGCGGACATTGGATAACGGGTTTTCTTATGGCGAGAAGGTATTGTTCACACCTAGAAATTACCCATTGCATTTCAGGGCAAAAGGGACGATAGCGGAACATTATGCTATGATTGGCATGGCGTGTGCCATAGAAGACTATCCGCTTTATTATGAAGCGGTGAATGAAAAGGGACTGTGCATGGCAGGGTTAAACTTCGTTGGGAATGCGGTTGCACGAGAGGAAGAAGAAGAAAAAGATAACATCGCCCAGTTCGAACTGATTCCCTGGATGCTGAGTCAATGCCTTGATGTGAAGGAAGCAAGATCTCTTTTAAAGAAAATAAACTTATGGGATGTTCCTTATAGTGAAAGCCTGCCTCTTGCGCAGCTCCACTGGATGATTGCAGACAAGGAGGAATCCATTACAGTAGAATTTGTAGAGGAAGGGTTACGGGTCTATGACAATCCGGTGGGGGTGTTGGCTAATAATCCGCCTTTTGACAAGCAGATGGCTGCTTTGCATAATTACATGCATTTATCGGCTAAGGCGCCCGAGAACAAATTCGCGGCAGGACTTGATCTAGTGCCGTATAGTCTCGGTATGGGAGCAATTGGCCTTCCGGGCGATTTATCTTCCCAGTCCAGGTTTGTCAGGGCAGCGTTTGTGAAGATGAATTCTTGCTCGGGGGAGAGCGAAGCAGAAAGCGTCAGTCAGTTTTTTCATATCCTGAATGCGGTAGATCAGCAGAGAGGGTGTTGTGAATTAGAGGATGGCGGATACGAGACTACGATTTATACTTGTTGTTGTAATGCTGACCAGGGGATTTATTATTATACTTGTTATGATAATCATCAGATCACCGGCGTGGATATGCATAGAGAGGATATGAACGGCGGGGAGCTGATATGGTATCCGCTGATACAAGAAGAGCAGATTAGATGGCAGAATTAAAGGATTTCGGGGCATGATGGGAGCAACCCAAATGCCTCGAAATTTTTTGTGCTTTTTATGCTAATTTCATTTTAATTTTGTGTTAATTTAGTGTAGCGATTGTGGGAGCGGGAGATGTTTCGTAGAAGAGGGAAAATAGCATGAGATGGCAAAGGACCTGAAAATAGTGTATATTTTGGAGGGTTTTATGGCAACAGAAAGTTGGGAATGCCGTTTGCGAATAATCGGTATCAATATGCGAAGTATGTTAATTGACGCAATAATTTTGATGAAGTAAAATGAGTGTTGTCAAAAAGCAAATGATTAGTAAAAACGGAAAATAGGAGGAAATATTATGAAAAAATGGATAGCAGCGTTTGCTGCGGGAGTCATGATTCTAGGATGTACAGCATGTGGAAAACAGGGATCAGAGGGAAATACGGAGACAGTAAATGTTTTAGCAAGCGATGTGCAGACGGAAGATGTGCAGAAAGAAGATGCCGAAACAGAAGCTGCCCAAACAAAAGCTGTCGAAACAGAAGTTGCACAAACAGAAGATGTCCAAACACAAGCTGCTCAAACGGAGGATGCACAGACAGAAGGCTCACAGGCAGAAATAGAAGCAGAAGAGAAAAATGACAACGCAGATGATCTGGAAGAAAAGGGGACAAACGGTGAAATTGGAATGTTTGCAGAAAAAATCCAGGCAGCAGTAGCTGGCAAAGATATGGAAGCGCTTGCGGCTTTGTGCAATTATCCTCTTGCCGTAAATGGAGAAGTGATTGAGGATAAGGAAGCTTTGTTGGAACTGGGAGAGGATGTCATTTTCACGGAAGAAAGGTGTGCAGTGATTGCGGCGGTGGATGTTTCGGCGTTGGAGGAGTCAATGGCGGGCGTTGTCATGGGAGAAGCTACGCCTAATATTATTTTCAAGTCTGTAGATGGGAACTTGGGGATTACAGGTATAAACTAACGGGAAACCGGATTGGTAAACAACTTGGGCAGCCACATAAGCCTTAGCAGATTTATCAGAAGAATAGGGAAAGATTTCAAAAAGCCGCAACGAGTTTGCGGCTTTTTTGGTACCATTTTCCAGGGTGTTAAGAAGATGTTAAAATATTACCACTAATGTTAAAAATATATGAT
>CAJTSL010000092.1 GCA_910578845.1 uncultured Lachnospiraceae bacterium
AGAAACTTGTTAACCAAGTAGTCTTATTGACTACATCATTATTATACTAGGAGGCAGTATAATGGATTGGCCATTAGGCTTTATTTCGGAAGAGGATTTTGTAAAGCACGTCGGTGCAACTATAGAAAGATATGGAGAGAAACTAGAATCTTATGATGTGGAACGTTTTAACAAGAATATGATTGATCCTATAAAACTGATTTTTGATAAGACAGTATATCAGGCTTCATGGGAGAAAATGGTTGGAAATGAAATATTCAGCCAACGTGATAAGTCTAATAATAATGATATAGGTTATTTCCATCAAAGAATATTCCAGTATATAGATAAATGCAGAGTGCCGGAAAACGGAAGAGAGGGAGGCTGGGACGTCATTTATCGAAACGAAAACGGGATTTCATTGCCGGATGGAGATATCGTCCATACTGTGTATGTTGAAATGAAGAATAAGCATAATACAATGAATTCCGCTTCAGCAGGGAAAACATATATAAAAATGCAGAATCAACTGCTAAGCGATGATGATTGCGCCTGTTTTCTAGTAGAAGCCATTGCTCAGAAATCGCAGAACATTAAGTGGGAAACTACGGTAGATGGAAGACGTGTGTCACATAAAAGGATAAGGCGTATAAGCTTGGATCAATTTTATGCGATTACCACCGGAGAAAAAGATGCATTCTATCATATGTGCATGGTTCTTCCATGTGTAATTGAGAAGGTGGTAAAGCAGGACGGAACAGTTCGGGTACCAAGGGATACTGTGTTGCAGGAACTGGAAAATATTGCGGTTAAGACGGGCAAAAAGGATGAAGATTTGGCAATGGCTATTGCTATATATCTGCTTGGATTCCATTCTTATCTAGGGTTTTCTGATCTGATAGGAGATAAAAATGGAAGTAAGGTAAATGAGAATTATTTGAAAGAAATTTATGCTTATGCAAAAGAAGCAAAAAAGGCCCGTACCTTTCAATATCTTCTATTCGATCTTGACGGTACGCTGACCGACCCGAAAGTCGGGATTACGACCTGTGTGCAGTATGCTTTGCGAAAGTTTGGCATTGAGGAGCCGGATTTAGATAAGTTAGAAGGGTTTATCGGCCCGCCGTTAGCGGACAGCTTCCAGGAATTTTATGGGTTTGACGAGGAACAGATAGAATGTGCCATTCGTACCTTCAGAGAACGCTTCTCTACAATTGGCCTGTTTGAGAATGAAATATATCCGGGGATGAAAGAAATGCTTGCGCATTTAAAGGCGGAAGGGAAGAGGCTTGCCGTTGCTTCTAGCAAAGCAACTGTATTTGTTAATAAGATCCTACAACATTTTGAAATTGCACAGTATTTCGATGTAGTTATGGGAAGCGAACTCGATGGCACTCGGACTAAAAAGGAAGAGGTCATGGAAGAAGCGATCCGGGAGCTGTGTCATGGCAATAAATTGGATAATGACACGGCTGTCATGATAGGTGATAGGAAGTTCGATATCGAGGGGGCAAAAGCGTTTGGCCTTGCCAGCATAGGTGTTTCGTATGGCTATGCCCGCCCCGGGGAACTAGAAGAGGCAGGAGCCGATTATATTGTGGATACGGTATCGGAATTAGAGGCGCTTCTGCTAGGGGGAGATGTTACAATTGCCAAATAGTGGCATAGAGGATGTAGGGAAAATGAATAAACGAGAAGAAAAGCCTACAGGAAAGCATGACAGAAAGCCTACAGGAAAGCATGCGCTTGCCGAGTATCCGGCTATCGTAGGAAATGTTTTAATACCGTTCGTTATTTATTATTTGGTTTATATGGGCGCTTATATTGTGATGGCTACATTGGCTGGCATGTTCGTGCGAAATGCCAGCGCCGGTTTGATCCGTAGCCTTTCTGGATATGAAGCAACAGTCAATGCCATGATAGGCGGGATTGCCATGCTGATTGGCATTGTGCCGCTTTTGCCACAGTGCAGGCGGGAAGATGGATTCCGCATGAAAAGAACAGATAGAGGAATGATCAATAACGCGCGTTTTTCTGCTGCGACAACGCTTTTCTATGTTATAATAACACTTGTTTTTGCTGTTAGCGTTTCCTTGACAATTAATATCTTGTTCATACAATTACAGTTAACGGAAAGCTCGGAAGCATATCGCCAGACTGCCAATAACCAGTACGGCGTCATATTCCCGATAGGGCTTTTCCTATATGGGATCGTTTCACCGTTAGCGGAAGAAGTTGTTTTCCGTGGCATGGTATACCGGCGGCTTAGGCAGTATTTTCATGTGCCTGTGGCAATGGTTTTATCCGCTTTGTTATTTGGCCTTTATCACGGGAATCTTGTACAGGCTGTTTATGGATTCATTATGGGGATGTTTATGGCATACCTGTATGAAATGTTTGGAGGCATTTTCTATGCTTTTCTTTTCCATGCGACAGCTAATGTGGCAGTTTATACGGTTACGGGGAAGCAGGGACTATATGAGATGCTGATAACGCCGTATATTGGTATTGTGTTGGGAGGCATTTCTGTTGCTTTGCTTTTTATAATGAGAAAGTTTGGAAAGACGGAAAATTGATTTAAATAACAGGAGGTTGGAACATGCGGGTTATTAATACGATAGATAAAATAACAAGTTGTTTTCCAAATGGAAAATTTGAACTATCTGCCTGGCAAGATTATATTCAGTCTTTTTCATTGCCTCTTGTAGAGAAATGCAGACAAGATGCCGCAGCGTATGATTTTGAAAAAGAAATACTTCCGGTCTTGAACAATGCTATTGTTAGCAAGGATGAGCTTTCTATGCTAAATAATGCGTTTCTGTTGACAGTCAATAAACTGGAAGATAACATAGGCAGACTCTTTGATGAGGAACCTGAAATAGATCTTATCCTGTATTTGGGCTTATGCAATGGCGCTGGATGGGCGACAATGCTTGATCATAGAGATACTGTGCTGCTTGGCATAGAGAAAATAATTGAGTTAGGATGGCAGGATGAAATCAATATGCAGGCATTGGTATGTCACGAAATTGGCCACATATGGCATAAAATGTATGGAAAACCTTATCCGGAAGTATTCAGAACGGGCGATAAATCGTTAATGCAATTATATCGGGAAGGCATTGCCATGAGATGTGAGCAGTTTCTCTGCCAGGATGATAATTTTTATCATCAGGATAAGGATGGCTGGCTTGCTTGGTGCCAGGCAAACGCATCAAATATGAAACAAGAATATGTAAGACGTATCCAAGGCAATGAAAGCACACAAGACTTTTTTGGGGATTGGTGTAATTATCAGGGGCGTAGCGATGTTGGCTATTATCTGGGATGTGAGTTCATTAAATTTTTGGAACAAGATGAGAGCCTCAAGCAAATTGCCAATTTGGATATTGCGGCATTAAGGGAAGCTTTTATGATGTTTTGCGCTAGATAATCATAGGCAAAGCATCAGGGTTGGCGAATTCTCTGATCGTTTTAGGAAAATTTTTATTTACAAATCTTAGAAGTTAGTGTATAGTGATGATAGTTTTAAGTCGCAAAGGTGCGCTTCGGCAGAAGAGTGCTTTGCGGCTTTTTTGTCGTAAAATCCAGGTGTCAAAGGTGCCTTTTACAGGCTTAGGATAGCAACCCATCGATCAGAAGATGGCAAACGGGAGGAGAACGGATTATGTTTGATGCGAAAATGACGGTACCTATGGCTCCGCTTTATAGGGTGGAGTTTGAGCATGATAACTGCGGAATTGGCGCCTGCGTCAATATCAAGGGGCAAAAAAGCCGTGGGACGGTGGAGAATGCCCTGAAGATTGTGGAGAATTTGGAACATAGGGCAGGAAAAGATGCGGAAGGCAAGACGGGGGACGGCGTGGGGATTTTAACGCAGATTCCGCATAAGTTCATGGTGAAAGCTACAAAAGAGCTGGGGATTGTGCTTGGCGGGGAAAGGGAGTATGGCGTAGGCACTTTTTTCTTCCCGCAGGATGAATTACAGCGTAATCAGGCCAAGAAGATGTTTGAGATCATCGTAGAGAAAGAAGGGCTTTCGTTCCTTGGCTGGAGGAGTGTGCCGACGGATCCTTCCGTGTTGGGCCATAAGGCGGTGGAATGTATGCCCTGTATCATGCAGGCTTTTGTGAAGAAACCGGTAGGCGTCGCGGCTGGCCTCGATTTTGACAGGAAACTTTATATATTAAGAAGGACTTTTGAACAGTCCACGGATGTGACGTATGTCGTTTCGCTCTCTAGCAGGACGATTGTATACAAAGGAATGTTCTTGGTCGGGCAATTGCGTACTTTTTTCCTGGATTTGCAGGATCGGGATTACGAGTCGGCGATTGCCATCGTGCATTCCCGCTTTTCCACGAATACGAATCCGAGCTGGGAGCGCGCGCATCCGAACCGTTTCATCGTGCATAACGGTGAAATCAATACGATACGCGGTAATGCGGATAAGATGTTAGCGAGAGAAGAGACGATGGAGTCGAAGCACCTGGCGGGGCAGCTTCACAAAGTGCTTCCGGCCATCAGCGCGTCCGGCTCTGATTCCGCGATGTTGGATAATACGTTGGAATTTCTGGTGATGAGCGGCATGCCGTTGCCTTTGGCGGTCATGATTACTATTCCGGAGCCATGGGAGAACAATAAGACCATGTCTCAGAAGAAGAAAGACTTCTATCAATATTATGCGACGATGATGGAGCCGTGGGATGGTCCGGCAGCCATTCTTTTCTCGGATGGGGATATGATGGGAGCGGTTCTTGACAGGAACGGGCTGCGCCCTTCCCGTTATATGATTACGGAGGATGATACCTTAATTCTTTCTTCAGAAGTAGGGGTCTTGGATATCGAGCCGTCTAAAATTGTCATCAAGGAAAGGCTGCATCCGGGGAAAATGTTGCTAGTCGATACGGTGGCGGGAAGAGTCATTGACGATGATGAACTGAAAGAGAGGTACGCTTTGGCGCAGCCATATGGGGAATGGCTGGATACGAACCTGGTAACGTTAAAAGAGCTCAAAATCCCGAACCAGAGGGTGCCGGAGTTTACATATGAGGAAAGACAACGGATGCAGAAGGCATTCGGCTATACTTATGAGGAATTACGGAACAGTATTTTGCCGATGGCAAAGAATGGTTTAGAGGCGATTGCGGCAATGGGAGTGGATACGCCGCTTCCGGTGCTTTCTAAGGCACATCATCCGCTTTTCCATTATTTTAAACAGCTTTTCGCACAAGTGACGAATCCGCCGATTGATGCGATCCGGGAGGAAGTCGTAACATCTACGACCGTATATTTGGGGATGGATGGCAATTTACTGGAAGAAAAGCCGGAGAACTGTAATATGTTAAAGGTACATAACCCCATCCTCACTAGTACGGATTTATTGAAAATTAAACATATGAAGTCGGAGGGTTTCAAAGTAGAAGTCGTGCCGATTACTTATTATAAGAATACAAGCTTAGAGAAAGCGATTGACAGGCTTTTCGTGGAAGTGGACAGGGCGTTCCGTGGCGGTGTGAATATATTGATACTATCTGACAGGGGCGTGGATGAGAATAGGGTTGCGATCCCCTCCCTGCTTGCCGTCTCAGCTTTACAGCAGCACCTGGTCAATACGAAGAAGAGAACGAGCGTGGCAATTGTGTTAGAATCGGCAGAGCCAAGGGAAGTACACCATTTTGCAACGCTGCTTGGCTTTGGCGCATCGGCGATTAATCCGTACTTGGCACAGGAGAGCATCCGGGAACTGATTGATAACCATATGCTGGATAAAGATTATTATGCGGCAGTCAATGATTATAACGACGCTATTTTGCATGGTATCGTGAAGATTGCTTCCAAAATGGGCATCTCGACTATTCAGTCCTATCAGGGTTCCAAGATTTTCGAGGCTATCGGGATTGATAAGGAAGTGATCAATAAATATTTCACTAATACGGTATGCAGGATTGGCGGTATTACTTTACAAGACATAGAAAAAGAAGTGGATACTTTACACTCCATGGCATTTGACCCACTTGGTCTATCTACGGATCTGACGCTGGATAACCCTGGGCATCATCAGATGAGAAGCGGTGCGGATGAGCATCTTTATAACCCGGAGACCATACATTTACTGCAAGAGTCAACAAAACGCGGTAATTACGAAATGTTCAAACAATATACGAAAGCAGTCAATAAAGAGGATAGCTTTATGACACTGCGTGGATTAATGGACTTTCATTATGCGGAGAAACCCGTGCCAATAGAGGAAGTGGAGGGAATTGACAGTATTGTCACAAGGTTTAAGACGGGCGCTATGTCCTATGGCTCTATTTCGAAAGAAGCACATGAGACAATGGCGATTGCCATGAACAGGCTGCATGGGAAATCCAATTCGGGAGAGGGCGGCGAAGAGGAAGAGAGGCTGCATCCCGGTGCAGACGGATTAGACAGATGCTCTGCGATCAAGCAAGTGGCAAGCGGGCGCTTTGGCGTTACCAGCCAATATTTAAATAGCGCCAAAGAAATCCAGATTAAGATGGCGCAGGGCGCAAAACCAGGAGAAGGCGGGCATCTGCCTGGAAGAAAAGTATACCCATGGATTGCTAAGACAAGACATTCTACGGCAGGCGTGAGCCTGATTTCCCCGCCGCCGCACCATGATATTTATTCGATTGAGGATCTGGCGCAGCTAATCTATGACCTGAAGAATGCCAATACCAGGGCGAGGATTTCCGTTAAGCTCGTTTCGGAGGCAGGCGTAGGGACGGTTGCGGCAGGCGTTGCCAAAGCGGGCGCACAGGTTGTCTTAGTGTCTGGGTATGACGGTGGCACAGGCGCAGCGCCCCGCAGTTCCATCCATAATGCAGGTCTGCCTTGGGAGCTGGGGCTTGCCGAGACACATCAGACATTGATCCAGAATGGTTTGCGCAATAAGGTACGTATTGAGACAGACGGGAAACTGATGAGCGGTAGGGATGTGGTGATTGCGGCAATCCTGGGGGCGGAAGAGTTCGGTTTTGCTACGGCTCCGCTTGTGACGATGGGATGTGTGATGATGAGAGTCTGTAATCTGGATACCTGTCCGGTCGGCGTGGCGACGCAGAACCCGGAGCTTCGCAAACGTTTCAAGGGGAAGCCTGAATATGTAGAGAATTTCATGAAATTTATTGCGCAGGAGATGCGGGAATATATGGCTGCATTGGGCGTGCGTACGGTGGATGAGCTGGTCGGCAGGACCGGATTGCTCAAAATGAAGGAGGATTTGCCGGAAAGGTTACAGAAAATAGACGTAAGCATGATTCTTTCCAACCCATATGCAGGAAGCAAAGAGAAAATGATTTTTGATGCCAAGCAGGCGTATGATTTTGGCCTGGAGAAGACATTGGATGAGAAAGTGTTGTTAAAACAGCTTGCGGAGGTCTTGGAAACCGGGCAAAGAAGCAGCCTTAAAGTGGATGTGACGAATACGGACCGTACGTTTGGCACAATATTAGGTTCCGAGATTACGAGAAGGTTCGGGGATGGCTTAGCAGAGGATGCTTACCGGATCCTATGCAACGGTTCCGGGGGACAGAGCTTTGGCGCATTCATCCCTAAAGGACTGACATTAGAATTAATCGGCGATTCCAACGACTATTTTGGGAAAGGGCTTTCCGGTGGCAAGCTAATCGTCTATCCGCCCAAAGGCTCGAAATTCAAGCAGGATGAGAACATTATCATTGGAAACGTCGCGCTATATGGCGCTACGTCAGGAAAAGCCTATATTAATGGCATGGCAGGCGAACGTTTCTGTGTCCGCAATTCCGGTGCGGTAGCGGTCGTGGAAGGCGTAGGCGACCATGGGTGCGAATATATGACCGGAGGGCGCGTAGTCATCCTGGGAGTCACAGGCAAGAATTTTGCGGCAGGCATGAGCGGCGGCATCGCTTATGTGCTGGATGAAGAGAATGATTTATATACAAAGGTCAATAAAGAAATGGTCTCTTCCTATGAGATTACTTCTAAATATGACGTGCTAGAGCTAAAGCAGATGATAAAAGACCATGTTGCCTATACCCATTCTGCCAAAGGGAAAGAAATCCTGGACCATTTCGGCGAGTATCTGCCGAAATTCAAGAAGATCATCCCGCATGATTATGAGAGCATGCTTAAGCTAATCGTCCAGATGGAAGAAAAGGGGCTGAGCGCGGAACAGGCGCAGATAGAAGCTTTTTATGCGAACCAGAGGAAATAAGCATTTGGGTAATTGCCTAAGCATAAGTTAGGCGTTTGCGAAACTAAGATTTGGCAACTGCACAGTGTACAAATAGAAGCGCCTCCAGAGGGAGTCGCATC
>CAJTSL010000093.1 GCA_910578845.1 uncultured Lachnospiraceae bacterium
TAAAAGTAATCCCACCTGCCGATACCGAAAGAGCTCCCGAGAGGAACGTCGCAAGCACCTTGTACATGCAGTATTTCTTCTTCCCTGCTTTCATAAGCAGCGCTCTCAGCATATTCGTATTGTATTCCTCGCAAAAACTTACTGCATAGGGAAGTGCCGCCAGCATCGGAACCACATAGATACCATAAAAACCTCCAAATATAAAAGAATTGCACCAATAATAGTATACATCCATAGTCACAGGAGATGTCCACATAAATGGTATCTGGTTCCAGGTATCCAGACAGATGCACAACACCACGCCAACCGGCACAAGGAGAAATCTCATCGTCAGACTCCTCTTAAGTTCAGTACCAAACAGACGGGGCAATGCCCTTTTATTCTCCATAGGATAGATTACCTCCCGTTATCGCATTAATCCGCTCTGCACTGCTGTTTCCCGAAGGCGAATCTATCTGCACACACCAATAAGGCACCAGCTTATACTGTTCCTTCTCTTCCCAGTCCGGTACAACGACATATTCCAGCCATATCCGGGAGATTGTAATCTGCGAGTCCAATATGGTATTTCCATAAATTTCCTTTACCGCTTCCAGTGCTGCCTCCGCTGAGATAATCGTCTGCGCCTCTGCTTCCGGACTGGCGTCAAAAATTCCGCCCCTACTGACTATATAGCGAATCCCATCCTGATCAAGCAACATAGTGATTCGGGTTTCAGCCGTCCAAAAGGTTTCCACTGCCATGGATATGCCCGGCTCATTGATGCCGCTGTAGATTGACAGACCATCCTTCGTCAGTCCATACTCCAAATAGTATATCTCATCTGCGTCCGACCAGCCATCGACCGTAGTTTCTTTTCCTCTCTGTGCATCTTCTTGGTATTTCTGAGTCTGCCTATACTCCTCCTCTAACTCTGTTAGTATTTCCCGGTTCAGGGCATAAGCCGCAAGAACCTCCGAATCCTGTCCGGTCAGTTCCTTAATCTTTTCCTTTCCTGTCTGAATGGCATTCTCTGCGTTTAGGAAGGACAAATCCGGTATTTCTTCCTTCTGGAAAGAACAACTGCCGGCATTGTAATATGCGGATTCCACCAAATATACGATATAGCCGTCCCTTTCCTCGTCCTTGGCATATGTAAAATTTCCATAGGGATCCGTACTAAAGTATCCGCCCTCTTCCGTTTTTGCAGAATATGCCCCCACCCATTCCGGGTGATCCGTTACGACTGCTTCCGACTCTCCGAAGAAAACATCTAAATCTTCTCTCGGAAACGCTTGCTTTGTCAACGCATACACGCTATATACCTGCTCTTTTGGCAAAACTACCTCCGCATCAATGACCAACTTATCGGACAACTTCTCGCTGATATGGTTTGTTCCGGATTCCGCCCCTCCTACACTCCCCTGCATCGCCTCAGTGCTGCTTCCCGTCGGTGTACTCTCCAAGGGTTCTGCTGCCGTACCGGAACAGCCAGTCAACAGAATACCGGCAGACATAAGCACAGACAACGCAAACATCTTTTTTGAAACGCTCTTTTTCATAATATCTCCTCCATTTGATCAACAATATTTTCTTTTTTCCGTTCTGTGAAATCAATGACAATTTCCATTATCCCTATTTTTACCACAGTTACAACCGTTCCTGCATGAAATGACATTTTTTGCCCTTTTTTGGTCACTTCACAAATATTCGTCTCAGCTTTCCCAAAATCTATAAAAATGTCTTTTCATGCAATTTCTATTCATTTCCCAGCTTAGATGTTATATCATTTTAATGTTACATATTGGAACAATCATACTAAGGAACTGTTGATAAGAATGGAAGATAAAAAGTGATATTTCGGCTTGGATTATTGTTGATTAAGTCTATGTCAATATTATCTATTTTTATATGAGGTGTTTCACTTCCGATATTCTTTGTCTGTTGCAGGTTACCACAATATCTTCTAGTGCGTCTGTCAACATTTTTATAGCGTCAATATACAGGCTTGGTCCTAGCCGTTCATACCTACAGCCTTTTCCTCTGGCTTCTTCGCAAATTTTACATTGACAAAATGAACTTGGAATAATTGACATGCCGCCACTACCAATAATTTTCAATTTCAAATCTTTTACACCACCTTTCGCATGAATCACAGGGAATAATAATGCGTTTTCATTCCTGTTAAATATTTAAGCAATATCGCTGTTACTGCCGAGCAATTTTGTTCTATCCTTAAATCAATCTCATTATCCTGCTCACTTGTCATATCATCAATAATCTCTTGAAAGATTTGACGTGTGCTTTCGTAATGGCAATACAACCCGCCTCTGCTTAATTTCGCCACATCGCAGATATCCTTCATTGTCACTTGCTTAAAACCTTTTTCTGCAAACAAAGAACATGCACATTTCTTTATATGTTTCCTTGTTTCCTGTCCTCTTTTATTCATAAATAGTCCTATTTTCCGACATATGTGTCTGAAACTTTTATGCGACATACGTGTTCGGAAGTCAACAAAAAGCGGCAAAGATTTCTCTCTACCGCCATCAACGTCTAAATATAAATAATCTTCTTATTCACAATCTCTCTTGCACATGCACTTATGTTGTTGCGCTGCCTTGATCACGCCGATCAGGCATTCTAGGCTTCATTCATCTTTGTCAGCTTTGCTGCCTTGATCACGCCGATCAGGCACTCTAGGTTTCATTCATCTTTGTCAGCTTTGCTGCCTTGATCACGCCGATCAGGCGCTCTAGGTTTCGTTCATTTTTGTCAGTTTTGCTGCCTTGATCACGCCGATCAGGCACTCTAGGTTTCGTTCATTTTTGTCAGTTTTGCTGCCTGATCGGCGGCAATGCAGGCGTCTAGGATTTCCTGGATGTCGCCGTTCATAATCTTATCCAATTTGTAGAGCGTCAGATTGATCCGATGGTCGGTCACACGCCCTTGCGGGAAATTATATGTCCTGATTTTCTCAGAACGATCACCGGTGCCAATCTGGCTTTTCCTTAGCTCTGCCTCGGCATCGTGCGCTTTCTGCTGCTCGATGTCATATAATTTCGCCCGTAACAAGGCGAAAGCTTTCGCCTTATTCTGCAATTGCGACTTCTCCGTCTGGCTATATACGACGATGCCTGTCGGATAATGGGTCAGGCGCACAGCCGAATCAGTTGTGTTGACACACTGTCCGCCATTTCCCGACGCCCTCATTACATCGATCCTGATATCCTTTTCATCTATTTCTACATCCACTTCTTCTGCTTCCGGCATCACCGCTACGGTAATCGTAGATGTATGGATTCGCCCTCCCGATTCGGTCTCCGGCACACGCTGCACGCGGTGTACGCCGCTTTCGTATTTCAGGACGGAATAGGCTCCTTGTCCCGTCACCATGAAAGTAACGCTCTTCATACCGCCGATGCCGATTTCTTCCACTTCCGCCGTCTCTACTTTCCAACGTCTGCTTTCCGCATAGTGGACATACATACGGTAAATCTCCGCTGCAAACAAAGCCGCCTCATCGCCGCCGGCACCTGCACGGATCTCCACAATAACGTTCTTGTCATCATTCGGGTCTTTGGGCAGGAGCAGTATTTTCAGCTCATGCTCTAACTCTTCTATCCTCTTCTTAGAAGCCGAAAGCTCCTCTTTGAGCATTTCACGCATCTCTTCATCGGACTCGCTCTCTAACATAGCAAGGCTGTCTTCTACATCCTGATTACATTTCCGGTACTCTTTATAAGCCTCTACGATGGGCGTAAGATCGCTCTGCTCCTTCATGAGCGCGCGAAACCGTTCCTGATTGTCCGCTACGGTAGGCTCGCTTAATTCATTCATGATTTCTTCAAATTTTCTGAGTAAGTCCTCTAATTTGTCAAACATTTCCCAATGTCCTTTCTCTTTCTAAATACCTAAGCAAATACGAAACTTCCAGTTCCCAGAACCTAGTTGCGCAAGATAGACAGCGTAGCGAAAGCGACCCTGTCAAGGCCTGCGAAATCCTTTATGATCTCGATCCCAGTGAATCCTTCTGCTGCCATGATCTCACGGACAGCCTCACCCTGATCATAACCGATTTCAAAAAGAAGCGCTCCGCCCCCCGCCAGATACTGTTTCGCCTCTCTGGCAATCTTACGGTAAAAATATAAGCCGTCCTCCATGCCATCCAAAGCAATGCGCGGCTCAAACTGCCTTACTTCAGGCATCAACGTATCAATCACGCCGCTCTGGATATAAGGAGGATTCGATACGATCATTTCAAATTCCCATTCGTCAGGAGAAAGCTGTCCGAACAAATCGCTTTGCAAAAATTCTACCTGTATGTCATTTTTTAATTTACTGATACATTCTGTATTTCTTCCGGCCACCGTTAATGCCTGTTCTGAAACATCCACGCCTAAACCGGTACAGCCATTTGAATAATATAGCAGGCTTAGCAAGATACATCCGGAACCGGTACACATATCCAGAATACGCATACCGTCATGCAGATGCCGCATGGCTTCTTCTACCAGTATCTCTGTGTCCTGGCGCGGGATCAGGACATTCTCATCCACGAGAAATTCCAGTCCCATAAATTCCTGTACGCCGACAATATACTGTAACGGCTTATGCGCTTCTCTTTCCGAAATATACTTTACATAACATTCCTGTTCCGCCGCTGTTACTTCCCGTTCCCCATGCACAAGCAAGGTATTCCGGTTTGTTTTGCAGATATATTCTAACAGCAGCCTGGCATTTAGTTCGGCTTCCGCCACTTCTGCCTCTTGTAACCGCGCCACGCCCCATTCATATGCCTGTCTGTAATTCCATCCTTCCACAGTCCTGTCCATTCTCTCCCTGGCAACAACCATATTCCGCCATATCAATGATCTAGTTATCTATGCTAATTTCCTTAGTTCCTTCATCCCTACGGTCTTCATCCTAATTGTCTATCGCAGCTTCTTCCTTACTGCCTGTCGTGACCTCTTCTTCCTTACTTTCTGTTACGGCCTCTTCTTCGTTGCCTGTCATGGCCTCCTCATCTTCATCCTGCCCGTCTCCGTCTACCAGCCAGGAATCGTCGATCTCATAGCCAAACGTCTCATATAAATATGCCTTCCAGTCGAAGACAGCCTCTACTGCCGCAATAGCGACTTCAACCATATCTTCTGTAGGTTCTTTGGTCGTCAGTCTCTGTAGCCACATCCCTGGCGCCGAGATCACCCGGACTACTATATTCTCGCTCCTGCCCGCTAATCTGATGATTTCATAAGAAATGCCTGCAATCACTGGTATCAGCGCAATCCGTAACAATACTTTATAAACGGGGTTCTCTACCCTGATAAAGAAAAACAGCACAACACTGACCAACATGACAAATAAAAGGAAACTGGTCCCGCAACGCTTATGCTGCTTCGAGCTGCGCATCACATTCCGTACCGTGAGCGGACGCCCCTTTTCAATACAGTTGATACATTTATGTTCCGCGCCGTGATACATATATACCCTTCGGATATCTTTCATCAGAGAAATGCACAGCACGTACATAACGAAAATGAAAATGCGGACTGCTCCCTCTATAATTGCCATCAAAGATGTATTCCTGATATAATCATGAAAAAGCGATGTCAAATAATAAGGCAGTACCATAAAAATAGCAATTGCAAGGACAAGGGAGAAAACGGTCACAATTCCCGTAAAGACTTTCTCCGCCTTATCTTTGAATATTTTATTGAACGCCTTATCCGCCATAGTCTCTTTTGCTTCGTCGTCTTCATAAAAAGCGGCGGAAAAATTCAAACTTTTCATTCCCAGCGCCAGAGAGTCTATAAAGTTAAAAATTCCCCGGATAAAAGGAATCTTCACCAATTTGCTCTCATGTAGGATACCATGGTAAGTATCCACATCTACTTCGATCTCACCGTCCGGCTTACGGACAGCCACTGCATACTGCTCTTTATTTTTCATCATAATGCCTTCCAGAACAGCCTGGCCGCCAATTCCGGAATAACGGCTCTGTTTCCTCTTCACGTTATCCGCCTCCGCACATTTTTTTGGTATTAAATAAGGTTGAGATATGCACCCCAACCTTTTTCAACCAAACTATTTGCTTTCCACACCGTATTTCTTATTGAACTTATCAATACGCCCACGAGCCTGCGTCGCTTTCTGCTGACCTGTGTAGAATGAATGGCATTTGGAACATACTTCTACATGGATCTCAGGTTTCGTGGAACCTGTTACGAATGTGTTTCCACAGTTGCACGTTACGGTTGCCTGATAATACTCAGGATGAATTCCTTCTTTCATTTTATCCTGCTCCTTTTCCTGATTTGTACGAAGAACCCGATTTCAGATTTCTTCAAAATATACAGACACAGACTGCTTATCCGCATCCTGCATCATTAACAATCTTCTCTTATCTGCCATCATATGTTCTGACAGCTTTTACATTGTAGCATAGCTACCATCTGTATGCAAGCACTTTTTTAGATAAACTTCATCTTTTTAACCATATTCACGAATTCAAAGTTGTTTCTCGACCTGGTGAACAGATCCAGCACTTTATCGACCGCTTCTTCCGGTTTAAGCCCATTTAGTGCTTTCCTGATAATATTGATGGCCTCTAGCTCATCCTGCGTTAAGAGCAGATCCTCTCTCCTCGTACCGGATTTGGGAATGTCAATTGCCGGAAACACCCTTTTCTCAGAAAGCTTGCGGTCTAATACCATTTCCATATTGCCGGTTCCTTTAAATTCCTCGTAGACTACATCGTCCATTTTGCTGCCTGTCTCCACTAATGCAGTCGCTAAGATCGTCAGGCTCCCGCCTTCACGCATATTTCTCGCCGCACCGAAAAAACGCTTCGGCATATGGAGCGCCGCCGGGTCTAAACCGCCTGATAATGTACGCCCGCTCGGCGGAACTGTCAGGTTATAGGCTCTCGTCAGCCTGGTAATGCTATCGAGAAGGATAACAACGTCTTTCTTATGCTCCACAAGACGTTTCCCACGCTCTATGACCATCTCCGATACTCTCTTATGATGTTCCGGCAGTTCATCAAATGTAGAATAAATAACTTCCACATTCGGCCCTTCAATTGCTTCCTTGATATCCGTTACTTCCTCCGGCCGCTCATCAATTAACAAAATAATCAGATGTGCATTGGTACGTGCAATTGATTTCGCCACTTCTTTCAACAAAGTCGTCTTGCCGGCTTTCGGCGGGGATACGATCATGCCTCGCTGCCCTTTGCCGACCGGGCTCATCAAATCCATGATCCTCATCGCCACGGACGACCCCGGCACTTCTAATTTCAAACGCTCATTAGGGAAAATTGGCGTCAGATCTTCAAAATTAGCTCTGCGCATCGCCACATCAGGAGAATACCCGTTGATAGATTTTACATAGAGCAGCGCGCTGAATTTCTCGCTCTGCGTCTTGACTCTCGTATTCCCTTCCAAAATATCGCCTGTCTTTAACCCGAATCGCCTGATCTGGCTCGGCGCCACATAAACATCATTTTCTCCCGGCAGATAATTCTCGCACCGGATAAAGCCAAAGCCGTCGCTCATGACCTCTAGAATGCCATGCGCTACGATGCCGCTGTCAAGCTCCGCCGGGAATTTCTCCTCTTCATTGCCCGCAGAAGCATTTTCCGTCCGCTCCGGCTTCTTTGGCACAATCGACTTAACAGTGACTTCTTTTCCTTCCGACTTATCCTTCTCGTCCGCTTTAAGCATTGCTTCCACTAAATCTGCCTTTTTCATCGTTGAGGTACCTTTAATCCCTCTTGACTTTGCGATTTCTTTCAAATCCGCAAGCGCTAATGACTCATACTTTTCTCTCATAAATTCCTCCTGTACTTTTTCAAATTTATATCGTGGCAGAACATTTTCATCCTATCCATAACATTCATAACAAAAATAAAACGGAAATGATAAGTTTATATATAGACATACAAAACAAAAATACATGACCGAAAATATTTCTTATTTATTTCATTCGTTCTTTGGTTAAGGGGTTCTATTTCCTGATATGTATACCGAAATGACATAAATACCTTGCTATGTGAATCATTATACACTAAATGTCGGAAAATAGAAAGAGTTTTTTTTGATTTCTCCTTTCCTATAATAATGGTCATAGGCATTTGCGAAACTCCTATTTTTCAAAACCTGGTTGTGTAATATAGACAAGATCACGAGCAGGGGACTTTGGCACCGTCGGCACTTTGGCGCTGTATGGTAGCGCCTTATG
>CAJTSL010000094.1 GCA_910578845.1 uncultured Lachnospiraceae bacterium
GCGGTGGAGCTTCATTGTATCACTGTGCTTGCGCTCTTGTCAAGATGTTTTTTCATTATTTTCATTATTTCTTTCAGATTCCCACAAAAGCCGCTGTTATCCCAAAGTAATCCATGATGCGGTAAGCGAAATAACAGAAGATGACCGCTTCGGCAAGGCCCATGACCGCACCTAACATTTTATCCAAGCCATGCACAATAGAGATACGGAAGAGCCCCTGGATCGGTTTAAAGATCAGGCTGCATAATTTTGTGCCAATGCCAATGCCAATTAATCCGATGACACAAACTGTGAGCGTGCTAAAGGTATGCGCTACCACACTGCTAATTGATAAGAAAATAAGCGTGATGCTCACACAGGCAACGATAATGGAAAGTATATTAATAATTTCTTTTACCATTCCGTTCTGAAACCCTTTTTTTATTCTCCATAATGCAATGAAGAAAGCAACTGCTATCAAAATAATTTTCAAGTCAATTCTCAACGCCTTTCCAAAACTCGTGCAACTCATCATTTTAATTCAATGGTATCAATAGAGTCAGCCGTAACAATTACATATTTATAAGAAGATGATGTCGGAATTAAAGTGTACACTGCTTTTTCAAAAAGACCCGAGAACTTCTGCACGCCACTCATATTATAAATCTGACATTCTGATTCATTATATATAATAATATGTTCATTGGCAAATACAATGTCTGTATATTCCATATCAAAATTGATAGAGTTATTCAATTGACCTGATTTATGATATACATCTAAACGATATTTGTTACTGCCATCCGTACTAATAAAGACCAGTCCCACATAATCTGACCCGTAATATATTTTCTGTACGTCTTCACTGAACAGGGATTCCTTTATACTGACAGGCACTTGCGCTCCGCCGAAAAACATGATCCTGTCATCGGAAACTGCAAACAGTGTTCTCTCATCCAGAAACCTCGCATATCCTACTATAACATCCAGATAATCATAGCCACTGACATAATTGTCCGTTTTATTCTGTCCAACTTCTCCAAAATTATAAAAAGCGACACTGGACTTCAATTCTCCACTATCAACAAACAAATATGATATGCATAGCAATGTCCCATTCGGGGAAATCGCCAATTTAAACGGATACCCACTGTCTTTCATCGTTGTCCTAATACGTACAAGTTCATTCCCTTTCGTATCATATAGATATACATATGTAAGCTCGGCCTCGTCTAACGAGACTGCCACCACGCCATTGGCGGCCACACAGAAACTTTTAATCGGCTTATTGGTGGTAATTTTACCTAATAAACCACTTGTGTTCATTACATACAGGTCTCTTCCGTTATAATCACCGATCGCCACTACATTTTGACAAATATCAACCATCGGGTTCTGCATCTGGAATGTCTCATTCCAGACCGCATTGCCTTTCGTATCCAAACAATTTGCCCCATCCTTACTGTAGGTCAATATATAACCTGAAAAAGGAACCATGTTTCCGTTTTGCGGCCTTGCCGTTGTAATAGAAGATATTACCACGCTCTCCGTATAGACCTTATTCTTCCATTGGATGGCCAATGCCGCAGCCACGGCCGCTACAAGAGCCACGATCAGCACTGTACGGTAGAAAATCATGAACTTGTGGCTCTTTATTTTCTCTCTGTAATTGATACGCGGCACTTTTTCATCGCGTTTCACTTTATTTCTAAAGTAATCCCTAACGTTCGCCATACGTTATTCCTCTTTAAAATTCTTTTCGTACTATTGTATCACATATTCTTCTAAGGCAGTAATATTTTTTGCCCATATTTGATATTGTCAGGATCCTTAATCTGATTCAATTCGCAAATCTCCTTGACTCTAGAAGTGTCTCCATATATTTTGATGCTGATCGTATAAAGGGTATCCCCTTTTTCAATTTGATAATATTCTGCAAAATTCCTTGCAAATGCCTGTTGGCTCGGAGCAGCTTCTTCCTTGGAAGCCATCTCGCTATCCGCTATGTCCGCTGTCTCCTCTTTGCCGCTTACTAAATTGGCTTGCTCTTCTCCTGTATTCTCTATTTGAGATATTGCATCGCTTTCAGTCTGCCCATTCTGGCTTATTTCATCGCTCTCTGTTCCATCCTGCTTGGCAATCTGGTTTTCCTCTTCAAACTTAGCGTCTAAATCTTCTAGCCGTAAAACAGTCCCGTCTGCCAGAACATCTTCTTCTGTCTTCTCCGTTGCCAAGCCATCACTCCCTGCTGCCTTTTCCGTCGTTACCTTTCCTGCCGCTCCATTGCCTTGCGATTTACCGCCCCCTGATGCCTCCTCATTCTCCATGGCAAAGAAAACTTCCACCGCGGCTTGGTTTAATTCCTCAAGTTTCGTATAACTATTCGTCGAGTTAATTACAATCGCTATCAAAACTACGAAAATAGCTGCTAATTGCAATGGCATTAACCCGCTTTTCTCTTTTGGGGGCATTTTATTGCCCGCCATTCTCTTTTCTTGTATCTGTACGAACTTCGCTTCGTCCCCTCTCCGGGGCGTTTTCGTATCGCTCTTCATCTTTTCCTGGTAATCTGCTATTTTACGCTGCTCGACCATGTAGCTTTGCATCGCTTCATTACTTTGATAGAAAATATTGTAGCCTGCCAGTTCATATGTCCTTGCGTTTTCTTTCACAGAGAATACCGGCATGTCCATTAGGAAGCGACAGGAAATCTCATCAAGCAATTCATATTTTTCAAAATAGGAGATTTCTTGCTGCCGCCCGGCTCCATAAATGTAGTATTTCCGGTTCCCGTTTTCCCTTTTCCCATAGAAGAAAATCATTTCGTTCCCCGTCGTCTTGTAATTCTTCAAATATGACATTACATAATCTTCTACATATAGCTCATATTTTTCTTCTTTTTCCCCTTTGTGGATCACGATATCCGTTGTCGCCATTTTCGTTCATCACGCCTTTCTTTGTGCCATTTATAAACAGGCATACTTTTTCCCAATATAGCACAGAAAGCGTGCGAAATTTATCAAATCCCGCGCAAAGTCCATAAGAAAAAGGATATGGATAATCCATACCCTTTACCTTCTTATCAAAGCCGCCTGAATGTTACTTGCACTCGCCAAATCTCCGCGCCGGCACGGTTACTTAGCTCGTTTCTCACGGAAAAAATCACACAAACTGGTACACCGTCACCGCATCATAATCTCTCTGCGGCCCAAAAACCGCGGATGGGAAATCCGGTTGATGGATCGAATCCGGAAAATATTGCGTCTCTAAGCACATTCCCGTCCTTTTACTATACATCGCTCCCGCTTTCCCTATCTCGTCCTCGATACAGTTTCCTGCATAAAACTGGACACCGGGAAGATTCGAGAATGCTTTCAGCTTCCTGCCGCTCTTAGGGTCTTCTACGATGGCGATTTCACGCAAGGTGCCATCCGCATGGTCAATTACAAAATTATGGTCATAGCCAAAAGTCAGCTTAAGCTGCTCAAAATCCGCTTCGATCTCCTGCCCAATAGCTTTTGGACTGGTAAAGTCCATTGGCGTTCCCGCCACAGGCGCAATTTCTCCGGTCGGAATAGCGCCTGGGACCACTGGCGTATAATGGCTTGCATGAATCGTCAAAATATGATCCTCAATCTTGCCGGCATGATGCCCGCTCAGATTAAAATACGTATGGTTTGTAATATTGATAATGGTATCCGCATCGGATGTGCCATGGTACGCAAGCTTTAATGCATTATCGCCCGAAAGGCTATATGTCATGGCAATCTTCTTATTACCAGGAAATCCCATGTCCCCGTCAGGTCCATCTATGGAAAATGTTACGCTTTCTTCTTTTACCTCCACAATGTCCCATACCCGTTTATGATAACCGTTCTCTTTATCGCTATGCAAATTGTTTTCGCCGTCATTTACGGCAATCCGATACGTTTCCTGGCCAATCTGAAAACTTGCCTTCCCGATGCGGTTAGCGCTTGGGCCAATCGTTGCCCCCAAAAAGCTATTGTTTTTATAATAATCATCCAAATTGTCATATCCTAATACGACATCTTCCAGATGACCGTCTTTGTCAGGAACGTATAAATCCACCAAAATA
The DNA here is from genome assembly GCA_910578845.1 of uncultured Lachnospiraceae bacterium. Classification (GTDB taxonomy): domain Bacteria; phylum Bacillota; class Clostridia; order Lachnospirales; family Lachnospiraceae; genus UBA3282. The sequence goes on from CAJTSL010000094.1 coordinate 4,076, forward strand.
GCGCCAAAATTAATGATTTTTGCTTTCATGCCATTGGCATTTTCCAATGTAAAAGCATATACTTCCTTACCGTCTTTGGCCGTCCCAAAGAACTCTTTCGAAATGCTCATACGAATACTATGCTCCTTTCAGCCGCTTATAACTCCGTTCTTCCCTCTAATGCACGTAATAGCGTAACCTCGTCTATATATTCCAAGTCCCCGCCGACCGGGACGCCACTGGCGATCCTCGTCACTCTTACGCCAGTTGGCTTGATCAATTTGCTGATATACATAGCTGTTGTCTCACCCTCTAGGCTGGAATTCGTCGCAATAATGACTTCCTTTACTTCATTCTGTAACCGTTGCATCAGCTCTTTCAATTTAATGTCATTTGGCCCGATGCCAAGCATCGGAGAAATAGCGCCATGCAGCACATGATAAACGCCTGCATACTTTCCCGTTTTTTCATATGCCGCCAAGTCCCTCGCATTTTCCACTACCATGATCGTCTTATGGTCTCTTCCGGCATTGGCACAGACAGGGCATGTTTCCCGGTCAGTCAGCGTGAAGCATTCTTGGCAATACCTGACATTTTCTTTCGCTTCCATCATTGTCTTTGCAAGTCTGTCTACTCTTTCCTTTGGCATATTAATCAGGTGGAAAGCAAGGCGCTGCGCTGATTTATTCCCGATTCCTGGCAGGCCCGACAACTCTTCGATTAGTTTATTAATATGTCCGCTGAATAAATCCATTAGAACGGCAATCCTCCGCCAAGTCCCAGTCCGCCTGTCATTTTGCCCATGATCTCCGCATTCGCCTCTTCCGCCATACGGAGCGCCTCATTTGTCGCTGCCATCACGAGGTCTTCTAACATTTCTACGTCATCCGGGTCTACTACCTCCTGGGACAGTTTCACTTTTGTCACTTCTTTCTTACCGGTCACCGTCACTTCTACTGCACCGCCTCCGGCCTTCGCCGTAAATTCCTTTTCCTCTAGCTCCTTCTGGCTCTCTTCCATCTGACGCTGCATCCGCTGCGCCTGCTTCATCAAATTGTTCATATTGCCGGGTATTCCCCCTCCCGGAAATCCTCCACGCTTTGCCATATTGACACCTCTTTCTATTCTATTTCTATTTCCATATGGATGATCTGGCTTAAGTCTACATAGTTCTGCTCGAAATCCTGTTCGCTCGGCATGCTGTGTATGGCTACATCCACTTTCTTCCCGACAATATTCGCGATAATCTGCTCTAACAGTTCCTTATGTCCTTCTTGCTTTAGAAAATAATCCGAAGCAATGCCATCTTCTACCACGATCATTAACTTGTCATCACCGCCAAGGCTTAGCCTTGCTTCTTTCAGATACTGCTTCATTGGCATGGACGTCTCGCTCACGACGCTCTGCCACCCACTGACAATCGCTTTCACATCCTCGGGGACCGCCTTGGGGAGCTTAGCAAGCTTTTCTTTTGAAACGGTCTCTGTCGCGCTTTTCTCATAAGGCACTGCCGTTTCTGCCGGTATCTGCGCCGCTACCACGCCTTTCTCCAATTTATCCTCGATCAATCGGATCCTGTCTATTAAAGAACCGGTATCTGTCTCCATATTAGGACGGCATAGTTTAATCAGCGCGATCTCTATCAAAATGCGTTTTTGCGAAGCATATTTAATCTGATTAGCCAGTTCGGAGAAAATACGGATATAACGCATGACCGTCTCCGGCTCCGCCATCTGCGCTTCCTCTTTTAATTTCAGCAAATTATCTGTCGAAACATCTATAATGTCTTCTACTGCGTCCGATGTTCTCACAAGCAGAAGATTTCTTAAATACCATGTGAAATCAGTCACAAATTGCGCCAATTCCCTGCCCTGCATCACAATTTCTTCTAATAGGGCAATGCAGCTTGCGACATCCTGCGCCAGCACATATCCGAACAACCTGCTAAACACTTGCGTATCCACAGCGCCCAGCACATCTAAGACCTTGTCATAGGTAAGTTCCTGGCCGAAGTGAAATGCAATACATTGGTCTAACAGGCTAAGCGCATCACGAAAAGAACCGTCCGCCGTCTTGGCAATATAACGAAGCGCCCTATCCTCCACCGATATCTGCTCTACTCCCATCAGTTCATGCAGCCTGTCAGTAATCGTCTCAATTGCAATCCTTCTAAAATCGTAACGCTGGCATCGGGATAAAATTGTAATTGGTATCTTGTGCGCCTCTGTTGTCGCCAAGATAAAAATAACATATGACGGAGGCTCTTCTAACGTCTTCAACAAGGCATTAAATGCTCCTATAGAAAGCATATGCACTTCATCAATGATATAAACTTTATACTTTCCTTCCGTCGGAGAATAGGATACCTCGTCTACAATCTCTCTAATGTTGTCTACCCCGTTATTAGAAGCCGCGTCAATCTCAATCACATTCATACTGACGCCCGCTGCAATAGACTTACAAGCCGCACACGCCTTACAAGGGCTCCCATCTACCGGATGTTCACAGTTGACCGCCTTCGCAAAGATCTTGGCAATTGACGTCTTGCCCGTTCCTCTTGTCCCACAGAAAAGATACGCATGCCCGACACGACCCGCTTTAATCTGGTTCCTTAATGTCGTAACAATATGTTCCTGTCCTTTCACATCCTCAAAACAATCAGGCCGGAACTTCCGATAAAGCGCTGTATATGACATCCTAAACCTCCATGCCTATTTTAAAGTATTATCCTTAATCGCCAAAACTGATTCCTGTCATCTTAGCTTCCTGCACAATCGTTGCGTCAGGCGACACCATCTTAAGCTTTCCTGCCACTTCCTCTAACGGCACTTTGACTACTTCCCTGTTCTTATAACCAACCATGAATCCATATTCGCCCTTTAAGATCAGTTTTCCGGCTTCCGCGCCAAGACGTGTCGCAAATACTCTGTCATATGGACAGGGGCTTCCGCCACGTTGGGTATGTCCGGGAACCGTCACACGCACATCCTGTCCTGTCTTCTTCTGGATGCGGTCCGCAATCTCATAAGAAACAGACGGATATGGATAATTTTTCATTTTCTCTTTGTATTCCTTCTTGGAGAGCTTCGCGTCTTCCTTAGAAATCGCGCCTTCTGCCACAGCCATAATCGTAAATTTAGAACCGCGTGCCATACGGGCATTGATTGCTTTGGTGATCTTGTCAATGTCATATGGGATCTCAGGAATCAGGATAATATCTGCTCCACCTGCCATGCCGGCATTCAAAGTCAGCCATCCGACTTTATGCCCCATGACTTCTACGATAAAGATACGCCCATGAGATGCCGCCGTTGTATGGATACAGTCTATACAGTCAGTCGCAATGTTCACTGCGCTTTGGAAGCCAAATGTCATATCTGTTCCCCAAAGATCATTATCAATCGTCTTGGGAAGCGTTACTACGTTGAGCCCTTCTTCCCTTAACATATTGGCTGTCTTATGTGTACCGTTCCCACCTAAGATCACCAGACAATCCAGCTTTAATTTATAATAATTCTGTTTCATTGCCTCGACTTTGTCAAGCCCGTTCTCGTCCGGCTCTCTCATCAGCTTAAACGGTGTCCTGGAACTTCCAAGAATCGTACCGCCTTTTGTAAGGATACCTGAAAAATCCATGCCCGTCAACATCCTAAAATCACCATAGATCAAACCTTTATATCCTTCCAGAAATCCATAAATCTCTACATCCTCCCCGCTACAGGATAAGCATTTGACAACACCTCTCATCGCTGCATTCAACGCCTGGCAGTCTCCGCCACTGGTCAACATACCGATTCTTTTCATTCCAATTCCTCCTTCAACAATATATAGTTTTAATAGAACAAGTCCGCTATTTGCAATAGGCAAACATGATAGTTAAATTATATAATATTTTGGGAAGTATCACAACTGATTTATTTTGTAGCGATAGCTTGTAAAGAGTAGAAAAATGTATTTTATAAGAAAAAAAGAGCGTCAAAGCAAATCTGGCTTTAGGCGCTCTTTACGCACGGAGACGGCGGGATTCGAACCCGCGTGCCCCGAAAGGCAAA
>CAJTSL010000095.1 GCA_910578845.1 uncultured Lachnospiraceae bacterium
CACCGAGTCTGCACGGAAAAACAGATCGCCGATGCAGACGAGGAAAAATGTCCTTAAAATCCGCAGCCCTCCGATCACTTTTCCTTTCGCATTGATGTGCAGTTTCCCCATCAGGCGCGCACAAGGCGCTTCCAACAGTTCCTCCAATACAATATAACACCAGTGCAGCAGGCCGGAGCCGATGACATATTTCCAATCCCCGCCATGCCAGACGCCCACCGTAAACCATAATAGGAACATGGCGACAAACGTAGCATACTGCTTTCCTTTTTTCTTCCCCAGCTTTTTCTTCCAGGAGGCGTTTAATTTCGTAAAAAAGCCAGTACGCAATAGCGGGTAGAATACATAATCCTTCATCCAAATCCCCAGCGTAATATGCCATCTTCTCCAATACTCCGCCACGCTTTTCGAGAAGAACGGCGTCTTAAAGTTCTCCGGAAGGATAATCCCAAGGCTTTCCGACATGCCCAATACAATGTCCATACAACCGGAAAAGTCTGTATAAAGCTGAAAAGCGTAGCAGATGGTCGCAATCCAGATATAAGCGCCCGGGTAGCTCTCATATTGCCCATATACCGTGTCCACAAGCAGCCGCAGCCGTTCCGCGATCACCAGTTTCTTAAAAAGGCCCCACAGCATCCGCTGCATGCCCCTTGTCACGCTGCGGTAATCAAACACATGCGGCTTAAAAAATGCTTCCCCGCATTCCCTATATTGCAGGATCGGCCCGGAGATCATCGCCGGGAAATACATCCCGTACAACGCAAGCTTGCCAAAGTTTCGCTGTGGCTTCGCAATCCCATAATAGGCATCGATCACATAGCCTAACAAGGTAAACGTATAAAAGGATACCCCCAGCGGGACAGGGAACCGGAACCCCTGTAGCAGCGGTTTGGCGCTGCCACATATCTGCGCGACGCCATTCAACGTATGGATACCAAAATTAATATACTTTAATACGACAAGAATGCCCAGGTTCACTGCAATCGCCATAGCCAACGCGAGCTTTTTCTTCCCCGCCTCTTCGGCATTTTCCATCGCCCGTATCGCCAAATAGCAGACCGTAACCGATACGACCGGATATAAGATCAAGATCCCGTTACCCGTGAACAAATAATACGCAATGCTGCAAAGCAGAAGGAATGCCCACTGGCACTTTTTCGGGATGATATAATATACCATTAGAATAAAAGCAAAAAAACACAAAAAATAAAAAGAGGTAATTCCCATATATGCCTGTCCCCTTGAAAAATCTTTTCTTATTGTTTTAATTTTATCATAAATTAAAGATTTTTGCATCTCTATTCAGAATCTTTCGGGCAGCACAAAAATTGAATTTAAATTCCACCATTAGACAGGGCATGCGGACGAAAAGTTAGACTATATAATGCCTGAATTGAAACATAGCACAATTAAACGTTGCCTTATTAAAGGCGAGCCTGTAAAATTAGTGGCAGAAGAAATCGGATGCACACCTTCCTTAATTTCCATCATTTAGTCATATGAAACTCCTTTTTTCTTCCATTCATTTACCGAGGAAATCCAACGCTCGGTTAGATCATTATCGGTAACAGCCGCTATAAACGGCTTTGCGAGGAAATTGTTTATCTTTTTCAAAACAATTCCATAATCCTCTGTGTCCATATCAATTTTTCGACAGAACGCTTTCCATTTCTTTTGCATTACTTCATCATTTCCAAACCCTATTACCTGTTCGAACTGTCCAACCGTAAAGGCATGTCCCCGGTTTTCAAAGGTCTTTTTTAAAGCCTTAGTAAGTGTAGCACCATCGAAATCAAATCTATTTGCAAGGTAGTAGATGTCATAGTAGTCTTTCATTCTACTGGAAAACTCCATTAGGCTGAGTATTGCGTCTATCTTTTCTGCAATCGTTGTTTCGAGTGAATAAGTGTTCACTGTAGGTGCAGGAAAATCATCAAGCTGCGTGGGGATCTTTCGTTTTTCCTGTTTTGGCACAATGACATCACCAACACCAAAGTCAATACTGAACGGTGTTCTGGTATTCTTGATTCGTGCCACAATGGAAACCCCGATACCAGCATACTTTTTTGCAACGGCAATCGGCTCAATTTCTTTGATTTCAAAGCGAACAAAATCGTTTCCCGTAGATGTTCCGATGATTTCTTCCAATATAAGTTTCAATTTTTCGGGGGTATTTGGTACTTTCCGAAGAAGGAAATCAACATCCACTGTAACACGGCTGTCAAAGTTAGTAACGGAATAAATAAACAAACCACCTTTGAGAATGAGATTATCGGCGTATCTGGATTTCTCCAAACGACGCAAGAACTCTTCCTGGCAGAAGAGTTGCAGGCAGAGCTGATAAGTTCTGCCGTTTTCAGCGGCTTTGTTTTTCAATCTTGCAAGGACAGACGCAGCAATATCAGCCATTCAAAAGCACCTCCATTACATTCATGACCTTTGTATAAAGTTTCATTACCTTTGCATATTTGGAAAGATTTACAAGGTTTTTGTTGTCATCAACAGCATAGGCATTAACCGCTTTATTGAAAATTTCATTGTCTAATTTCGTTCGATACTTGAAACAATCGCAAAGCGTTCGTTCACGGTCATAAACTGCCAAAGAAATACCATTGAAATTATCTATTGTCTTACCCAGATTAAATAAATTTTTTTGAATAAAATATGGCTTCAAGGGTATTTCCTGTAACCGTTTTACTGTTCTTGAGGCTGTCCGTGGCACTGCAACTGACCATTTACGAGGAGCAAAATCACTATACCCATAATGAAATAGAGCAGATTCTACGCAGATTATTCCTCTTGGAAGCATTTCTTTTAATAGTTGTTCATCTGTCACAATAGCATTTTGAGGAAGCTGATAAAAGCCACGGCGGATTCTCTCTATTACACCTTCTTTACAGAATGTGGCTACTTCATAGTTTTTAATTCCTTCTAAAACAAAGTCTGCTGTTTTTGCTATGCCGCCTTTATTTAAAATTACTTTTCTTGCAAGTTCCCTTTTATCCAAACAAACACCAACTTTCTGCACGCAAAACGATTTAATTGCATGCTTTTATTATATAGAAACGCGAAGAAATATCAATAACTTTACGCAGACATTTAACAAAAATTGCATGCCGTTAGTAATACCATTTTTATAAAAAAAGAGGGTAAGATATTTCATCCATACCCTCTGATTTTAATTCTTTATATGTAAATAATTTCCTCGTTTACAATTTCCCTAACATTAACGCCAAAAGCAGCGCCCTCTTGTTAAGTATATTATATGCCATACATACAGATTTTTCAATCCGAAAAACAGCGTAAAATGGGCATTCTGTAAAATATATTTTCCGGCAAAACCGTACTTTCTTAATTCTTTCTTAAAAGTATAAATATTATGACTTGTCCTTTCCAAATTGTGGTAAACTCATATGTGGTAAACTCGTATGGATTATGTTCGTATGGGTAATATTTTATACAATGGTACCGGCAGTCATTCATTTTGCTGCCGATGGAAAGGAAGGCTTTTTCATGCTTTTTAACTCTGTCTCTTTCGGCATTTTCTTAATTGTCGTTTTTCTATTATATTGCATTGTGCCTCACAAATATCGGTGGGGATTCCTGCTTCTCGCCAGCTATGTTTTCTATATGAACATTCATCTATGGTATGGCATTCTGCTCTTTTTGACAACACTTTTGACTTACGCGCTTGCTTTATCATTAGAAAAAGCACATTCCGGCCTGCAAAAAAAAGGCTGTCTTGCGCTTGGCATCTTGCCACTTGTCCTGATCTTGCTTTTTTTTAAGACGGCGGATCCCCTAATCGGAAAGCTCAACGATATGATCGCCGCAGGCAGGCTTTCCTTACAGCCTATGACAATGGCTATTCTGCTTCCCGCAGGCGTTTCTTTTTATTTTTTCCAGTCCATGGGGTATTTGATTGATGTCTATCGGGGAAAGATCCACGCTGAGACGCACTTTGGCTACTATGCCCTCTTCGTTTCTTTTTTCCCGCAGCTTCTTGCCGGCCCAATCGGCAGGGCGGATGCGCTTCTTGCACAATTTAAGAAGGAGAGGCCTTTCGTCTATGAAGAGGCGTCTTACGGATTAAAGCTGATGGCATGGGGATATTTTAAGAAGCTGGTCATTGCCGATGTCTTCGCTATAACAGTGAATAAGCTCTATGACGACGTCCACGCTTATGTCGGTTTAGCCTTCATCATCGTAACGGTGATGTTTGCCATTGAAATTTATTGTGATTTTTCCGGTTATTCTGATATTGCCATTGGCTGTGCCAAATTGTTCGGAATTGATTTAATGACAAATTTCAAAAGTCCGTATTTTTCCTTTTCGATCAAGGAATTCTGGAGCCGCTGGCATATCTCGCTCTCCACTTGGTTCCGGGATTATGTATATATCCCCTTGGGAGGGAACCGGGTACCAAAATGGCGGCATTTCCTGAATCTGCTCATCACATTCCTGGTCAGCGGTTTCTGGCATGGCAGCACTATCAACTATCTCTTATGGGGTGGCATTCACGGCATGCTACAAATAGTTGAAACGATTATTTATCCTAAAGGAAAGGAGCATAAGAAGCATTTCTGGCAGCTTCCCATTACTTTCATCGTAATATGCTTCACCTGGATCTTTTTCCGTGCCAATACCATACAAGATGCGATGTGGGTCATTTCCCGGCTGTTCTGGGACGCTTCCCGCCCGCTCAATTATTTAAGGACAGCCGTCATCTGTCTCGGTTTATCCTATGTGCAGATGGCAGGGATGTGCTTGCCTGTGCTGGTGCTTATCCTTTATGATTTTCTTTCTCTCAAATTCGATGTCATAAAGGCGCTGTCGAAACAGGCATGCTTCATCAGATGGCCTATATATATCCTGCTTTTGGTAGTGATCGCCCTGTTTTCTCCCAAAGGCGTGTCAACAGAATTTATCTACTTCCAATTTTAAACAAAGAGGAATAGAACGGACTATGGAGGTTCCTATGCAGAATAGATATGATGTTTTTCGCTTCGCCCTAAAATGTGTGCTGATCCCGGCAGCAGCAATATTCCTTATTTATTGCCTTAATATCCCCTACCGGAAGCTGAACGAAGATAAGTATATGGATGTGGTAAAATTTGATATGCTAGGCGTCCAATACCCGGAAGTGCATATCGGCAACCTTGGCAGTTCCCACGGTTTATATGATTTTAATTACAGTTCGTTACAAGACCGCGGATTCCTATGCTTTAATTTTGCCAATACAAGCCAATCCTATGATTATGATTACGCTGTGCTAAGAGAATATGGGAATTACATGGCAAAAGGCAGCATTTTGTTCATACCGGTATCGTATTTTTCTTTTAACAATGAAGTGGTAAATGAAAGCGAAGCAGAAGCCATGAGCCTGCGCTATTATCATTGTCTTTCCCCGAAGAACATCCCGGATTATGACCCTTATATTGATATCACCGCCAATAAGCTGCCCATTCTGACAGCAGGAAAAGATATTTTAAAGCTTTTCCCCAATCTACAGCTTTCAATTATCGCACATGCCGCAGAGGACGGGGTCAATACAGAGGAATTTGCGCGCCGGGCGAAAGAACGCTACAGCAGGCACTTCGACAATAAAGAAACGTATTTTATCCCAGAAAGAATAGAAGAACTATATGATATTATCGCTTATTGCAAAGAACATGAAATTACGCCAATCCTTCTGACCACGCCATATTCCAAGTATTATCAGGAAATGGTGTCGCCAGAATTCCTACAGGAATTTCAATCGACAATAGCCAAAGTTGTTTCTGACACCAATGTCAGCTATTTTGACTATTCTACTGACGGCAGATTTTATGAAAACCTTACTTTATTCATGGACGCCGATCACCTAAACGATGAAGGCGCCGCCTATTTTACCTCTATATTAGAAGAAGAAGTGCCACAGCTTAGAGATTACATCAATAAATAATCTTTGAGCTTCATGACGGTGTCCTTCTCTACTTTCCTGTCTGATAGCAGGTAGAAATCTTTCGCTGCCATTTCGCCGATTTCTCCTGTCACTTCGTCAGGCAGCGTAGCGCCCGGATGGATACAGAATTCTAACGTACGGTTCTCTTTCGCCGCTTTTGCCGCCATCTTCGGGTATAATCTGGCAATCCTTTCATAATCCATGTATCCGCTCATAACAAGCCCCCACAAGTACATTGGCTCCATGGCATGCGCTCTCGCATACCTATCCACTTTATAGGAATAAAGATATAGCAGCCTGTTCTTGACAAAGTTAATCGGCCGGTATGTTTTCCACAGAGAGACCTCCTGCAAAAAAGGACGCAATACTTCCTTGGAATTACGGATATACTCTATCGGAAAACCTTCTTCTTCGATTACTTCCGTTAATGCTTCCCACACAATCGGGATCATATGTGCATGCTGGTGGGAATCTATCCGAATGCTTTTCTGCTCTGCGCTAATCTGGTTTTTCCTGGCAATCTCTATGCAGTGCGATATCTCTTTCCATGCCGTCGAGATCTGCGCTTTCATTTCCCTTTTCAACTGTTGTTTGACTACACGGCGTTTGATTGGATGATACGAGGACAAAAACAGACTTCCCCACGAAAGCCCGATACAGTCACTCCCTTTCTTCATCAGAAGCGGCGCTTTTGCCGCTCCGGCAAGGCATTTTCCTTCTACAAAATCCAAATGGATAGACATTCCCGGCAGAAAAGGCAGCGCAGGGATCGCTTCTTTTAGCATCTCCATACATTGGCGGAAACAGGACATATTCGGTACCACACTGATACTGTCCAGCTTCCCCGCTTTCATACAATCTAAAATATCCTGCGATGTATGCACTGTCAGTGCATAATCGTCGGCATGAACATCAATCTTAGGCATCCTCTTTCTTCTCCTCTAACGGCGCTTTTTGCTCTATGGGCGAATCCGTCTTCCAGACAAAGGAATCGATGATAAAGCGCGGCCTCTTTTTAGTCTCCATATAAATTTTACCAATATATTCGCCTATTATCCCTAATGATAAGAGCGTAACGCCTCCCATGATCAACGAGACTAAAAGGCTTGTCGTATAACCAGGCACGTTATTGCCCTGTATCCAATCAATCAGGCTGACAATGCTCATGACAATACTAAAGACGCTGATGCCAAAGCCTATTATAGCGATCATCCTCAGCGGCCTGACGCTCATAGAGGTAATCCCGTCCATCGCCAAGGTTACCATCTTGCTAAGCGTATATTTCGAATGTCCGGCTTCCCTCTCCTTTACGTCAAAATAAACCACGTCAGATGCAAATCCCATCGTAGGGATCAGTCCCCGTAAAAATAAATTAGTCTCCTTATATTCCGAAAGCGCATCTAAAGCCTTCTTAGATAACAGACGGTAATCCGCATGATTGGCTATGACCTGGCTGCCAAGCAAATGCATGAGCTTGTAGTATGCTGTCGCCGTTATCTTCTTAAACGCGCCGTCGGAATGCCTGTCATTCCGGACACCATACACAATCTCGCATCCCGCCATATATGCCGCCAAAAACTTATCCAATGCTTCAATATCCTGCTGCAAATCTGCATCAATCGTTACCACGACATCCGCATACTTCCTTGCTGTCATCATACCCGCAAGGATTGCGCTCTGATGCCCATAATTCCCGGCAAGGCTGACTACCGAGAACATAATGTCCTTCGCCGCGATTTGATGCAGCAGCTTCAACGTATGATCCCTGCTGCCATCATTGACAAACATTACCTTGCTGTCTTGCTTGATCTGTCCCGCCTGTATCATGCGGCGCAGCTTATCACTTAAAACACTGGCTGACTTTTCTATGACCTCTTCTTCGTTATAGCATGGAACGACCAAATATAAAGTCGGCACTGTCCTGTCCATCATTGTAACCATGCTCCTTTCACTCTCTATGTCAGTATAGGTGATTGCGAAACTCAAATCTAAAAACCGTTCGTTGTGCAAAATAGACAAATCGTCACAGGGTCGCTTTCGCTACATTGGCACTCGTAGCGGCACAT
>CAJTSL010000096.1:0-3916 GCA_910578845.1 uncultured Lachnospiraceae bacterium
ATACCTTGTATTAGTGCGCCCTTTTTTATGGTCTATAGTCATATTTTTCAATCTAATCCCCATGTCAGAGCAGTTTACTGCGATGACATGCGATCAAAGCATATCCCCGGCTCTGACTCAAATTGCGAATTTGTGACCAAGACGCTATCAGCGTCGGCACAAATTTGCGTGTGAAAAATCTTCTATATATGGATTTTTCACACTAGCCCTTTACTACGCCAACCGTTCTCAACTTCCTGATCGGCGTGACCAAATCGAGCTGATGCTCCATGACCATTTCAATGTCCTTATAAGCAAACCGACATTCTTCGGCTACATCATTCTTCTTGCGCTTTCCTAGCACAACCCCTTGTTCCTTCAGATCCACTATGACCTTTTCCGTCGTGAACGCCTGCATAGCGCCGCTTCTCGAATAGCTTCTGCCTGCGCCATGGGAAGACGTAGAGAAAGACTCTTCATTCCCTTTTCCCTCTACCACATAACTATAAGACCCCATCGCTCCTGGGATGACAGCTTTCTCGCCTTCCCGCACCCTGACCGCTCCTTTCCGGTGTACCCAGACATTAGCGCCATAATGATTTTCCAATGCCGCATAGTTATGGTGACAATTCACCTCTTCTCCAAATTCCACATGACGTCCTGTGTGTCGTTCTATTAATTCTTTTACAATGCGACAGGTCTTTTCCAACATCCTCTCGCGATTCTCATAGGCATAATCCATTGCCAGATTCATCCATTGGATATATTGTTGCCCTTCCATCGTATCTACGGGCAAGAAAGCGAGCCGATATTCTTCTTTCACCTCACTGTGCCAAAGCCGGTTCAGCATTCTTGCCTTCTCATGGAAATAATCACAGATTGCTTTTCCAAGATGCCTGCTGCCGGAATGGATCATCAGGCCAAGATACCCGTCCTCATCCTCCTGCAATTCAATGAAATGATTGCCGCCTCCCAGGCTCCCTATCTGATAATAGCCATCGTCGATAAGCGCAAGCAGTTCTATATCCTCTTTGTATCGCTCCATTTCCATCTTCGCCCGGTCGAGCACCTTTGATTCTTGTGGCACCTTATACCGCTCCGTGTTCAAAGGGATTTCTCTCATGATATTCCCAATGATCGCCTGTATAAGCGTGCCATTCCCGGTCTGGATCTCCCGGATCTCTTCCACACGGATGTTCGTCGGGATAAAATCCATCCCACACCCAATATCTACGCCCACCGCGTTCGGGATAACCACATCTTTCGTCGCGATCACGCCTCCTATCGGCATTCCTTTTCCCGCATGGGTATCCGGCATCAGGCATACCCATTTGTGAAGAAACGGGAGCTGTGATAAATGATATGCCTGCTCCAAACAGTTCTCTTCTAGCTGGCTTTCCTCTTCCAGCCATACTTTGATCGGAAATCTTGTATTCTCATTGTATAATACGAACATATATAACCTCCTCTACTCTCCATCTTCCCCGAACTTTCTTTGTCTTTTCCCTGATCCCTATCTGTTAATGCTATTATATATAGCCGCTATGAGATTATCATTTCAAAAAGGTTGCGAACTTCAAGTTTCAAATTTGCGTGGAAGTATGCTATACTAGACGCAAGCCAATAGGCTTACATCTATTGAAATCATCAAATAGGAGTTTTGGGTGTAATGTCTGATTTTCAGGAACTGATAGGGAGTTTTCCCAAGACAAGGGAATATGTCCGGGACTTTTTCGTCTATGGGTTCAAGACCAGGAATGACTTTAAAGATAAAAGCCCCCGCACTTACGACAATGAGCGAAGGCGTTTGGAAAGCTGGCTTGCTCCTTATGTACGCAAAGACCATGTCGCGGATGGCTCTAACATTTCACTTGCCATAGACAGCAATCTATTAGATACTAACCCGCTCTTCCGGGTATGGAAGACAAAAAGCTTTACCGACAACGACATTGTCCTGCATTTCCTCATCCTGGATTTGTTACATAATGGGAAAAAAATGACGATTGAAGAAATCACCGACAATTTGCTCACCGAATACGGAACCGTCTTTGATGCGCAGACAGTCCGGCGCAAATGCAACACCTATGCCAAAGAAGGCCTGCTGCAAAAAGAGAGACAAGGCAAGAGCGTAACTTTCTTCCTTGACCTTACACTGTCCCTATGGCTAAAAGAAAATGAAAATATACTAGATGCGCTCGCCTTTTACCAAATGGCAGGTGTTTTCGGCATCATCGGAAACGAATTATTAGACCAGTTAGATCATCCTAACCAAAGTTTTCGGGTAAAGCATAGCTTCTTCGTTCATACGCTGGAAGAAGAAATCCTGTATGCGCTTTTACAAGCCATGCATCAAAAAGCCACCGTGGAGCTTGCCATCAAAAGCTCCCATAAAGGAATTGGCAACACGCAAAGCTGCGTCCCGCTACAGATTTTCATCAGTACACGGAGCGGCAGGCGCTTCTTGTGCGGATACATCTCCCAGCGCAAGAGATTCACCTGCTATCGCTTAGATTCCATCAAACAGGTGTCGCTCCTTGGCAAAGCAGAAGAATACGACAAACTGCAAGGCAGCTTAGACCGGAACCGCCCAAAGCTCTGGGGTGTTTCTTTTCAAAGCGAAAGGAATCATTTCCTGGATAAATTGCGCATGACCCTACAAATTCTGGAGCCTGCGGAAAATTATATCCTCACCCGTCTAGAACAAGAAGGAAGGGGCGGTACTGTTACAAAGATTGCTCCCAATACGTACCTATATGAAATAGAAACATTCGACTGCAATGAGCTTTTACCCTGGATCCGAACCTTTATCGGCCGGATCCTATCACTGGATTGCAGCGATAAATCTATGGAGCGGCGTTTCTACAAAGATCTGCACGCTATGTACAGAATGTATGAGATACCGGAAATCCGGGACAACTAATTTCCGCACCAGGCAAAATCGCGCTGGCTAAACATTCTAGAGGAAGCGCGAAGCACAACAGCTATACATTCTGGATAAAGCGCGAAGCATAACGGCTATAGAAAGGACAAGAGATCTATGGAATTGTTTTCTGAAATATATAGTTGTTACTATCAAGTGCTAAGGCACTTGCTCTCCTGCAAAGATGCCATGACCGCACAAGATATCTACACCAGGATCTGTACGGAAGGATTTGAAGAAAGCATGCTTTCCATCATTCCCAAACTAGAAAACGGCGCATGGGATTTATTTGAACGGGACGCAGGCATATATCTCTCTAAACTGAATTCCTCTCTGACAACGCCGCTCTCCAACCTTGAAAAATCCTATCTGAAAGCGCTATTGTCCGATTCCCGTATTGCTCTTTTCCTCACAGAGCAACAACTCTTCGACCTTAAAGACATGCTCTCGCCTATCTCGCCACTCTGGAAACCGGAGCATTTCTTCTACTACGATCGCTTTGCTGGCGGCGATCCTTATGACGATGAAACGTACCGTCATCATTTTCGTCTCCTATTGCAGGCACAAAAAAACAAGCAGTACGTAGATATTGATTACAACGCGCCAAACGGAACCCGGCATCATCACTACTATCTTCCCGCCAGATTGGAATATTCTGTGAAAAATGACAAATTCCGCCTTCTGGCCCTAAAACATACCAAAGGCCAGGCAATGAGGCTCGAGTTATTAAACGTCTCCCGTATTCGAAGCGTCCAATTAACAGACAAGCGGTTCTCTTCTGCTATTGATTTAAATGCCATAATCCAAAATTCGTATTACAAAGAACCCGTCCGTATACGGATTCTCAATAAACGGAACGCACTTGAGCGCGCTATGCTGCATTTTGCCAATTATGAAAAGAATACCATCAAAATTGATGAAAACACATATGAATGTCTGATATATTATAATCAAAATATGGAAACTGAGCTTTTAATCGAAGTCATGTCCTTTGGCCCCATGCTGACTGTCATCGGG
>CAJTSL010000096.1:4017-8001 GCA_910578845.1 uncultured Lachnospiraceae bacterium
CATTTAGAATAACGTATTTAAAATGAAATGAATAAAACAGCATAGCAAGCAGCACATGGCAAAGGACGCCAAACCGTTACTGCACATATTGCACAGGAGGATATTATAATGGAATTACATACAAGCATCTTCTTTCCCATAGAAATCATTGGAACCGTGGCATTTGCCTCTTCCGGCGCTATGGTAGCAGTCCGTAAGAAACTGGATTTATTTGGCATTATCGTCCTCGGCGTTATCACAGCCGTTGGCGGAGGAATGTTGCGCGACCTTATGATCGGCACGATCCCTCCTAATATGTTCCGCAACCCGGTCTATGTCTTCACCGCCTTCCTGACGGTGCTGATCCTCTTCCTTTTATTCCGTCTCTGGCCTTTTTTGTTATGCCGCCGCTACATGGAGAATTATGAGAAGATCATGAATATCCTGGATGCCATCGGCCTTGGCGCCTTCACTGTCATTGGCGTCAATACCGGCGTAGAAGCAGGCTATGGCGAGTATCACTTCCTCATCATCTTCCTTGGTGTCATCACCGGCATCGGAGGCGGTATCTTGCGGGACATTATGGCGGGCGAGACCCCTTTTGTCCTAAAAAAGCATATTTATGCCTGTGCGTCTATTGCTGGCGCATGCCTGTACGTGCTGCTGTTACAATTCACCCATCCAGACTACGCCATGCTCCTTAGCGCGCTCTTAGTCATCGCTATCCGCATTCTGGCAAGCCATTACCGTTGGGATCTGCCTAGCATCCACAATGACGATATCCCGTAAGTATTAATTCTTATGAGATTATGTAGCCTGGACCATAGCTATTCCAGTCCAAAAAGTACTGTGTATCCTGGACCATAACTATTCCAGTCCAAAAAGTACTGTTTCATAGTCTTTTACAAAATATCTAATATTGGTTCTTCCCTTTGAAATAATGACGTGTCCTTCAGCTTCTAATCTTAATTTCTGCTCTTCTATGCCACCTGGATATTTTGGATTTAATTCACCATTTGCTTTTAATGTCCTCCAGTAAGGCGTTTCATTTTCAGAACGCTGATAACTCGCCCATGCCGAAATAGACACAAAAATTCCCGCTGTAATTGGCTCTGTAAAATCGGCTTGATTTTGTTTTGCAAAATATTCTCGAATTTTCCCTATCGTGATTACTTTTCCATAAGGAACTCGTTTCATCACTTTATCATAGTCGATTGGCGGTGCGAAGTACATTCTATTGCCACCATATTTTGCAATGCTCTTTTCGTCTGTAATTACCTGGATTTTCGGCATATCCTTGTTATCGTTTAGCATAGCATTAAAGTCTTTTTGATCCTCATTCGCCATATTGCTCACCTCCTAGCAAAATTATAGTGCCATAGTATGATGTATGCAATGAGACGGTTTTTATTTTCTTATATAAAAACATGATCTGGCTGGTTGGCAAATCCTTATGTGTTGCCTTGTCGTATCATGAGCATTCTCCACGCCTCACGGTAACATCCACAAAACACTGTATATATGATGTCATATACCTGCCTCATCGCATATGACAGCTTTTGCAAAAAGGTATTACAAGCATACCTGCTATACGCCTTGTGTGCTTCTATACAAATCATAAAGGCTCCCTTTGCCGCCAAGGTTATTCTTTCAGGCACTGCAAAATCGGTTCGATATATTTTTTGTCAGAGATATCATAAGAAGAAGAAATCATTTTTATCATTACCTGATCTTGCTCGGTTTTATCTTTTTTGGCTTTCAGCGTTTTTATAAACATTTTCATCATAAGTTTTGACGCAGTAGACATTTTGTCATAATTGAATCCCCCTGGGCAATAAAATATTTTTGCCTTTTTCTTCTCCGATTCATTGAAAATCCGGTTAAGAGCCACCTCAATTTCCGGGTTTTCTATCGGACTTGCCCCAACGCAAAATGCAATCAATTTCTTATCAGCCCATTTGTCCATATTTTTCTTAAACCAGCTAATTTTACTGATATTGCCTGCACATGCCCATCCACCATAAACAATTGCTTCATATGCATCCAAATCTTTCTTCTGGGCATCGGATAATGCAAGGCAATCCGCCCTGGCCGCTTCCGCTATCCACTCGGCATAACGTTTTGTAAATCCTGTTTGTGAATTATAAATTACGATTGTTTTCATCTGCCAAAATCTTCCTCTCTCTAAATTAACAACCTTCTTTTCATTCTAATAACTATACGAGTGCAATCTCTCTTACTACATCTCTCTTTTGATCAACAATACGGCAACATCATTGACATTCGTCCCAGTTGCGCCTGTTTTGATCAAACCTCCCGCTTCCTCTAGCGCCATATAGGCATTATTGTCCTGTAACACTTGATATATATCAATCCCTTTGGATGCCAGACGCGCTTTCGTATATCCATCGCAATATCCTCCGGCAGCATCCGTAGGGCCGTCTGTCCCATCACTTCCAATGCTAAATAAAGCAGTATCCCTTAATCCCGAAATGCCTTCCGCAGCAGCCAGCGCCAGCTCTTGATTCCTGCCTCCCCTTCCTTCTCCGGTCAAATGTACGATTGTCTCTCCACCTGCCAGAAACGCCATGCTCTGTTTTGCATCCTGATGCGTTTTGGCGATAGAAGCCAAGAAACTTCCCGCTTCCCTAGCCTCACAGCACAACCGGTCTGTTAGGATAAACGGCTGATACCCCAAATCCTCACAAGCTTGTGCTGCTGCAAGGCATAGATTTCTAACGCTTCCTGTGACCACGTTCTCCACATTATCCAACTCCTTGGGTGTTTCTTCTTGCAACAGATCCATTACCCGGTCGCTGAGCTGAAGACGGTATTTCTCCACTACTGCCAGCGCCTGTTTACAAGTACTGCTATCGGGATATGCAGGACCGGAAGCAATCATATCCAAGGGATCTCCCAGGATATCACTTAACACAATGCCATATACTTTAGCAGGGGCACAGATTTTGGCAAAGCGCCCTCCCTTCACAGCCGATAAACGTTTCCGTATAATGTTCATTTCCGTAATATCCGCGCCACAGGCAAGCAGCCGCTCCGTAATCTCCGAAAGTTCCCACCCTTCTATCAAAGGCTTTTCAAAAAGCGCTGATCCTCCTCCCGAAAGCAAAAATACGACTGTATCTTCTTTCCGCAAATCACTCACCAAATCCAAAGCTTTCTGCGTTCCCCTAAAAGAATTCTCATCTGGTACGGGATGCCCGGCTTCAAAACATAGAACCCTCGGGATATCGCCTTTGACATGTTCATATTTGGTTACACATACCCCCGCCTGTAACCTGTCACCCAGAATGGAGGAGGCTGCATTTGCCATCTGCCATGCGGCTTTCCCAGCCGCTACCAGATAAACCCTGCCCTTGTCAAAACACTTCCCTCTCAGAGCCTGCGCCACCGCCTCATCGGGCATCACTTTTGGCAATGCAGCATTTATGATCCGATCAGCATCTCTTTTCAGCTCCATGGTTAACCTCCTACTTTTTCATCTATCATAACATAGAAATCCGCAATCATCCATTAGTTTAAACATTCGGCTAACTGTTCTGTCCTAAGAACACAAGATCTCTTAGGGACAACATATAGAATAAAAGACCTTTTGCTTCCAGGGACAATTTCATATTGCGCAAATTCCGGTTACACATAACGGTGAAGTCTTTTGCTTTTCTACCCGGATTACAACCATCCTAAAAATTTCCTTTCTTTCTCTCCTGGCCTTTTCCGGCAAAAAAGCCACAGCGTTACACTGTGACTAAAAAACGGTAACAAAAAAGCCTGACAGTAAAAGTATTGTTTACTATCAGGCAGTTACAGCCGGAATACGAAATGCAGCGCGATCCCGGTTCATTTTTCGGTTAACACTCACATGCCTGTTTTTGCAGCCATGCGATCTATTGTGCCTCTTTCAAGGCTTGACATTTAAACAAAGAAAAACCGCAAACGCTGATGTTTACGGGCTTTTTCAAACTCCCCGAGTTGGGCTCGAACCAACAA
>CAJTSL010000097.1 GCA_910578845.1 uncultured Lachnospiraceae bacterium
GCCTTCGTTGTAAGACCAAGCATTCTGTTAGAGTTCATTGCTGTAATGTTGTGTTGTACTACCATAGTATATTCCTCCTTGAATTGGTTACGGCTTCCTTGCCGCTTTTCTTCGCAACGGTTCTGCTGGCTCGTACGCTGCCTTCAGTCCCATTATGGATAATTAAGTAAATGAATCTACTTTACTTATAGTATATATCGGAAAGCTAGCGATATACTTTAGGTAAATTTTAAATATTCCCGCACGAACTTCTCCCGTTCTTTCTCGTAATTCGTCAGATTGATAAACCCACAGTCATGTACGCACCATGGCGCCTGCATATCCGGGACGATGACCTTATGTCCTCTTCTGATAAATTCTTTGCTCTGTGAGCAGTCATAGAAGTCCCATCCTGTGAACAAATCCTCTCTCCATGCGACATCATACTGTGTCACCATGAGAAAGCCGTCAATTGCATCCGCCTCCATATATGGCAATCCCGAGGGAATTGCATTGGCCAGTAATTCCGTTTCATAAATATGCTGCTCATACAGCATGCCATATCTGTCAGCATCCCACATGACCCCCGAAGAGGGCATTTTTTCCACGCCAATATTCCCAATCATGCCAACTTGGGGATTTGCCCGGAATATCTCCACACAATCTCTGATGAAATACGGATTGATAATGAACGTATCATGATGCAGATATACTTTATATTTTGCATGTGAATGTTGCATTGCCTCATTATAGGCAGACGTCAGGGACTTAGCATCTTCCACTGTCAGAATATCCACCCGGATATCCTCTGGCACGATTAAATGATTAATATAATAGATGCACTCCTGTGCATAGGCTTGGTCATTCGTGCAGATAATGAAACAGATTTCCTCTTCTGTCGTTTTCTGGCTGACAGAGCCGGGCTCCCCTGTTCCTGTGTTGCCAGGATCCAAATGGCCTCCCTGGATCGTCTGCAAAACTTTATCCTTATTGACAATAGAAAAGTCAATTACCCGCAGCAATTCATAAGATGAAACCTTCTGCATGGCAAGGAACTGATAGAAAGATGCCATACTATCATCCATGACATCAAAATCCATCCTTCTTAAATAAAACTTTAATGCTGTATAACGCTCTATTAATGCATTAATGTCCGAAACCTTGGCAAAAACAGATTCCTGGCCCGCCGCCTTTTCCTGCTCATGAATCGTACATAGATAACAAGCCATGGCAAGCACATTATCATGTTCCGTTATATCCTTGTAGGAGAGCAACAAAGGTTTGATCCCGTCATAATCTCCACTAGCGATCAGTCTGTCCACCTCGTTCTTCAGTTCCCGTCCATCCATAGGCCACATTCCTTTCCTATATTTATTCCAGCACACATAGATCAGGCACGCGCCACCCAATCCATTAATTCCTTCATTTTCTTCTCATATGTAAAGCAATTTATCACTTTCTCATAACCGGCTCTTGCTATCTGCTCCCGTTCTCTATCGTGTGCCAAATAGTAATCCACTTTTTCTACTAGCTCCTCCGGCGTCCGGAACATTACGATTTCTTTGTCCTCTTCAAACAGTTCCGCTGTTTCTACGCCATAACTAGATAGCACAAATCCACCTGCGCTCATGATATCCATAATCCTCTGGGGCGTACCTCCCTCTATCCCTTTTAAAGAAATATTCAGATTGATCTTGCTCCCTGCATAGACAAGGGAAGCAGCTTTTCCGAACATAACAGGCATATTCACATGGACATTCTGTAGTTTCTTTGCTTCTTGTTGGCTGAAAGTATAAAGCGTAACCTCATGCGCTTCTGCAAGCAAGCCCAAAACTGCCATTCTTTCTATATGTGCCAGTTTCCGGATCAAATATAAGGCTTCAAAATAGCGCACTTCCTCAATGTCTTGTTTGGTATCCGGTATCGAAAACTCCGGGTTCGTCATTTTAATATAATCTAATATCTCCTGTCCCGTCTTACCATAAACCCGGTTCACGCCGTCCCAGCGAAACGCCGCCTCTTCAAAGATACTGTTGAAATAATATTGCATATTCGTCGGTATCATCCCTAACATTCTATCGTAAGAATTGTTCTCATACAATCTGCCTACGAAACAAATATCATGGAAATAATGTCCCTGTAAAGTTTCCTGTATCTCCCGGTTCCATTCCATCACATCCGCCTTAGAGACTGATAATGGCTGATACATGGCATTACGGATCCCATATGTGGCAAACCGGTCCCTATCAAGTCTGTCAAATGTCGAAATCCACATATTGTCCAATTTCGCCAAAGGATTATACACATTCTGATATGGCGCGTCCCATAAGATGCTGATATACGGTTTCTTGCCTTTATAAGCTGCCAGAGCCACATTCATTACGAAAAACAGTGATAACAATGCATCAATTCCCTGTTCTTCCATATATGCCAAAATCCCGTTGACCTTATTTTCATCCAGGAATCCTGTTGACATCGAAGCCGGATCTCCCGGATATTGTATCACAGTATGCCCAAGATGTTCCAAAGCCCTGATTATATATTTACTGGATTCTGTCTTTCCCACCGCATGTACATATAATATTTTCAATTTATCTGTTCCACCCATTCCATAAGCTTTCTCAATTTTTTCTCATAGGTAAATTCCTGTAATACCTTTTTCTGCCCTGCGTTTGCAATCCGTTCCCGCTCTTTCTCATGAGAAAGATAATATCCCGCCTTTTCCACCAGTTCTTCCGGTGTGCGGAACATTACAATTTCTTTATCTTCTTCAAATAATTCCGCTGTCTCCGGGCAAAAGTTCGTCATAGCAAATCCGCCCGCTCCCATAATATCCATAATCCTCTGCGGCGTACCGCCCTCTATCCCTTTTAAAGAAATATTTAAGTTAATCTTGCTCCACGCATAAACAGTGGATACCGCCTCTCCTGGCTGCACCGGTGGCATGACGCGCACACTTGGCACCCCTGACACATCCGTATTCGTATTGGTATACAACGTGACCGGAAAAATCTCGCCCAACATATTTAACGTACAGATCCTTTCAATATTGGCTATCTTCCTGATTAAATACAATATCTCGAAATATTTGATATCCTCGACATCTAATACATTGTCAATCTTAAAGTCCGGAACCACCAACTGGAGATAGTCCAATATTGCCTGGTCCGTCTTCCCATAAACACGATTGATGCCGTCCCAGCGGAATGCAGCCTCTTCGAAAATACTGAAAAAATAGTCCTGGATCTTTCCCGGTATCTTCGATGCATATTTATCGTAGAGGTTATCATCATACAGGCTGCCCACAAAGCTAATCTCATTCTGGTATCTTCCATTCAGCTTTCTTTTCACATCCCATTTCAATATGTCATCTTTATTAATCGCAAGCGGCTGATATAAGACATGTGGTATGCCGTCTTTTACAAATCTGTCATAATCTAATTTGTCAAACACGGAGTAATAACAGTTCTCCATTTTCCCGAACGGCGTATAGAGCTTAATATATGGCGCGTCCCAGATAATGGAAACATATTTGATGTGAAGCCTGTAAGCGACAAGCGCCAGATTATAGATCAAATGAATTGACATTACATGCGTAATCTGGTGTTCCTTAATATAGGCCGTCAACTTCTCCATCTCTTCATCATTTAAGGTAGAATTGGCTTGTACATGAGAATATTCTTCTACCGTATATCCAATCTTTTTCAAACTATGTACGACATCTTTTGTCTTCGCCATCCCATAGACATATAATATTTTCATCACCATATTCTCCCTGCAAAATTTTCTATCGCAAATTCTCACTCTTTCCAGTATAATGGAAGAAAAGAAAAAAGTAAAACATTTAGCGAGGAATTCTATGTCTATTTCCATATTTACCATTACCCATGTGCCTTTTAACCCACCAAAAGACCCTATTTATGTGCCTCTGCAAGTCGGGCATGCCACACATGATGACTATGGCTACCTAGGAGACGATACCGGGGATCATATTTCAGAGAAGAACCAATACTATAGTGAACTGACTGGGTTATACTGGATTTGGAAAAACTATACCGGAGCCGATTACCTGGGGTTGTGCCATTATCGCAGGTTTTTTTTGAACGATAGCGCACAACTGATGAGCGAGAGCGATTATCTGGACATACTGTCCCGCTATGACGTCATCCTATCCGAATCCCGCCAAGGCGACTTTGATTACCGTACAATTTATGGGCGTTCTCATGATATCCGTAATCTAGACATGACCGGAGAAATCATCAAAGAAAAATATCCCGATTACTATCCAACATTCCTAGAGGTCATTGCCGATAACCACTGCTATGTCGGCAATCTCTTTGTCGCGCCCGAAAAGTTATTCCATGCATATTGCGAATGGCTTTTCACGATCTTCTTTGCTCTCGAAGAAAGAATTGATGTGGAAAATTATGACGACTATCACAAAAGAGTATTCGGTTTTCTTTCCGAACAGTTATTGATCGTCTGGGTCAAGCACAACCGTCTCTCTTATTACGAGGCACATTTTGGCTTGAGCCAGGAAAAAGCCGAGACCATCCAATTAAAGCAAGCGCTTCGGGATGCGCTTCATTCCGGTGACATCACTGGCGCTTACTCCCATCTCTGCCATACATTGGACAAGCGTCCCGACCTTCTCCTGGAAATGTCAGATTTCAATCAGGAATTAAAGACGATTGAACATATCCTAAATGTATGCCGGGTAGAAGAAGAGGCCGGGTTGCCAACGCTCCTACAATTCTCTACAGACCTTGATGTATTGATCAAGCATTTCCGTCTTCTCGTTTCTATATTGGAGAAAATCCAAGACGGAACCGTCAACGAAGATGAGATAACATACCTAGTCCGCTGCAAAGTCTCCTACAAGGGGATTGTTTATGCTATCCAAAATTCTAAATCACTATCCGCCCATCCGCTCAAGCTGCTAAACCAGTTGGCAGTCATCTATGCCAATGCCGGCGAACCTCTGACCGCCCTTTCTTTCCTGGAAGAAGCGATTTCCATTCATGAGACGGACCAAACAACAATTGCTAATATGATTGCTGTATTGCAAAGCATGGGACAGGATGAGATGGCGGAAGAATACCGGGCGTTTCTTGTATGCAATTTAAGAATCGTTGTCTTTACCGGTTCGGGCATCCCCATACTGGACTATATCGCGGAACAATACATCCTTGCGCTACGGACACTTGGGCATACAGTCATGCCCTTTGATAAGAGACTTTTTGAAGAAAGCATGGATGCTCTGTTTGCTTTTCAAAAAGACGGCTTAGACTTAGCGATCGTTTTCAATAACGCCTGCTTCCAGATGCGCTTACAGTCCGGTAAAAGCCTCTGGGATATCTGGGATACGCCATGCATAAATGTCCTGGTTGACCACCCCATGTATTATTTTGATACATTGGATAATGCGCCATCCTGTGGCATTGTCGCCTGTGCTGACCGGACTCATGTCGCCTATGTGGAGCGGTTCTATAAAAGCGTCCACAAAACGCTCTTCCTCCCGACTGCCGGAGAATGCCTGAAAGACTATCAAGACCTGAAACCGTTCGCAGAACGCGCCATTGACGTCCTTTTCATTGGCAGCTATAAATATCATCATGATGTTGTCTACGATGCTTTTGACCAAAAGCTCGAGCGGGAACTGCTATCCCATCCTGACGAAACATTTGAGGAAGCGGTAGCGCGCTGTCTGCAAGCGGAACATAACATGCTGACAGAAGGCGAGCTCAAAGAGTTCATCCAAAGCCATCGCTTCGTCGATGTCAATACGAATTCCCTGTTCCGCGCGCGAATCCTGGAAGCGCTTGTGCATTCCGGTATTTCTGTAACGGTTTATGGGGGCGGCTGGGAAATGCTCCCTATTTTCCGTCACCCTAATTTTCTCTATCAAGGGATCATACCTCCGGCAGAGGGCATTGCCTTAATGGAAGATAGCAAGATTGTGCTAAACCACATGGCATGGTTTAAGGCCGGCGCAAGCGAACGGATTTTTGAATCCATGCTGCAAGGAGCTATTTCCTTAACCGACGATAGCATCTATTTACGAGAATGTTTTGAAGATTTCACAGATATCGCTTTTTACTCCTTAGACCATCTGGACGAATTGCCCCAGATAGCCCAAAAGCTGCTCACTAATAGCAAACTATCCGAACACATCCGAAAAAAGGCCTATCAAAAAGCCAAGGATTGCCACACATGGGAGAAGCGCATAGAGACACTGCTTTCTTAAAAGCCGTGTCTTCTGTTAATTTCCTGCCCAATCCAAAATATGCTGCATCATTTTCTGGTAAGTGAAACAATTAAGCACCTTTTCCTGCCCTGCCCGCGCAATCTCTTCTCTCTCCTTATCATGGGCGAGATAATAATCGACCTTCTCTAACAGCTCCTCCGGCGTTTTGAACATAACAATCTCTTTATCCTCTTCAAACAATTCCGCCGTCTCCGCACAATAATTGGTAAGGGCAAACCCTCCTACTCCCATAATATCTATGACACGCTTTGCTGTTCCGCCTTCGATTCCTTTTAATGAAATGTTGAGATTGATCTTACTGCTTACGAATACTTTCGACGCCGGTTCCCCCGTGACGACTGGCGGCTTGATCGTTACGCCTGGCAAAAGCGATTGCTCTATTCTACTATTCGTATATAAGAATACCTGATGCGTTTCTGCTAGCATATTAAGAACACAGACTCTTTCTATGTTCCCCAATTTACGGATCAGATGGGAAATCTCAAACAGCCTGACATCTTCAATCTCATAAGGGTTATTCAGATGAAATCCTGGGCTAACCATCCTGATATATTCTATTATCTCCTGTCCGGTCTGTCCATAGATCCGGTTCATGCCGTCCCATTGAAAGGCTGCTTCCTCGAAGATACTTCGAAAGTAATTCTGTAAATTCGCAGGGATTGTGTCAATACATGCATCATAGGAATTACGGTCATACAGATTCCCAACAAAACTAATATCACAGATATATCTACCTTCCGTTTTTGCCTTACAGTCCCACTTGCGAATATCTTCCTCATCTACTGCAAGCGGCTGATACATAACATGTGGCACGCCGGCATCCAAAAACCTTTGCCTATCCAGCTTATCAAAAGTCGAATACCATACATTATCCAGCTTCCCAATCATTGTATATGGCTTCACATAAGGTGCATCCCAAATCACAGGCACATACCTTATCTTCGCTCCATATGCTGCTACAGCAAGGTTATAAATCAAATGAACCGACACGATCAGTTGAAGATCATGCGCTTCGATATAAGCCACCAAAGCATCTACCTCTTCCTGGCTCAATGTAGAATTCTCCAATGTCTTAGGATATTCATATACCGTATGTCCTAACTTACGCAGTGCATTTATAATCTCTTCTGCCCTTGTCGTCCCATATGCATATAATATTCTCATGCTACCACCATCATCTATACTTTCAGTGTATTTTCAAAAAAACAAAGGCTGACTTACGCCAACCTTTGTCATGTAATTCTATACTGTCTATTGTGCTATTCTGTCTTAACTCATTAACCCAGTAAGGACAATGCCAACTGGTTAGACTGATTAGCCTGTGATAACATAGAAGTACCTGCCTGCTGTAAGATACTGTTGTTAGAGTATCTAACCATCTCTGTAGCGATATCCGTATCGCGGATCTGGGACTCAGCAGATGTTGTGTTCTCTACGATGTTATCCAAGTTGCTGATCGTATGCTCAAGCCTGTTCTGGATCGCACCAAGGTCGGAACGCTGTCTGGATACATCCT
>CAJTSL010000098.1 GCA_910578845.1 uncultured Lachnospiraceae bacterium
CGCTATCAGCGTCGGCACAAATTCGCGGTTGAAAAATCTTTGATTTTTCAACCTATTCTTCATATAACAAGTCTACACTCTTTCCATCCTTTCCCGCAATAGCTTTTGGGAAAATTTTCCTGACTTCCTGCATATAATCTTCCGCTCTTACGAGTGAAGGGCTAAAATGTGTCAGCCACAGTTCCTTGGCCTTCGCATCTCTTGCCAGGGCTGCCGCCTCGTAAAAGGTCATGTGCTTATATTCTTTCGCTTTCTGTTTCTTCTCCGGCTCGCCGTACATTCCTTCACAGATGAACAAATCCGCCTCTTTAGCATTCCTGACAATGCTCTCAGTCGGACGCGTATCCGTGCAATATGTCACTTTAATCCCTTTACGCGGCGCGCCTAACACCATATCCGGCGTCCATGTCCCCTGCTCAGTCTCGATCGTTTCTCCTTTTTGTAAGCGGTTCCAATATTTTCTGTCGATACCAAAGCTTTGCGCTTTTTCGATATCAAATTTCCCGATTCTGTCCACCACAATATTATATCCATAGCAAGTAACGTTGTGATTGACTTTAAACGCCTCTATCCGAAAACCGTCAAATTCCAGCTTTTGTTCCGCTTCCGTCAGTTCAAGGCACTCAATGGAAAAAGGCAGCTCCGGTGCAATGATGCGCAGCGCTGCCACTACCTTTGTCAAACCTTTCGGGCCTATTAAAAGAAGCGGTTCTGTCCGCTCAGCATTGCCCATCGTAAGAAGCATGCCCGGCAGCCCGCTGATATGATCTGCATGAAAATGTGTAAAGCAGATAATATCTATCGGCTTAGGGCTCCATCCTTTCTCCTTCATTGCAATCTGCGTGCCTTCCCCGCAGTCAATCAATATACTCTTCCCATTATATCTTGCCATCAGGGAGGTAAGCCATCTGTATGGCAGCGGCATCATCCCCCCTGTCCCAAGCAAACAAACATCTAACATAACAATATCCATGCCTTTCTTGCAGACGATGGCACTTTCAGCCTGATCAGTGTCCGCGGAAGCACGGCATAGAGCCTATAGCAGTTCCCTTTGCAGCTTCCGTTCCACCGGATTTTGGAATCCGGCAATGATCTTAGCATAACAGTCTTCGCATAGGTCGAACAGATGCGTTTCACCGTCTTTCTCGCTGAAATATCCGAAATCATGCGAAATATGAATACACTCTTCTTTTAAAATGCCATTTTCTACCAATAAATTTCTGTTGCAACAATTACAAATAACTGCCGTCAGTTTATTTTCTCTTGCCGCCGTTTCTTTGTCAATAAGATAAGTCCTCATCTTTACCCTCCTGTACCTACATAAACAGCATCGTTATAAGTGTCTTGTTCCGACATTTCCTGTCTTCATCATTATAGCAACTTGAAATATGTAAAAACAGTGGTAAATATTCGATCTGCTTCCTATCTCTTCCACATTATCATAGCATCTTCTATCGGTTTTTCATAAAAATTAGGACGGATTCCTTCCGAACGGAACCCTAGCTTCTCATATACGTGGATCGCTGCATCATTGCTTACCCTTACTTCTAACGTGAATGCTGTCAGTCCGTCACGATAACCGTCTTCTATCAGATATTGCAGCATTTTGTATCCGATTCCTTTATTACGCTCTTCTTTGTCCACGACCACATTGGTAATATTTCCTTCTCCTACCGCTATTAACATGCCACAGCCGCCGACTACCTTGCCGCCTATCTCGGCCACATAATATCTGGCGTCTTTTCTGGTAATCATTTCCAGAAAAGAATCCCTCGACCATGGCATGGAAAAAGTCTCCTCTTCTAGCTGGCTGATACGCTCCACATCAGCGCTTTTCATTTTCCTGATATGGATCTGCTCTTGCCTTTCGCGCTCTGCCTGCGACAAACGCAGGTATTCGGGCGCATGCTCTTCCCCGCTCTCTACCCTTCCTTGTGCATAATAAAGACATCCTAGCGCGCCAATGCTTGCTGCGCGCTGCCTGTTCATATGTGCCGGCGAAACAGTATATGGCACCTGCATCAGCGCTTTCATGCTTTCTTTAAAAACAGGCACGCCATCCCCTAAGAAAATCACTTCCCTGCCAAGTACATTTAACGCCTGCGCAATTTCCGCAAAGGCAACCGCGCATTGTCCTTTTATAATTTCCAGACAATACGTCCCCTCTTT
This sequence comes from uncultured Lachnospiraceae bacterium, assembly GCA_910578845.1. Taxonomy (GTDB): domain Bacteria; phylum Bacillota; class Clostridia; order Lachnospirales; family Lachnospiraceae; genus UBA3282. The sequence continues at coordinate 2,170 of CAJTSL010000098.1, forward strand.
GGGCAAAAAAGCGTAAACCCCCGTATAGACCTGATTCCTTCTGGCATCCATAATGGGACAGACTAATTTATCCGTACCGTACAAATTATAGGCAAGGCCCTCAAGCGTAGGCACTGCGACAATTGGCTTCCCCGTAGCGAAAGCAAGGCCTTTGGCGGTGGCGCTGCCAATCCTAAGCCCGGTAAAAGATCCCGGGCCTGCTGCAACCGCAATACCGTCTATCTCATGAAAATCAAGGTCTATCATCTTTCGGATCTCATCTAACATCGGCAATAATGTCTGCGAATGTGTCTTTTTATATTGGATTGTATATTCTGCCAGTAATATCTCGTCTTCTACCACTGCCACAGACGCAACTAGCCCGGAACTGTCCAACGCTATCAGCTTCATTTATAACCGTGTCCTTTCTTATCCTTGCAAGCCAGTACCGTCTGGCACAGCCATTTCTTCTATCCTGATTGTCCTATAATCAAAACCTTCCGCCAAGTCTTTCTCAATTGTGATCCGGAAATGCTTGGCAGGCATCAGTTCTTCTATTAGGTTCGCCCATTCCACCAGGCAGATCCCTTCTCCATAGAAGTATTCTTCATACCCGATTTCATCCATCTCTTCTATATCGCCAATCCGGTATACATCGAAATGATAAAAGGGAATCCTTCCCTCTTCATAGACCTGCAAAATCGTAAAAGTCGGACTGTTAACAGGCTCTGCTATGCCAAGCCCTGCTGCCATGCCTTGCGTAAAAACAGTTTTCCCTACGCCCAAATCACCGATCAAAGAATACACCTGCCCTGGCAGCGCATTTTCCCCTATTTTTTTCCCCAATGCAAATGTTTCCTGCGCGCTATGCGTTTCTATTATCTGATCCATTTTCTCTTTTACCTTTTCTTTAACCTCGGATCCGCACTTTCTTCGGAGGCATATGTGTGGAAATCATCTCTATCACTTTATATTTGTTCTCTCCCATATCTTTCTTTGGGAAAATACAGGCGCTGGCACGTGCTGTATACACGACAATGCTACTGCCCGTAGAAACCGCTTTATGCATATCTTCCCATTTCTGGCTGTCCACTTCTCCGTCCTGGGACACCTCGATCCCTTCCTCTGTCAGTTTATAATGCAACGGCTTCTTAAACGCAGGATTCAACATCTGCTGCCTGGAACGCAGGAAAAGCGACCACGGCTGATATAGCAATACAATCATCCCTAAAACCAAAAACGTAATCTGTCTGTCCATAAAATAAACGATTAAAAGAAGCGCGCCAACCACAGTTCCCAGAACGCCAATAAAGCTACTGTAAGTATGGTGCATCATATAGTCATATAAAATGCCCGCTTCCATTTTCACATCAAATTCAACTTCCATTTATCTTCCGCCTTTCTGCTTTCCTCTCTATTAGGAAAAGCGCATTCCGGTTAGCGTTCTAGACACGCTTTAGAACTTCTCTTCACACTATTATACTTATTTTCGTCCAAAGTGCAAGACCCGACTTTCAGGACGACAAGCCCCGGCGGCTTTCAGATGACAAGCCATTAGGCAATATGTCAGGCAAAAAGAAGAATGCCCTATATGGGACATTCTTCAATGTTAGAAAGATATGTGAAGCAGGGATTTCTTGCACTATTCATGCCGTAACGCCTCAATAGGACTCAGCCGCGCCGCCTTCCTTGCCGGATAAATGCCGAAGAAAATACCGACCGCGGAAGAAAAAAGCGTCGCCCCGATAATCGTAGACACCTGTGTCCTAGCCGTCACGCCGACAATCGAACATACAAGATTACCGCCTAATATGCCAAAGCCAATCCCGATGATCCCACCTAGCATCGTAATGATACCGGCTTCCGCCAGAAACTGCAACAAGATAGAACCGGTCCTTGCCCCTAGCGCTTTCCGGATACCGATTTCCCTCGTCCGCTCTGTAACGGATACAAGCATAATGTTCATGACACCGATACCGCCGACTAACAGGGAAATCGCCGCTACAAAAGATATGAACAATGTAACGATTCCCAGGATACTGTCAAATTGTGCAGACATATCTGATATGCTTTGCACTAAGATCTGCCCTTCGCCACGCGCATCATATTTATTTTCTAAAAGGTTCACCGCACTCTGTGCTACTTCCGTACAATATTCCGTGCTTTCTGCAAAAATAATCATATCATTGTATTCTTCAATATAGAAATAGAAATCATTCCCCATTACCGAAATAGGCAATTCTATATTAATGAATTGATTCGAGCCGCTGTTCACGAAGCTCGTCGCGCTGTCTTCCCGGATGCCAATGATTGTAAGCTCCTGCGTAATGCCATATAAAGTCAGCTCAAAGCTCATGCCGATGACATCCGTTGTCCCATACAAGTTAATAGCGCTGCTCTCAGGAATGACGCATACACGGTTCCCGCCATCCACCTCCGATTTTGAAAAATACCTTCCCTTGACAATAGGGCCGCCGGAAGCGGTATAATATTCTAATCCTTCATTGCCTGCCGATACTCTTGCCTCAAAATTCCCTTTCGGGCCGTTAGCCGTTCCCCATCCGCCCATTACAGGCGTAGCGCCTTTGACATGGTCTATCTTTTCTATGATCATGTCAAAATCATCCTGCGAAAACCGCATGGTCGTCGTGTCTAACGTCGTATCCAGATATAACTCTACCATGCCGCTCCCTATGCTTTCCAGCTCATCGTTGATCTGCCCCCTTACACCATTTCCTATTGCCATGATCATAATAACGGAGGCAATGCCGATGATGATTCCCAGCATGGTAAGAACAGAGCGGCCTTTATTGCTTTTGATGTTCATCAGGGCAATCTTAATATATTCCCATATCTGTGCCATTTCTTAAGCCCTCTCCTTCCCGGTTTCATCCCATCGGAATTGCTGTAACTGCCATGCCTTCTTCCAGATAAGCGCCAGAGCCGCTTACAATCTGGTCCCCTTCCTGTAACCCTTCCTTAACCTCGCAGAAAATATCTGAGGAGATGCCTGTGACAATGCCTTTCCTGACCAAAACGCCGTTTTCCACCGCATAGACAAAGTCTCCGTTCTTATCGCTATTAATGACTTCTATCGGCACAACCAGCACCTGTTCGGCAAAAGCCGTATGAACCGCTACCTTTGCCTCTACGCCCAGGAAAATGCTAGAATCCGGGTTTTCAATCTGGATATCCACACCGACTACCGCTGCCCCACTGGCATTGGTCGTTGCCATACCGTCAATCTTGGCGATAACGCCCTGATAGGTATTCCCTGCAATCGTCACATCAGCGTCCTGCCCTAATGCAATTTTCTCCAGATCATATTTGGATACGGCAATCTCTACTTTCACTTTCTCGGTGCTCTCTAACGTGACCATCTGCGTGCCAACTGCGGGCGTGCTCCCCTCTACCGCAGAAACAGAAGTGACGACACCGTTGAAATCCGCTGTGACGCCATTTTCCACGACCTCTATGGAAGAAATAGTTTCTTCTGCATTCATATTCTCTATCTGTGTATTGGCGATCAGTTGGTTCCTGCTGCCGCTATCGAGCGAACCGCTCTCTGATGCGCTCTTTTGCGATTTCATCTCCGCTTTATATTCTTTGTAGGCAGCAATCTTATCCTGGTACTCATTCACTTCTTTCTGCCACATTTCAATCTCACTGTTGTGCTGTTGTTCATATGTATTAAGCTGGATCAGCTTCTGCAAATTCATATATTCTTCCGAACCTGGATCATTCGACCAATCCAAGAGGGAGATCTGTAACAGCGCGCCTTCATAAGCAAGCGCATCCTGCTTATCTTTAATTTTTTTGTTCAGTTCTTTGACATAATTTTCTGAATCGGCAATCTGCTGCTCTAATACACCTAAGTTGATATTAGCCTCTCCCAGCTCACTGATGTATTTATTGTTTTTGATCATCGAGCTTTCATAGCTGCCTTCGCTTGATTGGAGTTTCAACTGCGCCAGTGTTTTCTCCTCAGCCAGCGCTTCTGCGTCATAGGAATATAATTTCTCACCTTTTTTGACATTATCTCCCTCAGTGACATCTACCTCTCCGATTTTTACGGCAACGTCTGCAAAATAGGTCTTGCTTTCCTCGCTCTTGACCGTGCCACTCGTACTTAACACTTGCTCAACATCATCTCTTACGACCGGGGAGGTATATACTGCCATCGGCGTATTCTTCGCGATCATGGAACCTACGCCAAAATACAGGGCGATGACTACAACGATGCCCCCCAAAATGCATCTTTTGACAATTTTTTTCTTTTTCGCCTTATCCATAGGCGTTTTTTCTTTTTTCTCTTTCTTCTCTTTCATTCTTATGATTATGCTCCTTTCACAGCTTGCGGTTTTCAGGCGATTGCGAAACTCCTATTTTTCAAAACCCAATTGTACAATATAGACAAGATCACGAACAAGGGACTTTGGCACCGTCGGCACTTTGGCGCTGTTTGGTAGCGCCTTATGTACCGTTACGAGTGCTAATGTAGCGAAAGCGGCCCAGTGACGATTTGTCTATAGATGCGACTCCCTCTGGAGGCGCTTCTATTTGTACAATGTGCAGTTGCCAAAACTTAGTTTCGCAATTTCCTATTCTTTTCTATTTTCATTCTCTCCCCAATATGCATTTTCCGAATCTTGTACGATTTTCCCATCAATAATCTTAATGATCCGTTTTGCCTGTGCGGCAATTTCATTATCATGCGTAATAAGGATAACAGTCCTGCCCTCTTCATGGAGCGTTTTCAATATCCCCATAATTTCTTTGCTAGAGCCGGAGTCCAGGTTACCGGTAGGCTCATCCGCCAAAATAACAGGCGGCGCCTGCGCAATCGCCCTGGCTATCGCCACACGCTGTTGCTGTCCGCCCGACATCTCGGACGGCTTATGTGTCTTTCTCTTGCCTAACCCCACCTTTTCTAGCGCCGTATCAGCGAGCCGCATCCGCTCCCGCTTCCCGACGCCCCTGTAAATCAGTGGCAGTTCCACATTCTCCAATGCCGTAAGGCCAGCTATCAGGTTAAACCCCTGGAAAATGAACCCGATTTCTTTGTTGCGTACATCAGATAGCTCATCATCACTCATATGGGACACATCCTGCCCATGTAGATAATAGCTGCCGCTTGTCGGAACATCCAAACAGCCGAGCATATTCATTAATGTAGATTTTCCGGAACCGGATTGTCCGATAATCGCCACGAATTCATTCTCATGAATCGTTAAGCTGACATGGTCTAGTGCCTTTACTTCATTTTCTCCGGGATTGTATGTCTTACATATATCCTGGATTTCAACCAATGCACTCATGAATTCCCCTTCCTCCCCTTTATTCTAGGTAAGCGGTGTATGAAAATCCCGCTCTGCGCAAACCGTAGAACTTTTTGAAATGCGGCTTTCTCTCAGCTTGCGAACTTTGAGCCAAGACGCTATCAGCGTCGGCACAAATTCGCGGTTGAAAAATTTTTATTTTTCAACCTA
>CAJTSL010000099.1 GCA_910578845.1 uncultured Lachnospiraceae bacterium
ATAGGAAAAATGGCAGGGTTTTGGTAGAGGGAATCAATAAGATCACCAAACATGAGAAGCCGTCGGCTGCCAATCAGAATGGCGGGATCGTCCAGAAAGAAGCCCCGATTGATATTTCCAATGTTATGTATGTACACAAAGGGAAAGCAACCAGGATTGGTTTTAAATTTGAGAACGGAAAGAAAGTCCGTTTCGCAAAATCCACAGGCGACATCGTTGATTAATTCTAAGGAAGGAGGTCTAAAAAGTTGAGTAGACTTAAAAGTATGTATAAAGACGAGATCATAGATGCTATGATCAAGAAGTTTGGATATAAGAATGTAATGGAAGTTCCGAAACTTGACAAGATCGTAATCAACATGGGCGTTGGTGAAGCAAAAGAAAATGCAAAAGTTTTGGAAGCGGCAGTGAAAGATATGGAAACAATCACTGGACAGAAAGCAGTAATCACAAAAGCTAAGAACTCTATCGCTAATTTCAAGATCAGAGAAGGCCAGGCAATTGGCTGTAAGACGACGTTACGTGGCGATAAAATGTATGAGTTCCTTGATCGTTTGGTAAATCTTGCATTGCCTCGTGTGCGTGACTTTAGAGGCGTGAATCCTAATGCGTTTGATGGCAGAGGCAATTATGCACTGGGAATTAAAGAGCAGCTTATCTTTCCTGAGATCGAATATGATAAAATTGATAAGGTCAGAGGTATGGATGTTATTGTCGTAACAACAGCTAAGACCGATGAAGAAGCTCGTGAATTATTAAGATTGTTCAATATGCCATTCGCTAAATAAAAGGAGGTAAATTCATGGCTAAGACAGCAATGAAGATAAAACAGCAGCGGAAACAGAAATTCTCAACAAGAGAATATAATCGTTGCAAAATTTGTGGTCGTCCACATGCTTATTTAAGAAAATACGGAATTTGCAGAATTTGCTTCCGTGAGTTAGCATATAAAGGCCAGATCCCTGGTGTCCGTAAAGCTAGCTGGTAAAGGTTGAAAGCCTAGGGTCTTTCAACCGCGGGTTTGTTGCATACGTTTCCAAACCTGTAGGCTGAGGAAAGAGCATCGTTATGAAAATAAGAAGGAGGCAATTCAAATGACAATGAGCGATCCTATTGCAGATATGCTTACAAGAATCCGTAATGCAAATACTGCAAAACATGATACAGTAGATGTGCCGTCATCCAAAATGAAATTAGCTATTGCACAGATATTGTTGGATGAAGGTTATATTAAGAAATTTGATATGATAGATGATGGCAGCTTCAAGACAATCCATATTACCTTGAAATATGGCGAGGATAAGAACGATAAGATTATCTCTGGCATCAAGAGAATCTCCAAACCGGGTCTTCGTGTGTATGCAGGTAAAGAAGATTTACCGAAGGTACTTGGCGGTCTTGGCATCGCGATTATTTCTACGAATCAGGGCGTTATAACTGATAAGAAGGCAAGAGAGCTACAGGTTGGTGGCGAAGTGCTTGCATTTGTATGGTAAAAATGTGAAGAGAAGTTCTTTATGAGCTGCAAAGCAATTCCATCGGGTTATGAAATAACAAACAATAGCGCATGACGCGCACAAATAAAATTAGGAGGGTACGGGCATGTCACGTATAGGAAGAATGCCAATCGCAATTCCGGCAGGCGTAACTGTGGAAATTGCAGAAAATAATAAAGTGACTGTAAAAGGTCCAAAGGGAACACTTGAGAGAGTGCTTCCGTCGGAGATGGAAATCAAAGTGGAAGGTACGGAAGTTCATGTTACCAGACCAAATGACTTGAAGAAATTTAAATCATTACATGGCCTGACAAGAACATTGATTAACAACATGGTAGTGGGTGTTACCGATGGATATGAGAAAAAACTTGAGGTTAACGGTGTTGGTTACAGGGCATCCAAATCGGGAAAGGTCCTGACATTAAACTTAGGATATTCTCATCCGGTTGAGATGACGGATCCGGAAGGCATAGAGACTGTCATGGAAGGACAGAATATCATCATCGTTAAAGGCATTGATAAAGAAAAAGTTGGCCAATTCGCTGCTGAAATCAGAGATAAGAGAAGACCGGAACCTTATAAGGGCAAAGGTATTAAATATGCTGATGAGACAATCAGACGTAAAGTTGGTAAGACTGGTAAAAAATAAGAGATAAGGAGAGTATAAAAATGGTTAGTAAAGAATCAAGATCAAAAATCCGTGTTAAGAAGCACAAAAGAATGCGTAACCATTTAAGTGGCACAGCACAAAGGCCACGTTTGGCGGTATTCAGAAGTAATAATCATATGTATGCTCAAATTATTGACGATACAGTTGGAAATACTTTGGTTGCAGCATCTACTCTTGAGAAAGAGATAAAAGCTGAACTAGAGAAGACCAATAACGTTGATGCAGCGGCATATTTAGGAACGGTGATTGCTAAGAGAGCAATTGAGAAAGGTATTAGCACAGTTGTTTTTGATAGAGGCGGCTTTATATACCAGGGTAAGATTGCAGCATTAGCTGATGCAGCCAGAGAAGCTGGATTAGAATTCTAAGGAGGGAGAGAAAATCACATGAGACGTACAATCATTGATCCCAGTCAGTTGGAATTGACTGAAAAAGTTGTAACTATAAAGCGTGTTACTAAGGTTGTAAAAGGTGGTCGTAACTTCCGTTTCACAGCATTGGTAGTAGTAGGAGATGGCAATGGCCATGTTGGCGCGGGCCTCGGAAAAGCAACTGAAATCCCGGAGGCTATCCGTAAAGGAAAGGAAGACGCTATCAAGAATTTGGTATCGGTGGCGCTTGATCCTAATCATAGTATTACACATGATTTCATCGGAAAATTTGGTTCTGCTTCTGTTCTGTTAAAAAGAGCTCCTGAAGGTACTGGTATCATCGCAGGCGGCCCTGCGCGTATCGTATGTGAGCTGGCAGGTATTTCCAATATCCGTACAAAATCATTAGGCTCTAATAATAAGCAGAATGTTGTACTTGCTACGATTACAGGTCTTAGTCAGTTGAAGACTCCTGAAGAGGTGGCTAGAAACCGCGGTAAATCTGTGGAAGAAGTTATGTCTTAAATGGAAATCAGATGTAGAGGGCTGAGAAAGGAGCAGGGATAGAGAAATGGCAGAGAATAATGAGAAAACATTAAAAATTACATTAATGAAGTCTACTATAGGCCAAGTTCCGAAAGCCAGGGCGACCGTTGCGGCAATGGGACTTCGGAAAATAGGACAGACGGTTGAATTACCTGACAATGGCGCTACCCGGGGACAGATCCAGAGGGTAAGACATATGGTCAAGGTGGAAGAAGCATAAGCGCCTATGATTCGGCAGGCTTAGGAAAGGAGAAAGTGAAAAATGGAATTATCAAATTTAAGGCCCGCAGAGGGATCCAAGCACAGTGATAATTTTAGAAGAGGACGTGGACATGGTTCAGGAAACGGCAAGACAGCCGGTAAGGGACATAAAGGCCAGAAAGCACGTTCCGGCGCACCGAGAATAGGCTTCGAAGGTGGTCAGATGCCTTTATACAGACGTATTCCGAAGAGAGGGTTCAAATGCAGAAACTCTAAGGAGATCGTAGCGATTAATGTAAGTGCATTAGAGGTATTTGATAACGGCGCTACAGTTGATATTGATGTGTTAAAGGAAAGAGGAATTATTAAGAATCCACGCGACGGCGTGAAGATCCTTGGAAACGGAGAATTGACTAAGAAGCTCGATGTAAAAGTAAATGCATACAGCGCATCTGCAAAAGAGAAAATCGAGTCACTTGGTGGAACAGCAGAGGTGATGTAATGTTTACAACCCTAAAGAATGCTTTCAAAATCAAAGAATTAAGGAAAAAGATATTTTTTACATTCGCGATGTTGGTTGTGATCCGTCTTGGGTCACAGCTTCCTGTCCCTGGGGTGGACAGAACCTATTTTGCAAGATGGTTCGAATCCCAGACCGGGGATGCGTTCAATTTCTTTGATGCTTTTACCGGTGGTTCCTTTTTGAACATGTCGATACTGGCATTGAACATTACGCCATATATCACATCGTCTATTATCATGCAGCTTCTGACAATTGCAATTCCGAAGCTCGAAGAGATACAGAAGGATGGAGAAGATGGCAGGAAGAAGATCGCATCTATTACGCGCTATGTAACTGTAGGCCTTGCTTTGATTGAGTCATCAGCTATGGCAATTGGTTTTGGGCGTCAGGGATTACTGGAAACTTATAATGTTTTTAATATCATTACAGTTATTGCAGCGTTGACTGCAGGCAGCGCATTCCTGATGTGGATAGGTGAGCGGATCACGGAGAATGGCGTGGGAAATGGTATCTCCATTGTCCTGACGATCAATATCATCTCCCGTATGCCGCAGGATATCACGACATTGTTCGAGCAGTTTGTCCTGCATAAGCCGATTGCGAAAGCAGTTGTAGCAGCTTTGATTATTTTTGCAATTATTATCGGAATGGTAGTTCTTGTCATTATATTAAATGATGGCGTAAGGCGGATCCCGGTACAATATGCTAAGAAGATACAGGGAAGGAAGATGGTCGGCGGGCAATCGACGAACATCCCGTTAAAAGTGAATACTTCCGGTGTCATCCCGGTTATTTTCGCATCTTCCCTGATGCAGCTTCCGATTTTTATTTCTTCTTTGTTTTCCTTTAATGGGACAGGGATCTGGGGAGAAATTATGAAAGGGTTAAATTCCAGCAACTGGTGTAACCCGAATCAACCGGCTTATTCTATAGGATTGGTTGTATATATTGTATTAGTGATTCTCTTCGCATACTTCTATACTTCCATTACGTTTAATCCGCTTGAAGTGGCTGATAACATGAAGAGACAGGGAGGCTTTATTCCGGGAATCCGTCCGGGCAAGCCGACGAGTGAGTATCTGACCAAAATATTGAATTATATTATTTTCATTGGCGCAGTCGGCCTTACGATTGTATGTGTAGTGCCATATTTCTTTAATGGCATATTCGGGGCACAGGTTTCCTTTGGCGGAACAAGCCTTATCATTATCGTAAGCGTTGTGCTAGAGACAATGAAGCAGATCGAGTCTCAAATGTTAGTCCGTAATTATAAAGGTTTTTTGAATGATTAATACGAGAAGAATCGCGGGTGCGATTCTTCTTAGATTATAAGGAAATTGACTAGACTGAAGACGAATGATGGATCATGGAGGGATAGGGATGAAAATTATAATGCTGGGCGCACCTGGTGCCGGGAAAGGCACGCAGGCACAGATGATTGCCGATAAGTATGGGATACCGCACGTTTCGACGGGCGATATTTTCCGTGAGAATGTCAAAAACGGTACCGAGCTTGGCATGGAAGCTAAGAAGTATATGGATAGAGGCGCGCTCGTGCCCGATGAACTGACAGTCAAGATCCTTTTAGACAGGGTCGCACAGGATGATTGTAAGAATGGATACGTTTTGGACGGCTTCCCGAGGACAATCCCACAGGCGGAAGTCTTGGATAAAGCGATAAGAGAGCTTGGCGACCAGATTGATTATGCGATTAATGTGGATGTACCGGATGAGAATATCATCAGGAGAATGTCCGGGAGACGTGCGTGCCTTGCTTGTGGCGCTACGTTCCATTTAGAACATGTGCCGCCTAAGAAAGAAGGAATCTGTGACAGATGTGGCAAGGAGCTTGTGCTTCGTGATGACGATAAAGAGGAGACGGTGAAGAATCGTCTTTTGGTATACCATGAACAGACGCAGCCGTTAATTGATTTTTACACTGCGCAGAATATTTTGAAGACAGTGGATGGGACAGTGGATATGAAAGATGTCTTTACGGCAATTACGAATATCCTGGGTTAGCTTGAAAGAAAGGTGTGTTTTGGAATGGCTGTTACGATTAAATCTGCCAGGGAAATAGACTTGATGAGGGAATCGGGAAGGCTACTTGCTATTGTACATGACGAGCTTGGGAAAGCCATTTGCCCGGGGATGTCTACATTGGACATTGATAAAATGGGAGAGAAACTGATCCGAAGCTTTGGATGTGTGCCGAATTTCTTGCATTATAATGGTTATCCGGCATCCATTTGTGTATCAGTCAATGAGGAAGTCGTACATGGGATTCCCCGTGCAGACCGTATTTTACAGGAAGGCGATATTGTCAGCCTGGACGCAGGCCTTATTTATAAAGGTTATCATTCGGATGCGGCTAGGACATATGCGGTTGGGAAGGTCAGCAAAGAAGCGGCAGATTTGATCACTGTTACAAAACAAAGTTTTTTTGAAGGGATTAAAATGGCGAAAGCCGGTTATCATCTTTATGATATTTCGAATGCGATAGCGGCGTATGTGACTTCCTACGGTTATGGTATCGTTAAGGATTTGGTGGGCCATGGGATAGGCACGAAATTACATGAGGCACCCCAGATACCTAATTTTGCACAGAAGCGAAAAGGCTTACGGTTACAGCCGGGGATGACATTGGCTGTGGAGCCTATGATCAATATGGGAACGGGAGACGTAGTCTGGCTGGATGATGATTGGACCGTAGTGACGGCGGATGGCGCTTATTCGGCACATTATGAGAACACAATTCTGATTACTGATGGCGAACCGGAAATCCTGACGCTCCCATCTTAAGAAAGGAGCGCTGATCGAGATGACGGGGATGCTTGCCAGTTCGAAGGCTGGCCATGACAAAGATATGATTTATGTCATAATAAAAGAAGAAACGGAATATGTATATTTGGTTGATGGAAAATCGAGGACAATAGATAAGCCGAAGAAAAAGAACAAGAAGCATATTCAGATCATTAAGAAATATCCGGGACCGGATGTGTCCGCGCGTATCCGGGCGGGGCATGCTGATGATATAGAAATCAGGAAAACGATAAAACAGTATCAAGTGAGTAGAAAACAGGAGGTATCAAATGTCAAAAGCTGATGTGATTGAAATTGAAGGAACAGTAATAGAGAAGCTGCCAAATACGATGTTCCAGGTCGAGTTAGAGAATGGCCATGTCGTATTGGCACATATAAGCGGTAAGCTTCGCCAGAACTTTATCCGGATCTTACCCGGTGACAAGGTGACTCTGGAATTATCCCCTTATGATCTTTCCAAGGGAAGGATTATCTGGCGTGACAAATAATCGGATGAAAAGAACGATAAGCGCTTTTTTCCGTATTTCCAAAAATTTTAAAAATAATGTTAAAAAGCTTGAATAAAGGGTATCTCCATGATATAATATAAAGCGGTCTTTTTTGAAAGGAGGGTTTAACATGAAAGTTAGATCATCAGTAAAACCGATTTGCGAA
>CAJTSL010000100.1 GCA_910578845.1 uncultured Lachnospiraceae bacterium
TTTAATCCAAGCATCAGGTAATGGAACTGTTCTTCCGTAAGTTCCGCCGCTTCCTGCGTAGTCCGCGGCCATGACAGACGGCCATCTTCAAGGCGTTTGTACAGAAGAAGAAAGCCTGTTCCCTGCCACAACAATCCTTTTATTCTGTCTGAACGTTGTCCGCAGAATAAAAAGAGCGTGCCTTTTTCAAAGGGATTCTGCTTATATTTGTCACCAATGATCATGGCAAGCCCATCTATGCCTTTGCGAAGGTCCACCGTGCCACAGGCAAGCACCACCCGGCGGATGCCTGCTGCATCCTCAAGCATGGGATGCCTCACTGAGAATTCTTGACAGCAGGCTGTCAGAAATTTCATTGGAAATCCCGATTGACACGCCGTTATACTGGATAACAGCCACTGGGCTTTCATATGATTCAACCCGTGGTGAAATGCAGGATGGTGCTGTTTTTGCAGGGATAAGTATCTCTGTAAATGCAATTTCATTACCCGGATTTTCCTTTGAACCCGGAGACTGCATTTGCGCATAGGCTTCTTTACGAAATTTTCGGAGCCAGTAATAATACGCCTTTTCTTTTACACCGTTGTCGGAAAGCCATTGTTTGACAGAAATACCTTCCGGTCTTTCCTGACACTGGGTGATGATGGTCAGCCAGTTTGCACGGCGAACGTTGTGAGTTGTCTGATCCATGATAGTTCTACCTCCTCTAAAAAACTACTAGTTTTTTCGTGTTCTTTAGAGTATGGCATAAAAGCACTCACTATCCAAGGCGGTGGATTTGACGCTTACGGTAATATGCTTACACGGCGGTTCTTATATCGGCTATATGTCGCTTTGTGAAATAGTCGTTCTTCCGTGGGAAGCAGATTTCACACCCAAAATGGAGCAACTGGCACCCTGTCGTTAGTTGGTAATACGTCAATGCCGATATAATAAATGATTATGGGTATAAATTTTTCATGCCTCAGTTTTTGAAAGGAAGAAGAGATTGATGAAGATAGCGGTTTGTGATGATGACCGGCCGATCCGGGAAGAACTGATTCGTCTGATACAAAGGCAGGTGACGGATGCGGATATCACAGAGTATCAGTCGGGGGAAGAATTGCTCCATGCCGGAACGGACTTCGACATTTATTTTCTTGATATTGAAATGGATTCCGTGTCCGGCATGGAGCTGGCAAGGCATATCCGGGAACGGGAAGAAAACAGCAGGAAAAGGCGCATTATTATCTTTGTGACAGGGTATCGGGAATACATGGGAGAGGCCTTTGATGTTAATGCTTTCCACTATCTGCTGAAGCCTTTAGACGAGAAGAAATTTACAGAGGTTTTTGCCCGTGCATGGAAAGAGGCATCTGCTTTTTGCGAACAGGAAAAGAAGTACATCATGGTGAAAAGCCTTGGTGCTCAGCAGCGATTACTGCTAAAGGATATTTACTATATCGAGAGCCGCAATAAAAAAGTCATTATCCATACAACGGACAAAACGCTGGAAGTCTACGGGAAAATGGAAGAACTGGAAAACAGGCTGGGCAGTACCTTTTACCGCTGCCACAGATGCTATCTTGTAAACATGGAGAAGATATCTGCTTACAGTGCGGATAACATACAGGTCACGAATGGGGATAACCTGCTCCTTGCAAGGACGAAATATTCTGATTTTATCAAAGCCTATATGCGGTATATCAAAAATGGAGGGATTGTCAATGTTTGATCTGCTGTCGCCGGTTGCTGTGTATTTAGCCGACAGTGTATTGAGTGTTATCTATACACGGAGTTTTCTGAAAGAAAAGTATGAGAAAAGGGGAATGCCGGTGATCTGGGCTGGCGTTTATTTCCTGATCCAGATTCTGGTATTTACCATAGGAGCCGACAGGTTTCCGGTGGGCATAGCTGCCAGAAGCATCTTAAATATCTGCATTCTGCTGTTCATGCAGTCGTTTTTCTTCCAAAAAGAGATACAAAAACAGTTTTTTATTACCTTTAGTTTTGTAGCGGGGACAGAGACGGTAAAATATTTGTTCGTTACGTTTGATATTGTGGTAAGCGGATGGGGGAATCAGATATTAGATCATCTGCTCGCAGAGAATATCCTAAATACGGTAGAAAGAACTGAGAATGTGATAACGGTCTACAATGCCGTAATGACGGTCTTATGCGTATTGTTCTATATCTTGTTATTGTCCGGATTTCTATTTTTCATAAGCAGGAAGTATGTCAAAAAGGATTATCCGTTACAGACATATGAGAATGTCTTTCTGCTCTTACCCTGCATTGCTGCGCTGTGTATCTCAGTCATCATAAGGCTGATCATCAGTTCGCTGAACAACGGGATGGGGATTGTTATCTATGAGACCGTTCCACCGATCCGCTTTTGGCTGCCTGTTGTCGGTGCCCTGATGCTTTCTGACATAATCGCCAGTATCATACTGTTTCAGAAACAGGTACAGTACCATGAGGAGACAGGGAAACGTGCCCTGCTGGAAAACCAAGTCCGGCAGATGCAGAAAGAGATCACGGAGATACAGGATATCTATAGCGACATGAGAGGGCTCCGGCATGATATGAGAAGCCATTTAGCCAACATCTCCCTGCTTGTCAAAGGTACGGTAGATTCCGTGGAGGAAGAACTGGAAAGCTATATCGGGAAAATGGAGGAAACGGTCAGCAGGTTAGACTTTACCTATCAGACAGACAATCCGATCACGGATATTATCATCCACCAGAAAGGACAGGAAGCGGAGAAGAAACAGATACCGTTTGAGGTTGATTTCGCTTATCCATGCAAACTACCGATAGATGTCTATGACATTGCTGTGATCCTGAATAATGCGCTGGAAAATGCCATAGAAGCGTGCGGCAGGGGAGAGGGCGAAAAACAGATCCGGTTACGTTCCTTTGTAAGAGGCTGTCTGTTCTTTATAGAGGTTGAGAATGATTTTGCAGGGAACATTGTCATGGAAAAAGAAAGCGGGCTGCCGGTCAGCAGCAAGGGAAACGGGAAACGGCATGGGATCGGCATATCCAACATACAAAGATGTGCGAGGAAGTATATGGGTGATATTGATATCGCAATCTCCGAGACAGACGGCAGGAAGAAATTCAGCCTTACAATCATGATGAATGGAATAGCGGCATCGGAAACCGTGTCAGTAAACTGACACTACACTACCCTAGAAATTTCGCGCCCAAAATGGAGCAGTTCGCGCCAGAACTATGAAAATATTTTGCAGACCGGCGATAAAGAGAGTAAGAATAATTTTTCACATGAAGGGAGGACGAAATTATGGTAAATATTCAGACATCCAGCGGTTTCATAGCAGAAACATCCTTTGAAGGAGCTTACGAGAAACGGGCTGTGAAACGGGACAGTCAGGCGGCAGCAAAAGCCTACAAACAGGCAGAAAAGACAAGTGTGCAGGAGCATCTCGGAGAAGGGGTGAGTATTACCATTTCACCGGAGTCACAGGAGTTCATATCAGGCGTGGAGGAGCGGAAAGTGGCACAGCGGGCCGAAAAGGAAGCACTGCGGGAGCAGTATGCCACGAATCCCTTTGCGTATAGTGGCAATGCACTTTCCCTTACCAGTTTGGAGACCGGGGAGCGTGTGGCGCAGGAACCGGCACAGTGGCGCGTATTCAGCGAGAGCCTGTATAAACATGGTTTCTATGACAATATGAGTGATGAAGAAGTAGAGAAGATGGAAGGGATGTTAAAGAGCATTACTTCCGGGACAGACAGCATATCCGGGCTTACAGATTCGGAGCGTTCTTATTCTGCACTTTCCCATGAAGCGGCGAAACTGGAATTTATTTCTTCTGTAAATGCACTGCACTATTTTGCGGATAACTATGTGCCGGAAGGAATGCAGGGTGCTTTTCGGGATTTGATTAAATCCTATGAGGATTACAACAAAGAGAGCGTCGCAAAACATAAAAATGCGGATGACTTATACAGTGAAGCAATGGCGAAGATTTCCGCGCCGAACGCTTACAATGCAGATGCGGTGGTAAAGAAAGCGCAGGAGCAGACGGTGGCGAGTCAGGCAATCGGCAAGGTAAAGCATACGGACGAGGAAGAAGCAAAGCAGATGCAGGACTACCAGACGCTTTTTGACAGGCTGACCGTACAAAAAGACAGCGCAGGCAGCATCTTTAATGTGCTACAGGATACGCTGATCAACTATGCCGCAGGCGGAAATAAAAATGCAGATGTGCTGGCGCTTCTTCATACAAGGAATGATGGCAGTATCAACCATATGGCTGATTACTGGACAAAACTGCTGATGTAATAGCAAAGGAAGTCTGACAGAGAATGTGGTGGATAAAACGGAGGCTGCGTTATGACAAATATAACAAATTTTGGCTATCATGTTCAAAAGATGGGTGGAGGAACAGGCTCGGCATTACCGGGTATGTTTCAATTTTCGCAATTAAACAGTAGCAGTATACAGGCACGATTAAAAGCTGCGGGTATTGACACAGGCAGCAGGCAGTATAAAGCCGTTATCCGGCAAATGGCAAAGGACGGCTGTACTGGCAGTATGTTTACATGTGTTCAGGCAATTAAGAATCTGATGAAAAACTATAATGCAGGAGGAGAGTGGGTTGAACCGACTACAGGATTGACAGGCCTGCTTGTAACAGATGAAACGGGAGATAGTTATAAAAGGATGATTGATATTCCTGAAAGCAGTAAAGATAAAATGTTTGAATATGTAAAAAATAATTATATTGAAAAAAATGGAATGGCGGACGGAGCAGGAAAAACGGAAATTTATATGGAGATGTATAAACAAATGGACAGGGATGATCGGTTGTCGGCAGGCTGGACATTGGGCGAGTACCGTAAGGCGTATTCGCAGGCGTTTGTATCTGCGATTAAGGAAGTTGATCCGGCATGGACATATGGTAAAGCTATACCTTCGGGTGTCTTGGAGGGTATCACAAGGGAGCTTGTGGAAGTTAATCTGAAAAAACCAGACAGTTCTCATGCACGGGCATCATTGAACATACAGATATGAAATGCTCTGTGACGTAATCATTTTCTAAAAGAAAAGGGGGTAAGGATACGATGATAAACACAGCTTTTACAGGCGCAGCCGGACTTCGCCAGCCATTGTTACATTCTAACAAAACAAACAAACTGGCAAGACAGCGGGCGGCGCTCCAACTTTTGTCGGGAGCAGGAAGCGGCAGAAGCAGGGACAGCTTCACTATTTCCAGTGAAGCGAGGAAGTTTTCAAGGGAAAGTATCGTGGCGTTGGTTGACAAAAGCGCGAATGTATCAAGAGAAGAGTTATCCTATTATTTTGCCAACTATAACAATTCACGTGCGATTCTGGATGCGATCAATTTCAGTGAAGGGGTTTCCTGCGGATACAATCCTGCGTTTAAGGATTATGGCGTTATGCGTTTTCACTATAACGGGAGCAGGCAGATTGTACCTAATTACGCTGTACCCAAAATGAACGCGGGCGCTTGGTCGGAAATGCGTGCTGTCAATAATACATTGGTTTTGGATGATAAGAGCTATTACGCATGGACAGCGCCCAGCGGTCGCCGATATTCGTGGACTGTTTCTAACGGACATATCGGTTGGGCATCATCGGAATCTCTTCTTATGCTGGGGGATGATACGAACCGGGGAGGAACAAACGATAGTTGGGAGATGCGGAAGGCGGGTAATATTTTGTCGAATCTGGCGCAGGGGGTGGATTTGTGGGGATATAAAAATGAAGATGTGCTGAAAACTTGTGCAAGCGTTGGATTTACACCGGGTTTCTTTTCCATAGATGCAGGTGCCGGAAAGCATACCTATATCTTGCAGGAATTTGGCGGTGTGATAGATGTGGATAAGAACATTACACGGTGGAATAACATGAATTGGATAGAAGTAGGTTATAAAGAAGGGGACACATTTTCTATTTATGGGAATGAATATACCGTGGACAGTAGCGGACACATCCATATTTCGGCGAATGATACGTTTACGTCAACTGACGTCAAATTTGCAAGGCGCGACATTTAATAGGTTTTAGGAGATTGTTTTTTGCTAAGAGAGAGGAGAAAGCATGATGCAGGTGGGATTAAACAATTACCAGATTGGGAACAGCAACGTGGCAGAGAGGGCAGACAATAAAAAGGTGGAGAAAAAGACAGAGGACAAATACGCCAGCGTATCAGTGTATGAGGCTTACTTGAAGGATAAGTACCCTTGTTTGACAGCTTCTAATTATAAAGTAACGATATCTCCAGCATATTTGGAGAAATGTATCAAAGATCCTGAGAAAGCCGAACTGTTGGAAAAAAATCTGGCACATATACCAGTAAGTAAACAGATGGAGACAGCATTTTGGAGTGCCCAAGGAGCAAGAGTTGTGAATGATGAATTATTTTTTGACGAAAACGGGAATTGCTGTGGCAGTTCTAAAACGTATGTGACAAACAGTAAATCATCATCAGGCAATAGCATTCAGGATAAAATATCGGAGAAAAAAGGCCAGAGAAAAACGCCTTCACCGCAGGAGCATTATGAAAAGAGAAAACTTTTAAGAGAGCAGTTTGAGGAGAGACTGTCAGAGAAGGAGTATCTGAAAGACCAGTTGGAAGAAAAAGAAATGAAGGAAGAATTACTGGAAAAAAGCATTTTGTCAAAAGAGCGAAATGCGGACAGATTCATTCAACGATATGAAGCCAATATTTTGACATCTTAACTTATGAAATACGCTATTTACATGAGATATCATAGGGCGTGTGTCAGCAATAAGCCGCAGAACATGGCGGGATTGGTGCTTCCGGAATTTTGGCGGATTGAGGAATCAGGAAACAGGGAGAAAATCAATAAAGCACAGACGATAAAAGGGAACCGGCAGGGACAAGCTGGTTCCCTTGTTCCATATCAGTGCGGGGAGGCGGTGGTGAGAGTCAGGAAATAAGGCCGGTTAGCGGTCTGAATGTAAAGGAGGAGGCGGCAGATGGAAGTAATCAGATGCCCCAACCCCAAATGCAGGCGGCGCATTTTGGATGATGAGGGGACTGAGACGGAGTGGACTGTCCTGGAG
>CAJTSL010000101.1 GCA_910578845.1 uncultured Lachnospiraceae bacterium
GCTCACAAGAGAGGACTTAGCGGACAGGGAATTGAAAATAAGCGAACTGGCATACGGCACGGAAAAGGCAAAGAGCCTGTTCCGTGACATGATGCAGCAGGCTGCCTATGAATGTGGCTTTGAAGCAGAAGACATACCGCTTATGATAGAAGCCATTCCCCTAAATGCGGAATGCATCGTTCTCATTATTACGAAAGTGGAAGACCCGGAAGAACTCGACACCCGTTTCTCCAAATTTGCTCCTTCCGTCCATGACAATGACGAGGAGGATCATGAAGACATCATGGAAGCATTTGCTGACAGCGCTGATGAGATGTTAGATATCTTACGCAAAATGGACCAGCAGAGCCATACGACGCCATCCGCCGCTACAGCCAATGCACAAGCTGCTCCGGCGAAAAACGCTAGCGAGGCGGCACATGTAAACCGTATGTTCTCCTTTCCTTCCCTCTGCGAAGCTATAAGAGCTTCCCATATTGTAAAGCCATTTTATCAGGGTGAAAATTCATTATACAAAAAAGAATCCGATGGTTCCTATCTGCTTCTTGTCAGCCCGGCAGCGCTAAGTGCGGCAGATTTTAACCGTCTCTGCAATATCCTTACGGAATATGGCAATCCGGAGCCTTTCTCTTCCGCTATAGAATCTTATCTGGAAGAGCATTGCGAACCGGTCATCAAAGATAAGGCAATCCAGTCTCTGGCTGGCATATAATGAATGGACAGCAGAAAACTGCTGTCCATTTTCTATTCCTGTTCCTATTCTCACTCCAACTCTGTCTCGCCCACAAGCTCTATGGTCGAGTCAAGCGCGCTCTGTGCGCTTTCGATAATCACGATATCGGGATGGTATTCCTCAACAATTTCGTCCAGAATCGGGATATTGAGCCAGTCAATGCTTAAAGTCCCATGGAAGCTCTCTGCGATGTCATCTTTCAGAAACATTCTGATGAAGCTGTCCCCTATCAACAATATCTTCAAGGCATTTATACATTCTTCATTCACATATTCATGCGTATGCTCTTTGAAATGCAAGAAATCCCATCTTTCTTGTGTATCCTGTGTTATTTCAACTGCATGAGGATCTGCTAATGTATAGATAGGGCAAATCTCTGTATATGGGTAGTCTAATCCATACAAGCTGACAGTTGTCTCTTCTTCCTTCACCAGAAAATCCTCTTCCTGCAAAACCGGTATCTCAGGGAAATCGTCATGCAATTGATTCTCAGGATCTGGTATCCGTAAAAGGATCCTTTCTCATTCCAATGCAAAGAATCTACAAACTGATAATAAATGCCCTCGTCTTTATGCGCAAGCAGATCTTCTTTCACCAAGATCTGGCTAATATCCGTTTTCTCCTGCAATATGCCCACGATCTGGTCTGCCCGGGACGTCTTCCCGCCAACCTGTATGATTCCTGGCGCATACATCTCCGGATAGATTTCTTCTTTGCTATAACATTGGAAATAATAAAAGGCGATCCCGTTCTCACGCAGATAATCAGCGATCCCTTGTATATTTTCAGCATATTGCTCAAGAGATTCCTTGCTGAAGAGATTCAAACGCTGGTATTCCCTGATCATGTCATCATCATTGACAAACAGCCATTTCTCCTGTCCCCGCAGGGCATCGGACTTCACAATCCTGTCAAACAGCGCGTACTGCAATGTGGCGTTTACCTCCATCATCAATGTCCTTCCGCGCAGATTGTCATTGAGCCAATTTTCAAAATCCAGGATATAATCGTTATAACGTCTCCCCTCGCCCCATTGAATGGAAGGATATGCTGCAAGCGTCCTATTCTCCATATCAGAGATCCTTCCTTCTCTGTCTCTATGTGCGAGCAGGTATGGACACGTAATAAATAATACAAAAACCACAATTAAGAAAATATCTGCTTTCCTTTTCATCCTTACTGCTATGCTCCTTATGCCAGGCAATGCCTATATACTCTAAAACTGAAATCAAAGACCCCGCTGCAAGCAACGGGGTATCAAACTTGCAGCGCTGCAGAGCAGCGGGGTATTTGACCCTCGCGGCAGTCGCCAAATGTCTGCAAACAGCCACTTGGCTCGTTGCCCGCGGGAATAAATGAACGGATTATAAGTCCCGGTGACAACATAAATAGCAGCAATCCCCAACAACGCCAGTGTCAGGACGTTCTCTAATATCTCTCCCCACTCCGGCAATCTCCCTTTCACCCATAGGTAAACATTCCTTCCTGTTGGCGCCGCTGCTATCAGGCAGCACACAATGATGAAAATCTCATATGCATGAAAATAATATGGCAAAGAAAACCCTACATCCTTTAAGGGAAGGATCCCAAACAGCGATCGGAAGTAAAGCGCGCATTCTTCTAACGTTTCCGTCCTGAAGATCACCATGCTGATCAGCCATAGGAACATCGCACACATCCATGATAAAACCCGGGGAATCTTGATTCTCCATTTACATTTTTGGGCAAGGAACTTTTCTATCACAATGCAGACGCCCCAGAAGATGCCCCAAACAACATAATTCCATGAAGCGCCGTGCCATAGCCCTGTCAATGTGAATACACATAGAAGATGAATATATACATTCCCTCTCCTGCTGCCCCCGAGCGGGATATACACATAGTCCCTAAACCATGAGGATAGGGAAATATGCCACCTTTTCCATATCTCAGCACAAGAGCGTGAGATAAAAGGATAATTAAAATTCTGTACGAATTGGAATCCAAACATTTTTCCCAGCCCTACCGCCATATCGCTATATCCGGAAAAATCAAAATATAACTGGAAAGAATAGCAAAACAAACCTGCCCATGCTATTATCGGCTCATTTTGATACGGTGACAGTGAGAAGATCTTGTCCGCCGTAACTGCAATAGAATTGGAAAGAATCGCTTTCTTTGCCAGCCCTACCGTAAACAGCCGGATGCCTGCCGCCAAATTCTCCACATTACTGCTTCTGTTATCTAACTGCCTTTCTATATCGGAGTAGCGCACGATAGGCCCTGCGATCAATTGCGGGAACAGAGCAACATATAACCCTAGCTTTATCAGATTCTTCTGCACTTGCGCTTCATTTCTGTACACATCAATCACATAGCTCATTCCCTGAAATGTGAAAAAAGAAATACCGATTGGCAGGACAATATCAGGAAGCGCAAACGGCTTCCCTGTGACATCTCCCATAATCTGCACGATAAACTTCATATACTTCCAATAGCCAAGGTTCAAAAGGTTAAGGCAGATCGCTGCTATGAACATAGCCTTACAGACGCCCTCTCTCTGCCTGCTCCGCAGATATCCTATGAGACGCCCGCTGATATAATTGATAAAAATGGAATACAAAAGAATCGGGAGGAAGCAGGCCTCCCCCCAAGTATAAAAAAACAGACTAACTATCAAAAGCCATATATTCCTGCTCCGCATAGAACGCAATAGAAAGTACCCCGCTAATGCCAGAGGCAGAAAGAAAAAACAAACGCTGTGGAACTAAATACCATATCCTGGCTCCCCGTCAAAAATTAACTATGCCGTCGCATTATGATAAAGCCGCAATTTGCTCCATCAGGTCATCAATATTCATGCCATGCACCATTGCCGCTTCTTCCAAAGACTCTCCCTGCGCAGACGGGCATCCCAGGCAATGCATGCCTGCATTCATTAAGATCGGCGCAACATCCGGGTTTGTCCTCAAAATCTCTCCAATTGTCATATCCTTCGTAATATTAGCCATTACTCTGTACCTCCGTTTTCTTCTTCATTTTAATAACCATATCTCTCTCAACCTGAGAACTTTGGGGCCAAGACGCTATCAGCGTCGGCACAAATTCGTGTGTGAAAAATTTATTTTTCACACTAATCCCCATGACTTTCTCTCAGCTTGGGCCAAGACGCTATCAGCGTCGGCACAAATTTGCGGTTGAAAAATTTTTATTTTTCAACCTAGTATCCTAATTATAATAGATACTCCTATATATGTACCATTTTCTCCTGCCGCACCTGTTTTATACGGCATCCTATATAGCACAATACATATCATGGTCTATAGTATAAAACGAAATTTATTATCCTGCAAGCAACATTTGTCTAAAATCCTTGATAAATAAAGTCCGCCGCATTGTACCCTGGGCCATATTTCCCATAAACCAGCACAAGCACAAAGAGCGCAATCCAGCAAAACCACCGGAATAAGAAACACTGTTGATCCATCCACACGCGCGCATATCCATATTTCTCACGCAACGCCCCGACAATGGCCAATAAAAGCACTGCCAAGATGATAAGATTGATGTCTCCCCAGCTAACGCCAAGCCCTAATATGCTGCCGTCGAAGAAAATCCATGGGTTAAAAACTTTTCCCGTCAGCGCTTGTATTGCCTGCCCCAGCAACAGAATGCCTTTGCGGATGCCCATGCTGAAAAATGTCGCCCCGACAGCATAAATAACATATGTTCTTGCTGACTGGAACAGATGCCAGCTAAAGCTCTCCGTCTGAAAGCCAAGTTTCTCCGTTATCTTCCGAAATGTCGGCGCAAGCAGCTCTCCTGCCATTAGGATCACCCAATACCAGAGGCTGACACCGACAATGAAGCGCAACGCCCCATGCCATATTCCCATGACCATCCATAGCACAAACATCCCCACTGCCGTGGCAATAAACTTTCCTGCTGCCTTCCCCCATTTCTTACGGGCATATTTGCTGAATTTCACCATTATTTTCGACTTTAATAATGGGTACAGCACATAGTCTTTGGCCCACGCTCCCAACGTAATATGCCATCTCTGCCAGAATTCCTGCGAAGTCCGGGAGAAAAAGGGATTGTGGAAGTTCTCTGCCAACCGGATATCAAACATTTCCGCAACGCCAATGACGATATCCATACATCCAGAGAAATCCGCATACATCTGGATCGGATAAAGCAGAATGGCGATCAGAGAATAACATCCGTTATACATCGTCAGATCCGCTGTAATCCCGGATACGATCACCCCGGCTCTTTCTGCCAGGACTAATTTCTTAAAAAACCCCCATAGGACCCTCTGGGCGCCATGCGCCAGATTCCCATACTGGAAGCGGTGTTCCTGATATAGGGATTCTAACTGCTTATACTGACTGATCGGCCCTGTCGTAAGCTGTGGGAAAAAGCAGACAAATAAGAACAATTTTAACGGATTTTTCTGCGGCTCTACTGTCTCCCATGCACAGTCCAGAATATACCCCATGATCTGCAAAGTATAATATCCCATGCCAAGCGACGCCACCAGATCCATATCCACCAATGCCGGTAGAAAAGAAGGCTTGAAATGCTGAGCCCCTCTGATCGCTACTGACCAGAAATCTTGCCCTTTGAACGCAAACCATAAAAGGATATTCACCGTCAACGCAGCCGCCGTCAGCACATTGATGAGACGGGAGCCACGTTTTCCCTGCTTCCTTAGCCTGTCTATCCACATCGTAGCGCCATATGCCGTCAATGCCGAGATCACCAGATAGATAATCGTATAACCTCTCGCCGCACTAAAATAGAAAATGAGGCTCATGACAAGCAATTGTGCCCACTGCCATGATTTGGGCAACACATAATAAACGATTAATGAAACTGCAATAAACAGTAGGAACCGAAATGAAGTAATCGTCATGAACATGAATCTGGCCCTACTTGCCCAATTCCAGAATAATATCTACCATTTCACCGACATTCTTCATCGTAACAACCTTCCCCATCGGTATCTTGAAAGAAAATTCTTCCTCTACGGCAACTACCAGATTGATATGTTCAAAGGAATCCCATTCATCCACATCATCCGCTGTTGTCTCATCATGTACCTCGATTGTCTCATCATCAAATACATCCTGGAAAACCTTATTCAATCTTTCATATACTTCTTCTCTTGTCATAACCTGTCTCATCCTTTCTTAATTTTAAGTAATTGCGAAACTGTCATTTTTTTACCCAATTATGCAATATAGCCAAGATCACGAGCAGGGGACTTTGGCACCGTCGGCACTTTGGCGCTGTATGGTAACGCCTTATGTGCCGTTACGAGTGCCAATGTAGAGAAAGCGACCCTGCGACGATTTGTCTATAGATGCGACTCCCTCTGGAGGCGCTTCTATTTGTATACTGTGCAGTTGCCAAAACTTAGTTTCGCAATTATCTTACTTTCTTATTTTAGCCAATTGCAAAGCGCCCTCTCCATAAGCATCTTTAAATAGCAAGCTCCGCTCATCTTAACACCAGAACCTTCATTTTCGCTCTGGATACTAACTTATTATCTTGGTTCCTGATCGTTACTTTTAGGCGGATCAGTTTCAGTTCGTCCTCTTTTTCAACAATTTCACCTGTTATTGTAAGCTTGTCCCCTACATAAACCGGCTTCAAAAAAGAAATTTCGTCAAAGCTGTGGATTAAGCTATACTTTCCCGGCAAGTACATACCTGCCATTGTAGAATAGAAAGATGCCGTCAGCATCCCAAAAGCCGCATGCCCTTTAAACTTGCCTTCCCCGGCCTCACGTGCAAATTCATCGTCCCGGTGCAAAGGGTTATCGTCCCCGGAAATTTCCCGGAACGCATTTTCCATCTCTAACGTTATCTCTTTTTCAAAAGACTCCTTCATACCAACCGAAAGCTCGGCAAGCTTATACGCATTCATCCGTTACCGCCTCCCTAGTATAATAATGATGTAGTCAATAAGACTACTTGGTTAACAAGTTTCTATA
>CAJTSL010000102.1 GCA_910578845.1 uncultured Lachnospiraceae bacterium
CCTCAATACCGCTTCCACTGGTATAATAATGCCCGCTCTTTGTCTCATATCTTCCGCTTCCGTTCTTGTGCAGACGGCTCGTTTCCTTAACCGGACGTGAGAGGTATGCAATCCTCCGCTCCACATCCGAAAGTTTCCCCATGACCTCCCGGAGTTCTGACTGGAGGAAAAGCTGCTGCCCGTCCTCATAGTTGATATGTAATCCACTCAGATCATCATAATCTTCATAAGTGGAAAGTTTTAATATGCCCCTGATGCTCAAATTCAGGTTTTGGGCTTCCTTCAATAATAGGTTTAAATCTGCCATAAATTTTCTCCTTCTCATAGGCGTTTATCTCTGTTAAAATAAATAGGACTAAACCAGCTATGCAGATACGGCGCTTGTCCGATGCAAAAGCTGATTTAGTCCTACCTAAACTTCAAATATTAAGTTATCACTCCTTTTTAGGGACACGTTTTACAACACCAAACGGCTTGGTGGTATATTAGTGTCAAGTTGCTTGATTTTCAGTTTTCTGGTTAAAAACAGGCCCGTCTTAATCCAATTTTGCTCATTTTCGACATGTCGAAAATTTTTTCAAAGCAAATTTTTCATAGGACTAAATCAGCGGAAACCCTTGATTTTACTGGCTCCTTGCTAACTTGACACTATATTACCATACGCCCCCACTCTCTCATTCGGATATTCCGTCTCGCCCCGTATCGGTTTCGCCCCCTTGCGCAAATACGCCTTCACCTTCTCCCCGTACAGATACAAATCATTCCCTTCCACAATTCCCCATTGCATCAAAAGCGCTGCCGCGCCTGTTACAAACGGTGTGGCAAAAGAAGTGCCGGATACCATCGCATACGAGCCTTCTCTTGTCGGCGCCAAAATGCCAACGCCCGGCGCTACGATATCCGGTTTAATAAAAGAGCCTTCCGTACGGCTGCCAAGCCTATCCTGATACAAATAGCCACGTCCGGAGAAATCCGCATACGCTTCTAATCCTGACTGATAAGCTCCCACCGTTATGACTTTTGCCGCTGTAGAAGGAATCGTCAGTGTCACATTCGGGGTCGGCATAACAAAGCGCGTCTGCCCGGAGCGCACCGTTTCCGAAGGTAAATAGAATGTATAATTGCCTGTCACGGTCTTAATCGGCACAAGCCTAAAAGTCCAGACGCCACTATCAATATAGCTCCTGTCTGCCAACGGCAGGAAATCAAAATAAATCTCCTGGCTGGTCAGATATGGCGCCGGTTCACCATTGTAGAGAAGGATCCTGGTCTGCTCCAATGTATAAACCTGTTTGCCAGGTCTGTCCGTATCCACGCTGAATTCTTCTCCTGTAGGAGACAAAAGATGCACGGTATACCGATCTGTATAATCCTTCCATAGCTGCACATTCAGCGCCGTCTCATAATTCCCGACCACCAACTCTATGCTTGTGATACCGCCAGCATGCCCATCTGCCGTTCTGCCTACGCTCCCTCCGGTATGCCCACCGGAAGCTCCCTCATTGCCACTGCCTACACAGATTACGTTCCTGCCTATTTCCGAAACATTATCAATAAAACGTTCCAATAGCGAAGTCCCATTATGGGCACCGTATGTATTCCCGAAGCTCAAATTGATTGCCACCGGTTTTTGAAGCGCTAGGGACTTCCTGACGACATAAGTAAGCGCCCGCATCAGTTCCGTCGTCCTGGGAAAAGAATCCGGTCTGGGGGTGCCAAGTTTCACTATGAGAAGTTCACTTTCCGGAGCCACGCCTGCATATACGCCGTCAGACATCATCCCATTCCCGGCGGCAATTCCCGCTACAGCAGTTCCATGTCCTGACGTATCTATACTTGGCACTAAAAGATTTCCATCTGTTTCAGAGGCAGCATTTAGCGCCTCATTAATCTGTACCTGCGTGAATTCTACACCGCTCATAAATCCCTGGGGCGGCGCATAATCGTTCTTCCGTTCCATAGGAAGCAGCTCATTTCCTTCTATCACATCCCACACTTGTTCAGCCTGTAATGTCTGATCCCATAGAAAGCGGATTCTGGTTGTTCCATCCATATTGCGAAAATCACGATTCCGCCAAGAGATGCCAGAATCAATCACTGCAACCAACACGTCCTTTCCCCGCAAAGAAGCAGCAACCTGGCTGCCCGGCGCTATACACGAAGCGATCTTACCTTGTAAAGTCTCAAAGAAAAGCCTTTTTGGCTTCTCTATGTATTCTATTTCTTCTACCATAGCAAGCGATTCCACCAATGTTTCCGGTACCGTTAAAATCGCATATCCAGCAATCAGTTCCTCGATCTGTACAAGCCTTCCCTGTGGCAAATCCAAAAAAGTGGACAATCCCTCTGACAGACTGCCATGATATTTAACAATCAGTTCCCAGGTATTGTCCACGCTTTCATAACCAATATGCAATTCCAATGATTTGTCCCGTACCTCCGATTCCGTATCTAAGGCAAGGTTCAAAATATTTTCAAATTTCTGAGAATCCATAACGCCCTCCCCGCTTATAAAACCACAGTTTGCATTGCCTGCTTCCATCCATCCTACAGTCTCTGGTATCACTTCAAGATTTCTATAAGATTTTTCAAGGATTTCTCTGCAAAATCTCTACATGATCTCTACAAGAATTGCCACGCAATTCTTGGGACGCTGGCTGCTTAGCAACTTCCACTTCTATAGCTTCAATAATATTTCTCTGCAAAATCTCTGCAAGAATTGCTACGCAATTCTTGGGACGCTGGCTGTTAAGCCTGCGTCTATTATAGCATATGAACGCAGGGAGCATCCCATGCGCGAACGTTACCGCCCGCGCAACAGGAATCGCTCTAGACTCTCCTTACAAGATCCCTAACATATAGAAACGACTTCATAGTCCTTTGCTTCTACGGCTTTTTTCAGGACGTCATCTGTAATCTCCGCCTGTAGCTTTACTACCGCAGTTCCCTTTTCATGGCTTACATTGGCTTCCGTTACTTCGGACAATTCCTCTAACGCCTTTTTGACTGCTGCCTCGCAATGCCCACACATCATTCCTTTGATTTCGATTGTCTTTTCCATGTTGTTGTTCTCCTTTTCCTTTATTATATTATTTTGTAATATTTTATTTTGTATGACATTGTTTATTTCTTTGTTTTCTGTATTCTGCTCCCTATCTTCTTTCTTATTCTCTTTCTTATCCCTGTCCTCTTTTTTATCCTCTATTTTATCTCTGTCCTCTTTCTTATTCTCCTTTTTACCTCCATCCGCTTTTTTATCCTCTATTTTATCCCTATCCGCTTTCTCATCTTCTATTTTATCTCTGCCCTCTTTCTCATCCTCTATTTTATCCCTGTCCTCTTTCTGCTTCTCTTTCCTATCCTTTCCGGCATTGTACATGCGGAAAAAGTTCAGCCGGAGCGCATTGCTGACAACGCAGAAACTTGAGAGGCTCATGGCGGCTGCTCCAAACATCGGGTTTAATTTCCATCCAAACATCGGATACCATAATCCGGCGGCAAGCGGAATCCCAATCACATTATAGAAGAATGCCCAGAAAAGATTCTCATGGATATTGCGCAAAGTCGCCCTACTTAGCCGTATCGCTGCCGGGACGTCACTTAAGCGGCTTCTCATCAAGACAATATCCGCCGCGTCAATCGCAATATCTGTCCCCGCCCCTATGGCAATCCCGATATCCGCTCTAGTCAGCGCAGGGGCATCATTGATACCGTCACCGACCATAAGCACTGGCGCGCGCTTTTGCAAATCACGGATCACGCTTTCTTTCCCATCCGGCAGAACGCCTGCGATCACTTCGTCCACGCCTGCCTGCCCGCCGATTGCCCGTGCGGTCCTCTCATTGTCTCCGGTTAACATAACTACTTCTATTCCCATATCGCGTAATTCTCTGACAGCGCTCGCGCTATCATCTTTGATCACGTCTGCCACTGCGATAATCCCCTGGAATATCCCAGATTTACTGAAAAACAAGGGTGTCTTACCCTCCTCCGCCAAGCGCTGCGCCAGCGATTCGGCATCTGCCGGTACGGTTGCCTTGTCTTTTATAAAATCAAGGTTCCCACCAGCAAGCTCTTCTTTCTCCCATCTTCCCAGAAGGCCTTTCCCGGGTATCGCAAGGAATTCTTCTACCGCTTCCGCCGAAACGCCCTTTTCCTGCGCCCGCAGTATTATTGCTTTCGATAACGGATGCTCGCTCTTTTGTTCAAGCGCATATGCTGTCCGCAACAGTTCTGCTTCGGGGCAATTCCCCACTGGTATCATATCGGTGACTTTTGGCTCTCCGCTCGTGATAGTCCCTGTTTTATCCAACGCGACAATCTGCATCTTACCAGCAAGTTCCAAAGACTGCGCCGTCTTAAACATGATCCCGTTCTTCGCCCCCATACCGTTTCCTACCATAATCGCCACCGGAGTCGCCAATCCCAGCGCACAGGGGCAGCTTATGACCAGAACGGAAATCGCCCTGCCTAGCGCAAAGCCGAAGCTTTCCCCAGCAATCATCCATATAATGCCTGTCAATAAGGCAATCGCTATCACTGTGGGCACGAAAATCCCGGACACTTTATCCGCCACTTTCGCAATTGGTGCTTTCGTTGCTGCCGCGTCAGAGACCATCTGGATAATCTGGGACAAAGTCGTATCTTCTCCGACTCTAGTCGCCTGGCAGCGCAAAAAGCCTGACTGGTTCAATGTCGCAGCGAAAACGCTATCCCCGCTCTGTTTATCTACCGGGATGCTCTCCCCGGTCAGCGCCGCTTCATTGACCGCGCTGCACCCTTCTACGACAATGCCGTCTACCGGGATATTCTCCCCTGGTCTGACCACAAATTCATCACCTTTTAAAACCTGCGTGATCTCCACTTCTGTCTCTTTGCCATCCCTTATGACAACCGCCCGCTTAGGCGCAAGGCGCATTAACCCTTTCAGTGCGTCCGTTGTTTTCCCTTTCGATCGCGCTTCCAGCATTTTTCCTACCGTAATCAGTGTTAAGATCATCGCCGCAGACTCAAAGTAAAACTCATCCATATAGCGCATGAGCGTTGCCGCCTCTCCTTTCATCTGCGCATCCGTCATGGCAAACAGCGCATAAACGCTATAGACAAAAGAAGCGCCCGCGCCCATTGCCACAAGTGTGTCCATATTCGGCGCACGGTGCCACAAACTATTAAACCCGCTTATAAAGAATCGCTGGTTCACGATCATGACTGCAATCGTCAAGAGTAACTGTACCAAGCCAACCGCAATATGGTTCCCCTGGAAAAAAGCAGGCAGACGCCATCCCCACATCATATGTCCCATAGAAAAGTACATGAGCGGAAAAAGCAGGCATAATGAAATCAACATTCTCTTTTTCAAGCGTGGCGTTTCTTTATCCGCAAGCATATCCTCATAGGCAGATGCGGATGCTGCCACGCTTTTTTCCTCACCAGGCGCTCCGTTTCTTTTCTTCGCCGCTCCATATCCTGCCGCTTCCACTGCCGCAATGACAGATTCCGGCGATGCGTCACCTTCCACTCCCATGGAATTGGTGAGCAAGCTGACGGAACACCCCGTTACCCCAGGCACAGTCCCTACTGCCTTTTCCACTCTGGCGCTGCACGCTGCACAGCTCATGCCTGTAACTGTATATTGCTCCATATATATCGCCTTCCCTTTCTTCTCACACTTTTATTTCATTAATTTCTGTAATAGTATGACCAGTTCGTCTATAATCTCATCATTGCCCGCTCGGATATTATCGGCAACACATGTCCTTAAATGATCCGAAAGCAACGCTTTACTGAAACTATTAAGCGCCGCATTCACTGCCGCCACTTGTATCAGCACATCCGTGCAATATGCATCCTTATCCAACATTCCCTGGATGCCGCGCACCTGTCCTTCGATCCGTTTTAACCGGTTCATTAAGTCTTTATTCTCCTTGGCGGAACGGGTCTTCGTCTTATGGGAACACCCACAGCTCATATCTGGTATATCTCCTGTATTGCCTGCCAGTCCTAGTGACTCTGCCAATGCTGCTGGCTCTTTCACTTCTGCTGGTTCTTCCACTTCTGCTGGCTCTTCCACTTCTACTGGCTCTTCCACTTCTACTGGTTCTTCCACTTCTGCTGGTTCTTCCACTTCTACTGGTTCTTCCACTTCTGCTGGTTCTTCCACTTCT
>CAJTSL010000103.1 GCA_910578845.1 uncultured Lachnospiraceae bacterium
ATGGGAAAGACTGCATAATCCAGATTTTAAACCCCTCGAATTCGAGGGGTTTAGAAAACAGGCAGGAGCAAACGCATTTACAATGTCACCAAAGAAGTGGATAGAAGCTACGAATGCCATTGGTATTGTTTCAAAAGCGGGACGATATGGAGGAACATATGCCCATAGTGATATTGCTATGTCTTTCGCAACTTGGATTTCTCCAGAATTTCAGTTATATATTATGAAGGATTACAGGAGATTAAAGACAGATGAAAATAGTCGGTTATCTCTAAATTGGAACCTAAATAGAGAGATTTCTAAGTTAAATTACAGGATACATACAGATGCCATTAAGGACAATTTGATTCCGCCAGAATTAACTCTTGCACAGATTGCTTATACATACGCTAATGAAGCAGATATGCTCAATGTCGTTTTGTTTGGGAAAACAGCTAAGCAATGGAAAGATGAAAATCCGACTGAAAAAGGAAATATGCGAGATGTGGCAGCACTGAATCAATTATTAGTGCTTGCGAATCTGGAAAGTTATAATGCAGTGTTGATTAATCAGGGAAAGAAACAGAAAGAGAGAATGGAGTTGCTTCGGCAATTGGCGGTACAGCAGTTGCAGACGTTGGAAGCGGTAAGCTTGAGTAATCTTCCCCAATTAGCAGAAAATGATAATTTTAAAAAATGAATTATGTGATTGTGTAATAAGAGGGTGATAAAAATGAGAGGAAAAACAATCCGGCAGTTTCTAATTGATGGACAGGCAGATGGTAGATGGGCTACTGAGCTTTCTAATTGGACGGGTAAGGCATATAAAATTCCACGTACATATGTTAATCAATGTACGGATAGAGATGATTTGAGTAATACTGGCGTGTATTTTTATTTGGGCGCAATGATGAAACAGATGAAGAACAGGTTTATATAGGAGAGACTGAAAATATATTCAATAGGCTTAAACAACATCTTTCCGGAAAGGATTTTTGGACAGAGTGCATAGTGTTTATTAGTAAAGATAACAACTTAGATAAAGCACATATAAAATACTTGGAAAATCATCTTTATATTCTGGCGAAGGAATCTAAGAGATATGAGGTAGTAAATAGCAATGTGCCTACAGAAGCATCAATATCTGAAATGGATCGTACAGAAATGGATGAGTTCATTGATAATATGCGTTTGATTTTAGGGGTGTTAGGACATAAAATTTTAGAACCGTTTATAAAGAGAAAAAGTGATGAGAAAGAGATTCTTTACATTTTACAAGATCGTTCTGGAATTAAAGCGAGTGGTAAGCCAATCTCAGAAGGTTTTGCGGTGTTGAAAGGCTCTAAAGTTGCTGATAATGTAGCGACATCCTTATCAAAGTCTGTTATTGATATACGACAGATATTATTTGATAAAGGTATTGTTGATGAGAACTTTACTTTTACTCAGGATTGGGCATTTACAAGCCCTTCACTTGCAGCCGCCATAGTTGTAGGATATAGTATTAATGGCAGGAATGCATGGAAGAATAAAATGGGAATATCACTAAAAGAAATAGAAGAGAGATAGAAAGTGTTTTTTGTGGGAAAAAGGGAATACCTTTGAGGTGGTGTGCTTGTTGTCCAAGCTTAATTCAGATAAGCATATCGAAGCGGAATTGAATATGGATGAGTTGGGGTACGCCGCGACAAAAACGCAATTTGTTGTAGAAACACAACCTACTCTATTTTCAGGTCATGAAATTATTTTGCTGGAAAAGGAAAATTTATATAAAGATTACTTGAAATAAGGGATAGTTTCCGAGTAAATTTATACAGACCATCTTATAGTGAAACTCACCAAAATTCAATAAAAAGATAACTAAAAAATGCAAACTAGACACAACAAAGAATTCATCCCGTGGAATTGGCTGCCCAGCGCCACAAGAGGTTTGTGTTCATTCACCCTTTCAAGGACGGGAACGGCAGGATGGCAAGGCTGCTAATGAACCTGGCGTTGATTCAGGACGGATACCTGTCTACAGTTGTACCACCTATCTTGCGGGGATTATGTGTCTCTGCTGGAGCGGGCGCACAGGGATGACGGGGATTTTATAGAAATCATTGCGGAGAGGGAATTTGAATCCCAGAAACAGATCAGACATACATTCACATTGAAGTGCAGTTTGACAATGAGCATACAAACTTGATGTCAGAATATTTTCCCGATTGTCCGGCAGAAAAACTGACAGAAACTATGAACCGTATTTTTATTGACGTTCCCGCAAAAAAGAGATTGTGGAAAGCATTGTTGCTTAGTTTTGGAAACAAAATATAAGTAGTGGGATCAGAGGAATATAAAAAAGAACTGATAGAAACTGCAAAAGAATTTCGGTCTAATTACGACATATAGATGTCGCGGATAACTTGTATAATGTAATAAAGCACTGATACAGGAAAGGAACTACATTTGTGAAAAAAGAAGATTTATTTACACCAATCAAAGAAAAATATGATGAATTAAAAAAGGCTTTAAAGGGCACAGACATTGGAGAGATAAGAGAACTGGCGTTGGAAGTCCATGCTATGGTACACCCTGCTGAAATATCCGGGAGAACTGAAAAGACGATTGCGGATTATGTTTTGGAGTATATGTTAATGGGAAACCAGAACGAGATAGTGCCAAGAGAGGATTATGATGTAGATCTGCATTATGCGGGAACGAGAAGGGTTCCTATGTGTTGGCAATTTTGGCATACATACCGTATTGAAGATTTGGTAAGCAATATTTTAATGGCAGACCAGGATCAGATTTTTAACAAGGAATGGCAGAAAAGAATAGGCTCTTCCATTACAGACACTGGAAATGCGCTGGAATTTGAGGAAGCAGTGGCATTTGGAAAAGGGTTAAATATCCTCGCTCTTCGTGATTATATGATTACAGTAGGAAAAAATACACGTTGTATAGTAGAAAGTTTAACATTAGATCAGATACAGTCTATGGTGCCGGAAAAATGGGTAATGAGAATATTGGAAGAAGGCGGTGTGACTACAGATTTTCGCTCTGTATGGCTATTGGTATTTTGGGGAAGATTGACAAGAGGAGGCATGATCTTAACGCCTATGACAGACCATCATATGATGCATTTGCCTCCCTGCCTGAATAATTTGCCGATTTTAGACTAATTAATAAACGGGTGCATCTCAAGAAGCTGAAAGATCAGATAGGATAAGGTCATATGACTTTTCTCCACAGATATGATATTTTTTCCTAACTACGGGATAATCAGGGAGGACATTCATGGAACAGCAGCCAATCGTTTTGAAAGAAATTTGTTCGCATGGCACAAAGTCGCTGCCCTGTGCGGTCTATCATACGCATACGATGGGAAGAGGCGTTTTGGTAAAACATCACTGGCATGATGAAATAGAAATCCTGTATTTTTCAGAAGGCGGATTCCGTCTTGAGATCAATATGGAGTCTTTCCAGATCCAATCCGAGTGTTTCTATTTTATCAATCCCGGTGAGCTGCACGGCATTATCTCTGAGACATCTGACAGCCACTGGGAGGATGCCGTTGTTTTCTCACCTGGGATTCTGGGTTTTGATTCCCGCGACGAGGCAGAGATTTCGTTGATGAAGCCGATTCAGAATGGGAAATTGCTCTTTCCCCGCTGTATCACGCCGGAGCATCTCGCATTTTTGCCGTTGCGGCATACATTTCTGGATATCATGCATATATTCGGGCAGATCGTAGAAGATGGCATTGCGATGGCCGATGACCTGACCCATCAGTTGTATATCAAATCTTCGTTATTGTATATCTTTGCGACGCTCTCTGCACACAGGCTTTTTATGCCCGTGGAGAGGAATTTCGACAGACGTGTGGAGAGCATTAAGAAAACGCTTCTGTTTATTGAGGAAAACTTTCACAATAAAATCTATATTTCGGATCTTGCCAGACAGGTAAATCTGAACGAGCAGTATTTCTGCCGGCTTTTCAAGAAAGCAATCGGGTGTTCTCCCATAGAGTACATCAATGCATATCGTATCAAGCAGGCAAAACGGCTTCTGGAAGAAACTGATTTTCAGGTAACGGAAGTCTGTCTGGAATGTGGTTTCAACAATCTGGGGAATTTTATGCAGGAGTTTCGGAAGCGTACGGGTACGACGCCTTTGCAGTATAAGAAGAATGTAGAAATGTCCTAAAAGTCATAATACCGTAGTTTTTGAGCAAAGAACCGTAAGACATCCGTTGCATGTGACATTAAGATAAAAGATAAGTGACATGCAAAAGTAGGAGGTACGGTTATGAATAGAAAATGGTGGCATGACAAAGTAGCATATCAGATTTATCCTAAGAGCTTCTATGATTCGAATGGCGACGGCATTGGTGATATTCCCGGCATCATCAGTAAATTGGATTATCTTGCGGATCTGGGAATAGATATCCTCTGGCTGTCTCCCTGCTATCAGTCTCCTTTGGCAGATCAGGGATATGATATCTCGGATTACTATAATATCGATCCCCGGTTTGGGACCATGGAGGATATGGAGCAGTTGATTGCAGAGGCAAAGAAGCGTAATATTTGTATTCTCATGGATCTGGTAGTCAATCACTGCTCGGATGAGCATGAATGGTTTAAAAAAGCTTGCGCGGACCCTGAGGGAAAGTATGGGAAATACTTTTATCTGCGGGATAAAAAAGAAGGGGAGCTGCCGACGAACTGGCGTTCTTATTTTGGAGGCCCCGTGTGGGATGACCTGCCGGGCACAGATAAACAGTATCTCCATGTGTTCCACAAGAAGCAGCCTGACCTGAACTGGGAAAACCCGGAGGTCAGGGAGGAAGTTTATAAGAACATCAATTGGTGGCTGGACAAAGGCCTTGGCGGTTTCCGCATTGATGCCATCATCAATATTAAGAAAGCGCTGCCGTTTCATGATTATGAGCCGGATAGGCAGGACGGGTTATGCAGCATCAATGCCATGCTACAGGAAGCGAAAGGGATCGGCGCTTTTCTAGGGGAAATGCGCGAACGTACATTTAAAAAGTATGATGCTTTTACTGTGGGAGAGGTGTTCAATGAAAGACCCGAAGAAGTGCCAGCGTTTATTGGAGATGACGGTTATTTCTCTAGTATGTTTGATTTCAACGAGACGATTTTCGGAGGCAGTGAAAAGGGGTGGTACGACGCGGCGCCCATCATGCCGGATGATTATAAAAAGTGCTGTTTTGACGCGCAGGCAAAGGTGGGGGATATTGGTTTCCTGTCCAATATCATTGAGAATCATGATGAGCCCCGGGGCGTCAGCCATTATATCCCCGAAGGGGACTGTTGTATTGAGAGCAAGAAAATGCTGGCGGCGTTAAATTTTATGCTGCGAGGGTTGCCTTTTATCTATCAGGGACAGGAACTGGGGATGGAAAATGTACCGATTGCATCCATTGATGAAGTGGATGATATATCCGCCCGTGATGAGTATCGGGTTGCCTTAGAAGCCGGGATTTCACCGGAGGAAGCATTGAAGATCGTGGCAAAACACAGCCGTGACAATGCCCGCACGCCGATGCAATGGACGGACGGGGCGAACGCAGGCTTTACGAGCGGCACGCCATGGCTGAAAGTCAATCCAAACTATCTTTCTATTAATGCGGTTTCGCAGGTGGGGGATGAAGATTCGGTTTATTCTTTTTATAAGAAAATGATCGCTCTGCGGAAAGACCCGGTTTATAAGGAAACCATTGTGTATGGCGCATTGGAGCCGGTGTGGGCTGAGCGGCACAATCTGATGGCATATTACCGGAAAGGGGAGCGGACATTGTTGGTAGTCGGAAATTACCAGAGAGAGGCACAGGAGATCGAACTGCCGATGAAGTATAAGAATGTGCTACTGAACAATTATAAAGAAATTGTGGAAGATAAAGGGACGGTAAGGCTACAGGGGTATCAGGTCCTGGTATTGGAAATGTAAATTTGTGCTGACGCTGATAGCGTCTTGGCCCCAAAATTCGCAAGTTGAGCAAG
>CAJTSL010000104.1 GCA_910578845.1 uncultured Lachnospiraceae bacterium
AGTCAGAGCCGGGGATATGCCTTGATCGTATGTCATCGTAGTAAACTGTTCTGACATGGGGATTAGTGTGGGAAGAACGTCAAAAATATAGCGTTCTTTTATAATTAAGGAGGTTTAGATGGCTAGTATATATGATAGAGCGGAAATTTATGATTTATTGGAAGACGAAAGCAGGTCGCTAATTTATCAGAAGCATTGGGAGAGCGTGTTAAAGGATTGCAAAATTGAGACGTTATTGGATGTCA
Organism: uncultured Lachnospiraceae bacterium; assembly: GCA_910578845.1. Taxonomy (GTDB): domain Bacteria; phylum Bacillota; class Clostridia; order Lachnospirales; family Lachnospiraceae; genus UBA3282. The sequence goes on from CAJTSL010000104.1 coordinate 246, forward strand.
GCATTGGCTCTGGCAATGTGACGCTTCCGGCAGCAGCGTTAGGGATTCGTCTGTCCGGTTCAGATTTAAGCGAAATAATGTTGGAAAAATGCAAGACGAAAGCCGTCTCCAAAAACATTGCAATTGATTTAAAGTGCTGTGATTTTAGGACGGTGTCGCATCAGTTTCCGCAAAAATTCGATTGTGTTGCCAGCACCGGGAATTCCCTGCCGTATGTGAGTAATGAAGATGTGTTGGATACGCTTGTGCAGATGGACTCACTGGTGAACCCTGGCGGTTACTTGTATTTCGATATTAGGAATTGGGATAAGATATTACGGGACAGACAGCGGTTTTATCTGTATAATCCTTTTTTCAAAGACGATACGAGAATTAACCTGATACAAGTATGGGATTATGAAAATGACGGTACAATGACATTTCACCTGCTATATACATTTGAAAAGGAGAACAGGATATTCCACAAAGAGAAGTTCGAAGAGCATTATGTTCCAGTTAAGCAAGAGATGCTGTTACGGAAAGTAAAGGAAATGGGATATGGTGAGATTAGGCTTTTGCCCTTTCCCTCATGTGGACAAAGCATAGAAATAGAGGAAGCAGACTGGTACTGCGTGATAGCTAAGAAGGGTGCAAAAGCGGGCATATGAAGGAATTGATAATTGATGCAACGATTGGAAATGATTGTATGCCTGTTAAACGATACGTTGCTTTCAAACGCCGTTATTTCCTGATAAGATGAAGGAGATAAGAAGACAGTTTGAAAGGAATAAGGTGATGGAAATGGAAAACATTGGGGAATTGATATGCCAGTATCGTCAGGACAGGAAAATGACACAGGAGGAATTTGCTTCCAGGCTGGGGGTGACGCCCCAGGCAGTAAGCAAGTGGGAAAGAGGGAACGGCCTGCCCGATATAGCTCTTGTAAAAGGCATTTGCCAGATCCTGGATATTAACGCCAACGTCCTGCTTGGCATTGCTGATGATAAAGTAGTAGAAAACGGCAATATGATAATGGAGAGAGAAATCAGGAACAATCTTTTTTCAGAGCCGTTAATGCTGGAATTTGGAGAAGGCTTGCTTACTTGTGTGAAAGATGGATTAAAAACTGATTATGTAAACCAAACAAGAAAAAAGCTGGCTGAGGAAACAGGCATGTTGATACCGATGTTGCGAATCAAGGATAATCTGGAGCTTGCGAAGAAGGATTACCGGATATTGTCTTATGGCCATGTATTGTATGAAGATAGCCTTGCGCAAGATGGAGAGGACGCTTACCATAAAATGATTGACAATGTTTCTTATGTATGCCGGACGCATTACGCCGATATACTCAATAAGCATGTTGTAAAAGTCATGATGGACATTCTCAGGGAGACATTCCCTGGCGCGATCGAAGGACTGGTACCGGAGAAGATCAGTTATCTTCAGGTACAGCGTAAGTTACAGGAGCTGTTACGGCAAGGAAAGCCGATTAAGGATATGCTCCATATTCTGGAGGAGATGGAGGAATCATTATAAAGTAAGAAAAGCAGGGGATATAGCCGTGCATTCATAAAGCGCAAAAATGCGCAGACTGTATAAAATAGTGTTTTTGTGCGTATTTTATATAGAAAACGAAAGGGCTGCGTGTCTTTTTGCGCGACACGATAACATGAAATGATGGAATCTGTTTGGAATGGGACGGTAGCGCTCCCACACTTTGAGCGCTTAGAGGGAGATCGGAATACGGATGTGCTGATAATCGGCGGCGGGATTACCGGTATTTTGTGTGCGTATTTCCTACAAGAAAGAGGCATTGATTACTTGCTCCTAGAAGGAGAGGAAATCTGCCACGGGACGACGGGAAATACGACGGCGAAGATTACGGCGCAGCACGGGCTTATCTATGCTAAGCTTCTAAAGAAAGCAGGGTTAGAGAGAGCCAAACTGTATCTGGAAGCGAATCAGCGTGCGGTACAAAAATATGCGGAGCTTGCGGCGGCAATCCCCTGTGATTTTGAAGAAAGAAACGCATATGTGTATTCCCTGGATAATAGGAAAAAATTGGAACAGGAAGCGGAAGCCTATCGGATGCTCGGTCTGGATGATGAGATTGTAGAGCCCATAGAGCTTCCTTTTCCTACTGTAGGGGCAGTCAGGATGAAGAAACAGGCACAGTTTCATCCACTAAAATTCATAAGCCAGATAGCCAGAACACTTAAAATCTATGAACATTCCTTCGTGACACAACTGTTACCCGGTAAAGCGCTTACGGAATCAGGAAGCGTCTCCTATCAGAAAGTCATATTTGCCACGCATTTTCCCATTGACAATAAACATGGCGCCTATTTTTTGAAACTCTATCAGCACCGTTCTTATGTGATTGCCTTGGAACAGGCAGCGCAGATAGAAGGCATGTATGTGGATGAAGCGAAAAAAGGCATGTCTTTTAGAAGCTATGATAATCTGCTTTTTGTCGGCGGCGCAGGGCATAGGACTGGTAAAAAGAGCGGTAACTGGCAACAATTGCGGGGATTTGCCAGCAAGTATTATCCCGATGCCATTGAGCGGTACCATTGGGCGGCACAGGATTGTATGCCTTTGGATGAAGCTCCTTATATCGGCGTTTATTCGAAGGCGATGCCGGATGCTTATGTAGCGACAGGATTCCGTAAATGGGGGATGACATCGGCTATGGTGGCGGCAATGATTCTGTCGGATCTGGTACAGGGCATTGAGAGCCCTTATGCGGAAGCATTTTATCCGGCGCGCAATATTTTCACGAAACAATTGGTTTGTAACGGTGCTGAGTCAGTGTTTAACTTGCTTACGCCTACGGTTCCAAGATGTCCTCATTTAGGATGCGCTTTGAAATGGAATCCGGCGGAGCGTTCCTGGGACTGTCCATGCCATGGCTCGCGTTTTTCTGAGAGCGGGAAGCTTCTAGATAATCCAGCGAATGGGGACAGGACAAGTAAGCTGCCTGCTAGATAGAATTGGTTGCAAACAGAACTGGTTAGGGATATGATAGGAAAAGGGCAATGGGAACATCTAGAGATGAGTCCTTTGGAGCGAAAACAGGAGGAGAAGGTATGGAAATCCAGGAGATTATCGCATTGGTAAAGGAAACGAAAAGATTCGTAGAGAATAGGGAAAGAGCCAGCCATATTAGGGTAAAAGGGCCGGCGGACTATGTGACGCAGGTAGATACGGATATACAGGACTTCTTAGCAAAGGAGCTGGGCAAACTGGCTCCTGGGATTCAATTCTTAGGGGAGGAGGAAGGCCTGCATGAAATGAGCAGCGATACATACTGGATCCTTGACCCCATTGACGGCACGACGAACCTGATCCATGATTACCAGCACAGTGTCGTATCACTTGGGCTATATGATAAGGGAGAGATTACTTTAGGGATTATCTACGATCCCTTTAGAGAGGATGTTTACTATGCGCAAAAAGGGGCAGGCAGCTTCCTGAACGGGAACCCTATATCTGTGTCTGATGCCATGACGCTGAGCGAAACAATCATTACCATTGGCACATCGACTTATGATAGGGAACTGACAGTGAAAAATTTTCAACGATTCCAACGGGTCTTCGAACAAAGCCAGGATATCCGCAGGACAGGTTCAGCGGCGTTAGATCTGGCGTATGTGGCATGTGGCCGTACCGGCGGCTTTTTTGAAACGCTTCTTAACCCATGGGACTTTGCGGCTGGCATGTTGTTAGTGACCGAGGCCGGAGGCAGGGTAACCAATTATGAAGGAGGTTCCCTGAACCTATTGAAAAGAGGAAGCGTTATTGCTACGAATGGGAAGGTGCATGAAGAATTAAGGGCGCTGTTGTAGTCCGAATGAAAAGTAATGCAGGAATTCTTAACAAAGAAGATTGAAAGATTATTAGACTGTATTCCCGATGACTGAGTATTGCAGATGCGACAGCAAGGAATCTCTCATAATGCGCATTTTCAATTTCGGCAATGTGGCACACATTTTATCAAAGACGGTAAGGAATATACATTGAAGGTACGCGATTTATGTAGCCAAGCCAAAAAAGCAAATATAAATTGCTAAGGTGATTTATCTATAGGCGATAAAACCGGATCATGCTTTTGAAGTATCAAGGATGTCAAGATGATGATCGAACAGTAATTCATTTGCGTCCATGACCGTTTGTCGCCGATGCAGGGCAAACAGAAGTATCGAATCACGTTCGTCTTTTGCGTATAATATCCTGTTGCCGGAAAGCTTCAGCATGGTCTGTGTTTCTTCAGCGGAAAGGTGCATGCCAAAGGCTATCGCAATCAGTTTATCGCGGGATGGTGTTTTTTTACCGGAAAATATCTGATAGATATATGTTCGATGGAGCAGTGAATCGCGCGCCACATCAGCCCGGCTGATGCCCTTTTGTATCAACAGCATATTTAAATGCTCCGGTAGATTGTGTGCAAGCATATATGTTTTGTTTTTGACAAGATAGTCTTCGATGTCTGTCGCAGTTTTGATTTCATGTTCCAGGTCGTCGGTTGACGGAGTATGGCCCGCGCCAGAAGATGGGGTGTCTGCATCAAATTTCATATTGAGCCTCCTGATTTATTTGCTATAATTATATATGACTAAGGAGCATGTGGCAAGAGAGGGCGTGAAAATCATGGAGTATGAAGAAATTGAATTGATTAGACAAAGTGAAAACGGTACGGTGCAGTTGATAAAAGAGAAAAATGGGGAGAATTTCTTCATCAGAAAAATAATAAAGGGCAGGGTTCCTGCATATGGAATACTACAGGAGTGTCAGCACCCGTGTCTGCCCAAAGTCCGTGAGGTTACCGTAACGGACGATACGACAATAATCATTGAGGAGTACATAGAGGGTCAGTCATTAGGCCGTATAAAATTGTCCGAAAAACAATTTTGGAATGTTGTAAAGGATTTGTGTTCAGTTCTGCAATTCCTGCATAGTATGGACATTATTCACCGTGACATCAAGCCATCAAATATCATTTATGCAGAAGACGGACATATCCGCCTGATTGATTTTGGCGCTGCGCGCGTGCTGAAAGAAAACCAGGAGCAGGATACCAGGCTTTTGGGGACCAGAGGATATGCTCCGCCTGAGCAGTATGGATTTTCACAGACGGACGTGCGGACTGATATCTATTCTCTTGGCGTTACGCTTGAACAAATTCTTCAGAATAAAATACAGAGATTGCGGTACAAGAGGGTGATACGAAAATGTATGGAACTGAATCCGGATAAACGTTACCAGTCTGTCCAGCAGGCGAAAAAAGCCTTTTTTCATGCAAAATACATGTTTTTATACATTTCTACGATGCTCATAGCGTTGGTGCTCTTATGTGGCTATCTTAGGGTGGGCAATGTCATCAATCCGGAGCCGGCTATAGCTGAGAAATCCGGGGGCCCCGAGAGATATCCCAATCAGATTCTCTGGAATGATTACCCGGTACGCGAATATCTGGGTAAGCGTCAAATCCACCGCCTTGGATAGTGAGTGCTTTTATGCCATACTCTAAA
>CAJTSL010000105.1 GCA_910578845.1 uncultured Lachnospiraceae bacterium
TTCTTACCAAAAAAGAGGTATTTTTTTCCAAAGACACAAACTATTTTACACTACCGTGAGAGGTGGATCTGCTATAATCATACTATAGAAGAAACGCCTCTTAATTCTTTTATTCGGTTATGGCTTTCAGTTTTATATCTATTGTAATCAATTCCCTTCATTAATCTAGCTACATCTATATAATATTTTCCAATAGAAAAATATACAATATTTAAGACAACAAAAAAGATATTTTGTTTGTGTTGCATTTCACGTTGCATAGTTCATAGAAGTTTTATTTGATAACAGATTTTTAGCAAGTTATAATAAAAATGGATAAGAAGGATTGGGATTTTTCAAAGGAGGTAAAAATTGAAGATTTATTTGATACGTCATGCAGAAAGTTATGGTAATATCAAGGGAAAAATAATATCCACCACAGATTTTGAACTGACAGAAAAAGGGATAGCGCAGTCACAGCGCATTGGAGAACAGATCTGCACTGAATGGAAGGAAGAGCCTGTCATGGCTTATTGTAGCTCGCTTGCCAGAGCCAGGCAGACATTGAAAGAGATATTGCGCTGTGCTTGCCGGGAAAATATTGAGATTACAGAAACGGATACTTTGAAAGAAATGGATCTGGGACTGCTTGAAGGAATGACTTGGGAAGAACGCCGACAGAAATATCCGGAAGTAGATTTGGATCAAAAGCTGTCGCTTCTTCAGGCTCCTGGTGGGGAATCTTATCAGGACGTAAAGGACCGGTGTAAAAAGTTCGCAGAAAAGTATTTAGTAGAAGAAGCAGATGGGAAAAACATAATCATTGTCTCCCACGGCATTACATTGAGGATATTGACGAATTTCCTTTTAGGGCGTCCTGACGAAGACGTAAATTTCCTGAATTGGATGGAAAATACCGCGTTGACAGAGCTTATTCTGGATAAAGAAAGCCATACATACAAATTAGCCCGATTGAATGATTATTCGCACCTTAGAGAGCTGCAAACCGATGGATATGAAAAATGGGGACTATTTGCGACGTGTGATTACTGGACAAGAAATAGAAAAGAACCCTATTGTCAATAAAATAGCAATGTGGTATGATTACACCGTATTGTATCTCATAAAGAGAATAATAACAGGAGGAAACGTACCATGAAAAATGAAGAGACTTATGAACTGGTGCTGACGGCACTGTTCACCGCCATTATAATCATAATGGCATTCACACCGCTTGGATATATCCCGCTTGTAGTCATCAATGCGACGATTATCCATATTCCAGTTATCCTGGGAGCGCTATTTCTTGGACCAAAGAAAGGTGCATTTTTAGGATTCGTATTTGGCTTCACAAGTTTTATTAACAACACATTTAAGGCGGTTACGCCATCGGCATTTGTATTTTCCCCGGTCCTTGCGGCAAATGTGGTAGGCTTTTCGGGCATATTCAAGAGCTTATACATTTGTTTCGTACCGAGGATATTAGTTGGCGTGGTTCCGTATTTTGTTTATCTTGGCATGCGCAAGCTTTTAAAGGAAGGGCAGAAAGCATGGCGTGCTGTGGTGAATCTGGCGGCGTCCGTTATCTTGCTGGTATCTTTAAGCGCGCTATTGAACCGCTTATTGCAGGATAAGATGGCGGAAGGCACATGTAGGATTGTCAGCGTTGGCGTAGGCGTTGTAGTAGGCGTCATTCTCTTCGTTGCCTTAACGGTAGCAGGACATAGGAAAGCGTCAACGAACATAGCGCTTGCCTATGCCGGGCTTGCGGGGGCATTTACCAATACCTTGCTTGTCATGAGCGGGATCTTCATTCTGTATAAGGACGCGTATGCGGAGGCGCTCGGCATCGCTGGGGAAGCCGTATTTGATACGATTATGGGCATTATCAGCTTCAACGGTGTCGTAGAAGCGGTAGTGGCGGCAATTATTGTTGGCGGTGTTGGATTGGCTTTAATGAAAGTAAAACCGATGAAAGCATAATGAATGATCGTGAAACTCCGCATATCCTTGCGGAGTTTCCTGTATGTCTGCGCCGCTTATGGCAGTGCAGGGATATAGGACAAGAGTAGGTACAAGACCGGAAAAGGGAAGCAAGAGCAGAAAAGGAAAAAATGTAAAGCGGAGGTATCAGAAAATGATTCTGGCAGTAGATATCGGGAATACGAATATTGTAATCGGGTGCATTGAGCAGGAGAAGATTTATTTTGTGGAAAGAGTGTCAACCAATGTTTCCCACACAGAATTAGAATATGTCGTGGAATTTAAGACGCTCCTGGATTTGTATCAAATCAAGATGGGGAAGATCACAGGCTGTATCATTGCGTCTGTTGTTCCGCCGCTTAATAATGTGGTGAAGAATGCGATGGAGAAGCTTTTCCATATCACGCCGCTCTTAGTAGGGCCGGGCGTCAAGACGGGATTGAATATTCTCATGGATAACCCGGGGCAGGTCGGCTCAGATTTGATTGTCAATGCAGTAGCAGGGTTACAGTATTATGGCGCGCCGATTATCTTGATTGATATGGGAACGGCAACGACGATCAGTGTCGTAGATGAGAAGAAAAATTATATTGGCGGTATGATCCTGCCAGGCGTCAAAGTATCGTTGGATTCTCTTGTCAACCGTACTTCCCAGCTTCCCAAAATCAGTTTGGAAGCGCCGAAGAAAGTGATTGGCAGGAATACGATAGATTGTATGAAGAGCGGCATCATTATGGGACAGGCAGCATGTATCGACGGTATGATAGAGCGTATTTTTGATGAGCTTGGGTATGAGGCGATAGTGGTGGCGACGGGGGGCCTTGCCGGCAGCATCGTCCCGTATTGTAAACAAAAGGTCATACATGATGATGAACTGACGCTAAGAGGATTGCATATTATTTACCGTAAGAATATGGAGCAAGGGGGCGCCTTATGCTAAAGGGAAAACACATTGTACTTGGCGTGACGGGGAGCATTGCGGCTTATAAGATTGCTTCGCTTGCCAGTATGTTAAAGAAAAAGGAAGCTGACGTTACTGTCATAATGACGCAGAATGCTACGAATTTTATCAACCCGATCACGTTTGAGAGCCTGACAGGTAACAAATGCCTGATTGATACGTTCGACAGGAATTTCCAATATAGCGTGGAACATGTATCTTTGGCGAAGCAGACGGATGTGGTGATGATCGCGCCTGCTTCCGCGAATGTGATAGCCAAGGCGGCGCATGGCATTGCAGATGATATGCTGACGACCACTTTGCTCGCTTGCGAGTGCCCGAAGATTTTTGCACCGGCAATGAACACCAGGATGTTCCATAACCCTATCGTGCAGGATAATGCGAAGATCTTGCAAAGCTATGGCATGGAAGTGATTATGCCTGCAACCGGGTATCTTGCCTGCGGTGATACGGGAGAGGGCAAAATGCCGGAACCGGAAGTCTTATTCGAATATATTGTAAAAGCTTTAACGCCAAAAGACATGAAAGGCATAAAAGTACTGGTGACTGCGGGAGCTACCCGTGAAAAGATTGATCCGGTACGCTACATCAGCAACCATTCTACCGGGAAAATGGGATATGCCATTGCAAGGGCAGCCATGTTGCGCGGGGCGGATGTGACACTAGTGACAGGAAAGACTGCGCTGGAGCTGCCTATGGGCGTCCACGCGATTGAAATCGTATCGGCGGCGGATATGGCTGATGCAGTCAAAGGCTGCGCACAAGAGCAGGATATCATTATCAAAGCCGCCGCGGTGGCGGATTATCGGCCGAAATTCGTGGCGGATGAAAAGGTGAAGAAAAAGGATGACGATATGACGTTAATATTAGATCGTACGGAAGACATCCTTGGATATTTGGGAGCGCATAAAAGAGAGGGGCAGTTTTTATGCGGTTTTTCCATGGAAACAGAGAACATGCTGGAAAATTCCCGCAAGAAGTTAGAGAAGAAACATCTGGATCTGATCGTAGCGAATAATTTGAGACAGGAAGGCGCCGGGTTTGGGACAGACACGAATATAGTGACCTTCTTATCTAAGGAGCAGGAGCAGGAGCTTCCGATAATGTCTAAGGAGGATGTGGCGGATAAGCTGCTTGACCATATCATGTGCCTTAGAGAGAACTGCATAGAGAAAATCTGATAGAAGAATCACAGAAGAGGCATGGTGTTTTGTATGATACAGGATTTGACGACGGGAGATTCTAAGAAAGTATTGGCACGCTATACAATACCGATGTTTGTCAGTGTGGCGTTTCAGCAGATTTATAATATAGCGGACAGCATGATTGCCGGGAAATTCGCCGGGGAAGAAGCGCTTGCGGCAGTCGGGGCCTCTTATCCGATCACCATGATCTTCATGGCAGTGGCGGTAGGGAGCAATATCGGCTGTTCAGTTGTGATTTCCCAGCTATTTGGGGCAAAAGAATACCGGAAGCTGAAAACAGCAGTATCGACTACGTTGCTGACAGGCTTCTTATTGTCAGCGATATTGACGCTCATAGGTTTATTTACGACACCGGCGATGATGCGCATGATCAGGACGCCGGATAATATTTATGCGGATGGGGCATTATACTTACGGATTTATATTGGCGGTTTTATCTTTTTGTTCCTATATAATGTAGTCACAGGAATGTTCAATTCTCTGGGAGACTCTAAGACACCGTTATATTTCCTGATCGGCTCGTCCATTGGGAACATTGTTCTGGATTTATTGTTCGTTGCGGTCTTCCATTGGGGCGTTGCCGGAGTGGCGTGGGCGACGTTTATTGCGCAGGGAGCCGCTTGTGTCCTTGCATTGTTTGCTTTCCGCGGCAGGATTGCACAGGTGCAGACAGATGGCAAGGCTGTGCTTTTTTCTTTCGATGTCTTAGGAAAGATTGCATTTGTGGCGGTTCCGAGCATTTTACAACAGAGCTTCATCTCAATTGGCAATATTTTCGTCCAAAGCCTGGTGAATTCCTATGGATCGGAAGTCATAGCAGGGTATTCCGCAGCAGTAAAATTGAATACGTTCTTCATTACCGGCCTTACGACGCTTGGAAATGGCATATCGGGGTTTACCGCGCAGAACCTGGGCGCGAAAAAGCCGGAGCGCATCCGGGAAGGTTACAAAGCGGGCATTGGAATGGCCCTTGGCGTGACGTTTCCTTTTTTCCTGGCATTCTGCTTGCTTAGCAGGGGGATGATGCTCTTATTCATGGAAGATGCAGGCGGTGCAGCAATGGCAGCGGGCGTAATGTTTTTGCGGATTGTTTCGCCTTTTTACTTTGTCATTTCGATAAAGCTGATTTCCGATGGCGTGCTGCGCGGCACGGAAGCAATGAATTATTTTATGGTTTCAACATTTACGGACTTGATCTTGCGTGTCATCCTTGCTTATATTTTCTCGGCATGGTTTGCATCTGACGGGATTTGGATGTCGTGGCCTGCAGGCTGGTGCGTGGGGACGCTTTTGTCGGCGAGATTTTGTAGGAAAGTGATAAAGAGGGAGTCGCATCTATAGACAAATCGTCGCAGGGGCGCTTTCGCTACATTGGC
>CAJTSL010000106.1 GCA_910578845.1 uncultured Lachnospiraceae bacterium
GGATGGGAAATGGAGGAACTTACATTACAGGCAAAGGAAGCGAGGAGGGACTACAAGAGGCGGTACCGGATAAGGAACCGGGAGAAAATCAACCGACAGCAGAGAGAATGGCGCGCGGATAATCCCGACAGGGTAAGACGCTACCAGGCGGCATACTGGGAAAAAGCAGCCGCAAAGGCAAAGAATATCAGGGCATCATGGGAAGAATACGGTATTACCCCCGAAAGGCTGGATGAACTGATGGGGATTGTCAAGTCAGGAAAATGTGATGACGTAGTGCTCTCTGCGGCTCGCAGGGCAGATGAAAGCGCTGCAGGTCACATTATCATGTCTGTAAAGGAAAATGTGTCCTATGACATTCTTGAAGCGAAACAGGCGGCAGGTAAAATTGAGAGGATTGCCCTCGGACGCAGTGATTTTTATGGGACGCGCAGGTTGTTCTTTCATTATCTGGACACTGCATTAAAGCGCGTGAAACATATACCAGAAGGCGAATATTAGATTGTCAGGAGGAAAGGTATGGACGCATTGCAGATTATAGCGTTAAAGGAAACGATAGAAAATCAGTTGAGGGAGCAGACAGATGATCTTGTGAAAAAGATTGCTGCAGGGTGTGAAACGACGGATAGTACAGAAGTAGTCTGTGGAAAAATGGTTGCGAATGCAATTGCAATCTCCGTGAGCCTTAGCCTGGAAGCGGTTCTTGATATACTGACTGATGCAGGACTGGTAAAACCCTGTAGTGAAGATGAACTCAGGAGAAAAAGGCTGTCAGTTGTAAGGCGGTAAAACGGACAGGATATCGTTGAATGAAATTCCGGTGCATAAGTGGCGTGCATCGCTAACTTGAAAAAGTTACAGGCAGATTTGCAAGGCATCTCTGCTATGTGGAGGTGTCTTTTATTATGGCAGGTTATGACGGAAGTATAAGGATAAATACACAATTAAATACGCAGAACGCATCGGCACAGCTTATGTCGCTGGAAAATAGGATTATTAAAACAGCGGATAAGATTGCTTCTTTGCGCGCAAAAATGGACTCTTTGCGAGATGCAAAAATACCTACGCAGGAATATAAGACGATTGAATCTGATATAGCCAAAGCGGAGCAGGAGCTTAATAAGCTTGTTGAAAAGCAGGCGCAAATGCAGAACGAAGGAAAAGATAGCGGGACTGCATGGGAAAATTTGAATCGAAGAATACAGGCAACAAATGATTATATAGAGCAGGCAAAGAGCGAACTGCAAGACCTTGTTAATTCCGGAAAAGCTTTTTCGTTGGGAAAAGATTCACAAGAATATGCAAACTATGAGCAACAATTAGGCTATCTCGAAAATGATTACGAAGTGCTACAGCAAAGGCAGAGGGAGATTCTTGAAAGAAATAGAGAAACAAGATCAAGCTTTAAACGCCTTGCAGATGTAGCTAAAAATGCGCTCAAAAAAATAATAGGTTCGTTTAATAACATGAACAAAAGCACAAAAAGCACAAATGCTTCTTTAAAATCTGCTTTAAAGGCTATCTTAAAATATGGTCTTGGAATCAGGAGTGTTTATGTACTTATTAATAAATTCAGAAATGCAGTAAAAGAAGGTTTTGCAAATCTTGCACAATTTTCAGTTCCGGTGAATGAAAGCTTGTCAATGCTTAAATCATCATTGACGCAGCTTAAAAACAGCCTTGCGACAGCATTTGCGCCCATTTTGACAGCTATCGTGCCAATGCTAAAGATGCTGATTGACATGGTATCGCAAGCCGCGACTTATGTAGGTATGTTTATAGCCACTCTGACAGGCGCAAGCAGTTTCACAAAGGCGATAGCGGTACAGGAGGATTACGCTGCATCGCTTGACAAAACAGGAAGCGCAGCAAAGAAAGCGGCGGGGGCACTGGCAAAGTTTGACGACTTGGACGTATGGAACAAGCCTAGTTCTGGCGGCGGAGGAGCAGGCGCGGGACAAGTTCCTGTAACGGATATGTTTGAGGAAGTTCCGATTGATACTAAAATTGTAAGTTTAGCAGATAAATTCAAGGAAGTCATGTCAAGTCTTTTTGCACCATTTAAAGAAGCATGGTTCCGCGATGGTGAGTCGGTGATGGATTCATGGAAATATGCCCTTCAAGAAACGCAAAATCTAATGAAAGATATAGGGCGCGATTTTCTTACCATGTGGAGTGAGGAAGCAACAATTACTATGCTATCTGATATTTTGCATATTTGGAGCGATATCGAACTTGTTATTGGAAATTTAACCAAGGGGCTTAGAGAGGCATGGAATACAAATGATATCGGTTTGAAGATCCTTGCAAATATACGGGATATATTTGCAATTATTATTGAGCATATACGAAATGCGGCAGATTATACAGTGACTTGGAGTGAAAATCTTGACTTTTACCCATTGTTAGAATCCGTAAATGGGCTATTGGAGGCATTGCAACCACTTGCAGACAATATCGGTTTGGGGTTGGAATGGTTTTATACAAATGTTTTGCTCCCAATAGCCGCATGGACAATCGAAGATGCAATACCGGCATTTCTTGATATGCTTTCAGCGGGATTAGATGCATTAAATGCTGTATTAGATGTATTTAAACCTCTAGGAACTTGGCTGTGGGAAAATTTTTTGCAACCGTTGGGTGAATGGACTGGCGAAATGATTGTATCTGCCATGAAAACAATAACAGATTTATTAACAAAGTTGGGAGATTGGATATCGGAGCATTCAGAAGCAATCCAAAAGTTTATTTCAATAGCTGCTCCAATTGCTGGGATTGTATTGGCGATTGCAAATGCAGGAACAATTTTATCAGCAGCAATAGGAATATTAAGCGGAGTACTTGCAGCATTGACCTCTCCCGTCACACTGGTTATTGCCGGAATAGCTGCGCTTGCAGCAGGCTTTGTTTATCTCTACGAGCAGAGCGAAGAATTTAAGGCTTTTGTTGATGGACTTGGTGGGAGGATAAAAGCCTTGTGGGAGCAGAATTTAAAACCCATTTTTGAAAATCTGTTTGAAATGTTCGGACTGTTGGGTGAAGTAATAACGGTATTTTGGGAAGAAATATTGCAGCCTATCTTGTCATGGGCGATGGAAGTCCTTGCGCCAACGATAGCTGATGTATGTGATATTGTTTTTAGTCAAGTCGAAAATGTGATTAAAATGATAACTGCTTACATCAATGGAATTATTGATGTTGTTAAGGGCGTAATAAACATACTTATTGGTATTGCAAAAGGTGACTGGCAGCGCGTTTGGGACGGATTTGCAGGCGTGCTTGAAGGTGTATCTGGAATTATAAAAGGAATAATAAACGGAATTATAGGCGCTATAGAAGCAATGGCAAACGGAGTTGTGGCAGGAATAAACACAGTAATACGCGCATTAAACAGCTTAAGTTTTGACTTGCCGACATGGCTGCCCGGAGACCTGGGCGGAAAATCGCTTAGTCTTAATATAGGCGAAATCCCCAAAGTAAACATCCCGCGCCTTGCCACCGGCGCAGTAATTCGCGGAGGCAATCCATTCATGGCGGTGCTAGGTGACCAGCCGGCGGGTAAAGTGAACATAGAAGCTCCGTCCGACCTCATTAAAGAGATGGCAAGACAGGGAATCAGGGAAGAATTATCCAATGTGGACTTTGGAAGAAGTACCAGCCAGGTCATTTCTCTCAATATCAATGGGGAGGAGTTTGCCCGATTGACACTGGGAGATTTTCTGCAGGAAATGGGCAGGAAGGGCTATGATGTACAGGTATTGGGTGTCAATTAGGGGGAGTTTGCTTGTACATAAAAAGACTATTTCGAGATAACGTAAGAAAAGGCGCAGTAGTATTTTAACTGCACCGGCCGATCGCCTTATCCAGTTTAAGAAACTGTTTGGATTATGGTACTAAAACGGTACTAAAAAATCATGTAGACAGAAAAATCAGAGGAAAAAGACGTGTAAAAGTCTGTAAAATCAACGAAAAATAGGGTAAAAATGAGGACAAAGGGGTTCAATCATTCAATTAGTATAATCATCTAAACAAGGATTTGTCGTTGAATGAGCCAATACGAAAGAACCGGCGCAAAACAAACGAATGTCGTTTTGCACCGGTTCCTTCGTATCAACTCCTATCACTACGGACAACAGATGCCCAGATCACAGGTTCCGCCAAAAATCTTCCCGCTCACGCTACCTGTATTTCCCTGGCAATGACAGCCCTGTCTGCAGCGCTGCTGCTCATTCCTTCCTGCTCCATCTGAATCCAGTCATCAAAATTGTCAAAAATAAAGACGTACAGTGTATTTATCGTTTTCCCCTGGACAGCAAATCCGGCTCTGCCTGCTATTTCCGTATCTGCGTAAAGCATTTCGCCGTCCTGATCAAAGCAGATCGTGTAGCAGGGCTCATAAGACCACCCAAGCAGTTCAAACATCTCCGCATCCGTCATATCAGGATCTTCTGAAAGCAGTTTTTCCCGCCTGTCGTCTGTCAGTTCTCTCTGTTCTCCCGGTGTCGTCGTGTGGACGATCACCTGATACGGCGATACCACGACATCTTCAAGCGCAATATTCCCCGCCTTCTCACCTACTTCGATCGTTTTTACATCGGTTCCGTTTACCTCAAACGGAACAGTGATGTTCCAGCTGCCATCTGTCCAGTGCGATGCGGATATTTGCTCGCTGTCAAGCATCCTGTCATCATCATAACCGAGACCGGTTACATTTAAGTTCAGTTCTCCGCTGCCCGCATGTTTCTCTGCAAGATCTATCTTCAGCATGCCTGCAAATGTATGGCTGTCGATCACCTCGCCATCAAACGTATTTTCGATCCATTCGGGCGCACTTCCATCCACACTCCATGTCCCGTCTATATAAAAACCTGCGGCTGTCCTGCCATCTGCGGCTTTCATACTGGTATAATGTTCGGGAATGTGTGTAAAATCAGCATTTTCCGATGCAATGTTCACTGTAAGGAATATGGAATATCCATCGCAGTAGGCCTCTGATGCAGTCAGCGTGATCCCCTGATCTGATACGGTATAGTCCGATGTGTCCAAATTTCCCGCAGGGTCTTCATTTGTGAGGACAGTTTTCTTGTCCGTATAGTCTCCCGAATATCTGGCGTCATCCTCGACCTTCTCAAAAATCTTTCCGATCAGTGGGATCTTTGCTGCAAGCACCGGATTAAAATATCCCAGTCCACCGATTCCGATCACTGCAGCTGCCACTGCAGCTGCCGCACATGTTCCTATTTTACCGAATTTCTTCATTTTATCCTTCCCCCTTCTATGTAACCGGATTTCTCTGTCACTTATTTCAGGAGCAAGAGCCTGCTTTAAGATTTGATCCAATTT
>CAJTSL010000107.1 GCA_910578845.1 uncultured Lachnospiraceae bacterium
TCATGGGATTCTCTTTTTCTTAGGAATCAGGGGCCAAAATCGGCATTAACCGACAACCCCTTTTTTAGCTGTCTAAAGATCTTTTTTCTCATAGATCAGCCATGCAGCTACATAGGCAAAGATTAGAATGCCTGCGCCGATTGCTAACATTACGCCGTTTATCTCTCCCTTGGTAAAAATATCGGCGGCATTGGCATAATAAAAAGGCGTAACGTAGCTTAGTCCTTCAATCGCAGGCACAATGCGGCACATCATATCGCAGGCAAATAACAATATCGTAATGCCAAGCCCTAACCCAATCGTAATCCTTCTGGCACAGGCGGAAAGAAAGAAGCATATTGTCCCGATCTCAAGCTGCATGAAGCATGCCGCGGCATGATATAACAGCATTTCCTGTCTGTTCATCTCTTCTCCCATAACCACGAACCCCAGGCAATATAATGCCATGCAAAAAATATTCAGCAACAATACATTGCTAACCAAGGCAAGATATTTGGATAAGATGATCTTCCTTCTGTTCGTTGGCAATACATTCAAAAACTCCGTCGTATGCGCGCTCTCCTCCTTAGATAAAAGGCCAGTCCCCAAAATGGCTGCAAACATTGCACCGCCAAGGCCATGCATCATCGTAATTTCTGTCGCATAGTACCCTGTTAAAGTCGCCAGGCTCATTTTGTCCATGCCTAGCGCTGCAGACATTGCGCCCAAATCAGAGAAAGAATCCGCAATCCCCTGAATAGACTCCTCCAAGCTCGAATACAACAACATACAGCCAAAGCACATCAGTCCCACGCACAAAGACCATAGGCAAAGACTTTTCGCATTCATTTTCATTTCATGTCGATAAAGCGCCATGTTCATTCCTATCCCTCCTGTCTCATCAGATCGCCGTATAGCCTATTCTTCATAATAGTGCATAAAGATCTCATCTAACTCCGGCTCCTCAATTATGATATCTTCTATATGATGTCCTACAAATCCTGCAAATAGCTCATCTAAATCACCCTGATATACAAAGTCTTCTTCCTTGCCGTCCCGGATCATCCTGATCCGCTTTGCGCTTGTCCTCGTCAGGTTCTCCACACTATCACTACAGATAATCTCACCTTCTCTGATGATTGCCGCATGTTTACAATATTTCTTGATTTCCGACAATACATGCGAAGAGAGGAAACAGGACGCCCCCTGTTTGTTGTATTCCATAATCAATCCAAAAAATGCCGCCTGTATCAACGGATCCAGTCCGCTGGTTGGTTCATCAAAGATAAAAAGCCGCGGTTTATGCTGCATCGCACAGACAATGCTTACCTTTTTCCGATTCCCGAGCGAAAGCTCCTCTATTTTTTTGTCCACATCCACCGCAAGCCTCTCACAAAGCATCGCCGCCTCTTTGCTGCAATCCATCCCCCGCATGTCCGCAGCAAAGCGAATGACGTCTTTTACCCTCATAGACGGATAGAACATAGCCTCCGAAGGCATATAGCCAACTTCCCGCAAAACCGCCTCAGATTGCTTGCGAACATCCATCCCAAGCACTTCCACCGTACCCTCCTGAAAATGAAGCAACCCCAAAATTGTCCGGATCGTCGTCGATTTTCCCGCGCCGTTTGGCCCTAAGAAGCCGAAGATATCCCCTTCCTCCACTTGCAGGGACAAGTTCTTCACACCTCTGTGTTTCCCGTAATTTTTCGTCAGGTTCTGAATGGATATGGCAATCCCCCGTTTGTCCATGTCAGTCTTTTACCTCCTTTTTCCTGTTCTTAAAATCTTCCAGCTCCTGGTTTAACCGGGACGTATCTAAATCCCGCCGAATCTTAAAAATGAAGAATGTACATAAATAGGAAAGCAGCATATACAAGAAAAAACCAGCAGACACTGCCTTGATCCCCTCATACCAGCCAAAGAAGAAACTAGCCATCGCATAAAGGGACGAGCAAACGATGCACTGTATGATAACAGAGACGCCAAACTGTTCCGCCTCATCAAAATTGTGCATTACATACACCTGCAAGTAATTCATAACATAGGCTGTCAAAACCATTTCCGTCATCTGTATGATATCAGCAGTAAAACTGCCCCGCCACACACGGAACACAAAATAAAAAAATAAGATCATGCCAAAGTACAGACAAGCCTTTATTTCAATCGCAATTTCTAAAGAAATGAATTTCTTCCATTTGCTCATTGCCCGTCTCCCTTCAATATGCTCCTAAGCTCTTTGGCATACCGCCTGGATATGACAATATGCTCCCCATTATCCATCTTCGCGTCAATCCGGTTACCGGATATGCTTTTCAACTGCTGTATCCGGTAGATATTGAGGATCATCGCCTTGTTACAGCGGAAAAATCCTTCCTCTGTATACAGATTGGCAAAAAGCGCCAGTGTCAGAGCCGTACGGTATACCTCTGCTTTTGTATAAAGAAAAGTCGCGCCATCCACGCTTTCCAGATATAAGATGTCACAGACATCAAGAAAGATACGTTCTCCATCTCTTTCCACAAGCATTTTCTCATTCTGGCCCTCCAAATATCTGACAATGCCTTCTATGCGCTGTGTCATTTTCCTATAATAAATGACTGCTTCCTCATCTCCTGCGCTTATTTTCTGCAAAGTGACTTTCATCTTTGTCGCCATGGCCTTTCCTTAGCTTCGGGAATTCTCTAAATGCCTTACCACTCCCTATTTCTTTTTTATTACATTTCCGGAAGAAAAGCAAGCATATTCCCAACAAGCTGCACTTTTTCCCCGATAAGCTACACCATATGCAATCAGGCAGGGAAAGGAACTTCCTATAAGTAAAAAAGCCGTCTGGCTACTTTAGCCAGACGACCATTATTGCACTGCCAATATCTATTTTCAATATCGCATGTTATTTATTCTGCCATATAGATAGCCACCTGTTTTTCAATTTCATTTAACGCCTCTTCCAGCGTAAGCTCTCCTTTCATATAAGCGCTTCCTCTATCCAGCACGGCATTTTCCAGCACTACGTCCTGAATATAGGCTGTGTCCAGCAAAGCAAGCTTCTCTTCGAAGTCCCCAATCTGTTCCTTACTTGCCTGATAAACAGTAAACCCTACAACCAGGCCATCCTCATTAACAAGCGATAGATAGCCGTATCCGCCATCATCATCGACATATTTCTCGTCAACGCCATACTGCTTATTGTAAGCTTCCTTGTTGAGCGGGAAGCTATAAAAGCTCTCTTGTGCTTCGGCAGACAAGAAGAATCCCATAAAGGCCTTTGCATCATCAAGCTGCGTAGAAGTCGCGCTAATTCCTAATAACGTATTGGGCTTAAACACATGCCCACATTGTCCCTGCATGTCTGCAATGCCACAATCCTCAAATCCTTCCGTCCTTTTTAACGATAGGCATTCATTATATCCATGAGGAGACTCCACCCATCCGCTCAACAGATGTTTCTCACCAGCTATATAGCCAAAGATGCTGTTCGCAATTGACCAGTCAATTTTCCATCCTAATCCATGGTTGCCCGATGTCGTAAGTGAATTGGCTAAATTCATATAATCTTCTACAATATCCGATCTGATGCCATCCATCTGGGCATTATAAATGCGTTTGCACTGTTCAATATACGTGCCAATCGCATCCCGGTCCAGCGCTCCATTCTCTGCGACCCAGGCAGGCGCGCTCACCCCAACGAAACGCTTCAGAATATCGTCTGCGCTACAGATGCCAATGATATCGTCTCCCGGATGCTCGCTGCGCAGCTTCTCTACAGCTTCACCGACCTGATCCAAATCTGTTAATGCCGTAACGGTATCGTTTTTCCCGATTAGTAACGGTACATGGATCGTTGCCGGTACAACATATGCCTTTCCTCCTATTTTCAAAGTGTCTATGATATTGTCAAAGAGCGGTTCTTCTGCGCTGTATTCCTCTATATAGTCCGTCAGATCAAGCAACATCCCTTTCTCTACATAGGATGTAAACGGCAATCCATCCATCACGATCAAGTCCGGCCCATTGCCCGCTATAATCTCGGTATTAAGCTTTTTCACAGCATCTTCTCTTGTCACGGAATCGCTTTCTGCCATACCGATCTCATAAGATACGAAAATATCCGGGTTCTTCGCCTGATACATGGAGATCGCCTGTCGCAAGTCCTCGTCCTCGCACAAACTATAAACCGACAGTATACGCTCTGGCACCGTAGGCACATTCGCATCATAAGTAAACCGGAGCAGTTTATGATTGGCAAATAAAACCAAAAACTCCTCTCCTTCCAATGCGACCACTGACTCTATCACATAAGATGGATTACTAAGCATAGAGAGTCCGCCATCTACTATCTGCTCCATCATATTGCCGCCAACTGCATGCCTATGGATCCCTTTCCCGCCTATCAAATAAAGGACAGAATCATCTTCTGGCAATATATACATGGAACAAGCATAATTACCATCATAGTAACGGCTGTTATAGTTTTCTCTGATAAAAGATGCCAAAACCTCGTCTTCTATAAACATTTCAGAACTGGTATCATAGAGAGAAGGCGTTTTGTCCTTATGTCCATCTGTGTCCCTGATCAATAGTTCACCTGCCATATAAAACCTGGAACAGAATTCCTGTGCCTGCGATAATGGCGCGCTGCTGCCATCTTTTTGTACTTCATAGATGTTCCCGCATATCGTACGGCAGAAGATACGGCTATCCTTTGTCGTGGCAAACTGGACAACATACTTATCCTCCTCGGTCATCTCTATTTCTACCGGTACAAACGTCCCATCCGGCAATATCAGTGACATGATTGGCTGATATTCGCTGTCCATGCTTTCATCATATAACACAGCAATTGTCCCATCCGGTGCCATCGCCATCTCCGAAATATAATATCCATTCGTCAACATATCAAGCATCCACTCAGGTGTTTCCAGCTCCCAGGTGCTGCCTTTATCCCGAGATACCAATAGACCCTGTACGCCATCCGGAATGACCAGGCTTCCGTCATCCAGCTTATAAAGGCCTTGTGCGTCATGCAATTGCTCCGATAAATCAATTTCCGTCTCGACATATCGTCCCATAGCGCTAGAGGAAGCATTGTCACTGTTCTCCCCACCTTGCGCCTGCGCATCAGCTCCTTCTGCATTTCCAATGCCCGGTACATCGCTTTCTACCGCATCCTTCCCACAGCCTGGAAGCATAAATGCCAGAGTTAATGCCAGGACAACGCTTAATATCTTCCTTCTTGTTTTTTTCATATTAATCCTCCATTCTTGCTCAGCTTGCGAACTTTGGGCCAAGACGCTATCCGCGTCGGCACAAATTCGCGGT
>CAJTSL010000108.1 GCA_910578845.1 uncultured Lachnospiraceae bacterium
AACAGGCCCTTATAGGGCCAGAACAAACCACCGGCTAAGCCGGTGGTTCTGATTTGCTATGTGAAATGTGGCAGAATCAGTTTTCTTTTCTCATGGCTTGGAAACCGATGCATACTGTCCACACATAGGCGCATGTTTTCGGGATCATCAGCATGCCGATCATGGGTATAGTGTCTGCCCAAAGCACTACTGGAATATAGAAGCCAAAACTCAGTACAATGGTCAGCCACATATAGTTAAAGGGAAGATCCCCATGTTCTTTCGCGCTTTTATAAAATAAGAGGATGATCAATAAGCCTAACAGCGCAAAAGGAATATTGCGATAAATCCCCCATGAGAGCGGAGACGTTGCGCTTAGCCACTCATTTTGTGGGAAGAGGCAGAGGATCATGCGCAAAGCGGCTAATAAGTAAACAAAGACGGTTAACTGGTTTTGTCCGTTGACCTTATACCGGATGCGCCATACATAGTATAGGATAATATAGAAAATGGTCATCGTCATAGAAGTGATCAGTTTGCCGATGCCAAGAGCTACGGTGAAATTCTCAAGGCCTGTTGTGCATAACGCCAAAGCGCGCGGAACCAGATGGAAAGAATCACCAGCGCCAAGAACAACCGCCATCACACCAAATAAACGGTATTGTTTGTTCCCGTTGCTTTTGATGATCATCATGATCCCGATCGTAATAACGGAAATTAAATATACTGTGTCAAATAAAGTCTCTACAATCGCTTGCATAATTTTTTCCTTTCTTTTTAGAGTGTTTAGAGTGTTTAGAGTGTGTTTAGCCACCATCCGTTAAGGGTAGATGATTCTACGGATCATGCCTAAGATGGCGCTACAGTCATAATCGCGTTTCAATAATGCTGAGAACATCAGGGAAAATATAATTTCTACAAATTTCTTTGGGGTGAAGCTTTCATCGAAAGCTTCTGGACGGACGTTTTGGTCATTCGTTAAGACCAGGTACAGCTTATCCTGAATATGCTGCCATGATTGCGCCATGAGCTGTTGGCCGCTTGCTTTATCTTCACCAAGAAAGCTCATAGAGTGTAAGGTAAAGAATCCTGGATATTTTTCATCGCCTTTTCTCATGCAGTCAAAAACCCATTCAATACAACTTGCAAAATCAGCGAATGAACCGTTCTGATCGGGAAAGAGGAAGATATCGCACCAAACGCTTTCCACTGTTGCTGCAATCAGATCGGATTTAGAATGAAAGTAATGGTAGATAGAGCCGACGGAGATCTTACATTCCTTGGCAACCGTCCTGATATTTACTGCCGTCCATCCCTGTTTCCGGATCAGTTCCCGGCTTGTTTGTAAAATGGCTTCCCGGGAAGTAACAACTGTATTCAAATAGACACCTCCTTGCAAATTGAACTATGTTCAATATACATAATTTGGGTGTGCCTGTCAAGAGCTTTTTTGAAATGAAATGATATGAAATGGATAAAAAAGGATTGCTTTTTACAAAATAGTATGAGACGCTATGATTAAGAAAAATGGTTTAAAGAGAGAAAATGTTATGAAAGTATTCAAAGATTCTCACGTAGGAATATATTATGCGGCAGGCGGCATGATAGCAGTTGCTTTTCTATGTGCTTTGCTCATGTCTTTAGAGGAAGGAAAACAGACGATCATTACTTTGAGGCAGGATGGGACAACGATCGAGGGTGACGGTGCGGTTTTGCGGGACAATGTGGTGACAATCGCACAAGGCGGGGAGTACCGGATCACGGGAGAGCTTGATGGCGGAAGGATTTATGTCGATGCAGGCAAGGAAGAGGAAGTGGAGCTGGTTTTAGATGGGGTTTCGATTGCCAATGCATCGGATGCGGCTATTTTCATAGAAAAAGCGAAGCAGACGACGATTGTTTTAGCGGCAGGCTCAGAGAACAGATTGCAATGTGGAGCAGAAGACCCTGCCAGTGGAGCGGCAGAGGCAGCCAGTAGAGCGGAAGAGCCAGTCAGTGGAGCAGAAGACCCAGTCAGTGGATTAGCAGGAAGCGGAAAAGATAGCGATATAGGCAAGACAGACGGCGGGACGGCAGATAGTGCGGTCATTTATGCTAAAGAGGATCTTACTATTACAGGAGAGGGCGCCTTGTATATTAAGGCATTCGTGAATAATGGCGTGCAGTCGAAAAGAAGGCTTTGCCTGGATGGCGGCAATGTTACGATAGAGGCCTTGAAACATGGCATGAAGGGGAAAAATGCTGTGACGGTCAATGGCGGTGAATATACGTTAGCAGTAGGCAATAAAGGGATCATGTCTGATCTAGAGATTATTGTTGCTGGCGGAAAAATAAACATTACCGAGTCGATGGAGGGACTAGAAGCCAATCAGGTGATGATAGAAGGCGGCTATATAAAGATCATGGCATCAGATGATGGGATCAATGCCAATGGCGGCGCAGATAAGAAAAGGAAACATCCGTCAAAAGATATTGTAGAGGATATGCCAAATCTTCAGATCAAGGGCGGAGAGGTGTATATCAATGCAGAGGGCGATGGGTTAGATTCTAACGGGAACCTTCTGGTAGAAGGCGGATTGGTTGTGATAGACGGTCCGGTCAAAGATGATGACGGCCCTTTGGACTATGGATATGAAAATGATGGCGTGTGCCGCATTAGCGGTGGCATTGTCCTTGCGATTGGCAGCGCTGGTATGGCGGAGACGTTTGATGAGGAATCTTCGCAATGTTCTTTTCGCTATATTGCCAAAGAGCCTTATGAAGCAGGCAGCGAAATTGTCATCTCCGGCGCTGACGGGCATGAGATTTACCGGCATGTGGCAGCAAAAAAAGGCGCGTCTGTTGTGTTCAGCGCGCCCTCGTTAGTAAAGGGTAATGTCTATATCCTGCGCATTGACGGGCAGGATAAGGAAATTTTATTGAATACGATTTCAGAAACGGTTTTAGAAACCGTTTCTGAATGAAATGAAAAGGCGTTATTTCTCGTATTGGAATCTGCCCACGAGATCTTTTAACATATCAGCCTGGCTGGATAATTCTTCGGAAGCCGCAGCGCTTTCTTGCGAGGTTGCTGAGTTAGATTCGATGACACCGGCAATCTGGTTAATGCCTTCTGTGATCTGTGCGGCTGCCAATGCCTGGTTGTCGGAAGCTTCAGCGATTTCGGTCATGGAATCGTTGACGACTTTGGCGTTATCCACTACAGCGAGCAAGGATTCTGCCGTAGAATTTGCAAGCTGCATGCCCTCTTCGACAGCAGTAATAGCATTTTGGATAAGGTCTTTGGTGTTCTTCGCCGCCTCTGAGCTTTGGTCTGCAAGCGCGCCGACCTGGGTAGCAACGACTGCGAATCCTTTTCCGTTTTCGCCCGCTCTTGCGGCTTCGATAGAAGCATTCAGTGCAAGAAGGGTAGTCTGTTCAGCGATTTCTTCTATGCTGCTGATGATTTCAGCAATCTTGCTGGAAGCCTCTTTGATTTTATCCATGGCATCCGTGCTTTTCTTCATGTGTTCATTGCTCTCAATAATCTGATCGTTCATATTAGAAACGATAGATCTTGCTTTCTCTGCGTTCTGGGCATTTATATGGATCTTCTCAGAAATATCCGTAATCGTCGCTGTGAGTTCTTCAATCGCGCTTGCCTGGTCGGTAGCGCCTTCGGCAAGTGACTGCGAAGCGCCTGCTAGATCAGTAGCGCCTTTTTGTACGCTTTCCGCATTGTTGTCAATATCTCTCATTGCGGAGCTTAAGGACTGTACGATGCCTTGGAGAGAAACTGTGATCTGTGCAAAATCTCCTTTGAAGTCGTCATTAACCTCGATTAGGAAGTTGCCCTCCGATAATTCGGCAAGATACTGGTCTATATCAGAGATGACTTCTTTCAGGTCGTTGACTGTATCGGACAGGCAGGTCATCAGGATTGCCGTCTCGTCGTTTTCCTCTGGCGTTGGCGTATCGGAATGCAGGTCTCCTTCTGCGAGGAGCTTTAGCCTTTCAACGACAGCGTCAATTGGCTTTATCACGTTTTTCCCGAGCTTTAAGCCGTTTTTGATACCGTATAAGGTGAATATGACAACGAAGACAATTGTAACAACAAGTGATAAGAAGAACATTCCCAGGAATTCGTTGCGGACAGCAGCGACGCCGATGCTCCATCCGTTCAGGTCTGGAAGCGGAGAATAAGCTACGACTTTCGTTTTGCCGCCATAAGTATAGGTGTCTGTTCCGTCTTCTCCGGCAACCATCTTCTTACAAATAGTGCTGTATTTTTTTAGTTTTGGATTGGTATCTCCAAGAGACACGCTATCTTCGACACCAACTAGCGTGGAATCAATGTCTGCGATCGTAATGCCGTTGGCATCCAGCATAAATGCCGTACCGCCTTCGCCGACTTTGATAGAGCGCATGATATTGTTCAGGAATTCACCGTTTGGAATATAAACAACCGCGCCGACCGGAGTCGTGCCTGGTATGCCGTCCGCCCATAGAGGTGCAGATACGGCATAAGAAACCGATTTCGTGACTTCGCTATATGCGGGAGTAGAAACGTATGTATTGCCTTTCATTGCTTCCTTAAAATAATCACGGTCGGAAAGATCTGTTCCGGTAAGGAGATCAATGCCGTTGCTATCTAAAAGGAATCCGCCGGTAAATTCATATTCTTTGATTTTCTGATTGAAAATATCAGCTTTATCTTCTACGGAGCGTTCGGGATCGGAAAGGCGGGCGATGCTGCCTGTTTCGTATGCGATAGCGGTATATTGATTGAGTGATGCTGCCACATATTTAGCGGCTACGTCAGAAGTGTTGTTGATTGTCTTAGAAACTGCGCTGACAGATGAAATGTAACTTAGGATAGATGTCACTGTGCCTAGTACAATACAGCAAATCAGGATGGTCTGTGAAAACCGCGAGGAAATCTTCTTCTCAATACTGACAAATCCATCGCTCTGATTGCTTGTTCCCGGTTTCTTAAATAGTTTTTTGCGTTCTTGCATATTTTTCCCCATTTCTGTGCCGCCGTATACACTACAGATATTTTGAGCCTTACTAATGATGCAATAGTGGCAGATATGTACCAGGCGGCACCTTAACACATATCTATTACCAATATATTAATGATTATATCATTTTTTGGGGAAAGATTCTATTTTTTTTTGGAATTATTTTTTGCAATTCCTGGGATTTTTCAATAGAAAGTAGTGAGACATAGAAAACGGACAGTATTGGCTGTCCATTTCCTTGATTATGAAAGGTTATGTAGTTTTCCAGATGATGCTGCCGACGCCGCATTCTAATTTCGCTGTAC
>CAJTSL010000109.1 GCA_910578845.1 uncultured Lachnospiraceae bacterium
AACAGGCCCTTATAGGGCCAGAACAAACCACCGGCTAAGCCGGTGGTTCTGATTTCATTTTGACCGGGCTTGTGGCTTGAAATTGCTGTTTCGTAATCTCCTATTATATGAATTTGTAAATTGCCCTTGACAATATCTTCCTAATGGCATTAGAATAGATAGAATAATTTTAGAATAATTCTAATTCTAATGATAGTAAGGACAACATGTATGACTAAATATGAAGCAGAGATCTATAAAATCATTAACACCTCTACTGCACATATGACAGTAGAGCAAGTATATATGGAACTGAAAAAAAGATATCCGAAAGTTGCTATGGCGACTGTCTATAACAATGTGAATAAATTATGGAAAGAGAGAATGATCCGTAAAATATCCGTTGAAAATATGCCGGATAGATATGATAAAGTCATCAAACATGATCATTTGGTCTGTCAAAGATGCGGCAAACTGGCGGACTTCTCTTTCGAAGATCTGACTGCTTCTCTACGTGAGCAAATGGGAGGGGACTTTATTTCTTATGATTTAAAAGTCTTTTATATATGTCCGGCGTGCCGGGCGCAGGAAAGAAATGATAAGCATACATAGAATCAGTAAGCGGGATTTTACTAATATACCAATATAAAATATAGCAACTAGGATCACTAAAATCTTTTATTAAGGGGGATGTTATGGGTATTTTAATGAAATCAAAAAAGAGAAGCATCTTGTTGTCACTGTCAGAGCTTACGGAGGCAGATTACGGGAATGAGTCCGCTGAGCTAGAGCAGATGTACCGTCGCCTGATCTTGGGGCGTAACCAGTTTGGAGAAGTGATGGATAACATCTTAGATTCTCTGATGCAGATTAGCGCGCTCGACCTTTCATTGGATCACTATTCAGGGATCCTACAGAAAGTATCAGACAGTGTCGCGGAAGCTACCGAATTGATCCATACAGCTTCAGAAGAGGCTGAGTCCATATCTAAGACAGTATCGGCACAGCATGAGGAACTGACCAACACAATCATTGAAATCTCCGAAGAATCGAATACAGTTTATCAGAGCATTGATGAGAGCCAGCAAGAGCTGACAGCTACCAGGGGGCTTTCTGACAGCACGATCAGCGCATCGAGGGAAATGCAGCAGGACATGAACAGGCTCTCCGAGATCATTAGCCGGATGAATGATGTGATCGCCGGGATCAACGCCATTTCATCGCAGACAAATCTGCTTGCGCTGAACGCTTCTATTGAGGCGGCAAGAGCTGGTGATGCGGGCAGAGGCTTTGCGGTCGTTGCGGATGAGATCCGGAAGTTAGCGGATGAAACGCAGAAGCTGACTGCGAGCATGGGAAATTCGGTGGCAGATATCCTTACCGCATCTGCTAAGAGCGTGGAGAGCGTGGATAATACCATTGAGTCTCTGCAAACCGTTACACACAAGATCAGCCATGTGTGGGAGCTTAATGAGGACAATCGCCAGCATGTAGAGAAAATCACCAATAACATTTCTTCTCTGGCAGGGCTTAGTGAGGAGATCAGTAGTTCTATCATTGAGCTTGAGTCGCGTTCTTCGGACATCAACAGTCAGTGCGGCGTGCTGCATGGGGATACCGAGCGGCTGCGGGAACATGGCAAGAATATTTATAATATCGCTAAGCCATTGGGAGCGATTGAATCGACGCTAGATGAGTCTGCTAAAGCCATGGGAGCGATGGCGGAGGATGCTTTTTATAAGATGGAAGATAAGGCTTTTGCCGGGTATATCGAGAAAGCGATCATTGCGCACAAGAACTGGCTGGGTAATCTGGAGCGGATTGTGCAAGAGCGGACGATATTGCCATTGCAGATCAATGACAGAAAATGTGGGTTCGGTCATTTCTATTACGCGATGGAGCCAGGCAAACCTGAGATTTTAGAACTTTGGAAAGAGCTGGGCGAGAAACATAAAAAGTTCCATGCCTATGGGAAACAGGTAATTGATGCCCTGTTTGATGCGGATTACAACCAGGCGGAAAAAGTATGCAGAGAGGCAAGGCAGTATTCCCAAACGCTCATCAATGACCTTGAAAAAATCAAAGGAGCGTTTTAAGCGCGTCTCATAAAGGTTAAAAAATGATAGCAAATCTTTTGAGACGCATAGATTGTGTAATTGCCTTTGGATATTATATAATAGTCATAAGCGATAACAGTGAAAGCACTAGAACTGTTACAGTATGAAAATATAATGGCAAAGGAAGGGAGAAGGAAATGGGAGATAAGATTTTCAATGTCGGCCAGTATGCCCAGACAGCAAGGGCAGTGGTGGCGGAAGGAATTGTCATGCTGCGCAACGAGGGGCATCTGTTGCCCTTAAAAGAGGGGGAGAAAATAGCGCTGTTTGGCAGGGGGCAGTTCAATTATTACAAAAGCGGCACCGGATCCGGCGGTTTGGTGAATACGAGTTATGTAACTGGCATCCGGGAAGCATTGGAGGAGAGCAGCTTCGAATTGAACGGGAAGCTGAAGGCAGTTTATGAGGAATGGCTGAAAGAAAATCCCTTCGATGGCGGCGTTGGCTGGGCAGGGGAGCCTTGGTTCCAGAAAGAAATGCCCTTGTCGGAGGAATTAGTTGCCAGCGTCAGGGAAGAATCGGATACGGCAGTGGTCATTATTGCAAGGACCGCCGGAGAAGATCAGGATAATAAGGCGGAGGCTGGAAGCTATTTGCTGACGGAGGCAGAAGATGAAATGCTTCGTATTGTCTGCGGGTCTTTTGAGCGTACAGTCGTGCTTTTGAACGTAGGCAATATCATTGATATGAAGTGGGCTAAGACTTATCATCCGGCAGCAGTGCTGTATGTATGGCAGGGCGGACAGGAAGGCGGCAACGGCGTATTGGATGTATTGGAAGGGAAAGTGTCTCCTTCCGGGAAACTGACGGATACGATTGCCTATGACATTACGGATTATCCATCCACCCGTAACCATGGAGATGCGAAAAGGAATATTTATCAGGAAGATATTTATGTAGGGTACCGCTATTTTGAGACCTTTGCCAAAGATAAAGTGCTTTATCCTTTCGGATTTGGCCTTTCTTATACTACTTTCACTTTGGAAGCCCAGATGGTGAATCCTGGACAAAGCAATGAGGATATAAAGGAAGTTACTATTTCCGTAAAAGTGACAAATACAGGAGAAAAAGCCGGCAAAGAAGTCGTACAGGTATATTGCCAGGCACCGCAGGGCGCATTGGGAAAACCGGCAAGGAGCCTATGCGGTTTTGCCAAGACGAAGGAACTGGCACCTGGTGAGGCAGAGACGTTACAGATTTCTATTCCGCAGCATAGGCTTGCATCTTATGATGACAGCGGCGTGACAGGCAATAAATCTTGCTGGGTGATGGAAGCCGGAGAATATGTTTTCTATGCGGGAACAGATGTAAGGAGCGCTTCTTCTGTAGGAAGCCTGACGATTGAAGAGACTATAATAGTGAAGAAAGCGGAAGAAGCTTGTGCGCCGGTAACAGAATTCGAGCGGATGAAACCGGAAGCAGGCACAGAGGGAGAATTCCAGGTCGGATATGAAGCCGTTCCGCTGCGTACGCAGAACACGGGAGAAAGACGTACGGAAAGGCTTCCGGAGAGCATCCCTTATACGGGAGACAAAGGATACAAGCTTGCGGACGTGGAGGAAGGGAAAGTATCCATGGAAGATTTCCTGGCGCAGCTTTCCGACGAAGATTTATGTTGTATGGTAAGAGGGGAAGGGATGTGTTCCCCGAAGGTAACGCCAGGCACCGCAGGTGCATTTGGCGGCGTGACGAAGAGCCTGCAAAGCTTTGGCATTCCGGTGGCTTGCTGTGCGGACGGGCCAAGCGGGATCAGAATGGATTGCGGAAGCATCGCGTTTGCCATGCCAAACGGTGCCTGCCTTGGCAGTACTTTTAACGAGGCGCTCTCAGAAGAATTATTCGAATGGGAAGGCATGGAGCTGCGCAAGAATAAGGTTGATACCTTATTGGGACCTGGCATCAATGTACATAGGAATCCTTTGAACGGGCGTAATTTTGAATATTTCAGTGAAGACCCTCTGCTGACAGGAAGAATGGCGGCAGCTCAGCTTAAGGCAATGGGACGTTACAACGTTACCGGTACGATTAAGCATTTCGCTTGCAACAGCCAGGAATTCAACCGTCATATGGTAGAAGCAGTGGTATCGGAAAGGGCATTGCGCGAAATCTATTTGAAAGGTTTCGAGATTGCAGTGGAAGAAGGCGGCGCATATTCTATTATGACCTCTTATAATCCGATCAACGGATTCTGGTCTGCCAGCAATTACGATATGCTGACGACGATCCTTCGTAAAGACTGGGGTTATGACGGTATTGTCATGACTGACTGGTGGGCAAAGTCCAATGATGAGGGCGAAGTAGGGAAAGCAGAGAATACTGCGGCCATGGTGCGCGCGCAGAACGATCTGTTCATGGTAACGGCTAATGCCGGAGAGAATTCCCAGAACGACAACTCTATGGAAAGCTTGGAAAAGGGGACTGTTACGAGAGGCGAATATGTACGAAGCGCGGCAAACATCTGCCGGTATTTGCTACGGACGCCTGCATACCAGCGGATGATGGGAAAAGAGAGCGAATTAGATAAGCAATTGGCAGAAATTGCGGCTCAGGAGATGGAATCTTTTGGGGAATTAGTCCGTTTCGCTGTGACGGCGGAGAATGCCGGCTTACCCGTTGAGCAGATTCCTACGGGAAAAGGCAGCACGGTGACATTTGAGCTGAATGTGAAAGAGCGGGGCATTTATAGGCTGGATCTGACATGCAGGGTATCAGGACAGGGAAGCCTGGCACAGGTTCCGCTTACCGTTTCCCAGGATAAACAGATACTAAAGACGATTTCGCTTACTGGGGAAGATAAGGAATGGAGGAACGAAGAAATACAGGTTAATCCGTCCTTCCACAACACCACTTTCCTCAAATTCTACTTTGGCCAGGGCGGCATGGAAATCCGTGAGGCACGGCTGACGCTGGTAGAGTCTCTGGAAGAGAAATTCAATGCAATGAGAGCGGCAAGGGAAGAAGAGAAGAAAGACAACGAATAAAGCAAGGGATTTGAAAGGGGCTGTCGGGAAATAGAAAGCCCTAAGCAAAACAGGGGCAGGTGCGACTT
>CAJTSL010000110.1 GCA_910578845.1 uncultured Lachnospiraceae bacterium
ATACATAATGTAATATAAAAATCACCTGCTAATTTATTTGTAAAATTGGCAGGTGATTTTTATTTATACCATGTATCAAAATCCAATGTCCTTTTACAAAATTAAAATACAAAGCAATACTTAATAATTCAAAGGCTTATCTAAATGACATTGGATGTGTCATAGAGTTCTTTATCCCGTTTCATGATGAAAATGACAAAAAAAGAGTAAATATGTGAAAAAAAGAGTAGAAATTGCATAAAGAAGTGAAAAAAAGAAGAAATATGTTAAGCTACCTTCCTTTTAATATTAAGTTTATCTGTATAAAATAAATTTAATAAATAGAGGGAGGTTTTTTATATGAAGAAAAAGGCACTTACATTGATATTATCCCTATCTGTGACAGCAACGCTTCTGGCAGGCTGTGGCGGAACGGAAGATTCTGCTAAAGAAGGCGAGGTAACAGAGGATGTAGCGGAGGATGGCACAGACAATGCGCCTACTGATACAACGCCAGAAACGTCATCTGGCGATGAGCAGGTAACGATCCGTTTTGCATGGTGGGGCGGTGATGAAAGGGCGGAAGCAACGCTTGCCGTTATCGATCAGTTTGAGAAGCTGCATCCGAATGTGACAATAGAAGCAGAGTATGGCGGCAATGACGGGTATCATGATAAGTTGGCGACATCCTTAGCGTCCGGTACGGCTGCGGATATCGTACAGGTAGACCCGGAAACATTTCCTACGTATGTGGAAGCCGGCGATTACTTCTATGATTATACGGAACTGGGCATGGACTTGAGTAATTTTGACGAAGCCTATATTTCCCTGGAAATAAATGGCAGATATGACGGGAAACAGATCGGGCTTCCCAGTGGTATTTCCGGGGCAGGATTACTTGTCAACAAAGATTTAGCGGACAAGATTGGCATTGATTTCACGAAACCGTATGATTGGAATGATCTGATCGAGATGGGCAAAAAGGTAAAAGAGTATGATGAAAAATTGTATCTGCTTAGCATGAACAAGGAGTATATCACGAACCTGATTGTATTTAACTATGGGAAACAGCTTGCGGGCGGCACTTTTGCAGACCCGGATGCCAATGCGATTAAGATTACGAAAGACCAGTTAGAAGAAGTCTACGCGTATGTGAAGCAATTATTCGATGAGGGCGTGATCCCGCCAGCATCTTATCAGGCTTCTTATAGCGGCGATGAACTGCAAAACGATACGAACTGGATCGAGGGCAATTATGTGGCGACCTTTACCTATATTTCCACAATGGATGTTATGGCGGCGGCAAACCCCAATGTGACGTACTATGCAGGCCAGATTCCGAAATTAAGCAATGCCAGCGAAGCCGGGTGGGCATCCAATACGCCGCAGGTATTCGCGATTACGAAGACAAGCGAGCATCCCGAAGTGGCGGCAGAGTTCATGGATTACTTCTTTAACAATGAGCAGGCAATGGAAACGTTAGGGACGACCAGAAGCGTACCGCCTACGGAAAAGGCAAGGAAAATCTGTTCTGATGCAGGCATCTTAAGTGAGTGGACGATGGAAGGCGCTAACATTGCGGCGGCAATGGGCGGCACGCCAAATGACAAGATTTCTTCTACGAATGAGGCAAAGGAGATTCTCTTCGATGCAGTGGAAAGCGTCGGGTATGGCGCCAAAGACCCTGCGACAGCGGCAGAAGAAACATTGAAGCTTTTATCCGGTTTGGTAGAGTAAGATAACAGTGCCATAGGATATGAAAAAGGGGTGCAGGTTCTGCCCCCTTTTCCTTTCACAAAATGTTGTGCCTTGGCAGGAGAGGAGAGATTTGATATGAGAGCAGCAAAAGGAGGCCTGAAGAAGTCGGGATACCGGCAAAGGGATTACCAAGCGTTTATTTATATTGCGCCCTGGCTGATTGGCTTTGTCATTTTACAGTTATATCCTTTTTTAACGTCATTTTTTTACTCGTTTAATAATTATACGATTGGTGCGGTCCCGGAATGGGTCGGCCTGAAAAATTATATAAAACTATTTACAATGGACACGGAATTCTGGAATTCGTTGAAAGTCACGATTATTTATACCTTATATACGGTGCCAGGCAAATTGGTTATGGCGCTTGCGGTCGCGGTGTTCTTAAACCGGGACATCAAGGGGATTAACCTAATCAGGACGCTATATTATATACCGTCCCTGTTCGGGGGCAGTGTTGCCATAGCGATCTTATGGAAACTGATGTTCTTGGAAAACGGCTTGGTGAATGCCTTCTTGCAGGCGTTGTCTCTTCCTACGATTTCCTTTCTGGGAGATACCAGGTATGCGCTTAAGACGATCTGTTCCATGGAAATATGGCAGTTTGGCTCTTCTATGGTCATGTTCCTGGCGGCGCTTAAGCAGGTTCCCAGGTCGCTGTATGAAGCGGCGGAGATTGACGGCGGCGGTAAGATCCGTATTTTCTTTACGATTACAATCCCGCAGATTACATCTATTATTTTCTTTAACCTGATCATGCAGATTATCCAGGCGCTACAGAATTTCACTTCCGCTTTCGTCATCACAAACGGCGGGCCGATGAAATCCACGTATGTGCTGGGCATGAAGTTGTATAAGGAAGGGTTCTCCAATTTTAAAATGGGATATGCCAGCAGTATTTCCTGGGTAGTGTTCACGATCATCTTAATCGTATCCTTATTATTGTTCCGCTCTTCTTCTGCATGGGTTTACTATGAAGACCAGAATGAATTTTAGGGCATGCTACATACAAAGAAAGGACGATACCTTATGAAGAAAATAAAAAATAAAAAGCTGAGAACATGCAGGGATTATTTAGTCATCGTGATTATCGGCGCTATTTTGCTCTATCCGATCTTCTGGATGTTTTTTGCGACTTTTAAATCCAACGAAGAAATCTATAGTTCTATTAAGCTGTTCCCGGAATCTTTCAGCCTAAAGTATTATTTGGCAGGGTGGAAAGGTACTGGCAAGATTACATATACACGTTTTTTCATCAATACGTTTATCATGGTAGTGCCTACGACGATAATGACGGTCATCTCATCGGCGATAGTGGCATATGGCTTTGCGAGGTTTCATTTCCCATGCAAGAAACTGTTGTTCGGGCTCTTGATCGCCACCTTAATGCTGCCCAATGCGGTCATCATCATTCCACGGTATACGCTGTATAACAAATTTGGCTGGGTCAACAGCTACATTCCTTTTTATGCGCAGGCTGCGTTGGCGTGCAATCCCTTTTTTACCTATATGCTGATCCAGTTCTTCCGGGGGCTTCCAAGGGAATTGGACGAATCGGCGTATGTGGATGGGTGCGGGACGTTCCGGACATTTATCCAGATTTTGCTGCCGCTTATGAAACCGGCGCTGTTTTCCGCAGGCGTGTTCCAGTTCCTATGGACATATAATGATTACTTTAACTCGCTAATCTTCATTAACTCAGTGCGCAAATATCCGATATCCCTGGCGCTGCGCATGTCTTTAGATGCAGAGTCTGTCGTACAATGGGGGCAGGTGATGGCAATGTCCTTCTTAGCGGTAGTCCCGGTCATGCTGCTGTTCTTCGCGGCACAGAAGTATTTCGTGGAAGGCATCGCGACCAGTGGCTTAAAAGGATAGCGATGAAAGATCGCACGTGGATTTTAAACCAGTCTTTCCTAGTGGAGGGCTGGTTTTTCTAATGGCTGGTTTTTTCTAATGTCTTGTAATTCTATTCATTTTTTGCTACAATCAGACAGATAGAAAACAAGCGGGCGCCAAAGGCGCCCCCATCAGGATGATGAGCAGGGAGACCAATGGGAATCATTAAAACTGACAAACTAGTATTTGAATATATCAGACGTGATGAAGAAGGCAACGTTGAAGGGATCACCAGGGCGGTGGACGAAGTGGACCTGGATGTGAAGAAAGGTGATTTTGTCGCTATATTGGGGCATAACGGCTCGGGAAAATCGACGCTTGCAAAACATATCAATGCCATACTTTATCCAACCGAAGGCACGGTGTGGGTGGACGGGATGGATACTTTGGAGGAAAAGAACTTATGGGACATACGCCAGAATGCTGGTATGGTGTTCCAGAACCCGGATAACCAGATCATCGGACAGGTTGTTGAAGAAGATGTCGGATTCGGGCCCGAGAATATGGGCGTGCCGACGGCGGAGATATGGCAGAGAGTGGAAGAAAGCCTCAAGGCAGTGGGCATGTATGAGTATCGTAAGCATTCACCGAATAAGCTTTCGGGAGGGCAGAAACAGAGAGTATCCATTGCCGGCGTCATTGCCATGCACCCTCAATGCATTATTTTGGATGAGCCTACGGCGATGCTGGACCCGAATGGGCGCAAAGAAGTCGTTCGCGCGGCGAGAGCGCTCAATGCGGCGGAAGGGATTACGATTGTCCTGATCACTCACTATATGGAAGAAATCATTCATGCGGATAAAGTATTCGTTATGGACAAAGGCAAGATCGCCATGGAAGGCACGCCGAGGGAGATTTTCTCGCAGGTGGAAGAGCTACAGGCGTTGCGCCTGGATGTGCCACAAGTGACGCTGCTTGCCCATGAATTACAGAAAAAAGGAATGCAGATGCCGGATGGCATCCTGACAAAAGAAGAATTTGTAGAAGCGCTGGGCAGGCTATAGAAATGCATGACATAGCTACAACAGGAAAGGTTTTCAACCTGCAATTTGTGCCGACGCTGATAGCGTCTTGGCCCCAAAATTCGCAAGTTGAGCAAGAATGGAGGATTAT
>CAJTSL010000111.1 GCA_910578845.1 uncultured Lachnospiraceae bacterium
GATCAAGGCATATCCCCGGCTCTGATTCAAATTGCAGATTGAAAAATCATTGCATCAGCATGATTTTTCAATCTATACGCTCTGAAGCTGTGTTACTGTTCTATTGTGGTTATGGTTATTTAAAGAACCGGGAATTTATCATATTATCGTGTAGAACTTATTATATAACCATTTCGCTACGCCATCAGAGTCATTGCTTTCTATAATTCCGGTAGCTATTGCCTTTAATTCGTCTACCGCGTTCTCCACGGCATATGATTCATCCGCTATTTCAAACATTTCAATATCATTCTTCCCATCGCCAAACGCGACAATGTATTCAATGCCCAATTCCTCTTTTAATTGCAAAATTGCATTTGCCTTTGAAACACTTTTGGGCACAATTTCTAACCATTGTTCCCCACTATAGATTTCTGTTTGGAAAATACAATGATATTTTTCTTTGAACTGAATATATAGTGGTTCCAATTTTTCGTATGCATCAATACAGACGAAATAGAAAACATCTCCGAATCCCAGCGCACCATCAAATTCAACAGGTGTATCTCTTACATCCCCCTTACGAGTCAATAAGAATTCAATTGTAGCACGATTGCATTTATTTACAAGATAAGAAAATTTTTCTTTACCTGATATGTAAGCGTAAACAATAGGATAAATGCCTCGATGCAGTAATTCATTTAAGATTTCTTCTTTTTCATTTTGGCATTCAGTCCTTTTGTTGCTTTTGTAGCTGTTAAATATGACCTAGCCGTAGCATAAGAAAAAAGCATCCCCTCTGATGTTAATTGATTGATCACTTGATTCGTAAACTCACAAGTTTTGGCATCACTTCGTAACAATGTTCCATCTAAGTATGATACATACAGAGTTTTCATAAATCCCTCCTAGTTTTCAAAACGCAGCATAATTTTTCTAAGGAACTTTCCGCTAACAAACGGAAAGTCTAACCTGCCTTTTCGTTGAGCCACTTTCCCAATCCTTTTAAGAATTTCATTCTTGCGCTATTTTTTCTTTCAATCAAAGCCTCATTTAAGTGCCATTACATAAATTTGACAAGGATTATGTTCATCCCATAACATCGGAAATACTTCAAATTCTTTAAACCCAACATTGCGATAAAACAAATTCGTTTGATCATAGTTTTCATAAAATCCCATTTGAACAGATAAATCCTATTTCTTTTTCGTCTTCTTTCGCAACAACAAAGATCTGTTCCCCACAATCCTTAATATATTGTTCACGCGATTCTGTGATTCCAAACCAATCAGTTAAAGCTTCTAATATTAAACGTGCAATATGTCTTTTTGACTGCTTATCTTTTATTTCTTCAATCATTTTTATCCTCCCATAAATCGTAATCAAAAATTCCGGTCTTCATAGTTTAAAAGCTTTGCCATCTTTTCCCTCTTTTTCCGCCTCATCTTTTTAGCATAACAGAAAAGACAGGTGGCTTCTACTCCATCTGTCTTTGTACAGCCATTTTCTCTGGCTCCTCTTATTCTGCTTGTAACGGTCTTTCCCTCTTTAACAGGAATCTCGGTTTGCAGTTCAGGCGAAGAAGGAACCCCAGGTGCGTTATGATGCTTTTCGCATCCTATAACCATACCATGTCCCGCGTAATCTCCGCTATGCTTCCCGCACCGCACATTGCCATCGTATCGCTCAACTCTCCCGCTAATTTCTCTATGTATGTGCTAACACCTATCTCGCCGCCTCCGTATAGTGCGGTGACAAACGGCCTGCAGATCAGTACGCCATCTGCGCCCATGGCAAGCGCCTTGAAGATATCCGTCCCATTCCGGATCCCGCCATCCACCAGAATCTTCATCGTGCTGCACTTTAACGCATCCACTATTTCACAAAGCACCTCCGCCGTCGCCGGGCACTGGTCTAAGACACGTCCGCCATGATTACTGACAACAATCGCCGCAGCGCCCGCTTCTAACGCTTTCAATGCACCTTTTACGGTCATAATCCCTTTCACGATAAAAGGAACTTCCGCCATTTGAATGATTTCACGTAATTGCTCCACGCTTTTGC
Source organism: uncultured Lachnospiraceae bacterium (assembly GCA_910578845.1). GTDB lineage: Bacteria > Bacillota > Clostridia > Lachnospirales > Lachnospiraceae > UBA3282. The sequence continues at coordinate 2,044 of CAJTSL010000111.1, forward strand.
TGCCTGCAGGAGGCGTCATATTTTTCAGAAAAGGAAGGCCTGCCGCATCAATATCCATTGCCATCGCAAAACACCCCGATTCTTTGCAAAGCGCCATTTTCTCCCGGATCGTCTCAATATTCCACGGCTTAATAGTCGGTATCCCCCTGCCTTCTACCTGTCCGATCGCTTTAGTCGCCTGTACCATGACATCCGGGTTTGTGCCGTCTCCGGTAAAAGCCGCTATGCCATTTGCCGCACACGTCTTTAACATCACATCGTTATAAGACAGATCATCATAACGGTCGCCATAGTGAAGATTCAGTGCGCCTACCGGCCCTGCAAAAAAAGGATAGCGGAATGTCTTCCCAAACAGTTCAATTGACGTATCCGGCACGCTATTCTCACAAATCGTATCCATATTCACCCTGATCTCCTGCCACTTTGCAAAATTCCTAATGGCGGTATCTCCCATCCCTTTTGCACCTGGGCCGGGCATCTTATTCTTACATGCTATACCGTTACAAACCGGGCAGGCCTTACAATATGGGCCGATACATTCTCTTGCTTTTTCTAAAATTTCCTGATAAGTCACTCTGTTATCCCCCTCTGCTTTCCTTTTTCCTTGCTCTTGCTTTCCCTATTAGGCGATTGCAAAATTCTCTCTTGATAACCCTAGTTTGGGCAGGCTTATGCTCTTTACTAAAAAGGTTACAGGATTTTCCCTCTATCGTCAAGGATTTATGGCAAGACATAACGATCTTTCATAGAATGGTACAATTGTTGCAGCTCTCCCGCTTCGTCCTGCCAGAGCATGTCCTTATGCCCATGCACACTGTAAGTCTCTTCATGCGCCTCCATCGCACTGAGCGCGATATGTGAACAATGCATAGCGACCCTTTCTCCGGCTGTGATAATATCCGTAAGCAAAAATCCAAGAGAGATCGTACATTTTCCTTTCCGTAATCTTTTAATATGGCGTTTTCTTATTTCTGCGCCAAGCTCTGTGACCACCCTTAAAAGAGACTCCGCTTCCCGTCCAAGCAATGCGTCTTCTTTTTCAAACACTTCTAAAGTTAATGTCAGCATATCCGCAACCGAACGTGAAAAAATATCCAGCTCTACTTTCGCCTTATTAGAAAACTCTTTCTTATTGTCCTGTAGCCTCTGGTACGCTTCCTTAATCCCGACCGCATGGTCTGATATCCTTTCGAAATCACCAATAGATTCTAAAAATAACATTAGAGTCTGACTGTCTTTTTCAGATAAATGCCTTGCATTCAACTTCATAAGGTAAGCGCCAACCATGTCCTCATAGCAATCACAGTCCTCTTCTTTCCGTGATACCTCTTCTGCCTTTGCCACGTCATACTGATACAGCAGATCTATAGCGTACAGATAAGACTCTTTTGCCGTGACTGCCATATGCAATGCCACGCGCCTACATTGCGCCATCGCCAGAGCCGGATTCTGTAAAAACCTATCATCTAGCAGCTTCACGTCCCTATCGACAAGCCTTGTTACGCTATCATGCGCCTCGTGCCCGCCACTTCGCTCCCTCACAGTCAGACAGGCAAGTTTCTCTAATTCCACCGAGAATGGCAACAGGATCACTGTTGAGAAAATATTAAAAACACTATGTGCCAGCGCAATCCCATACGGTGCTGCGGCCTGTCCCATAAAAACAAAATCAACCGCGCTATGCAGTCCGTAGAAGAGAATCATGAAGACAACTGTGCCAATCAGGTTAAAATACAAATGCACAATGGCTGCACGTCTTGCATTGATGGATGCTCCGATGGAAGAAATAAGCGCTGTTACGCACGTCCCAATATTCTGGCCCATGATAATCGGCATTGCCGTCTGATAAGATACCGCCCCTGTAGCACATAGCGCCTGTAGAATGCCAATGGAAGCCGAAGAGCTTTGAATGACCGCCGTTAGCAGGACACCAGTAAGCAACCCTAATATAGGATTAGAAAATAGAAGCAAAAGATTTGTAAATTCCGGCACATCCGCTAATGGCCGCACAGCGCCCGTCATTGTCTCCATTCCAAACATCAGTACTGCAAACCCGACTAAAATCAATGCAATATTCTTTCTTTTCTCCTTCCCGGAAAATAATAAGATAAAAACGCCGATCAAAGCAAGCACCGGGGAAAAAGAAGACGGTTTCAACAGCTTAACAAAAAAATTCCCGCTTTCAATACCGGAAAGGCTAAGAATCCAGGAAGTTACGGTCGTCCCGATATTGGCTCCCATAATGACGCCGATTGCTTGGGAAAGCTTCATAATACCGGAATTGACAAACCCTACCACCATGACCGTCGTCGCCGAAGATGACTGGATGATGGCCGTGACAACAGCTCCCAGTAAAACTGCCTTATATCGATTTGAAGTCAGCCTCTCCAAAATCTTCTCCATGCGCCCACCGGATGCCTTAGAGAGGCCATCTCCAAGCACCTGCATTCCATATAGGAAAAGCGCCAAACCGCCTACAAAGGTAAGTACATCAAAAAAATCCATAATCATTCCTCATTAATCACATAATCATTCCTCATTCCGGAGCATCGACGTGACAAAACAAACTACTCCGATCGAAACACCCTCTAACATCACGCCGCTCCTGATCACGACATAAAAATTCTTTCTAATTTTTTATTTATCTTCTCTATTTATCTTA
>CAJTSL010000112.1 GCA_910578845.1 uncultured Lachnospiraceae bacterium
GTGCCAAAGTGCCCTGCTCGTGATCTTGTCTATTTTGCATAATTAGGTTTGGGAAATTGAAGTTTTACAATTGACTAAAATACATAGATTATGAAAGGACGGAGGAAGCGGAAAATGACGGAGAAGAAATGGGAAAAATGGGAACGGAACGACTATGATCTCATCGTAAATGCTGGTGGGAAGAACCTTGGGATTGCAACGGGTAGTAAAATTAATATCCTGACGGTGGATGGCTATGCTTTTAAGGACTTTCTTGGTAATGGCAAACTGGTGCCATATGAAGACTGGCGGCTTTCTTATGAAGAGCGTGCGGCGGATTTAGCCGAGAGGATATCCATAGAGGATATTGCAGGGCTTATGCTCTATAGCGCGCACCAGATCATACCGGCGAAAGGGCCGATGGCAGCCGCATTTGGCGGAAGCTATGATGGAAAGCCTTTTGAAGAAAGCGATGCCGCGCCTTGGGATTTAACAGACCAGCAGAAAGAATTTATTGTAAAAGATAAGGTGCGCCATGTCCTGATCATGGGACTGGAAAGCACGGAGACCGCTGTGCGCTGGAACAATAAAATGCAGGCGTTAGCTGAGAATTCGGGGTTTGGCATTCCGGCGAATAATAGTTCTGACCCGCGGCATGGCGCAGGCTCGAGCGCGGAGTATATGGGCGTGACAGGAGAGCCGATTTCCAAATGGGCAAATGGGATCGGCCTTTCAGCTTCTTTTGATCCTTCCCTGGTAAAGGAGTTTGGAGAAATTGCATCCGCGGAATATCGCGCGCTGGGGATCACTACAGCGCTGTCGCCTCAGATTGACTTGGCGACCGAACCGCGGTGGATGCGTTTTGCAGATACCTTTGGGGAACACACGCAGATGACGATTGACATGACCAAAGCATATTGCGACGGCTTCCAGACAACGAAGGATGGACGTGACGGATGGGGAGAAGAGAGCGTCAACACAATGGTCAAGCATTTCCCGGGAGGAGGCATGGGAGAGGGAGGAAGAGACGCCCATTATGCTTACGGGAAATATGCGGTGTATCCGGGCGATAATTTCAAAGAGCATTTAAAACCTTTCAGAGAGGGCGCCTTTTCGCTGGATGGCAAGACGAAGAAGGCTAGCGCGGTCATGCCTTATTATACAATTTCCTATGGGATCGATTCAAAATACGGAGAAAATGTCGGAAATTCTTTCAATAAATATCTGATTCAGGATTTGCTTAGGGAGGAGCTTGGATACGACGGTGTTGTTTGCACAGACTGGGGCATTACCCATGACATTGGCGAGGCGGAGGAAACTTTTGCCGGGAAATGCTGGGGCGTAGAGAAAATGACGGAGGCCGAACGTCATTTCAAAGCGATAGAGGCAGGCGTAGACCAGTTTGGCGGTAACAATAATGTAGAGCCAGTGATGGAGGCTTACCGGATGTGCTGTGATAAATACGGCGAGGAAATTGCAGATGCCCGGTTTAGGAGGTCTGCGTACAGGCTCCTTTTGAATATTTTCCGTACGGGACTGTTCGAGAACCCATATCTGGACATGGAAGAATCGACGGAAACAGTCGGATGTCCAAGGTTTAGGGAAAAGGGATACGAGTCCCAGTTAAGATCGGTAACCATGCTGAAAAATAAGGAACATGTTCTTCCGTTAAAAGAAGGCATGAAAGTATATATACCGGATCGGTTTATCAAGTCTTACCTGAATTTTATGAGTATGCCGACGGGAGACCAGACAGTAGTGCCGCCGGGGAAAAAAGCTGCTTCGGAATATTTTGAAATCGTTCATGCGCCTGAAGAGGCGGATGCGGCAATATGCTTTATCGAATCGCCTATTTCCATCGGATATGACCCGGAAGACCGTAAGGCGGGAGGGAACGGGTATGTGCCCATTACCTTGCAATATCGCCCATATCAGGCTGATCTGGCTAGGACGCCCAGTCTGGCGGGAGGGGATCCATTGGAGGATTCTGCGGACCGTAGTTACCAGGGCAAATGCAATACGGCAGCCAATGAAGCGGACTTAGATCTGATCGTGCGGATGAGGGAAGAGATGGGAGAGAAACCTGTCATAACGGTGATTACCTTGAAAAATCCTATGGTAATGGCTGAACTGGAACCGTATACCGATGCGATCCTGGTAGAGTACGGCGTAAGCCCGCAGGCTGTGCTGGATGTCATAACCGGAAGATTCAACCCCAAGGGATTGCTGCCCATACAAATGCCGGCTGATATGAATGCTGTAGAAACGCAGAAAGAGGACATGGCTTTTGATATGGAATGCTATGTAGACAGCGAGGGACATTGTTATGATTTTGGCTTCGGGATGAATTTCGAGGGTATCATCGTGGATGAAAGAACACGCCGATATCAGAAAAACGGTGAATGATACTATGCGCAAAAAGCAGCGCAGAAATGGAGTACAATATGGGGAAAAGATATGAGGATAAGCTGGTAGAGGCTCTCAAAGAAAGGCAGGAACTGACTGATTATCACGGCGCGCCGCTGTTGGTGAAAAATCTTCCTGACTCTGAGGAAAGGGGAGCAATGGATCCCCGGCTTTATCAGGATTCGAAGAAGATGTTGAAGATCGTGGGATGGCTCCCTAAGAAATTCATGAAAATGGATACATCCCCCAAAGGAATTGCCGGTCTTCGCAAAGTGTTCAATGCTGTCAAAAGTATTCCTTGTGTGGAAGCAGATATTGAGATAGAGAAAAGGACTGTAAGGATGAAAGACGGCTATTTGGTTCCGGTCCGTATATATAAAAAGCGCAATGATAATGAAAAGCAACCGATCCTCTATTATATCCATGGCGGAGGGTTCTTCGGCGGTTCGCCGGACGTAGTAGAAGAATCCGTCAAAATGCTTGTTGCAAAGACAGGGGTAGCTGCCGTTTCACCTGATTACCGGCTTGCGCCTGAGAACCCGTACCCGGTAGGGCATGAATACTGTTACCGTGTCTTGCGATGGATTTATGAGAATGCTTCCTCTTTTGGAGGCGATAAAGAGCGCATATTCGTAGCGGGTGACAGTGCGGGGGGAAATCTTGCCCAATATTGCACAACGCGCGACCGGGAGGAGGGGCTTTATCGGATCAAGGGTCAGTTGCTTCTATATCCTACCCTGAACATGGCAGGGGTCGAGGATCGGTTCTATCAGCCGGGAATGGAACATTTTGAAATGGCGCCGCATCAGAAAAAGGGACTATCCAAAATGATAGGAATGTTTGCCGGGATGTCTTCGGGACTGGAAAAGATTCTGGGAACATCCGATGTCCGTAATGATTACCTGAATCCCTATACGAGGAATGCCGGCAATAATCCTCCGACATTCCTCACAGTCGGAGAGCATGATTTCCTGAAAATTGAGACACTGGGGTATGGCGTAAAACTGCATGAAGCCGGCGTAGAGGTCAAAATGATCCTGTACAAAGGCTTTGGGCACGCCTATTTTGATAATACTGGCGTCTACCCCCAATGTGAAGACGAGGCCGCTGAAAAAGTAGATCTCACCGCCTATATTTGGTATAATGTAATTATTCAATACAGGCGGTGATATTATGGTTGAGCAACAACAGAAGTTAGTATTAAGTCCCTACATGGAAATATATGAATTAGTCGTTCCAAAAGACAACCTGCTGCGACAGATAAAAGAACTGGTAGATTTTGGGTTTATTTATGAAGAGCTTATTGATAAATATTGTCTTGATAATGGACGCAATGCAGTCCCGCCTGTCAGGATGTTCAAATACCTGCTTCTGAAATCTATTTATGATCTGTCTGATATTGACATTGTGGAACGCTCTAAATATGACATGTCCTTTAAATACTTTCTTGATATGGCGCCGGAAGAAAGCGTAATCAATCCGAGCTCCCTGACAAAATTCCGCAAACTGCGCCTGAAAGATATGAACCTGTTAGACAT
>CAJTSL010000113.1 GCA_910578845.1 uncultured Lachnospiraceae bacterium
ATGTTGTTTGAATTATATGGTTGGGAAAGAAAATACGAAAGAATAAAATTAAACTTTAATAAAACTGATGTGCAAGAGGCACTATTGCAAGATGAGTATAAACTTCAAATGCTACTATTAAATGATCTTGTTATTGAAGCAATAGACAAAAATGCGCAAGTTACGGTCGATAATCGGATGAAAAAGGCATTATTAGAATACGAAGATTATACAAAAGATTTTTTTGGCAAGCCTCCAAGACTAGAAGAGATAGATGATATTTTTACTTACCCGAAATATTTTGTTGACATACAAAAGAAATTATCTCAAAAGTTTTTATCTATTAAAAATGTTGAAAAGGAGCGTATATACATACCTCTTATATTAGCATTTTAAATGGTTCCCTTTTGTAGAAAATAAAAAGTTGACTATATTCATCTACTATATATAAAAACCTCTATAGTAGATGTAATTAGTCAAATTTTTGAAAAGGCAAGTAAATAAGCTGATTATATATAGCCTACGGCGTTGCCCAACGGCATGTTCGCTGTCGCTCACATACCTTGCCGGGAAATAAAAAAATGTATATATGATATGATGGTTCGCAGAATTTGAAGCTCGATTTAGAAGAATCATTTGTTGATCAAATATTAATGGAATATAGTGCATATGTTTGGCTGAAAATCGGCATCACTACAACATATATCATTTTTTTATTTCCAGGTAAGGTATGACGCGAAGCGGCATAACGTCAGGCAACCGTGCGTAGCACATACAATATACAATAAAAAATACAATAGGAGATTGATTAAAATGGGATTTGAATACAAAAATGATTTGAAAAAGTTATTACCAGAGTATCTTGATTATTTAGTATCAAAGGGAGATTTAGAAGAACGTGGAGATGGATTCTATACATGCCCATTCTGTAATTCTGGTAACAAACAAAAGAATACTGCTGCTTTTCATGTTAATGGTACAAGGTATAAATGCTTTTCGTGTACTGAAAAAGGAGATATATTTGATTTGGTTGGTCATATGGAAGGATTAGAAAATGATTTTGCAAAACATTATAATCGTGCATTGAAAATTATGCGTCCTTATCTAAATGGTGATAAGAAAGAGAAAAGTAAGTTTGTTAAAAGTAAGATTATTAAGATTCCTGAAATAATCGAGGAATTAGATTATACAGATTATTTACATAAATGTCATGAGAATGTGGCACAGACTGATTATTTTAGGAATCGTGGATTAAGTCAGGAAACTATTCATAGATTCAAATTAGGATATGATCCAGAAAAGAAATTGGTAACAATTCCGTATAATCCAGACTGCAAGGGATATGTGGATGGGGTTTTGTGGGATAGCAATAGCAAGTATTATAAGCATGGTAATGAATTATTTAATATGAATGCACTATATGAAGTTGGTATAAATGCATGGCTTTCTGGAGATAGCGATTATGTATTTGTTTGTGAAGGACAGATTGATGCAATGTCCTTTGTAGAGATAGGGTTAGATGCTATCGGATTAGGCGGTGTGAATGAAATATCTAATTTAATAAAGCAATTAAAAGAGAAACCATGTTGTAAGATACTTGTTCTGGCATTGGATAATGATAAGGCTGGCAGACGTGCAACAGGTAAATTTATTGAAGAACTTGCGGAGGCTGAAATAGATCAAAAATACATTGTTAATAGTGACATGTATGAGAAATATAAAGATGCAAATGAATTTTTGACTACCGATAAAGAAGGATTTATAGAAAAGATGAAATGGGTATTGTATTGACTTATTTATCGCAATCTCTGCTTGCTCACAAGTGTAGAAATTTTTAGATGAAGAGGAAAAAAGAAATGAATAATTTAATTATGGATAAACCAATAGAAACAGAAAATGTAATTGATAAGCATAACAAGGATATCAATATTCCATTAAAATTCAAACTGCATCAAAAAGTTTATTATCCAAGAATTACGGATCAAGGGAAGTTATTGGATATCAGAGAGTATTACATTGTAAGAATTGCCATTGTCATTACGGAATATTCTACATCTATTGATTATCATGTGTCACCATATAAGGAAAAATCCAGAGGACAATTATTTCGTAATGGGAATCAATTATTTAGCACTTATGATGAAGCGTTGAAGTATGCAAAAGTGCAAGGATACAATGTAGAAAATATATAAGGAGAAACACCAAAATGAACAGACAAACAGTAATACAGAACATACTAACAAACTACGGAGAATATATCACAGAAGAAACAATAATTCCTTTGATTGATAGTGGCGTACAGCAAGGATTGTCATATGATCTGATTTATTTGGGATTAAAAATGGAATTATGCAAGCTGACAGGTGAAGAATTTTATTGTACATCTTCTGATATGGCGAGAGCTTTTAATGTAAGTAATGAGGAGATGAACAGGATTATAGAACAAAGTAGGCAGGAATTGGCGGCAGAAGGTAAAGATCCTGATGATTATTTTCGTGATGTGAAGGCTACGAGATTTATGATTTAGTGGAATGTGAATTGTAGTTACTTTATGAAATAGAATAGTACCTACACAGAAAGCAATTTGGTGAAATGTCAAGGGGAAAATAAAAAAGATTTTCTGGAAAAAGGGTAACTTTAATAGACCTACTGTCCAAAAAGAACGTAAGTTTGATATCCGCTATGGATTACCTACTCTTTTCCACAGAGTAGAGTTTGCCATTGGCCAGCAGTCCAAAAAGCATACGTATCAGTTTACGGGAAGTCAACGCGAGTGCTCGTTTGTGCTGATGGGTTCTCACCTCAGCAAATTTCTTGTCATAAAAGGCTTTGTACTCCGGGCAGTGCTGCATCACGCTCCCGGCAGCTTCGATCATGTAATACCGCAGGTAGCGGTTGCCGGCTTTGTTCATGGGCGTATCTTCTGCCTCGAACTCCCCGGACTGGTTCTCTTTCCAGACAATGCCGCAGTATTTGGCAAGGGCATCATTGCTCTTAAAGCACTTGATGGTACCAAGCTCAGCAAGTATCCCGCTGGCATAGACCGGGCCGATGCCGGGCACGGAGGTCAGTATCTGGTACTCCGTGGGGTTGAGGCCCTTTACGGCTCTCTGGATTGCGGCGTTTATGGCCTTAAGTTCTTTTTCAAAGGCGCTGATGCAGTTGAAAGAACAGCCGATCGAAACGGTCAGTGGCTCGTATAGGCACTGGTCCAGCCGGTAGGAGTCCTGTGCGGCCTTCTGGAGCAGATAAGTGGTCTGTTCCGGGTCGGCAATCCGCCCACGGCTTTTGGAGCTGATAAAAGCAACCAGTTCATCTACGGATGCGTCCACAATGTCTTCTGTGGAAAGGTAGTCCGTCAGGACTGCTTCGGCCGTGGCGCCATACTTGTCAGAGAAAGGATGCTCGTCTTTGTTGAGCATGGCAAATTCACTGAACTTAAGGAAAATGTTGTTCAGCATGTAGGTCTTCTCCCTGGCGATGCATTCCGTGATATGTAGCCTGTGCCTGGTAAGCCGCTGGAGGGCAAGGTACTGTGCGCCCCTCCAGGGTTCCGTATGGATGCGCCCTACCCTTGCAAAATCAGCGATGACAAAGGAATCAATGCCGTCATTCTTGTCAAGGGAGTTGAAAGACTTCTTATACTGCTTTACCTCATTGGGGTTGAGGCAGTAGACCTTTGTAGAAAAAGGTGCCAGCTTTTGGGAGGTGGACAGGTAGTTGGCGATATGTACACCGTAAAAACCAGTGGATTCCAACCCGATGATGACAGCCCGGAACTCATGATGCTGTGAAAGCACCTGGGCAACCATCTCCTCCATCTGCTCTGCGCCGCCCTGGGCATTGGGCACGGGGAGCATCCTGATC
>CAJTSL010000114.1 GCA_910578845.1 uncultured Lachnospiraceae bacterium
CTGACTCAAATTGCAGATTGAAAAATCATTGCATCAGCATGATTTTTCAATCTAACAACCATTCCTTTCTCTCAGCTTGCGGACTTTGAGGCCAAGACGCTATCAGCGTCGGCACAAATTTACGTTTTTTTGCTTAAAAGGTTTTCCCTTCCGCAAAATAAGCATATCCCTTCAGAAACATATCTACCAAATCACGATACAAGATTAGATATCATAGCAACTGTCTCTGAAACACTAATATCTTTCGTTATGATCTTTTCAGGAATAATACGGATAAAATCTTTTTCTTTCCACCATCTTCTCATATCCAGTTCTCCAAAGTCTGCCTTATTAGGCTTTGTTGCATGTCTTTGTAATGTTTCTTCAAACGGTAAATCATAATAAAAAGCAAATATTGCTTTCCCATATTCTTGTACAGCCAATTCAAACAAAGGCATATAAGCCTCCGTAGGAAGTATGCCTTCCAGAATTGTAATATCTGAATTTTGCCTGCCATACTTGAGCAACTGCATTATCAAAGGCAATGCTTCTATATCCTTAGCATGCAATATTTGCCTTCGTACCATATCATGTGCTATTAGCATCGTATTTCGCCCAAACTTTTCTTGCAATATTTTTGACACCGTAGTTTTTCCGCTACCCGAATTTCCTCTTAAAATAATTAGCTTAGGCATCACCCGATCCGTCCTTCCTTATGAAAATATGTTAATCAACTACAGCTCACTGCTTCTAATCTCCTCTGATTTCGGAAACATGGATTCAGTTCTCCACATGCAAGCACAACATACAATCTAAAGGCTATGTTTGCTCGCTACAATAGTAAACTCGCCCGGCATCTTTTCATTTGTCCATGCGGGATGTTCATCAAATTTTCTTAGCGTAAAACCACTGTCAATGACGGAATTGATAATCTCGCTTATTGTATACTTCCTATAACTGCATTTAGGCATCTGCTCCCGAACATTTTCTTCAAAGAAGCGGGCATGAGCCATTTCTCCTTCAAAAATTTCTTTTGAAAAATAACTCATTACAGGTTGATCAAAGCTTAAAATATCTGCTATTTTGGTAAATGGATGAAAATCGCTACAGATCATCTTTCCATTGTCTTTCAATAATGAAAACATAATGCTCATAAATTCATCAATTTCATGGAAGTAATGTAAGACGCCTCCTTCCATAAACACTACATCATAATAATTTCCGTATTTCTCTACATCAATTTCCAATATATCACAAACTTCGAAGCGCAGGTCAGCTTCCGCGGCAGTTGCGACTTCAAGCGCATATTTCTTATTATCTTCTGAAATATCAAAGACCGTAACTTCCGCTCCTAAAATAGCCAAAGGAACCGCCTTCTTTCCGCAAGAGCCGCATATGTTTGCTATTTTAACGCCATTGTAGGAATCAAAGTAATCAGAATATCTTTTCAACATTCCTATTGGGTTTTCTAAGTCTCTTTTTGCCCTATCTACCGGCGCACCTGCCTGTTTCACCCAAAACTCATAGGCATTATATTCCCACGCCTTTTTATTTTGAATACTATAATCTATCATCTTCAATTCCCCATTTCCTGATTTTCTTTTGCATAATCAACAAGTGATTAACAATCAAAGTATAACACAAAATAAATCACGCAGGAGGGATTTTCTGAACAAATGGCAGTATCACGTCAAACAGTTGCAAAATGGGAAGCAGGTGATGCGGTAATTACTATACGCCAACCATTTGAAAATACTTTTGAGCGTATTCCTAACGCCTGTAAAAAAATAATGCAATATTTAGCAAAAGGGTTTAAGGAAAAATCGGACAATATCCCGTGGCTATGCGTTTCCACATAGCCATTTTCCTTATACTGTATCCCTACAAGATAACCAGCAAGGAGCGATACTGAAAGAAATAGACTGTGGCAATTCCGATTTCAATTCTATCTCTCCCTTCTCCAACAGATTTTTAACCTGGCTGCGGGATAACCCTAAAACTGTAGCAATCTGCATTTCCGCGCGGATCTTCAATTGATGAGGATTCTTAATCGTAATTATCATCTGCTCACCAAAGTCACTGTTTTCTATGGTTTCATGTGCCTTAGCAAAATCGTACTGTAGCATGTCAAAATCAACGTTCGCTTTATTCGCCCGAAATAACTGCATATCTCTGCCATACATTTCCGCAAGCTGTTCATTATTCTCCAAATAGCACTGATATTCTTCTTTGCGTATGGAAGAAGCCTTCTTCCGTTCATAAATGGCAAGATTAAGAGTATGTTTACATTCCGCGCATTGATAGATCAGCCAAACGTCAAGTTTATTACCATTGGCATTCATGCGAAACTTTTTTGTGTTTCTATAATGTGTCTTCTTACCGCATTTAGGGCAATTTCGTATAACCCAAAAAGAATCTTTCAAGGTAATTTCATATGTAATTTTCTTTAAATAGCTCATTTGCATCTCCTGTTCATCTTACATCACGATGCATAGGCTATTACATTATTTCATTTTATTTGCAATAGCCATGCTATGCAAAATAAACGGGTGTAGTCATAAATATTTTCCTCCTCTCATCACCATCGGTCAGAATGACCCTAGTTCGCCTTGCGCAAACAGGTTGTCTTTTCCCATGCCGCATACGAACGGATTAGAGTCATAATAATGACAGAAATCCAAAAATCCGGATCGCTGCTCCGGATCTTTCATAATCTTTACAAGCAATTCATTCGGAAGAGTTCTTGCATATGCGCCGGGACCTGCCAGCTTAATATTTCTCACGCCATAACGTTTCAGTATCTTCTCTAATTCATCCGGCATAAAGGTGTATGTAATACACCATGGCACACCTCCATTTTCATACTCGGCAATTTCACTTTCACCACCCATTAGCCCTTCCTTCCATAGCTTCATAACGGCATCTTTGCTAAAACGGAAAGCTTCGATTGCATTTTCCCTATTGCTGATGCACCATTTCACAAACGGATCATCACAGGTTTCCTCTAATATGAACTGGTTTTTTTGTATCGGATTTGCTAAGTATGGAAGGCTGCCAAGGCGGCTTGATACGCTTATCATAATTCGTTTACGGCATATACGTATGAGTTCGCTGATAACCTTTTCCTGATTGGGATAAGTATAGGAAATAGGCGCGTCAAAGGAAATCACCATATCAAAGGATTGATCGTTAAAATCTTCCAAATCTTCCAATGCTCCATTTACAAAAGTTATATGATCAAGAACTCCTTCTTTTTGCGCTAATTCCTTCGCCTTATCAATCATAGGCTTTGATATATCAAAATGCGTAACCTTCAAGCCATATTTTGCAAGGAGAATAGAAAACCTTCCACATCCTGCGCCACCATCAAACACAGTCTTTATGCCATCCAAATGCGAAAGCAGTTCCTTTTCAATATGGCTTTTCTGGATAATGTCATCAATAAAAGTTTCTTCGCGATGGCTCTCTAGTTCACCTTTATCCGGCATATTCCATAAACGTTCAGCTATTTTTCTGCTATAATCCATAGGTTAGCCTCCTTTCTGGCTATCATAATTTTAGTTAATGCGAAAATCCTATTTTTCAAAACTTAATTATGCAAAATAGACAAGATCACGAGCAGGGGACTCTGGCACCGTCGGCACTTTGGTGCTGTATTTTAGCGCCTTATGTGTCGCTACGAGTGCCAATGTAGCGAAAGCGG
>CAJTSL010000115.1 GCA_910578845.1 uncultured Lachnospiraceae bacterium
TGTCTGATCGCACCTGCCTGTCCTGTATATCCGCCGCCTTTTACTGTAATGATCGCATCGAACTTATCTACCGTATCTGTAGCAACCAGAGGCTGACGAACAACAACTTTCAAAGTCTCTAATCCGAAATAATCATCCATGCTTCTTTTATTAATGGTAACGTCCCCTTTACCGGGTACTAAATATACTCTTGCGATAGATTTTTTTCTTCTGCCGGTTCCATAATATTTTGCTGCTGTTGTTTTCGCTGACTTAGCCATTTTAATTTTCTCCTTTCAGTCCCTTGAATTAAAATGTTAATACTTCTGGTTTCTGAGCTGCCTGATTATGCTCAGGTCCTGCATACACATGAAGTTTTGTATACATTTGTCTTCCTAAAGGTCCTTTCGGAAGCATGCCTTTTACAGCAAACTCAACAACTCTCTCGGGATGTTTGTTCATCATCTCTTTTAAAGTAGTTTCTTTCATGCCGCCTACATATCCTGAATGACGATAATATATCTTCTGGTCTAATTTCTTCCCTGTAACTTTTACTTTCTCCGCATTTACAACAATCACATAATCGCCTGTATCAATATGCGGTGTGAAAATTGGTTTGTTCTTGCCTCTTAAAACCTTAGCAACTTCAGACGCCAAACGTCCAAGTGTCATATTCGTAGCATCAACTACATACCATTTTCTATCGATGGTAGCCGGACTAGCCATAAAAGTCTTCATGATTTTCCTCCATTATTAACGGTGTCCCTCCACTTTCAGCATACAGTCCCACCTGCATGAAGAAACCGTCGCAACAGCCGTCTGTTATTCTATTCAAAATGCCTAAACCGGGGCCGTGGCAAGACATTTTTTACATTGTCACATTTAGATATTATATTATACGCACCCACGCGTGTCAACTCATTTTTCATAGAAATTCATAGATTTTCCATAAATATTACCGGGGTTTCCTTTGCGTCATTTTGCTCCTGTCCTATAAGAACTCATATTTCACCAAAGTCAGCCCGCATGCCGGCGCAGTAGGCCCTGCGGCGCTTCTATCCTTTGCTTCTAAGATCCGCTCAATGTCCTGTGCCGGCAAATGCCCCCTGCCCACTTCCATCAGCGTCCCTGCTATGATCCTTACCATATTATATAAAAAACCTCTGCCAACGACCCGGATGATGATCTGATCCCCACGCTTTGACACCTCTACGTTCTCAATCTGCCTCACCGTGCTTTCTGCCTGCGAATCCGCGTTGCAGAAGCTTTTAAAGTCATGCGTGCCTATCAAGTAAACCGCTGCCTCCTGCATCTGTACCAGGTCAAACGGCGTATAGGAGAAATGGGTGTAGAGCCTTTCTGTCGGCATCGGGAACGGCGCATTATAAATCCGGTATTCATATGTCTTACGGCTCTCGCACCGCCTCGGATGAAAAGATGCGTCCACTTCTTTCGCGCTCTGGATCTTAATGTCATCTGGCAGCCTGGCATTTAAAGCATTTGCAAGTTTGGCGACGGGAATGCTCGTATCCGTATCAAACACTGCAATATTGCATAAAGCATGGACACCGGAATCGGTCCTGCTTGCTCCGATCACTTCTATTTCTTCCTCTAACAGCTCAAAAAGACATCTATTCAAAACACCTTCTATCGTCTCCCCATTCGGCTGGACTTGCCATCCACAATAGTTCGTTCCGTCATATGCGACTGTCAACATGACTCTTTTCATAACCAATCCCTCCTGTCAGAGCAGCCTGCCACGCATAGGGCACTCGTCTGCTCTAACCTAAATTGCCGATTGATAATTGTCTAAAACGCCATTCTCCCCGAGAAAAGGCGATCTTAAAAAGGAAGCCGTACGAGCATGTTCACGCCCACGCAAACTGCCAGATAGCATACAAGCGCCAGATATGCCATGGCATCGCGCTTTTTGTATTGTAACGGCTTCATCTTCGTCCTATGTTCCCCACCGCGGTAACATCTTGCCTCCATTGCCATCGCAAGGTCATTCGCGCGCCTGAAAGCCGATATGAAAAGCGGCACTAATAGCGGCACCAGGCTTTTGGCTTTTTTGATCAGATTCCCGCTTTCGAAGTCCGCCCCTCTAGCAATCTGTGCTTTCATGATCTTATCGGTTTCTTCTAACAGAACCGGTATGAACCGTAACGCAATCGCCATCATCATCGCTACTTCATGTACTGGTACTTTCAGGATCTTCAATGGGTTCATCAGCTTCTCCATGCCATCCGTTAAATTGTTCGGCGTCGTCGTTAATGTCATTACCGAAGAGCCTATGATCAAAAATGTCAACCGGATCGCCATATAGATAGCGGATCTTAAGCCTTCTTTCGTGACCGTGAGCTTCCAGATGGAGAACAATTCTTCGCCCGGCGTCAGGAAAAGATTGAAAATCACGGTGATCAGCAACAGGAAAAGAATCGCTCTCATTCCCTTGACCATGAAGCGGAATGGAACTTTTGATAATTTGATGACGCTTGCCAGGAAAATTGCCGCAATAATGTAGCCTGCAAAATTTTTCACAAGGAAGAGAGATAAAATAAAAGTAATCGTTGCTATCAGTTTCACCCGTGGGTCCAGTTTATGAATGACGGAATCCGCCTGATAATACTGGCCTAATGTGATTTCACGTAACATAATGAGGCTTATGCTCCTTTCTTCGTCCGCGTATTGCTAGGTAATGTCATATTATCGTTTCAGGAAAATATCCGCAAGATCTCATCCCTCGCTTCAGGAATCGTCGTGACTTCCGTATTCACTGGTAAGCCCTTTTCCTTAAGCGCCTGCATAATATAAGTGACTTGCGGGGCGGCTAAGCCGACCTGTTCTAGTTCCTGATAATGCTTAAAAACTGCTTTCGGCACATCGTCAAACATAACGCTGCCTTTATTCATCACAATAATACGTTCAACGTATTTCGCCACATCTTCCATGCTATGGGATACTAAGATGACCGTTATCCCCATCTCCTGATGAAGCTTGGCGATCTGGTCTAGGATCTCATCCCTGCCTTTAGGGTCCAGTCCTGCCGTAGGCTCATCAAGCACCAGGATGTCCGGTTTCATGGCAAGCACACCTGCAATTGCCACTCTTCTTTTCTGTCCTCCTGATAAATCAAAGGGGGACTGATAGAAGAAATCATCCTCTAAACCGACCTGTTTTAGAGCCGCATAAGCGCGTAGCTCCACTTCCTTTTGCGGCAGTCCCAGGTTCTTAGGCCCGAAGCAGACATCGCTGAACACGTCAATTTCAAATAGCTGATGCTCCGGGTACTGGAAAACAAGACCTACTTTGCTGCGCAGCTTCTTCTTATCATAATCTGTATCATGGATATCCTCACCGTTAAAGTAAATCGCTCCGCTGCTTGGCTTGATCAATCCATTCAAATGTTGTACCAATGTTGATTTACCGGAACCTGTATGCCCGATTAATCCAATGAATTGTCCATCCGGTATCACCAGGTTCACATCTTTTAAGGCACGCACGGCAAGCTCCGTATCCCCGCCATATATATAATTAACATGATCTAAAATCAAAGGCATATTTATCCCCTATTCTTGCTCAACTTGCGAATTTTGGGGCCAAGACG
>CAJTSL010000116.1 GCA_910578845.1 uncultured Lachnospiraceae bacterium
ATGATATCCGCCGCGACCGCGCCAATGACACAGACAATCGCTACAAGCTGGGACACGGGAACGTTAGTTCCTCCCAGATATAACTGGTCAGTGCGGATGCCCTCTATCCAGAACCTGCCCACGCCATATCCGCCAAGATATAGCAGCCACATCTCGCCCTTGAACTTCTTATGGCTACGGTATAAAAGCATAATGGCCAGTAAAAGTAAATTCCATAAACTTTCATATAGGAAAGTAGGATGCACTTGGATATAATTGGTGCCTTCCACGATATGCGCTTCGATATTCGCGGATATGTCCATATCTCTTACCATGGAAACCGGAAGCCTCATCGCAAACAGGCTATCCGTATACTCCCCGAACACTTCACGATTCGTGAAGTTTCCCCATCTGCCAATGGCCTGTCCAAGTATGAGGCCCGGCACACAGATATCCACTAACTGTAAGAAACTCTGCTTCTTCACGCGACAGAAGACATACAATGTAATAAATGCCGCTATGACTGCGCCATAAATCGCCAGTCCGCCTCTCCGTAAATTGAAGACCTGCCATAGATCATTTTTATACTCGTCCCAGAAAAATATGACATAATAAATCCTTGCCCCGATAATGGAGAAAATAACGGCATAAATAAAGAAGTCCCAGACAATATCCGGATTGAATTTCTCTTTCTTCGCTATATGCTCCGCCATGAAAAGGCCGCTCATAATGCCAATGACAATAATCACGCCATATAGCGCAATCGGGAACCCAAATATACTAAAACCCTTAGGCACATTCTCTAGATATATCCCGAGATTGGGAAAAGCTATATCCGATGCGTCCATAATCTCTTTCATGCAAAATCCTCCATTTTCCAGTAGCGCACACTTACAATATGCATGCACATAGCCAATTGCATCAGGATATGTGTAAGCCCATATGCGTTATTCGCCTTATGTCCTATTAATTAGGATCAAAGAATACATGTCATGGTCTGTTTAAACATTGAAACGGAATAAAATAACATCGCCATCCTTTACGACATAATCTTTACCTTCCATTCCGACCAGCCCTTTTTCCCTTGCCGCTGCAAGAGACCCCTGTTCTAACAAGTCTTTATAATTCACGACTTCCGCCTTAATAAATCCTCTCTCAAAATCGGTATGTATCTTTCCGGCTGCCTGCGGCGCTTTCGTACCGATTTTAATCGTCCATGCCCTTGTCTCATCTTCTCCTGCGGTCAAGAAGCTCATCAGCCCAAGAATATGATAGCTTGCCTTAATCAGTTTCTGTAGGCCGGATTCCTCTAAGCCAAGATCTTCTAAGAACATAGCAGTCTCTTCTTCATCCAATTCAGCAATCTCCTGCTCAATCTGGGCACAGATGACAAATACCTCGCTGTCATTCTCCGCCGCAAAATCCCTTACTTTTGAAACGCCTTCGTTCCCTGCCCCGTTATCCGCCAATTCATCTTCCGCTACATTGGCTGCAAAAATAACCGGTTTATAAGTCAATAAGTTATAGGACGCCAAAAGCGCAAGCTCGTCTTCATCTTCTGTCGCAACGCTCCTTGCCAGTTTCCCGTCTTCCAGATGCGCTTTGATCTTCTCTAACAGCGAAAGTTCCTTTGCTAACGTCTTGTCCATACGCGCTGCCTTTTCTACTTTCGCGATTCTCCTATCTAGGATTTCCATATCAGAGAAAATCAATTCCAAATTGATCGTTTCAATATCCCGCAAGGGATCAATAGAACCGTCCACATGCACTATATTGGAATCCTCGAAACAGCGCACGACATGGACAATCGCATCTACCTCACGGATATTGCTCAAGAACTGGTTGCCAAGCCCTTCGCCTTTGGACGCGCCCTTTACCAAACCTGCAATATCCACAAATTCGATTGTCGCAGGTGTTACTTTCTTCGATTGGTACATGTCCCCTAGCAGCTTCAGCCGCTCGTCAGGAACCGCTACAATACCGATATTCGGGTCGATTGTACAGAATGGATAATTCGCCGATTCCGCTCCTGCTTTCGTAAGGGAGTTAAATAATGTACTTTTCCCAACATTGGGCAAACCTACGATGCCTAGTTTCATTTCTTGTTATACCTCCTTGAAAATGCCTTAAAATAAGCACTTTTCGTAATTAATCTATTTCTTCAAATACCAATACGAGTACCAATTTTAAATGATTTTGAAAATTTTTCGATATTCTGTATTTCCTTTGCTTTTTCATTATTAAATAATGTAGTGTCATAAACTGAATTTTTTGTTGGTTCGCCTTTCCTGCAAAGAAATACATGCTCTTTGAACTGCATATTGATCACTTTGATTTCTCTAAGTTTCTCTTTGTGCCTTTTCAGGATTGCAACCGCTTCTTCTATTAAAGGCACATCGCGATAGCCTGACTTACTTTTCGGCTCCCCAATTCGCCATTCACCAACGCTGTATCGGTACTCCATACTTCTCTGCATGTGTATGACACACTTTTCCCAATTAATATCAGACCATTTCAAACCGATTAACTCACCTGTCCGCAATCCCGTCTGCAAGATAAACGCAAACTGATTATAGTTGCTACTCTTCTCTGCAACTTCAAGGAACTTCTTTTGTTCGTCAATGGTTAATGCTCTAACCTTCTTAGGCTCTTTCCCGATATTATGTTTTATTCCTTTTGTCACTGGATTTTTATAGATTACATCATTTTCAACCGCATCAGAGAACATACAATACAATGCTATCCGCGTTTGATATATAGTGGATGTCTTATAATCTTGCTTACAAATCGTGCTGTGTATAAACCATCCTTTCTTTGACAGATACCGACTCCAAGTTCCTTGCCTTTTAAGTCTTTAGCCATAAAATCAACTCCTTTCTGTTGTATTCCAACAAAAAGAGTTTGGTACAAGCTAATATTATAGCATATCACCTAGCATTTTGGAATAATCAAATTGAATTTTCTGCTTGGAGTACAAAATACAGGAAAAGGACCGGCAATTATCAGATCCTTATCCTTAATGAGTGACTTAATTACAAACTTTCAGAAAAAGACGCCAAGAACCTCTATGAACTGTTTGAACAGCGCAGCGGGAATCATTCCACCGTCTTTGTCGGACAGTATCCTGTCGATGAATGGCATGGCAGGCTCGGCGGCGGAACGCAGGCTGATTCCATCATGGACAGGATTATCCATAATGCCTATGAAATCCCTACAAATGAAACAAACCTGAGAAAGCTGTATGATTCAAAGAAACTGAAAAAGCTTGTTGACGAAATAGAATCATGATCGTCTGAATAAGCTATACATGGTATTGCCTCTGTTGTATTTTGAAGCAACAGAGGCAGTACTACTACATCTTGTGTCCGGGGTGGCTCTCAAGCGGGAAACTAGCGGCTCCCAAGGAG
>CAJTSL010000117.1 GCA_910578845.1 uncultured Lachnospiraceae bacterium
ATTAAAATGTTGTTGGGCAGCGGTTTAGCCTGTATGGTTTCTTTATTTATAGGTTGGTTTATAAAAGGTACGGATCTTCTTCCCGTAAAGGATGAATTATTCCTGGCAGATATTATCATGTGTTTGGTTGCATTAGTGCTATCATTAACGGGACTGATCATTTTCATCTTTTTTGTTGCCCATTTTTTAGTAAATGCCAAAAAAGATGAATTGGAAAAGAATAACGAACATGTTACCACCGTCCTTGCCACCGTCCGGGAACTATCAGATAAGCTACATACGGCAGGGGTGGCGCTCTCTCAGATTTCTGGAAATGAAAGTGCTTCTGCACAAGAGCTTGCAGCAACAAGTGAGCAATTAGCATCTGGAAGCAATCTGTTAAGTTCTAAGACAGATGAAAGTATGCTTAATCTTGGTGAATTGCATAAATGGGAAGATGTTGTTGCTGAAAATGTAGAAAAAGTGGAGGATGCTTCTAAAAATCTTTTGGATCAATCAAGACAGAATGAGCAATTGCTGAATGATTTATCTCTGATCAATAGCGAAGTATCTCTATCCATGGATGCTACAATAAGCATAACGGAAAAGCTATCGGAAGCTGTTAAGGAAATAGGCGTGACTTTAAATCTTATTAATGAAATTTCGTCCTCTACAAATTTGTTGGCTTTAAATGCTGCGATTGAGGCGGCAAGAGCCGGGGAAGCAGGGAAAGGCTTTGCTGTAGTTGCAACCGAAGTTGGTAATCTTGCGAATAACACGCAGGAATCTTTAAAAGATGTTCAGGCGGTTACTGAACGGATACAGCAGAATGTTGTTGACATTACGGCGCAGGTAGAAGAGAATTTCACAAAATTGAGAAAACAGAGTGATTTCTTTGTGAATGTTTTTGACGGAATGAAAGATATGACAAATTTGCTAAATGTGTCTGTGGATGCTGTGAAAGCTATGGGAGATGCGCATAGGCAGCAGTCGGAAGTCATTAAGAATACTGTATTAATTAATCAGGATATTGCAGAAAGTATTAGGAACGAAAATGAACAGTTTAGCATAATAAGAGAAATGGCTGAAAGCAATGCCAGTGATACCGCAGAGATTTCTGCCCAGGCAAATACGATTAATGATATGGTTAATAAAATGGCTCTGCTTCTTAAGAAAGATGAATAAATGAATTATTTCAGGGGGGGGGTACATCCTCCCCCGAATAATCTCCGTTGTCATAAAATGTTATATTCTTCAAAAAGATCATTTCTCAAATCAGTGTCTTCTAAAGCGCGCTTTCAATCATCAGTACGGTTTTCTGCAAGGAGAATTTTAGGCAATGCAGCCATGTTTTCTTGTCCTTGTAGTATATTTTCCCGATTTTTCTGCAATAAAGTCATATATTCTACCTTCATTTCCCTGCTCTTTTTACCTCATTAACCCTTTTATGGATCTCTTTTACAAGTGGGATTCTTGTTTGTGCTGCAAAGCCATCCGCAGTGTTTTGCTTGATATTAATGCACCTCTGATTTTTTAATTATAATATTATTTTGTTGATTTGCCAGTTACGGATTTCAGTAGGAGAAGTTTATTTTAAAAAAACTTCGGAAAAAAGAAAATTTTCCCGATATACTATTGACACACACTATACTGTGTGATACGATATATATACAGGAGGTACAGTATATGAATATTGATGATTGGAAATCCCAGATAAAACGGGGAACACTTGAGTTTTGTATTCTGCTTATGATACGGCAACAACCCTCTTATGGATATGAAATAATTAGTACATTAGAAAAATACCCTATTATTGCCGCGAAAGAGAATACAATCTATCCGCTATTAAGGAGGTTATTGAAAGAAGAATACATTACATCCTTATGGCAAGAAAGCGCAGAGGGTTTACCACCAAGAAAATATTATTCTATTACAGACAAAGGGCTAGAATATATTGCAGCGATGTCTGTGGAATGGGAAAATTTAATTAATGTTATTAATGAGATCAAAGGAGAATGATCATGGAAAAAATGTTAAATGAATATCTTGAAAAAATGGAAAAATATTTGCGTCCCGTTGCTGTTTCGGAACGGGTAGACATTATAAAAGAAATCAAAAGTGAGATACAGGAATTACAAAGTAATGGCATGCCTGCTGAAGAGATCATTGAAAGATTGGGGAACCCGAAAGATTTAGCAAAAGCTTACCTTGGAGATTTACTTGCGAAGGAAAGCAGATTTAGCTGGAACAGATTTTTGATTGTTTGCGCTTTCTATAGTGTAGTAGGATTTTCAGGTATGATAGTGATTCCTTGCCTGGCTATTATCGCCCCAGTTTTTATTTTTTGTGGAATACTAACACCGATTTTGATGGCAGTAAAAATGATTAGCTATATATTTGCCCTGGGCATTCCTTATGTAGAGAACTTTGGGATCTTTGTTGGAGGGATCGTTACTTTTAATCCTATAGTAGAATTTATCATTTCTCTGGTTATTGGCGCGCTGCTCTGTTTGGTAGGACGTGGTGCATGGAAATTGCTGGTGTTTTATTGTAAAAAAATCAGCACAACGGCAAGTAATTTATCAATTTGAGGCAGTCTTCATGATTTGTGATTTTAGGCGCATGCCATAGCAGTAAACTGCATTAGTATGATAGAAAGAAAATTTCAGAAAGGGGAGCTATATATGAGACGATATGTTATGTTTGCATAGCACTGGCTATTGCAATGTAAAGTAATTGTTATAGCCAATGCTATTCCTAAAAAAATGAATTTAGGGAGGCAGACATGGGCTATATGAGAGCAGAAGAAATTCTGCCAATTGAGATAATAGAGTTGATACAGCAGTATGTTGACGGCGAAAGTATTTATATCCCGCGTAAATCGGCACATAGACAGGAGTGGGGAACAGGCACGCAGATTAAACAGGAACTTTTGAGGCGTGATAGACAGATTTACGAGGATTATCTTGCGGGAAGCAGGACAGCCGAATTAGCTTGTAAATACTTCCTATCAGAGAAAAGCATACAGCGTATCCTAAGAAAAATGAAAAAACAATAGGCATATTCTTAGCCGGATTTCCTACTGTTCCTGGAAATGTGAGCCGATACTTAGTATTGGCTCATGTTTTTTTACAAAAATGTGTGAGGCAGAAGACGGGATTAAAGTATGTTATGCTATACTACACATTATACAAAATAGACAAATCGTCGCAGGGCCGCTTTCGCTACATTGGCACTCGTAGCG
>CAJTSL010000118.1 GCA_910578845.1 uncultured Lachnospiraceae bacterium
TCAAGACCGCCTCGTTATGACCACTTCGATACCTCTCCATGTTCGGTGCGCTTATCTCTCTCGGTCAACGCGAATATCATTCTACCAAAAAAGGAATTTTGTGTCAACAACTTTTTCAAAAAAATTTTAATTTTTTTTCATAATTCTTCCAAATGCAGCTACAGAGCGGTTTTTTCGCGTATCCCGGCTTCATAAAAACTATAAAAAAGCCTCCGCAATCTGTAAATCTTCCGGCGTCGTTATTTTAATGTTCTCATAGGAACCTTCGACCAGCTTCACCGGATGCTGTAAGAAAGTCTCCACTACCATGGCGTCATCCGTAATCCGCACCCCCTGCTCTTGCAGTTCTTCTTCTTTTCCCAATAAGGTGCCATAAGCCTTCTTCGCCAATTCTAATGTAAAAGCTTGTGGCGTCTGCACCTGCCATAGCGTTTCCCTATCAGGGGTATGCTTTGCAAAGCAATTTCCATCCACTATTTTAATCGTATCCTTCACTGGCATCCCCACTACACAGGCGTGATGTTCCCGTACCGCACAATATGCGCGCTCTAATATCTCCTGTGTCACGAAAGGGCGCGCTCCGTCATGGATGAACACATATCCCTCTCCTGTCGCCGCTTTTAAGCCACTTGCTACGGAATGGTAACGCTCCCTGCCACCTTCTACAATGTCTCTCACTTTCGTAAAACTGAATCTTTCTATGATTTCCTTGCGGCAGTATTCTTTTTCCCCTTTTCCTACCACTAAGATGATTTCATCTATAAAACTTTCCTGAAAGGTTTTCAGCGCATAATAAATGACAGGTTTGTCATGTAGCAACAGATACTGCTTCTGCACATCGCTGTTCATCCTTTTGCCCTGTCCCGCTGCCAGGACTATAGCGACAGTCTTGTCTTTCGCCTCCATAGCGCTCATATCCTTTCTCCTAACCGTAAATTAGGCACCGCATTCAGATCATAGCCATGCCGTATGCCTTTACAGTATTCATAATATCCTGCCGCTCCGATCATCGCCGCATTATCCGTACATAGGATCGGGGAAGGATGATAAAAGGATATCTGCCTCGCAGCACATTCCCTTGCAAACGTTTCCCGCAGGGACGAATTGGAAGCCACTCCGCCTGCAATCGCAAATTTATGCAGACCATATTCTTCCACAGCATGCATCGAATGCTCTACCAGCACATCTACGACCGCCTTCTGGAAAGATGCCGCCACATCCGCCTGGCATACGGGGATCCCTTTCATTTCACAGGAATTGAGATAATTGAGCACCGCCGATTTTAATCCACTGAAGCTAAAATCGTAAGCCGCATCCACGACCTTGGCTCGTGGGAAAGAAATCGCGTCCGCATTGCCTTCCCGCGCCACTTTATCAATTTTAGGACCGCCAGGATAGCCAAGGCCAATCGCCCTTGCCACTTTGTCGAAAGCTTCTCCTGCCGCGTCATCCCTTGTCCTGCCAAGTATCTCATATTCCCCATAGTCGTTGACTGCGACTAAATGTGAATGCCCGCCTGATACAACAAGACAGATAAAAGGCGGCTCCAATTCTTTGTTTTCAATATAGTTTGCGCTGATATGCCCCTCGATATGATGGACGCCAACCAAAGGGATCCCTGATGCCAGACTGATCGCCTTCGCTGTAGAAACGCCCACTAACAGGGCGCCCACCAGACCAGGGCCATATGTCACGGCTATCGCCGTAATGTCCTCTAAGGTGACATTGGCTGTCCGCAACGCCTCTTCTATAACCTGGTTGATTTTCTCAATATGCTTCCTAGAGGCAATCTCCGGTACCACGCCACCATATACCGTATGTAGGGCGATCTGTGAAGAAATTATATTTGACAAGACTTCCCTGCCGCTTTTTACCACCGCCGCCGCTGTTTCATCACAAGAGCTTTCTATCGCAAGAATAAGCGCCTCTTCCATCACCATTTCTATGAATCCCCTCCATGCCGCCGTTAATCGTCCAAATCCCAGCCAAGTATCTTCCAATGCTTATCCGCATCCTGACGTAAAATGAAAACAATCCTGGTTGACACCTTCCCGGTTCCTTGCCTGATGTTATAAGTACAATAAAGCTTTGCGCAAGAATCCGTTCCTTCTGTAAAAAATTCCACATCAGTGCTCGTTGACACCTGATAAGAAGAAATAGACTGGTCATTCGCTTTCATCATTGCAATGTCGCTTTTTAAGTCTTCCAGGTATTTCTCCTGCGATTTATTGGCAACCAGTTCATCATCATAAAGTCCCTGGATCTGTATTGCCATATCATATAGTTCATCATCCGTATACGTTTCACTATAAAAGCATTGGGAAATTTCGCTGAAATATTTCACCACTTCTTTCGGGGTTGGCGGATATTCTTTTTCAAGATCCCGCATAAGCACGATTTGCACCCGCGTGGAAGCTACATCTTTCTCTTTTGACATATCATCCATCTTATGAGATGTATAGTAAAAATAGAAAACAACGATCAACGCCAAGATAACTCCAATAACCACAATTTTAATGCCGCTTGATTTTTTCATGTTACAATAGCCATCCCCTTTCTCTCGATCCATAATCAGCAAACCGGAAACCATTCAGACAAATTTGTGACGCTCCGCCACAAATTCACGGTTGAAAAATCTTTGATTTTTCAATCTTTAGCCTTGTCTTCCTTTCAGCTTGCGAACTTTGGGCCAAGACGCTATCAG
>CAJTSL010000119.1 GCA_910578845.1 uncultured Lachnospiraceae bacterium
GTAAGTGTCAAATAAGATAGTGGATAGAAAAATAACCACCACCCCTCTATACTGAAAGGGCAGTGGTCATCGGCACCGTTCCTGTACCATGGGATCCCATGGCAGATAGTCATCCAGATATTCCGGATTTTCAAGAAATGTACTCCCCGGCATATCTGACAGGATATATTTGATGTATTTCATTGCATCCAGGCCACTGGCTTTCGCTGTTTCGACCAGGGTATAGATCCCTGCACTTGCAGCAGCACCCTTCGGGCTTCCCGCAAACAGCCAGTTCTTCCGGCCGATCACAAAGGGGCGGATACAATTCTCCGCAAGGGAATTACTAATGGAACAGTTCCCATCTTCAAGATAATTAAAAAATTCCTGCCGGTTGTTCAGGGCATACCGGAAAGCTGTATGGAGCTTCGACTTTGGCAGTTCCCCGGCAGAGTTTAGCTCTGCCCATGACCAGAAAGCCTCGAGAAGCGGTTTCTCGCGGTTGATCCGTTCCTTTTTCTTCTGTTCCGGGGGAAGGCCCTCCAGTTCCTTTTCTATCTCAAACAGCTTATTCAGCCGCAGGAGTGCCTGCGCGGGTTTTGAAGCTTTCGGGTCATGGATGTCTTTTGGCAGCGCGTCCACGAAAGCGCGTCGCAGGTGGGTGTAGCACAGGCATCTCGTAACCCCTTTCACCCCATTGTACCCGGAATAAGCATCCGTATGGATATATCCGGTATAGCCCTTTAAAAACGCTTCCGGATATTTTCCGCCCCTCCCCGGCTGGTACTCAAAATACCGGACCGGCCTTGCCTGGTCCCTGATGCTGCAGTACACCCACATGTAAGAATCCGAAGTGTTCTTCCGCTCTGGTTCCTTCAGCACCTGTACGTGGGTCTCATCGATATGCAGATGCCCCTGTTTTAGAAGTTCCTGCCTCAAATGAGAGACCACATGAGAGAGCCAGTCCCGGTAGACACAAAGGAGCCAGTTCGACATCGTTGCCCTGCTTAAGGAAAGGCCCAGGGCCTCCCATTCCTTTTCCTGGCGGTATAATGGAATGCCCAGCTCAAACTTCTGATGGATGAGCCATGCGATCGTGGAAGCAGACGCCAGGGAATGCATGACCGGGGAATACGGCACCGGGGACTTCTCCATATAAGGTGTTCCGTTTTTGCGGCATGCCCTGCATTCATAGGTTTCCCGGTAATGGTCGATCACCTTGAGGCTGGCAGGGATGAACTGTACCTCGGTACGGACAAACTCCTCACCGACTTTTACCATGGTGCCTCCGCACCTTTCACAGATCTGTTCTCTCTCATCAATCGTGTGGAGCACTTTGCTGCGGGGAATGTCTTTTATCAGTTTTTCCCGCTGGCCGGCATATTTTCTTTTGCGCAGATGCTTTTCGACCGCCACCAGATCCGGCTCCTGCGCCTTCGGATCAGCGCAGGTTTCAATCTCATTAAAAAGAGACATCTGTCCCTCTATTTCAAGGGCAGACGTCTTCTCTGATTTTGTCCCATAAAGTTTACGGGTAAGGAAATCAACCTGCTCCTTCAGGAGCCGGATCTGCTGTTCCAGTTCTTTGATCTGCTTTTTGTACTCCTGTTCTATATCCGGCATGGGCTGAAAACCTTCCTGTTCTGATGGAACCATTGTACCATAAAACAGCAGGATTTTCCAGTATTTATAAGGATTTTTCGGGTTTCCCGGGCTTTGGGGGATCCCATTTCCGAACTGCTCTGGGCTGCTCCGGGTTCAGTCCCTCCAGCAGCCAGCGGAGCTGCTGATGGGAGATTAGTCTGGCTTCTTCGCCTGTGCGCGGCCACTGGAGGCGGCCGTTTTCGTAGCGTTTATAGAAAAGGCAGAAACCATCTCCTTCATAGTGGACGGCTTTGATCCGGTCCGCACGTTTCCCGCAGAAGAGGAACAGGGAATTGCTGTAAGGATCAAGCCGGAAGCTGTACTGGATGATATCGATCAGACCATCCAACTGTTTCCTCATATCCGTGTACCCGGTGCGTATATAGATCTTTTCTACCCGGGAGAGGTCGCCTAACATGACCGCACTGCTTTCAGGATAGTTTCCAGCAGGCCGCAGGGAGTATCCTCAAAGAGTTCAACCGTCACAGTACCGATATGGAGCACTGCCGCAGGAGCGGCAGTGAAATCCTGTCTGCCGCGAAGGGATACCTCCGTAAATTCCAAAGCCGTATCCGGCAGCAGCACAGTCTGCTCCATTACCGGCCTGGATCCATTCCTTTTTCGGGGCAGTTCTTCAAGCGCCAGCTTTCGGATCTTTGCGATCCAGTAATAATAGCTTTTTAAAGAGATATCATGCTGTTCGCACCATACCTGATTCGTCAGGCCGGAGGCTCTGCATTGCCGGATCACATCCAGCCAGTATTGAAGTTTTACCTGTTTATCCGGAGTTAAAGTGGAAATGTCCATGGGTATTCTCCTTTATCTGGATTTAGAGTTTTTGGAGTGAACCCTAAAAACTCTAACCCTGATTTTACAGGAGAACGCCATATATTTCACTACACGTTCTTATTTGACGCTTAC
>CAJTSL010000120.1 GCA_910578845.1 uncultured Lachnospiraceae bacterium
TTTTTTGTGTATTTGAAATTTAAATCTGAAAAACGGTATGTTTTTCAGCGGCCTCGTGAAGACTGTATTGATGAAATGGGGGAATTTATCCGCCAATATGCTTCCGGAACTGGATTGGAGTCATCCCCGTGTTGCGTTTAAAGCAGTCGCTGAAATACGAATTGCTGGAGAACCCTGTCTGGGCAGCAATCTCAGTAATGCTGAGCGTTGGATCGGCAAGCAGTTTTTGCGAACATGCTATTTTCTCGTTTAGGACGAATGTAGAAAAGGGCGTGTGCAGGTAATGGATGAATGTCTTCGATAAATTAGACGCAGATGTATGAATCTCACGTGCCGTTTTATCTAGCGTAGGGCTTTCATGCAGATGCGTCTTAACATAATTGATGGCATTGGCGAGACAGTCATGCTTCTTATCCAGGAGTTGAGCGTTGGCGCCGCCAATGCTGCGTTCCCTTAGGCATAGAATGATCAGTTTATGCAGCAGTCCTTTTAGCAACAGCTCGGAGTACTTGTTATAAGAATTCCATTCCCGTTCCATGTCTTCCATAATAGTAAGCGCTTTTTCCTGTCCGCTTTTGCCGAAACGGAAGACGTGTTCTGCGCAGAGCTCTTCGTAACTTTCTATGCCGATGACATCAAAAAGCTCTTCTACCATAGAGTCCGTGAACTTGATCAGGATATGCTCATAAGGCTCATTAGAGAAAAAGGTAGTGCGGCGATAGTCATCTCTGGGGATAAATAACATATCTCCTGCCTTTACAATTGTCGTATACGAAGGAGAACAGATCAGCCGCTCGCCGCGCACCATGTAAGATATGCCATAAAAATCCGTATAAGCTTCCGCAGCCGGCATTTCATAATGCGGCTGGCGGATGATGCGTTCATAATTAAAATGCTGTCCGGGTTTAAGCGGAAGTGGCATGGTCGTTCTCCTTTCGGCAATATTAGGCATATGCGTTTGTGAAACATCGGCAAGGCTTTAAGCCTGCCCGGCAAGGTCAGCTTGCTTTGTACAGCTTCCTGAATTGCAACGGTGATATAGCAAGCGTGCGCCGGAAGCAATCACTGAAATAAGCATTGCTGGAAAATCCGGCTTTCTTGGCAATTTCTGCTATACTTTCATTTGAGCCTACGAGCAGCTTCTGTGCATAGAGTATTTTTTCATTTAATACAAATGTAGAATACGGCGAATGCAGGCAGTCGATAAACAGTTTTGATAAATATGACGGTGAAATCGCAATATTATTAGCCGTTTCCTGTAAGGAAGGGTTGTGCGCAAGGTTCTTGCGGATGTATGCAATTGCCTGGATTAGTTTATCCTGTTTGGCGCCGCCATTTGTCGTATAGTATTCTTCTGCGCCGTTTTGCTTGCTTAAACAGTAAATAATCAGTTTATGCAAGCAGGCTTTTAGGATAATCTCAGAATATTTATTATAGGAATTCCATTCTTGTTCCATTTCATACAGGATTTGCAAAACTTCATCCTGCTCCTTCTTTTGCAAATGAATGATTGTCTGTTGGTCAATGAAAAGATCGTTGAAATCATCTATCTTCATTACGGCAAGCAAATCAGCAATCATGTCTGCCGTAAATTTAATACGGATGCCCTCACGTGGGGCGTCAGAGCGGTATGATGAAGCATGATATACGTTCTTGGGCGTAATGGAAATGTCACCGGCACTTAAGATGGAAGTGCCTTTTATGGAATGGATGAAAGAATCTCCGCTGATCGTGTAAGATATTGCATAAAAATCTGTATAAGCTTCCGCAGCAGACATTACAAAAAAAGCTGGACGGTAATAATGTTCATAGTGAAAGTGGTATCCTGCCTTTAATGGTAACGGCATCGCTTTTCCCTCCTATTTATTCCTGTGAGCAACGAGCCAAGTAGCCGCGCCAGGGCGGATATTTGGCGACTGCCGCGAGAGCCGGCTGCCCCGCAGCTTTGTTGCGCTACAAGTTTGCTGCCCCGTCATCTTGCTGAGGGGTATTTGATTCTTGTCGGGTCAAGTATACCATAATCAAAAAATAAGGTAAATGTCAGAAATCGAAAAAAATAAATAAATAAATGGCAAGTTAGAAGAATTCTTTCGCTTCTTTTTATCGCTTTGTATGTTTTTTCCAGGCAGAAGTATGGTACAATATAAACAATAATAGGCATTTGCGAAACGCCTATTTTTCAAAATCCAATTGTACAATATAGACAAGATCACGAGCAGGGGACTTTGGCACCGTCGGCACTTTGGCGCTG
>CAJTSL010000121.1 GCA_910578845.1 uncultured Lachnospiraceae bacterium
TCTGTAATATCCACATAGTAAATATACTATTTTTCGACGCAAAATACTACTGCTAATTCAAAAAATATGATATTATTTATATATATATCAGAAAAAAATGTGCTATCATAAAAACAAAACGAATGGATGTTGATGCGTATGCGTATTGAAAAAAAGAAACTGGAAAATTTTACGATGGAATATCCGCTGGAACAGATTGCTCCGCTCGACAAAATCCTTTTTATTGATATTGAGACAACCGGATTTACAGCCAAAAATTCGAGTCTTTATCTGATTGGCTCTTCCTATTACCGTGACGGTAACTGGTTTGTCAAACAATGGTTTGCCGACTATTATGAAGAAGAGAAAGATGTTTTGGAAGCATTTTTTTCTTTTGCATCTTCCTTTACTCATCTGATACATTTCAACGGCAATAATTTTGATTTGCCCTATTTAATGCAAAAATGCACGCAGTATGAGCTTCCCTGTCGTCTTGATAATTTTGAAGGAATCGATTTATACAGAAGGATTTCACCTTACAAATTTTTTCTGAACACGCCCAACTGCAAGCAGAAAACATTGGAAGGTTTTCTCGGCATCGGCAGGGAAGATAAATATAACGGCGGCCAACTTATTAATATCTATCATACTTATGTGAAAAATCCAACGGATTATCTTTACAAGTTGCTGATTCTTCACAACAGTGACGATATGAAAGGCATGCTGCAGCTCATTGTGCTACTTTCCTATCATGACCTGTTTAACAAGGAAATCAAAGTTAAAAAAGTACAGGCTGCTTCCTATCCTGACAGCGACGGAAATGAACGGCATATGCTCCTGATGAAACTTTCCCTGCCCTGTGCGATTCCCCGTCCGGTTTCCGTTGTTTCAAACGGATGCTGTTTCAACGGCGAAGACGGCGAAGGTCTCCTGAAAGTCCCCGTCTATGAAGAAGAACTGAAATATTTTTATTCCAATTACAAAGATTATTACTATCTGCCCGCAGAAGATACTGCCATCCATAAGTCCGTATCCTCTTTTGTGGACAGGACATACCGCGTACAGGCAACGGCAGCAACATGCTATACACGAAAATTTTCTACCTATCTGCCCCAGTGGGACATACAGGTAGAGCCCTTCTTCAAGAGAGACCATAAAAGCAAAGAACTCTTCTTCGAACTAACGGAAGAGCGTAAAAAAGACCGGGAACTGTTTTCCATGTATGCGGGCTATCTGCTTCATAAAATGGCAGGCATTTAAAACGAAAAAGCGCAGGCTGTCCGGCCTGCGCTTTCTGTATGATGATACTCATATCTTTTTGTATTTAAGGTTTCTCATAGAAGAAAGAATTTCTGCGTTCAAATCCTATCTCCCTGTGGTTAATAATCTGTTCCGTACTTCCAATAAAAAGGAATCCGCCCGATTTCAGGCTCTTCTGGAATTTACGGAATACCTCATCCTTCGCTTCCTCCGTAAAATAAATCAGAACATTACGGCAGACAATCAAATGATAGTCCGTTGGATAAGTATCTTTTAACAGATTGTGTTCTTTAAATTCCACACGCGACTTGATTTCATTTGAAATCTGATAGGAAGGCCCTACCTTTGTGAAATATTTTTTCTTAAAATCATCCGGCACACTGGCAATGCTCTTCTCAACATACAGGCCTGTCTTCGCTTTCGCGATGACCTGCTTGTCTAAATCCGTCGCATAAATTTTAATCTGGTTCAGCGGAAGATGCCTCGATAATGCCATAACAAGAGAATAAGGCTCGTCCCCGGTCGAGCAGGCCGCGCTCCAGATTTTCAGGTTTTTCCCGAATCTTTTGATTAAGTCCGGAATGATTTCTCTGTCCATAATCTGCCACTGTTCCGGAT
>CAJTSL010000122.1 GCA_910578845.1 uncultured Lachnospiraceae bacterium
GAATGCACATATCCTCTGTTTTGTCTTCTTTAAGTCCAGTTTATGGTCATCTCTCATACGCAGATATACTTTGACATCATCATCTTTATCTGTCGGAATGTGTACTGCATGATAACCACCATAGGCGAGGCACTGTGCTATCATCAGCGCATCCCGTTTATCTGTTTTGATCCGCTTTCCCTGTTGTGTCAGCATTGTCGTCGGAGCCAGAATCACACAACGGATTTCCTTTTTTGCCAGTTCGTGGTACAAAGAGAATCCCAGACATCCTGCCTCATAACCGCAGAGAATATCGCATTCATCTTTTACTTTTTTCTTGATATTCTCAATAAACTGCACGATATTGTCCGGATCCGGTGTTACCTTTACATTTGCGTAGATAATGTCATCCCCGTCAAATCTTGGCTCAATAGCGCATAAAGTGTAGTTTGTGCTATGGACATCCATTCCGATTCGTAGTATTCTTTTCATGTAAGTGGCCTCCTTTTGTATGCGGTAATCCCTGTTACCATGGTTTTTTCCAAAACTCAGTATACAGGTAAATCCACGTTGCTACAAATGTGAGGTCACTTCATATTGTCCTAATAATGATGGCAAGAGCGCAAAGACTATAACGCCAATGCGCTCCTCCATGTAGCGGAATCATTAATTTGCCAGTTCAAGTATCTTCTGGTATAAATCTTCCTGCCCCTTTGTATTCTCTTCAATAACACCCTTTACAGCTTCCTGCCATGGAGCGACATCTGTCACTTCCACAATATTCACACCATCTGCCTTAAGCTGCTCCAATACTTCGTTTTCTGCTTCTTCAGAAATCTGCCTGTTAAACTGGGATGCATATTCCCCTGCTTCTATTAAAATATTCTGCTGCTCTTCTGTCAGAGAATCCCAAGCAGCGTCCGTTATAATAACTTGGATCGCTCCCAATGTATGACCGTCCAAAATCATATTCGGCGCTACTTCCGGGAACGCATTGGACTTATAGTTTGCGATGGGCTGCTCTGCACCATCTACTACACCTGTCTGTAGAGCAGAATATAATTCGTTAAAAGATACTACCGTAGGATTCGCCCCCAGCGATTCTACTAGGCCGTTCATGACCGGGTCGTTAGAAACACGAAGCTTCATGCCCGATAAATCTTCCATGCCTGAGATTTCTTTTGCAGTAAAGAAATGGCGGAAACCTTCTTCCCCATAGAAAAGGCCTCTTACGCCGCTTCCGTTTTCATGAGGCTCCAGCAAAAATTCATCTGCCAGATCCGATGTCGCAAATGCCCAGAAATGCTCACGATTCACAAATGTATAAGGCAGGGAAAGCAACATAGACTTCTCACCGCCATAACTTGTCAGCGCAAATGCAGAAATACGGGACATATGGATCGTACCGCCACCGCCTAACATCGTATCCAGAACATCATTCTCTGAACCAAGCACACCGCTTGCCTGAATATCAATTTTCATTGTGCCTCCGGAAAGCTCTGCTACTTTATCGGCAAATGCAGTCGCCATCTGTCCAACGATCGTATCCAGCGGGTTCACTTCCGCATACACCAATGTCACTTCCGGCTCAGCCGGCGCTGTTTCTGTAGCATCTGCGGATGTATCCGCCTCAGATGAGCTTGTATCCGATGCTGTCGTATTGGTATCGGATGCCGCTTGTTGCGTTTCCTTAGAAGACGATCCTGTAGCTGACGTATCAGGCGCCTGTAACCCGCAGGCTGTTGCAGAAATTACCAGGCCTAAGCCGAGTAATATGGACAAAATCTTCTTTTTCATATAAAACCCTCCTTTTAAAATCAGGGCATTTCATGCCCTGTTAATTCC
>CAJTSL010000123.1 GCA_910578845.1 uncultured Lachnospiraceae bacterium
GATAATACGTCTTCATCCTGCTGTTTCCATTCTTTCATTTCTGCTTCCAGTTTATCCATTTCGTTCTCAAGCAAATCAGCCGGACGACAGGTAATTCTCTTTTCACCCGGAATGACTTTATCGATAATCTCCTGATTCATCGGTTTAACGGTCTGGCCGTATTCACCGCGGAGAACTGCCTTTGTTTCCTTTGTCGCCATCTTATATCTTTCGCCCATCAGTACATTGAATACAGCCTGTGTACCGACAATCTGAGAAGAAGGCGTAACAAGCGGAGGCTCGCCCAGGTCTTTTCTTACCTGCGGAATCTCTCTTAATACATCATAATATTTATCTTCTGCATTCTGTTCTTTCAGCTGGCTTACCATATTGGAAAGCATACCGCCGGGTACCTGATACAGCAGCGTCTTGATGTCAACGCCCATAACCTTCGGATTCAACAGACCGCTTGCAAGACATTCGTCTCTGTAAGGTCTGAAATAATCTGCGATTTCCGCGAGAAGGCTCTGGTCATATCCTGTATCGTAAGGAGTTCCTTTGAATGTTTCTACCATAACTTCCGTTGCAGGCTGTGATGTGCCCATCGCAAAAGGTGAAATTGCGCAGTCGATAACATCAACGCCTGCTTCAACCGCTTTCAGATAAGTCATGCCCGCCACACCGGATGTATAATGTGTGTGAAGCTGAATCGGCAGTTTTGTCGCGGACTTCATTGCCGAAATCATTTCGGATGCTTTATAAGGAACGAGCAGGCCGGCCATATCCTTGATACAGATGGAATCAGCTCCCATCTCTTCAATCTTCTTCGCCATATTCATCCAGTATTCCATCGTATAAGCATCGCCCAGAGTATAGGAAAGCGCTACCTGCGCATGGCCTCTGCCTTCTCTTGCCTTTACTTTATTCGTCGCATTTACTGCTTCCTGTAAGTTTCGCAAATCGTTCAGACAGTCGAAAATACGAATGATATCAATACCGTTCGCGATAGATTTCTCTACAAAGCTGTCTACTACGTCATCCGCATAAGGTCTGTATCCGAGAATGTTCTGGCCTCTGAATAACATCTGTAATTTAGTATTTTTGAATCCGTCTCTTAACTTTCTGAGT
>CAJTSL010000124.1:0-451 GCA_910578845.1 uncultured Lachnospiraceae bacterium
AGTATTGATTTTTCAAGGTTCAGCACACCAATCGGTGTGGGAAGTTTGAGTTAATGATTGTGCAAAACAGAGAATTTTTCCCCTTTGTTTTTTCACTTATAACTTATCTGTTTTTCTATATGGCAGATGCCTGCAGCAACATATAAAGCGTCATATATTTTCCCTGAAGGCAAAATCTGAACCTTGAAAACCCTATATTTTCCAAGCGCTTTATTGCCTTGTTAACGCAGTCTGAAAGCATGGCAGAATGACGAAGCTGCTCCCCGGTTCGGTTGGATTATTCTACATATATCTGCTATAATCAGTCTGAAAGGAAAGGCAGTTTCTATGTGTCAGAAATATACACCAGATGAACTAAATCGCATGAATCATGATACCAAGAACAAGGTTATCTGCCAGATGCAGGACCGTCTTGATAAGCTGGAGCATGATTACGAGAATCTGATAGAAC
>CAJTSL010000124.1:461-733 GCA_910578845.1 uncultured Lachnospiraceae bacterium
CTTAAATTTTCTTTGGACAAAGGGCGTTTCGTTTCCGTATCAAATGTAACGCTTTCTGCAAGAATATCAATGTAGCTTCCCAATTCATCATTTGATACGGTATCAGATGTTACTTGATAAATCATCCCGTCACAAAGAAGCTGCGTTGCATTTTCGGGATTGATTTCAAACTTGCCACTCATAGACTGCTCTGTGTCCTTGAAGCCAAAGACCGTATCTGTGTCTTTGATATTTTCTTTTCTAACAGCTTTGTGATACTCTCCATTTACATC
>CAJTSL010000125.1 GCA_910578845.1 uncultured Lachnospiraceae bacterium
TGTATGGCAATTAAAAAAACCACCTGCTATGCAGGTGTGACAACAGCCGCTTTAGCTTACAGTAAAAAACCTCCAGTGTTATATGTAAATAGTTTATCACACACAAAGTGGAATTGTAAGTACCATATAGTGTTTGCGCCAAAATTCAGGAGAAAAATAGTGTATGGACAGTTAAAACAGGATGTAGCAAATATCTTAAGTGCACTATGTAAAAGAAAAGGCGTGAAAATAGTAGAGGCAGAAATATGCCCAGACCATGTGCATATGCTGGTGGAGATACCACCAAACATAGCAGTATCGAGTTTTGTAGGGTATCTAAAAGGAAAAAGTACGCTAATGATATTTGAGAGGCATGCAAATCTGAAATACAAGTATGGGAACCGGCATTTTTGGTGTAGAGGCTATTATGTAGATACTGTAGGAAAAAATGCAAAGAAAATACAGGAGTATATTCAGAATCAGCTAAAAGAGGATCTGGAATACGACCAAATGACACTCAAAGAGTATATAGACCCGTTCACGGGTGAGCCGGTAAAACAAAGCAAATAAGAAAAGCCCTTTAGGGCTTAGCGGGTAAATGAAGTTGCGGCTGGCGAACCATTCGATGAGTCTTTAGACTCCAGTGCCGGTAACAGGCCCTTATAGGGCCAGAACAAACCACCGGCTAAGCCGGTGGTTCTGATTT
>CAJTSL010000126.1 GCA_910578845.1 uncultured Lachnospiraceae bacterium
CACCAAGGTCGGAACGCTGTCTGGATACATCCTGGATCGCGCTCTTTGCAAATGCATTCAGTGCTGCAAAGTCTGCTGCTGTCGGCGCATCGTCCAATGTACCATCTGTAGCCGCTGCCTGTGCCCAGTTTGTGCCATCCAATGCGTCTCTAACAGTTGTATCTACAACAGTAGCCTTATCACCTATTTCATAGAATTTAGCTAACATACCTGCTGTCAGAGTTGCTTCGCCATCTGTCAAAGTTGCAGGATCATAATGATTAGCATCTGTACTATCTGCATTCGTTGCTTCCGTATTAGATACGCCAAAGGAAGTTTCCTTAGCAACTGCACTCGCGATCAATTCATTCGTGTTCATGTTCTTGATCGTGATCGTGATGTGCTGTCCGGATTCTGCGCCTACCTGAAGGCCCTTGTTAGAGAAGGAGCCATCCAGCAATTTCTGCTCATTGAATGTCGTCGTGCTCTGTACACGGTCGATCTCAGACATGAGCTGTTTTACTTCTGCCTGGATGTAAGTACGGTCTGTTGATGTCAGTGTGCCGTTCTCACCTTTAAC
>CAJTSL010000127.1 GCA_910578845.1 uncultured Lachnospiraceae bacterium
ATCACTGCCTTGCAGTGTTCCCCGCCAAATTCCCCATCCAGTGTCCATGCAACTCGGGAGTTTGACAGTTGAATAAGAAAAAAATTCTTGCAGGCCGCATAATGCCTGTATTTTTTTGTCAAATTTTCTCTATTTTTGCGTGGCTATTTGTAAGTATTTGTGCTATAATAGAGATAAAGAGGAGGCTGCTTATGAAACTGACTTGCGCTGGAACTAAAAAATCCCCTGCTTATTATGTCCAGAAATCTGTCCGTATTGGAAACAAAACAACTACCAAAACGGTTGAACGTCTTGGCAGCATTGAAGAAATCAAAGCCAGATGCGGTGATATGGATCCCATTGAATGGGCAAAGGAATATACAAAAAAACTGACCCTGGCGGAAAAACAATCAAAACAGGGAATTCTTCTCAAATATTCCGCTTCCATGCTGATTGACAAGAATGTCCGCCGCTCCTGCAACGTTGGATATCTGTTCCTTCAGGATATCTACTACTCTCTTGGAATCCATAAGATTTGTGACTCTATCTCTGAT
>CAJTSL010000128.1 GCA_910578845.1 uncultured Lachnospiraceae bacterium
CCCCCGACCCACGGCTTAGAAGGCCGTTGCTCTATCCAGCTGAGCTACGAACACGCATTATCTAACCGCACAGAC
Organism: uncultured Lachnospiraceae bacterium; assembly: GCA_910578845.1. GTDB lineage: Bacteria > Bacillota > Clostridia > Lachnospirales > Lachnospiraceae > UBA3282. The sequence goes on from CAJTSL010000128.1 coordinate 76, forward strand.
ACAAGCTGTGCACAGAGCAGGTGAAGAGAATGGAACTTGTCACACCCACCAGAACCCACTCAAAATATCAGCTAGAAAGGCACTCCGCACATCTTCGTTAAAAGTGTAATCACAGTACCTTGCTGACAGCTTTATAAGAATATCATGGACAGCCGCAAATGTCAATATGAATTACAAAAATTTACAAACGAGGTTTTCCTGCGCTGTCGTTTACTGTCCCTGCAACTGTTCAAGATGCTCTCCAGCCTCTGTATCACCTAAATCCGCCGCTTTTGTATACCATTCGACTGCTTTTTCACCGTCCTGTTCCACTACTTCGTCAGTCAGATACATATAGCCAAGATCTATCATTGCAGTTGTATCGCCTAAATCCGCCGCTTTTGTATACCATTCCATTGCTTTTTCGCCGTCCTGTTCCACTCCCATGCCAGTCTTATACATACTGCCAAGACTATTC
>CAJTSL010000129.1 GCA_910578845.1 uncultured Lachnospiraceae bacterium
GTGTAAAAGGGCGGCTTCCAGTTTCCAGTCAAGGGGAAGCACGGCAGAGATAAACCAGCGGCAGAGAAGCGAATAGCTGATACTCTGGACGCATACACAAGGCTCGCCGTTATCCAGCACAATACAGTTGCCGTTATCGTAGTTGCAGCACTCATGCACAAGGCGGCGGGCGGCTCTGTACTGTGGGTAGTCCATGTAGGGGCGTTTACCGTTCATTTTCCCGCCCCTTTCCCCGTTCCGGCTCACGGCGTAATATTTTGTCAAGATTGCTTTTCACGGTCTGCAATTCCCGGACGTTCTCTTTCTTCTCCCGGTACTCGTTGTAAAGGGCGTTTTTCTCTTTGGTAAGCTGCTCAATCTCCGTTTGTAGGGCTTTGGACGCTGGCAGCTTTGAGATTCCCTGTGCCTTAAAAAACCGGGTGGCAGCTTCGGCTATGATAAAATCGCTTTCGTGCTGCTCCCGGTAGTTCTTGCGGGCTTTCTCTGTTTTCTGTGCTTTCAGCCCGTC
>CAJTSL010000130.1 GCA_910578845.1 uncultured Lachnospiraceae bacterium
GTAGAGCACACGGCTGTTAACCGTGGGGTTGTTGGTTCGAGCCCAACTCGGGGAGCTAAGTGAATAGTTTGATGAAAAACCTGTAGACGTAATGTTTGCAGGTTTTTATGTATTTCATTTTTCATCTGAAAACCGGGCACGAAATATACGGTAAAGGTTAACGAAACATAGTGATTACATGCCAGTTTTAATGCTGGATGATGCTGGAAATAAAAATTGGTAGACTTATTTTGCATTTTTAATAATTGACAGTAACTGATAAATGAAACGGGAGTGCATTGCTGTAATTCCTATTTCTGATGTGACTAACAGTGATTTGTGCCTGATGAAAGGGAATTGTAAGTCAATTTGAATGCCTGAGGGAAATTTATTTACGGATTTTGGCTTATATGTTATACTTCAATAAGTGAGAGTAAGTACTTTGCCTAAGAATATATCAGCAAGGTGTATTATATAATTAAATGTTTGATTATGTAGTGAATCTTAAAGGTAGGTGTGTATTATGG